>JBEKOB010000016.1:0-59438 GCA_049522195.1 Bacteroidota bacterium
GCTCGAATGCGCGCCCCTTCTCAACACCTATGATCTTCTCGAGCCGGTCCACCTCATCAGAAAACGACTTTCCATAGCGCGCCTTCCCCCCCGTCTCACGAAGCGCCTTCAATTGAACCTCGGCCTCCTCCTCGTACTGGAAATCTCTTTCTTTCAAGAACGCATCGAACTCCCGGATCAACTCATCTGTCACTTCAAAATTCTCAGGGAAGCTCCTTTTCTCTGTGGCAAGATGATTAGCGAACTTGAACAGCATCGCCTTGCGGGTCAGTTCATCAAGCAGCCGGTTTGTCGGCTCATCGGGCACCGTCGAATCAGGCACAATTCCTTCACCGTCGAGGACAATCCGGTTGTGAGCCGTCCTGAACTGCTTCCGAGCGCTATCAGGCTTTACTGTAAACACCCCGTCTTTCGTCCTATGAAAATAGTCGATTTCCTGAATGCTCCTGCCGCTGGGGGTATAGTACCAACCGGAAGTGATCTTGAGCGAGCTGTTTTCGGTTATTCGCGTAATGGTCTGAACCAGCCCTTTTCCAAACGATCGCGTCCCAACGATGACCCCACGATCAACATCTTGGATTGCACCGGCAACGATTTCGCTTGCACTCGCGCTTCCCCGATCAACTAACACTGCCAGCGGGACATCACCCAGCATTGGCGTTTCCGTTGAATAGTATTTCCGTTCTGAATCACTCCGGCGCCCCCTCGTGGATACGACGAGCGTGCTCTCAGGAAGGAATTTAGAGACCACATCAACGGCAATGTCAAGTAATCCCCCGGGGTTATCGCGCAAATCGAGGACCACACCCTTGATCGTCCCCTTGCTCCGCAAATCCTTGATTGATGTTCGGACATCATCTCCCGCTGTTCTCGAGAACCTCTCAAGCCGGATATAGGCGATTCCATCGGAAACGAAACCGGCATACGTCACATTCCTGACAGGGATTTCCTCACGGATGAGGACGAATTCGAGTGGCTTTAGCTCGCCTTCACGCTCGATTTTCATCTTCAGGGACGTCCCGGGGACTCCCCGGACAAGTTCACGGACATCATCTGTCGAGAGAGACTTCAGCGGCTTTCCATCGACCTCGAGGATCCGGTCTCCACTCTGAATTCCCTGCTTGGCTGCCGAGAATCCTTCCATAGGACTGAGGACCGTGATGTACCCATCGCGAACCCCGATCGTGATGCCCACCCCTGCATATTTCCCTGTGGTCACGAGGTCCATCTCATCGGATTCTTTTTCACCAAGATAGACAGTGTACGGATCCAGCGTTTTTAGCATTCCGTCAATCCCCGCATGCATAAACCGCTCGGGGTCCACCGGATCAACATAGTTCAGCGCGACTTCTGTATATACCTTGCCAAAAACCCCGATCCATTGACGGGTCTTGAGCATCAGATCGTCATCACTTCTTCCGAAAAAGCCGACCAGGAATCCGCATGCGATGACAACAATTGCCAGCAAGCCGAGCGATTTCACTGAAAGGGTCATCCGCTTATGCAAAACGTCGAATAAACGTCGTGTTAATTCACTCATCCTTCTCTCCTCTTTCCCTGAACAGATTCTTTTCCCCCCGAAACTGCGTGTATTTCCTTTTCGAACCGGCTCCAGACTTTCGTGTGGATTTCCTGGATGCCGAGCATCCCGTCGATGACTTCGAATCTCGGCTCAACGCTCGCCAGATGAAGAAACCCCTCGCGCACTCGTTCATAAAATGCGCGTCCACTCATTTCCATCCGATCAGCTCCTATCTTCTGCCGAAGCCTCCGACGCTCAACTTCATCCACTGGGATGTCCATGAAATACGTGATATTCGGAACCAGTCCGTGCGAAGCAAGATGATTGATGGTCGAGATTGCATCGAGTGGCAGACCTCGCCCCCATCCCTGGTAAGCCGTCGTAGAATCATAGAACCTGTCTAAGACGACGATCGTTCCCCCTACCAGCGTTGGCTTAATAACCTCGTGAACAAGTTGTGATCGACTGGCGGAAAACAGAAAGAGCTCAGTGTAATCAGACATCGTCAGCACTTTCCTGTCGAGGAGAACCGCTCGGATGCGTTCACCGATGGCAGTGCCGCCAGGATCTCTGACGACGACACTCTTCATTCCGGCTTTGGTCAATCCCTCCGAGAGGAGACCCACCTGCGTCGATTTACCCGAGAAATCGAGTCCTTCAAACGTTATGAACATCGCTCGCTGTTGATCATCTCTTAGCATTTTAAAAAAGTAATCAAATTCGCACACGGATGCAAACGAAGCCTGCTGCTTCAGTTGCAGCTCACGGTTTTTTTAGCTACTTTCTGTGGTACGTTTTTATAGCTTTCGTGTCGGGCAAGCGTTCACGAACGATTTTCCGAGTCACCACCGCAGAATCGCCGACCACAGGTCCAAGCAGAATGGCAAAAAGCAAGAAGCCCCATAGTGCCGCCGATTCTCCCCCCACGCGCGAACCAGCCAGCAAGTCCGAACAAAGACGAATTGAATCACGCGAGGAGGACGCCGTATTGATCAGGCGCGCCCTTGCGGGCGACCAGCGTGCGTACAGAAAACTCCGACAGAAGTATCACGAATCAATTTATAATCTCATCTACCGTATGATTCGTGACAAGGATGAGGTTGAAGACCTGACACAGGAAGCGTTCATTAAGGCATTCATGTCCTTGTCGAGCTTCAACGACGAGTTCGCTTTTTCGACATGGCTCTACAAGATCGCAACCAACAATTGCATCGATTACATCCGCCGTAAGAAGCTTCAGACCTTCTCGATTGACAAGCCCATCGAATCGAAGGAAAGTGACTACACATACGAACTTCCTGATTCAACATATGAGCCGGATCAAGATCTCATTGACAGACAGCGTAAGAAGCTTCTCGAGGATGCCATCAATTCGCTCCCCGCGAAGTATCGGCATGTCATACACTTACGGCATGTTGAAGAGAAAGAGTACCAAGAAATTGCCGCAATCCTAAAACTTCCGTTGGGCACCGTAAAAGCACACATTTTCCGCGCCCGTGAAATGCTCAACAAGTTTCTACGAGACAGACTCCGCCATTACTAGTAACTCCCTGTAACTCCGTTTCCCTCTTTACGTAAGCTTATGCAGGACTCCTAGGGCCTTTTGAGAGCAATGAACATCTCAGTCAAAAACCGATACCTGCTTCTTTCCTCGCTCTGCGTGCTGGGGACAACTCCGTACCTCAACGCTTTTCAACAGGAGGTGCTGCGTCGTGAGGTTACCCGAACCTCCGAAAAAGAAGTTTCGATTTCGCTCGTCGCATCGTTTGGGACCTTGAATATTTTGCGAGGTAACGGTAACAAGATTGTGGCTGCCGAATACTGCAGAGAGAACGATGACAAACGTCAGTTGGAGATGTTCTACGATATCGAGGACGGCCGGGGCAATCTCGAAATCAATCTGACAGATGAGAAGAGGCGCCAGGAGCACCGTTCATCGTCTATTTCCTGGGAAGAACTCAAAGGAAATCACAACCATCCGGATGAACGAGAGCTGACGGCAAAGTTCACAGATGGCCTGCCGCTTTCCATGAAGATCGGAGTCGGCGCCGGGAGAGCCTACCTCGATTTCACAGGTTTGAAAATGAAGAGCCTCAAGATATCGGCCGGTGCGAGCTCCGCCGAACTTCATTGTGATGAGCCCAACGCGATCTCCTGCGAGAACGTCAACATAGAGTCGGGGGTAAGCAAATTCTCAGCGAGCCACCTTACAAACCTCAACTTCCGAAAACTCAAATTCAGCGGAGGTGTCGGTGCCTATACACTCGACTTCGCCGGCAAACTCCAGCAAAAAGCATATGCTGAGGTCGAGGTAGGACTCGGTGCAATAACCGTCTACGTTCCCAAAGAAACTCCAACGCGCATCATCACTGACGACAGCTGGTTTTCGAGCATCGATGTTGACGACAGTTTTGAGAAGACCAAGAAGAACACGTACGAGAGTGAAAATTTCGCACAGAGTGACAAGACCCTGACAATCAAGATTGGCTCAGGGCTTGGAAGTATCAAGGTGCGATGCCGATAATCAGACTGAGGCGGATTGATCAAGGCCCGCCGCGGCTCCTCCACCAATGATAGGCTTTTCACGCAACCCGGCTGAATACCTCGCCGGTTTTTTTTGCGTCGAGAGGTCCATACAAACCAGGACATGCTTTGAGGACGAGGAGGGTTTTCCAGCGAAAGGACAGCGCCTCAGCCGATTCCAAAATGGAAGAACTGCCCCCATGAGTGAGGATGACTCACATCGCGTGTGCGGATAAGATTGAGAAGAGCCTGCCTGTAGGCATCACCGGGAGCGAGCCCGTTGGCAAGATGGGTATAGAAGAATTCGCTGAAGAACTTTGTGGCCTTTCGCTCCGAGAACCAGGCATTGAGGAAAACGTCAGACGTGCCGTTCATGCGCAACACGAGAGCGTGGATCGTTGAAAGGCCCAACCCCTGTCCATACTGATTCGAAAGGATGATCAGCGGAGGCGCCTGGATTTGGGTGAGTTGTTCAAAGGGAGTTTTCGCAACCTCGTCCGGATTCTGGATATTTGCGAGGCCGACGACACCAAGCGGGGAGTCCCCCTCTCCCATGAGAAAGTCTGAAGAAATCTGAAGCACGTCCGCTTTGACATCCTTCAAATTCTCCCACGTCGCTTCCTTCCCGATGTAGATCGTTGCTTCCTTGAAGAAACTCCGAATGTCTCTCAGTTCGTAGTCAATCGACCAGTTTTTTCCCGTTGGATTCCCGAGTGCCACGACCTTGTTGATCCGTTCAGCCTCGGTTGTTTTGTATCTGATCGAAGCCAGTGAGGGGAGATAATCCACGCTCGTGATTTCAATGAGATACTTCACGGAGCCCCCCCGATCCTGTCGCTCGATCGTGTGGAAGGGAAAGCGCTCGAATTCCGGGCTCGTGATGATGACGAGATTTCGTTCCAGCATCGAGTCGACCGGACGCAGGAGATAGTCATAGAGCTGCGTGGATAATGTCGCAAACCTGGTCATTGTTGTGAGGCTGGTCTCTCCCGCCGATCCCGTATAGACGCTGGGATCATTCAGCAGGCGGACGTACTCTGCGACGAGCGACAGCAATTTTTCCCTTGAAATGACAGTGCTCTTGATCTCGAACTTTGTCCGCGTCAGAGCGAAGATATGGAGTTGTTCGTTGGCCGGAAGGAAGCGAACGACAAGCGTACCCGGAGGAATGCTCGCCTGGACTTCTTTGATTTTCGTGAACCCGATGTGAAGAAGTGGTTCGTAATTTGGAAATTGACCGGCGATACGATCCGAAAGTGTGGTAAATTCCCGCTGCAGTGACGAGATCTGCGTGTGGAGGCTATTCACCGTCGCGGCATTGAACGACTCCCTTCGCATCGAGAGAATGCTGGACTGCTCAATCTGGAGCATCCTCAACTCCTGCAGAACCGAACGAGCCTTGAGAAGGTCCGGCTTGAGACTGGGATGCCGGACTGCGATTGAAACGTCTTGTAGCATGTTTGCCAGCGACCGTTGAGACCCCAGCTCCACGACAGCGAGGGCTTCCTCCCTCACCTTCATCTGGATGAGGATTCCTGCGAGCTGGGCATACCACGCGATGCGCTCTGATTTCAGAGTGAGTGCATTCTGATACGGCTGGTGAATTTCCGGAATACTGAACTCACCAAACGTTGTTTCCTCCACCTCGATGGCTTCGCGGTATTCGTCCCGTGCTTTGACCAGATTACCGACCATTTCCTGAAGGCGACCGACCTGTGCGTGCGCGTAGGCTTCGCCCGAGCGATGACCGACTGACTGGAACTTCTGCGCTACAGCCTGATATTCCTGAACAAGCCGGCTAACTTCCTGAACCTTCTGATTGGCATTCAGAGCGCGCTCATCACACCGGGTAATGAACAGATCCAGGTATCCCTCAGCGATACCATCACCCACGGTCCGCGCCAGTCCCTCCGCTTCAGAGTAGTATTTTTTTGCATCAGGGAAGCGGCCGTTTTCTTCATAGATCAGGCCAATGTTGAAGACCAGGACAATTTCCTGTTCCCGGCCGGTTTTCTTGCTGCGGAGATTGTTGACCGCATCCCGAAACCACTGAAGCGCCTCATTATAGTTTCCGAGCGCTTGCTGGATGAGCCCGAGATCCAGCCGAAGTTGAGCATCAAGGACGATTTGGTCGCCTTTCTGCGTAATCGAACGGGCTTGCGTGAACGCTGTCTGGGCAAGGTCATACTTCTTCTGCCGCAAATACACCTCGCCAATTCCGCGAAGCGCCACGGCAGCACTATCTCCCTCCTTCCCTCCGTAATAGGTCGATGCTGACTGGAAGTATGTAAGTGCCTCGTCGAGATGCTCATTGTACATGGCAACCTTTGCCATGCGCAGCTCCAGCGACACTTTCGCGTCGAGATCATTGAATGCAGAGCTGAGACGATGTGCCTCACGATACGACGTCAGAGCGGACAAATCGCCACCGAGAGATGCATACGCATCACCGATCAGGCCGTCGATGATCATTTCGCTCCGAAAATCTTTGACTGACTTTGTTTGCCGCAACGCAGTCTCAAACCTTCCTAGCGCTGCGTAGAATCGTCCTTGTGCTTGGTAGATCTGTCCGAGATAGCGGTTGGCTTCAACGACTGTGTACATCTGGCCGGCGCGTTCGAAGACAGGAAGTGATTGAACGAATAGGGACTCCGCCCGGAGGTATGCCCGGTCTTCATAGAGTGAAATCGCGCGCTCGAAGAGGTCTGTCGCATCAGCGAGCGGACGATCGCGCATCTCGCAATGAGAGAGGAGGAGAAGGAAAGCGCAGGAAAGAATCGATGTTCGTAAAGCCATGGGTGCGAGTAGTCTCTTCAACCGTGCACGGATCAAAAATCCTTTATCACGGATGCTGACACGAGCGCGAGCAGCATTCCGCAAAGATCAGGACTCACCGGAATGATATCCCTATGCCTGCAGCTACCACCGGCTGTTTCGCGAACGAATAGTCAGCATGAATATTGATGATGAGCAGGAGAATTCTGACTCCGGCATGAAATCGTGAGGTGTTTTGTCCATCGATAGAAAAGCCCGGCAACTTGATCGAGGCTGCTGTCGATGGATCAGAATAGGAATATGATTCCACGGTCCAAGACGATTTCTCGATCTGATAGCCGCCATAAATGGTAAGCAGGGCCAGGCTTTTGCTGACTTCGATGCCATAAGCGGTGCCGCTCGCCCCGAGGATTTTGTTGTCATTCATGTCGGAGATGGTCAGTTTCTGCGTCATGAAGTGGATCGCGACGTCGATCGGCATCATCGGAATATATTGATCAATACTGTGACGAAGGCCGAAGCCGATGAAGTTCACCTTTCCCACATTATTTGGCAAGGTAATATTGGGGGCGAATCTGCCAATGACTTCCAGGCCGAACGGCAATCCGATCGCTGCTTGAGGCATAAGCAACGGAGCGTATTTCATATCAAAACCCTGTGGCGTAGTAAAGTTCAGGATTGTCTGTCCGCGAAGGGGGACAAATGAAGAGGTCTGCTTCACTTTCACCGCAACCGTCTTCCCCGTGCTCGGTCCCAATGCCGTTGGAGAGCCCGGGATCACGTTATCGTAGTCAACGCCAGCTTGAAGTGTAACACCGTTGTACGTAATGTGATCCGGTAGGAGAAAATCAAAGACTTTGTCCTGGTCTTTCACCAGGATAGCACCAGCCTTCAGGCCGACGTCGAATCCAAGGACGTCGTGCAAGTCGGCGGAATGGTAGAATCCGCTGTTGAGGTCGGCACCCCACGCTGAGAAAAGTGGAGCAAGATAGTTCACTGCGTTTGTACCAGCGACCTTTGAGAGCTGGCTTGAGAGATCCTGCTGGGCAGAGAGATTAAATGCTGACACCATCAGGAGTCCAAGGAGAATTGAATACCTGCCTGCCTTCATGCGTTCTTGCTTCCTTCTTGGGTATGTGTGGACTGGGCTGATGCCCTAATATGGAAAAAAGCCTTTTCAGAACCAAACCGATGCGTGACGGGGGTCATCTCTTGACAAACTGCACGATGTTGTCAGCGATGTCAGAGAGGATTCCATCGACACCAAGCTCAATCATTTTGCTTACAGAGGATGTGGAATTGAGCGTATACACGTAGAAGGCTATACCGTTTGTTCGTGCGTCATCGAGCATCCGTTTCGTCACTTCACGCTTTGCACATACGAAAACGGAGGCCCCGACCCGTCCTGCCAACTTCGATGGCATCCTGCCAAAATCCCTTCCCACGCTATACAGAACGCCGGTTATGGCCTTGGGGTTGAATCTTTTGACGTTGGCCATCATGCGATGATTGAACGACGAATACATCACACACTCATCACATCCGAGCTCGCCCACCGTTTCGAGCACCCGACGCTCGAGCAACTCCGGTTTCTCGGGAAAGAAGAAATCCGACTTGAGCTCGATATTGACCCACCTTCTTTTGTTCACAAGGGTGAGAACCTCCCTGAGGGTGGGAATCCGCTCCGCGGAGAAAACCGGGTCGAACCAGGAGCCGGCATCGAATTCCTTCATCTCTGCCACCGTATAGATTCGGGCCGCGCCATTGCCCGTCGATGTCCGCTGCAGCGTACGATCGTGCAGCACCACCACCTCGTTCTCTTTCGAGAGGCGGGCATCAAGCTCGATCATATCGATCCCCGGTGTCTCGCAAGCCAGAGCGAAGGAGGCAAGTGTATTTTCGGGAGCCTTGCCCGAGATCCCGCGATGAGCGACAACGTAGGGCCTGCATGCAGCTGGCGGTATTGGTCGAAACTGATCCATCGTGCAGCGTCAGACTGTCCCTGCGGATGAATTCGCCTTGCGCAGAATCTCCACAACTTCGTCGAATACGTGCGAAACACCGCGCATGCCGTCGATCTGGGTAAACCGGCCCGTTCTTCGGTAGTACTCTTTGATAGGCTTGGTATCGCGCAGATACACATCCAAGCGTTTCTTTGCCGTGGCGAGAGTGTCATCAGAGCGCTGGAACAATTCTCCACCGCAGTTCGGGCATTTCATCGGATTGCCTTTGAGAATCTGCCCTGAGTTGAAGATACGTCCGCACGACTTGCACACGCGGCGATCTGTCAGTCGTCTGATCACTTCATCGTGCTCCACTCTCAGACTGATAACAGCGTCCAGATGAATGCCTACTTCCAGAAACAAGCGATCGAGAGCTTCAGCCTGGGGAATCGTCCGTGGAAATCCATCCAGGATAAACCCGTGTTTCGCCACTCCCCCGGTCACAACTTCGCGAATCAAACCAATCATGATGTCGTCAGGAACGAGCGCTCCTGCATCCAGATATCCCTTTGCCTTCAAGCCGATCGGAGTCTGCTGCGTCACGGCTTCGCGCAACAAATCGCCTGTCGAAATATGAGGAATGTGAAATTTCTCAGCAAGCAGTTTTGCCTGCGTTCCTTTTCCGGACCCCGGCGGACCGAACAGGATGATACGCATAGAAGAATCTTCCTAAGTTGTTCATCTCGGAGTGGATTCGGTACATAATTTGTGAGCCCAATCTAAAGAATAAAGTGACGGAGAGCAAGGTAGAGCGTTGACAACGTTCTTAGCGGCCGCGAAGCCGAGCTTCCAGGCGAATTCGCGGGAAAAGCACTCTTGCTCTCAGAGGTTACTCGCATTCCTACAAATGCAATTGACAAGGCAGGCAAAAGAGGGTAACTTAGGGCGGTTGTACACACGGCAGACTACATGGTACACTCGGAACATCTTCGAATATACACGCGCTCATGGCTGATAGAGGAATCGAACGGATCATTCGGATTGCTGTGAGGACAAAGTGATGGAACCACCATGAAGAGGAGTTGTCGGAGAGCATATTTCGAAGCGCTCTGAATTTGAACATTATGCAGGCAAGTGAATCTGTGCCGACAGAGAACCTGCACCTACTGTGAAGGGACACGATAGATTTCAGTTTGCGGAAAGTCTGGGTATGAAAAAACTGCTGTTATCTGCAGTAATGTTCGCAATGGTCAGCTCCCCTGGCACTTTTTCACAAATGAATCCGTGGAAACGAATATTAAGCGCACAGCAGCTTGTTGCTATGGATATAGCTCCTTCCGGCGAAATCTATGCGGTATCTTTCTCAGATACCGTTTGGCGGTCTGACGACAATGCAGAGAATTGGGTTGCCCTGAGTTTTCCTGTTTCGGAAATCACAGCTGTGCATGCGACCTCGCTTGGTACTGTCTATGTTGGAACTTGGGGACATGGCGTTTACAGATCGATGAATAACGGCAATTCGTGGACTCAAAGCGGATCTTCAACACTTAAATTGAATCGTATTTCGTCGAATTCGAATGGAGATGTTTTCATAACTACTTTCGGCGATTCAGCACTTTACGGGTCCACAGACAACGGTACTACTTGGACTCCAAAGATCAGTGGGATGCAATTCGATGGCTACCCACTTTGGGTTGATGCGATTTTCATTGACTCGGTTGGACATGTATATGTGAGTGGAATATATCGATCTACAGATAACGGTGAGCATTGGGATTGGATTGGAATAACTCCGGGAAAAAAGTATCTAGCGCATACCTTACTTACAACGTCGGCGGGTCACATTTTCGCCGGAGGTCAAGATGGCGCCTTTCGAACTACGGATAATGGTCTAAGTTGGAGTGCCGCAGATTTCGGTACCCCTTATGGAAGCGTACGTTCGCTGGTGGTAAATTCGAGGGGATATTTGTTCCGAGGAATGTTTGGTGGGGTCTACTTTTCGGATGATGGGGGAGGTAACTGGTACTACTACAGCTCAGGACTAACAAACCTAGAGGTATTTGATCTGGCGGTTGATTCTCGTGGCGTCCTGTATGCGGCAACCAGCGGGGGGCTGTTTCGCACTAGTTCATCGACGGTATCCGTAAATTACGATGAACTCACTCTTCCCCGCACGGTATCACTATCACAGAATTACCCAAACCCCTTTAATCCTACGACTACCATCAGGTTTGAAATTCCCAACCTTGAATTCGTGACCCTCAAAGTCTTTGATGTGCTTGGAAGGGAAGTCGCAACGCTCGCGGATGAAGTCTTGACGCCGGGAAGCTACGAAAGAGTATTTGATGGAAACGGTTTACCGAGCGGTATCTATTTCTACAGACTCGGTTCGAGCGAGGTAGCTCAGATGAAAAAGATGCTCTTAGTGAAATAGCAGAGAGGGAAGTGAAATGTCGAACATTTTCTCATCGATGTTCGTGCTGATTTGTTTCTTCGCTTCAGTGGCACCTCTGAAGGCACAAACCAATTCCTGGCAGCAAATGGATTTTGCCCAGCAGTACGGAGGGAATATAGTAGGATTGCACTTTTCACCGGATGGAACTGTCTTTGCGGATGCGTGGACGGACGGCTTGATGCGATCAACAGATAACGGCAAAACCTGGAAGCGAGTACTGCAATCTTATAGTGGATACTTCCAGATAGCATCAAGCAGCATCAACTCTATTTTCTGTATTGGAGGCAGCAGCGGAGGAGGTCTTCTCCGCTCAACTGACAAGGGGGAGTCATGGAGCTCCATTGGTCCGGTGGGTATCCACGGTTTAGCGATCAACTCGCGTGATCAAATCTTTGTCAGCGCTGCGCAGGGGCAGGCTTACAGGTCATCTGACAACGGCGTTTCGTGGACATTGATCAATAACGGCTTGCCCAATTCGTTTTCACTAGGTGAGATAGCCATCTCGCATGTGGGGACGCGTGAGACATTGTTCCTGATAGGACGGAATAATAACACTTCTGAATGTACACTTTATCGATCGACCAACAATGGTGACGAGTGGACAGGCTTGATGACAACCCTATCCTCCATTGGTGACCTGTTTGTACACTCCAATGGTTATCTGTTCCTCACTGCCGGCTCGGGCGTCATGCGTTCGACCAACAACGGAGATTCGTGGCAAGCGATGTCAACCTACCAGCACACGGAATGGATGATATCATTCCCAGAGGGCGAAATTTGGGTTGGGGCAGACCGTCCTTCCTTTGCGACAACGGTGTTTTATCGGTCAACGGACAACGGCGAAACCTGGATTGGGTTCGATACTCTTGCGACTGGATCTCTCGAGGCCCTTAGACGAGGACCAGACGGTTCCATTTATGTGGGAACCGGGCGAACCGGTTTGTTCAAGACTACAGACAAGGGCTTAAGTTGGTCCCAAGGGAATAGCGGCTTCCCGAACACGACGACTCAAATCACTTCAATCGCAGGAACAAAAGATGGGTTTATGATAGCAGGCACGTCACAATTCGGCAGCTTCATCTCAACAAACGCTGGTGCCGATTGGATTCGTAACGACCCGGGACTTTCCTACGGAATCAGCAGTATAGCGATCCACCCGACCGGGAGGATTTTCGCGGGCTGCTCCGACTTTGCATATTTTCCATTTTCGACAGATCAGGGCAATCGTTGGAACACAGATTACGTCATCGTGAGCAGTACATTCACGATCGATGGCAATGGCAACATGTTTGGCCTTGGTCAACTTGTCGGTTCGGGAGCTGGAGTTTACCTGTCAACAGATGTCGGCCGGACTTGGACCAATCTCCACTGCCCTGGTGACTACTTCAAGCAGATTCACGTCACACGACAGGGAACGATTGTGGTGCTGACATTTAACTCTATAATGATTGATAGAGACCACGCTAAGAATTACTACCATACAAGAACATCAACTGATGGCGGCTCAACCTGGATCACATCTTCACCAGGGGATTCTGCGACACAAACCAATGAGTATACATCAACCAGCAACAACTTTCTTTTCGCGGGAACACAAGCAGCCATCTACCGATCGACAGACTCAGGGCACACCTGGGAGGCAACCGGCCTGACATCTCCAGCGGTGAAATCATTAGCGACAAATTCGTCTGATGTTGTATTTGCGGGAACAGATTCAAATGGTGTGTTCTGTTCGACAAACTATGGAGTGAGTTGGGAGTCGTTGAATGCCGGGTTAGCCGACACGGCGATTACGGCTCTCTACTGCGATGCGGATGGTTACCTCTTTGCAGGAACCTACAACAAGGGAATCTTCAGGACTGTTAAAAGAACAACTCCAGTGGACCATCAGATAGACCTGTCTCCCATCACTTTTTCTCTGCACCAGAACTATCCCAACCCCTTCAACCCGAGCACAAGAATCAGATTCCAGATTCCTCATTCCGCGTTAGTCACACTCAAAGTCTTCGACCTCCTTGGAAGAGAGGTCGCAACGCTCGTCAATGAGAAGTTGAGTTCTGGGAACTATGAGAAAACCCTGGACGCACGCGGGTTAGCAAGTGGAGTCTATTTGTATAGGCTCACCGCTGGAACTCTCGCGCAGACAAGAAAACTATTGTTACTCAGGTGATATGCTGCACCATGACCAGTCGCTCAAGGTGACCTCATGGGCGAAGGTGCATTGAGCAGGGCTGATAAGGGTCCTGTGCAGAATTGAAGACGTGGCAATACGGCGGCATTACTTTGACACCTTCGCGTGAGCAGCTTTCTGCTTCCCCGCCAAAGGCTTTTTCGCCGTGGCCGAGCGCGATTTCGACCGCTGCTCCTCGACCGCAAGCTGCCCGCAGGCGGCTTCAATATCCTCACCCGAACTGCTTCGAACCATGACCGTAATATTCGCCTTCCGCAGGGCCTGAGCGAACCGTTCCATTTTCTCCTTCGGCGTCGGTCTCAGAGTAGCTCCAAGCCCCGAGATCCCAGTGAACGCAATCGAGTGAAAAGGAATGAGATTCACTTTGCACGGTATCCGTTTCGAGAGCTTTACAAATCTTTTGATATCATCAGCCGTGTCGTTGTATCCGTCAAACGGAATATACTCAAACGTCGGACGACGGCGTGTCTTCTGATAGTAGTATTCGAGTGCTTCGATAAGCTCATCAACGCTGAATTTTTTGGTGATGGGCATCAGGTTTGTGCGTTTTTCGCTGTCAAGAGAATGCAGCGAAAGCGCGAGCTTCACCTTCCTCCCTTCGTCCGCCATCTGCCTGATTTTATCAGCGTAGCCTGCGGTCGAGACGGTAATATGCCTGGCGCCGATGTTGAGGGACCGGTCATCGGTAATGATATCGATGGATTTCATGACGTCATCATAATTGAGCATCGGCTCACCCATTCCCATATACACAAGATTTGTGATGCGGCGATCGGCAAGTCGTTGCGCCTGGATGACCTGATCGACAATTTCCCCTGCCGTCAGGTTGCGCAGAAACCCCATTGTCCCCGTCGCACAGAATTTGCAATCAAGCGGGCATCCGACCTGTGTCGAGACGCACAGGGTCAGGCGCTTGTCGGAGGCCGGAGAGACGTCGGGTTCATCCTCGTCCGGCTCCGAGCTATCAGGATCCGGAGCCGGGATCAGCACACTTTCGATCATTAATCCATCGTTCAAACGGAACAAGAATTTCGTGGTTCCATCGGTCGGAGAGACACTTTTTCGTTCCAGCTCCAGACTATCCAGGCGGGCACTGGAAGCGAGCACCTCGCGGAACTCCTTCGAAATATCCGTCATTTCATCAAAGGATTCGGCCCCCTTAGCGTACATCCATGAAAAGAGCTGGGCGGCGCGATATCTCTTCTCGCCGAGGGACTCGACGAACTCCTGTAACTCCTTCAGCGCTAATCCTTTGATACTCTGCTTCTTCAAGGGTCTTTTCGTAAGAGATTCCGTGACTACTCAGTGACAAGGGTACGACTCAATTAAGGTATCTCCGTTGTGCCTTTGGGTCTTCGTGTCTGCACGCTGAAGCGTTTCGGCCTCTCTGCCGAAGCAGCATAAGCTGGCGCGCAAACGTGGCGGATGTGCCGGGACATGGGACACAAAAGTACGCAAAACTGTCAAGGGGAGCAAGGACGATTGCCGAAAACTTGCCGAGAGACACGACGGTTTCTATGCGAAATGCAGGAGGAATATGGAATTGAAAACCATCGCCACTTCCGCTATATTCAATTGGCTGTCCCACTTCCTCCCTACTCAAGAACGGAGCTTACCATGAAACGCCTCTTTGGTCTCCTGCTGATTTTTGTTTCGACACTCTATGCCGGCGGTGATGATCCACGGCTGAAGAACGCCTCCCGCGAAAATAAGAACGGGTGGATCTATCTACACCTCGAAGGAACACCTGCCGAAATCGGTTTCCAGCATGGCTACCTCCTGGCACCAGAGATTGACGATTGCATCAGGATGTTCGCATTCTATTTCGAGAAGGGATCGACGCAGAAGGACTGGAAGTTCTTCCGTGAAGCGACAGAACGCATCTTCTGGCCGAGGATCGAAAAGGAATATCAGGAGGAGCTCCAGGGAATTGCCGAAGGAATGGCGGCCCGCGGATACAAGTACGACAAGATCGATATCACAGCGCTCAACGCGAACATCGAGCTGGCGTCGTACTATGTGCCATGGCTTGCGAACAAGATCAAGGCCGACTCACTGAACAACAAGGCCCCTGGCAAGTGCAGCGCATTCATCGCCACAGGCAGCTACACAAAGGACGGAAAGATTGTTATCGCTCATAACAACTGGAGCGACTATGTCGTGGGCGAGCGATGGAACGTGATTGCTGATATCGTCCCCGCCAAGGGATATCGCATATTGATGGATTGCATGCCGGGATTGATACACAGCGGCGACGATTTTGCCATCAACAGTGCCGGGATCTTGTATACCGAGACGACGATCACCGGCTTCAAAGGATTCGACGAGGATGGCACTCCGGAGTTCATGCGAGCCCGCAAGGCAGCTCAATACGCAAGCTCGATCGACGAGTACGTGAAGATCATGACGACGAACAACACCGGTGCGTACGCGAACGATTGGCTCGTCGGCGATACCAAGACGAACGAGATAGCGCGACTCGAACTTGGCTTGAAGAACTACAGAGTGTGGAGGTCGTTTGATAGCATGTATGTGGGTTCTAATTTCCCATGTGACCCGAAGCTCACGGCAGAAGAAACGAATTTTGATCCGAATGACATGACAAATTCCGCCAACAGCCGGAAATGCCGCTGGGCTCAGCTCTCTTTTGAAAAGAAGGGGAAGATTGACGTCGAGCTTGCCAAGACCATGGAAGGAGATCACCACGATCCAATTACCGGCAAAGAATCGACAGGCGCCGGCGTTCTCTGCGGCCACATCGATACCGATCCCAAAGGGGCTCCGGAATGGAGCAACCCGCCCTTCTATCCGACGGGAGCAGTCCAGGGGAAAGTGACAACCGCTGCGCTAGCAAAGGAGATGAAGATCTGGGCAAGGATGGGGCATCCTTGCGGCGAGGATTTTCTCGCAGCGCCATTTTTCAAGAACCACCCGGAGTACACCTGGCAGGAGAAATTCCTGGTTGATATGAAGGGGAATCCGTGGACGCTGTTTGGAGCGAAGAAATAGGAGGGCACTCGTTCTCATCTTGGATCAGCCAATGACGTGGAGAGGACAAACCCCGAGCGGCTAACGCAACTCGGGGTGTTCTATTTCAAGGGCGAGAGCTGCGGTAATACACCAATGGCGGGGGCGATCTATTTTGGCGAATCGGCTATCTAATCACTGCTGTTTGACCCCATTTTAACATACGGAAGTGCCACGTTCAAAGAGGGAAACTATCCAGTCCATTGGCACGTTGTGCTGTGACAGAAGATGCCGTGATCATATGCGGAAACTGTATAATCAATAGTTCTGCGCAGTACTCATAAGCTAGGAGGAGACAATGCCAGGCGAAGCAGTCATAGCAACATTCAAGGCTAGCCTTCGTGGAGAGTTGATTCAACCTACCGATACGGGCTACGATGAAGCCCGCAAGGTCTACAATGCAATGATTAACCGACGGCCCGCCTTAATTGCACGCTGCACAGATGTGGCGGACGTGATAACCGCAGTTCAGTTCGCCCGCGAAAACAAGATGCTCCTTTCTATCCGTGGCGGCGGTCATAATGCCGGAGGCCTCGGTGTATGCGACGACGGATTGGTCATAGATCTCTCCCACATGAAGGGCATTCGAGTTGATCCCGTGGAGCGTACGGCGCGGGTCGAAGGTGGCTGCACGTGGGGTGACGTAGACCATGCAACTCATGCCTTTGGCCTGGCTGCACCTACTGGCATTATTTCCACCACTGGTGTCGGCGGACTCACCCTGGGCGGCGGTCTTGGTCACCTAACGCGCAGGTGCGGCCTCACTATCGACAATCTCCTGTCCGCGGACGTGGTGCTTGCGGATGGGCGTTTCGTCACTGCCAACGCCGACAAGAACCAGGATCTCTTTTGGGCAATCCGCGGAGGCGGGGGGAACTTTGGCGTCGTCACCTCATTCCTGTTTCGGCTTCATCCCGTCCACACTGATTATGGCGGGCCGATGCTCTACGAAATGTCCGAGGCTCCCAAGATGATGGCGTGGTACCGTGAGTTCATCCGCAAAGCTCCGGAAGACCTCACCGGCTTTTTCGCCTTCCTGATTGTGCCACCGGGGCCACCGTTCCCTGTCCCTCTCCACAAAAAAACGATGTGTGGTATCGTGTGGTGCTACAGTGGACCCATGGAGAAGGCAGAGGAGATTTTCAAACCCATCCGGAGCTTTAGCCCACCGGCCTGCGATCTCGTCGGCCCGATCCCTCACACGGCGCTTCAGAGCATGTTCGATGGTCTGTATCCAACAGGTCACCAGTGGTACTGGAAAGCCGACTTCGTCAACGAATTAAGTGACGAAGCCATCGCGCTCCACATCAAATATTGCTCGAAGATTCCAACTATGCAATCGAGCATGCACCTCTACCCAATCAACGGAGCAGCACACCGCGTTGGCAAGAGCGACACACCGTGGAGCTACCGCGACGCTACCTGGGCTCAGGTAATCGTTGGTGTGGATCCAAATCCCGCCAACAAGGACAAGATAAGCGCGTGGGCAAAAGAGTATTGGGATGCGGTGCATCCTTACTCGGCAGGGGGTGCGTACGTGAATTTTATGATGGACGAAGGTGAGGATCGGGTGAAGGCATCCTACAAGGGGAACTATGACCGGCTCGTCGCCGTCAAGACCAAGTACGATCCGAACAACCTTTTCCGCGTGAACCAAAACATCAAACCTACTGTGTGAGAGCATCTCAAAGTACAGCATTCGAACGTCCGGAACGCGAATCTTTGGGAAAGATCCACAAGGCGCCTAACAAGACGTTTCACCCTTTCGCACAAAGCAAAAGAAACCCCGAGTTGTTCTCACGGCTCGGGGTTTCTTCTTGTGTCCCTCTCAGATAGCAGCGAGGAGTCACTTACGGTGTCCTTCTTCGAGAAACATCCCGAGTGGAAGCGGCAGGAAAGGCTTCTGAAGGATATGAAGGGAAATCCGTGGGCCCTGTTTGGAGGGAAAAAGATAGCGTCCATCATTCTTTGTTCGATGTTCTCGGCCGGGCTAATGCGCCTCTGGCGCAGGTGTTCAAGATTCCATCGGAATGTGTCGGAAAACACAGCGTAAATATCCGATATCGATTAAGTGATAATGAATCTCGAATTGTTGGTCAACGCAACCCTTCCCTCTGTCAAACGTAGAATTTGGGACAGAAAGTCCATGCAGGCGCCTGGAATTGAAGTGAACTCGAACATAAAGGTCTCGGGCACCGCACAGGCTTCGTCTCGCACCGTAGATGTAAAGCTGTTTGTTGCAAGGTTCACACCCAGGGAGGACATATGCCGCACCGAATTCAGGCCAGAGAATTGTTCTGGCTTCTCGCTATTCCGCTTCTTCTTCTCATTCCCAGCTGTCAGATCAACGACTACGACGCTCCCCCCAACTTCGAATATCGTGAGAGTTTTCTGTACACGAGAACTGTGACAGGTAAGACCGATTTCTTCATCACCAACGTCAACGGGACTGTCACAGTGATCGGGGTCGACACACTCAGCGAGGCGCGGATCTCCGGGACCAAAATCGTCAAGGATCAGAGCGAAGATGCGGCAACGCGCCACATGTCCGACATTACGATCGATGTACAGGAATCCCCGACTGCTCTCACCATCAATACTCTTCAGCCCAATTCAAGCGAAGGACGAACGTACGAGGTAGACTACGAAGTGTTAGTCCCCAGTTCCTGGAAAGTCACCGTGAACAACGTCAATGGAAATGTCGCTATTCAGAATTTCCGCAACACTGTGACTTCCTCTGTCGTCAACGGCAACGTGAACGTGACAGACATAACCGGTAGCGTCAACGTTACCGCCACCAACGGAACGATCAATGGAAAGGTGAACCTGCCGGAGAACGGATCGTGCGTTCTGACTCTGGTGAACGGCAACATCTCATTACTCGTCCCCCGCTCGCTCTCGGCAGCCGTGTCTGCATCGGTGACGCTTGGAACGGTGTCCGTCACAAATCTTTCTATCGCCTACACGACGAACACCCGTACGAGTGTGATGGGTATTGCTGGTGGAGGGAAGGGAACTGTGAGACTTTCATCGGTAAATGGGGTTGTGCAGCTGATAGGATTCTAAGAATCGATGAGTGCCCGGTGCATCATCAGGCGGGGCACTCTAGGTCCACAGAGAAGGGCTTTATCATTTAGGCAATTGCGGAGCACATCCCCGTCGATCCCACCAAAAAAGAAATCCCGTTCCGAATTGCTTCGGAACGGGACTGGAAATAAAATCCTGGCATCGTCCTACTCTCCCATACAGTCACCCATATAGTACCATCGGCTCCGAGGGGCTTAACTTCTCTGTTCGGAATGGGAAGAGGTGTTACACCCTCGACATAGACACCAGAAAAAAATTCAATTGAGAAGAGTGCATAACCTGTACTGCTGTATTTGAGCGCACTCGACCAAAACAATATTGATGCACCGTTGATCTGTATCTGTGATCAATAAAAATAATGGTTAAGTCGCACGACCTATTAGTACCACTCGACTCGAGCATTACTGCTCTTACATCTGTGGCCTATCAACCAAGTCATCTCCTTGGGGTCTTTAGGGGATAAATCCCGGGAAACCTAATCTTAGGGCGGGTTTCGCACTTAGATGCTTTCAGTGCTTATCCCATCCGGACATGGCTACCGAGCAATGCCATTGGCATGACAACTCGTACACCGTCGGTCCGTTCACTCTGGTCCTCTCGTACTAGGAGCGACACCCTTCAAGTTTCCTCCGCCCGCACAGGATAGGGACCGAACTGTCTCACGACGTTCTGAACCCAGTTCACGTACCGCTTTAATTGGCGAACAGCCAAACCCTTGGGACCTTCTCCAGCCCCAGGATGCGATGAACCGACATCGAGGTGCCAAACCTTGCCGTCGATATGAACTCTTGGGCAAGATCAGCCTGTTATCCCCGGCGTACCTTTTATCCTTTGAGCGTTGGCTCTTCCACTCGAAGCCAACGGATCACTAAATCCTGCTTTCGCATCTGCTCGACTTGTAGGTCTCGCAGTTAAGCTCCCTTATGCTTTTACACTCGACGCATGATTACCAACCATGCTGAGGGAACCTTTGAGAGCCTCCGTTACAATTTAGGAGGCGACCGCCCCAGTCAAACTACCCGCCTAACACTGTTCCTCCACCGGATTCACGGCAGTAGGTTAGAATTCAATCAGAACAAGGGTGGTATTTCACTGACGACTCCACCGAAGCTAGCGCCCCGGCTTCACAGTCTCCCACCTATGCTACACATGCTTTGACCGAACCCAATGCTAGGGTGCAGTAAAGGTGCACGGGGTCTTTCCGTCCATGTGCGGGTAACCGGCGTCTTCACCGGTACCACAATTTCACCGAGCCCGTGGTTGAGACAGTGACCAAATCGTTACACCATTCGTGCAGGTCGGAACTTACCCGACAAGGAATTTCGCTACCTTAGGACCGTTATAGTTACGGCCGCCGTTTACCGGGGCTTCGGTCGCGAGCTTTGCCTTGCGGCTAACCCGCTTCCTTAACCTTCCGGCACCGGGCAGGTGTCAGTCTATATACGTCGCCTTCACGGCTTAGCATAGACATGTGTTTTTGTTAAACAGTCGCTTGGCCCATTTCACTGCGGCCCTGTTCTGCCAGCGTTGTACACGCCATCATACTTAGGGCACCCCTTATCCCGAAGTTACGGGGTCAATTTGCCGAGTTCCTTAACCACGGCTCACTCGAGCACCTTAGAATATTCTTCTCATCTACCTGTGTCGGTTTGCGGTACGGACTGTCTACAGTCTCCTATACGAGGTTTTTCTAGGCAGCATGGTTACGTGGAGTTGTGGCCCATACGGGCACCCTGTTCACCTCTCGGCGATGACTCCCGGGCGGATTTGCCTACCCGAGACGCCTACGGGCTTAAACCAGCTAAGCCAACAGCTGGCCCCACTTCACTTCTGCGTCACCCCTTATAGTCAAACGACTGCAAACAGGTACAGGAATATTCAACCTGTTTTCCATCGCTTACGCCTTTCGGCCTCAGCTTAGGGTCCGACTAACCCTGAGACGATTAACGTTGCTCAGGAAACCTTAGACTTTCGGTGGGAAAGTTTTTCACTTTCCTTATCGTTACTTATGCCTACATCTTCTTTTCCATCAACTCCAGCATGGCTCACGCCACACCTTCGATGTCGATGGAATGCTCCCCTACCATAGTATTGCTACTATCCGCAGCTTCGGTACTGGGTTTAGTCCCGAGTATTATCGGCGCTGAGTCGCTTGACTAGTGAGCTATTACGCACTCTTTAAATGAATGGCTGCTTCTAAGCCAACATCCTAGTTGTCTGAGCAACTCAACATCCTTTCTCTGTTAACCCTGATTTAGGGACCTTAGCTGGCGGTCTGGGTTATTCCCCTCTCGGCGTCGAAGCTTATCCCTCGTCGCCTGACTCCTGTGGAACATATTAACGCAATTCGGAGTTTGTCTGGGTTTGGTATCGTTGTGACGACCCTAGCCCAATCAGTGCTCTACCTGCGTAATACTATATCACAAGGCTAGCCCTAAAGCTATTTCGGGGAGTACGAGCTATCTCCGAGTTTGATTGGTCTTTCGCTCCTACCCTCAGTTCATCCGAGCGGTTTTCAACCCACATCAGTTCGGGCCTCCATGAGGTTTTACCCTCACTTCACCCTGACCAAGGGTAGATCACACGGGTTCGCGTCTGCCGCACGTTACTGGATCGCCCAGTTAGGACTTGCTTTCGCTACGGCTACAGTTCTGAGAACTTTAACCTTGCAACGTACGAGCAACTCGTAGGCTCATTAAGCAAAAGGCACGCTGTCACTCCTCTTCCGCCGAAGCGGAAGATTTGCTCCAACCGTTTGTAAGCATATGGTTTCAGGTACTATTTCACCCCCTTCTTAAGGGTGCTTTTCACCTTTCCCTCACGGTACTTGTTCACTATCGGTCACCAAAGAGTATTTAGCCTTACCAGATGGTTCTGGCAGATTCTCACAGAATTCCACTTACTCCGTGATACTTGGGAGGCTCTCGGGAGTCAATTCGCTTTCGCTTACGGGACTATCACCCTCTGTGGTCCAGCGTTCCAGAAAATTCAGCTAACGAATTGATTTGTAACTCCCCGACTTATCGACGATTCAGTCTAAGAGTCCCACAACACCACTGATACAAGGGTCGTCGCCTTGAACGTATCAGATGGTTTAGGCTATTTCCTTTTCGCTCGCCGCTACTAGGGAAATCACTATTGTTTTTTCTTCCTGAGGTTACTGAGATGTTTCACTTCTCCTCGTTCGCTCTACCCTGCCTATGAATTCAGCAGGGAGTTCCGAGACATAACTCTCGGAGGGTTGCCCCATTCGGACATCGTCGGGTCAAAGGCTGTTTCCGCCTCTCCGACGCTTATCGCAGGTAGCCGCGTCCTTCTTCGCCTTTTGGTGCCAAGGCATCCACCATATGCTCTTAGTAACTTAACCAAAAATCTTTATTGAATCACAGACAGATCCCGTCTTGCGACGGGTCGGTGCATCAATAATATTTTGGACGAGAAAACTTTACATTAGGTTATGCTTGAATTCCGCTTCCGTCATTGGTCCCACCGCGAGGCAGGACTACTAGCCCGGATGCTTCATTCAATCTTCTCAATTGTCAAAGAACAGAACCATTACGAATTGCGGATTATCAATTTCGAATTTCACAATTCGAAATTCGCAATCCCTTTGTGGAGCTGATCGGGATCGAACCGACGACCTCCTGGTTGCAAACCAGGCGCTCTCCCAAACTGAGCTACAGCCCCGCAGCTGTCATTCGGCGCACAGCCTAGTGGGCCTGAGTGGAGTTGAACCACTGACCTCACGCTTATCAGGCGTGCGCTCTAACCACCTGAGCTACAGGCCCATGGTGTTGAACCGCTGCTGGACTTTCTGTAAGCGATTAAAAAATGAAAAGTGTGTGCAGTCGAATCAATCGAACAAGGAATATTCCTTGAGTTATCTTGCCGATTGCTCGGAAGATATCTCCTTAGAAAGGAGGTGATCCAGCCGCACCTTCCGGTACGGCTACCTTGTTACGACTTAGCCCCAGTCACTGATTTTACCTTAGGCGTCCCCCTCCTTGCGGTTGGGAAGACGATTTCGGGTACCCCCAGCTTCCATGGCTTGACGGGCGGTGTGTACAAGGCCCGGGAACGTATTCACCGCGGCGTGCTGATCCGCGATTACTAGCAATTCCAGCTTCATGAGGGCGAGTTGCAGCCCTCAATCCGAACTGAGGCCACTTTTAAGGGATTAGCTCCACCTTGCGGTCTTGCAGCCCATTGTAGTGGCCATTGTAGCACGTGTGTGGCCCTGGGTGTAAGGGCCATGAGGACTTGACGTCATCCCCGCCTTCCTCGCTACTTGCGTAGGCAGTCCACTTAGAGTGCCCAGCTTGACCTGATGGCAACTAAGTGCAGGGGTTGCGCTCGTTGCAGGACTTAACCTAACACCTCACGGCACGAGCTGACGACAGCCATGCAGCACCTGTACAAGTGTCCCTTGCGGGAAGACCGACTTTCATCGGTTGTCACTTGCCTTTCAAACCCAGGTAAGGTTCTTCGCGTTGCATCGAATTGAACCACATGCTCCACTGCTTGTGCGGGCCCCCGTCAATTCCTTTGAGTTTCAACCTTGCGATCGTACTCCCCAGGTGGGATACTTAACGCGTTAGCTTGGACACCGGGCCTTGCGACCCGACATCGAGTATCCATCGTTTAGGGCGTGGACTACCAGGGTATCTAATCCTGTTTGCTCCCCACGCTTTCGAGCATGAGCGTCAGTTACAGACCAGAAGACCGCCTTCGCCACCGGTGTTCTTCCTGATATCTACGCATTTCACCGCTACACCAGGAATTCCGTCTTCCTCTTCTGCACTCAAGATCGGAAGTATCATTGGCAGTCCTGAGGTTAAGCCTCCGGATTTCACCAATGACTTGCCGACCCGCCTGCGCTCCCTTTACACCCAGTGATTCCGGACAACGCTCGCACCCTACGTATTACCGCGGCTGCTGGCACGTAGTTAGCCGGTGCTTTTTCTAGGGGTACCGTCAAATCCCAGTATATGGGACTATTCTTCCCCCTCAAAAGGAGTTTACGACCCATAGGGCCTTCATCCTCCACGCGGCGTCGCTGCGTCACCCTTTCGGACATTGCGCAATATTCCTCACTGCTGCCTCCCGTAGGAGTCTGGACCGTGTCTCAGTTCCAGTGTGGCTGATCATCCTCTCAGACCAGCTACCCATCGTCGGCTTGGTGGGCCGTTACCTCACCAACTACCTAATGGGACGCAGGCCCATCTTTAGGCACCCTTTTGGGGCTTTTAACAACTGTCACCATGCGGTGCCGCTGCATTATCGAGTATTAGCCCCGATTTCTCGGAGTTATCCTCGTCCTAAAGGCAGGTTGCCTACGTGTTACTCACCCTTGCGCCGGTTTACTAAAGATATTGCTACCTCTTTCTCCCAAGACTTGCATGTGTTAGGCACGCCGCCAGCGTTCGTCCTGAGCCAGGATCAAACTCTCCGTTGTAGTTTTTTCCAACTTCAAGTTTGAACCTTGGCGTCTTGTATCACTGCTACATATTCGATACAATTGCCAGGTTACAAAACCCTGTGCAATTGACTCGAGGCATACACACACTTTTCAAAGAACATTTTCCCCATCCGCCACACTGTGGCCAGACGATAAAAATGCCCATGTTCCATGGGCATTGAGGGATTTCACAATCAAAGAATTCAGGCGCTTATCTACGCCTCCCCATCATTTGCGGGGCTTACAATATACCAAACCCTTCACCGAAAGTCAACAGTTTTTTTCGGATTGTTTCACTTTTTTTGTCCAGTGCAAAGAAGACAATCGCTCATCCCGGGCATGGAGAATAGTGCAAAATATTGGGATTTCGTCGATTTCACGATGCTCCTGTAAGTGTCCCGGACCCATGACACAACATCGTTGATATTCAAAGCGATTTGCTCTAACTTCCGTCCGTTCAGTAGCAAAAGGAGGCTCCTGTATGTACATATTCTTTCTATTTATCGCGGCCGTTGCGCTTCTCATGGTATGGGTCATCGCAAAGTACAATACACTTATCACACTGCGCAACCAGGTAACGAACGGCTGGAAACAAATTGACGTCCAGCTGAAAAGACGTCATGACCTCATTCCAAATCTCGTCAACACAGTACGCGGACAAATGCAGTTCGAGCAGGAGACACTTGAAAAAGTGATCCAGGCCCGCAACTCGGCCATCTCGGCAAAGGGGGTAGCCGACTCCGCTGCGAAAGAGGATGTCTTGAGTTCCGCTTTGACGAAACTTTTCGCTCTTGTCGAAAATTATCCGACACTGAAGTCAAACGAAAACGTGAAACAGCTGCAGGAAGAACTCACCAGTACCGAGAACAAAATCTCATTCGCACGACAATTCTACAACGACATCGCCACGAAATTCAATATTGCACAACAAGTCTTTCCGGCGAACTTCATCGCCTCAATGTTTAATTTCAAGGTCGCCGAGTTGTTCGAGATTCAGGTGGCAGCTGAACGGGAAGTACCCAACGTCGATCTGTCGCTGAAGAAGTAGGATCATCGATCGTGGTCCCCGGCAAGAACATCTACGAGCAGCAAGAGCATAACAAACGAGTGACGCTGCTCGTCATGCTCGGTTTTATTCTCTTCCTCGCATTTATAGGATTCGGATTCGACTATTTCTTCCTCGGACTGAACGAGGACGGGGTGATGCTGCCAGTCGGCACGATCATTGCGGTCGTCGTCGGTACGGCGATGGCGATTGGGAGTCTTCAGTCCGGTGCGAACTCCGTGCTACAATCCACAGGGGCGATCCCAGCGGATCCTACCAACCCCTCCCATCAGCAACTCATCAACGTCGTGGAAGAAATGGCCATCGCATCGGGAATGCCGAAACCGCAGGTGTTCGTCGTTCCCGATCCGGACCCCAACGCCTTTGCAGCCGGAAAAGATCCCCAACACAGCTACGTGGCCGTCACGGAAGGATTGCTCGACACGCTCAACCGGGAAGAACTCCAGGGGGTCATCGCCCACGAAATGAGCCACGTCCGCAATTACGACATCAGGCTAATGACTGTGGTTGCTGCATTCGTCGGATCGATTGTACTCCTCTCGGATGGTGCGCGGCGCGGGGTGAGATTTGGCGGGCTTGGGGGGCGCGGCAGCAAGGTACGCAGCAGCGGATCGCTCGGCATCATCATCCTGATCCTCTGGCTCATCAGCATCATCCTCGCACCACTCATTGCCCAGATCATGGCCATGCTCGTTTCACGCAGGAGGGAATATCTCGCCGATGCTTCGGGGGCGGAGCTGACACGGAATCCCCTCGGCCTCGCAAGCGCGCTACGAAAGATCGACCAAGCTGTCGCTCCGACGGAATCTATCAAACGCGGCGCGGCTCACCTGTGCATTGTCGACCCGTTGGGGAGACCATTGAATTCGAAAGAGGGGTTTACTGCGGAGTTGCTCGGCACGCATCCGCCCATCGAGAAACGCATTCTCGCTCTGGACGCGATGGCATATCAGTACAAGACTGTTAAGCTTTCTGCTTGAGGATTTCCTTTCGAACCTGCTTTTCCAACCGCATATGTTCTTCCGCTGAAATGTTGAATTGTTCGCGCAGCTGATCGAGTCGCTCGGAATCCTGCGGCGTAATGACTCCATCTTGCCAGACATCTGCAACCGCCTGAAGGTATATTTCGATTTGTACCTCTTGCTGCAAGAGTTCGTGATCTTTTTCAGAAAGTCCGAATCGCTCACGCAAGAGAGCAAGAATATCTGCTTCTTCGTTGCTGATTTTGGCATCCCGCCAGGCAAGCTTCAACACCTGCGCGTATGTCTGGCGTGATTCGTCGCCGACTTTGGACGGCCCACCCGAGGACTGCTTGCTCAGGGCTTCAGCCGATTTCCTGGCATCTTCGGCAGCTTTTTTCTGTTCCTCCTCCGCTTTTTTCCGCTCCTCTTCCGCCTTCCTCCGCTCTTCCTCAGCCTTCTTCTTCAACTCTTCTGCACGCCTTCTTGCGTCTTCCTGCCTCTTCTTTTCTTCCTCCTCACGACGCTGGCGTTCCACCTCTTCAAGATGACGTCGCGCCTCTTCTTCTGCTTTCTTCTTCGCGACCAACTCAGTCTGACGCTGCGCCTCCAGAACCGCTTTCTTTCGCTCGTTCTCTTCACGCACCCGCGCTGCTTCTTCCGCTTTTTTCCTCGCCTCCTCTTCAGCTTTCCTCATCGCCTCTTCCTGGGCTTTTCGTCGCTCCTCCTCTTCCTCACGCCTCCGGGCCTCTTCTTCGGCATGACGCTTCGACTCTTCGGCCTGCTGTTTCGCTTCTTCCTCTGTCTTGCGCTTCGTTTCTTCTTCTGCACGCTTTGCCTCTTCTTCGGCTTTTCTCTTGGTTTCCACTTCAGCTTCAAGGCGCGCGCTTTCCTCTGCAGTCTTCTGAGTTGACGCAGCCCTCTTCTGTTCGAGGATTTTTCGTTTCAATTCCTCTACTTTTCTGCGTTGTTCCTCAAGGTCGGTCATGGTATTCTATCTGATTGAAGGAACTTCGGTCACCGTATTCTACCCCTCCGGCGCCAAGAGGCGGTACAAGCAGATACACCACTTGCACTTGTGGGCTGCTGACAGTTGGCGGGAGCAATATATCTTTTTCATTATGGAATGTCAACGAAGGATCCCCATCTTCATTTTACGATTGGAAAATACGCATTTGTCAATTAACTTGGAGTGCACTGGAGCACATCCCCACAAATCGGAGGAAATCATGGAAGAACAAGCACCATCTGCGCCCACCATTTCGTTTAGCGATATTATAATGAACGTTTTCGCGGCTCCTGGGGATGCGTATGAGGGCATTCGTACATCTCCTACACGCGCGAGCATCTGGGTCGTTCCACTGATTATCGTGCTGCTACTCACCTGCTGCTTCACTTGGCTGATGTTCACCAACGAATCCATGAAGAATCAAATCATGGATACTCAGCGCACACGCATGGAAGAACAGGTGCAAGCGGGAAAAATGTCGCAGGAACAAGCTGACAGGGCATCTGAGCAGATGGAGAAAGCGGGAGGCATGATGATTGCGTTCGGCATGGTGTTTGGCGTCGTGACGGTCAGCCTCATGTTCTTCCTCGCTACATTGGTATTCTGGCTGGTGGGGAAATTTGGACTCAAGGCAGAAGGAGGATATGGCAAGTACCTCGAATTATATGGTGCAGCCCAGTGGATTGGAATATTGGGCTTCATTGTTACAATCTTGCTTGCCGTTGCCTATGGATCGATGTATGCATCCCCCAGCGGCGGGCTCGCGGTGCTGAGCAACTTCAATCCAAAGAACACTACTCACCGCCTGCTTTCATCGCTTAACATTTTCACGATCTGGCAGATGATTGTCGTCGGCATTGGTATGGCCAAGTACGCGGGCAAGTCAAGTGGAACCGGCATCGGTGTCGGTGTCGGCCTGATGATTGTATGGGTCCTGATTTCTGTTTACGGGATGTCCGCACTCGGCATGTAGGCCAGCGATTTCCTCGGGGGTAATGTTCCTGGCGAGCTCGTGCGTGTACGTCAGACGCGGGCAGTGATCGGTGGCCGCCCGTTGGGTTTCACTCTTATTCCGGATGTTCTGATGTGGAAGATATTGCCTGAGGAGGCGAGGAGAGTATCCTCGCCTCTTGCTTTTGAGGGGGCCCCTCCGACAGAAAAACGAATCTATTCTCTTCCATTCCTTGATATTCCCCCCGTTTGTTCCTACTTTCTTCCTGCAACTGCACTTCTATGAGAATCCTGCACGTCCTCTCACAATTTGAAGTCACCGGAGCCGAAGCCTATGCCGCCTCGTTGATTGAGGGACAGATCGCTGACGGCCATCGTGTGATTGTAGTCTCCGATACCTTCACGTTTCCGACACAGGCAACCTATATCTCGCTCCCCATCGGCATCCGTTCCTACTCACGCCGCGTGAGGAACATTGCATCCCTTGTACGCCTGATCCGACGACACTCGATCAATCTCGTGCACGCCCATTCACGAGCAGCCAGCTGGGTCTCTCTCTTTGCGACACGACTCACAGGGACTCCACTGGTATCGACTGTCCACGGCAGACAGCACGTGCACATCTCGAGTAAAGCATTCAGCATCTACGGCAACGATATCATTGCAGTATCGGCCGCGCTGAAAAAGCATTTGATCGAGGATCTTGGATTCAATGCAGAGGCCATTGTCGTTATTCCGAATTGCATCTCTCTGGAGAAATTGCGATCTGAACAGTTGGCCTGCTCAGAGGCGCGCGACACCCGATCAGAACAAGAGAGCTTGATCCTCTTCGTCGGGCGTCTGACGGGACCGAAAGGGGATGTTGTGCGTCTCCTGTTAACGAAAATCCTCCCCGGGCTCCTGCAACACAAAAAGCTGCAATTCAAGGCGATCGGCGGGATGATCACACCCGAGGATATACCGCAGCTCATATCGAGTCTGAATGCTCAGTTTGACCACCCAGTCGTTGAGCTGCGTGGTTTTCAGAAAGGAATTGCGCAATTCATGCTCCAGGCCGATCTCATTGTGGGTTCGGGCCGGGTTGTGCCCGAATCACTAGTGCTGCACAGGCCTGTAATCGCCTTCGGGGAGTCCGAGTACGTTGGGCCCATTCGCCCAGCCTCATTTGAGAGCGCCATGGCCACGAATTTTGGCGACACCGGAGTCGCTGTAACGCCGGACCTGGAACGCATTTCGAGAGACATCCTGGAGATGCTGGACCATCCCCCCTCCGATTCCGAGCGAGAAGAGCTCAGCAACAGGGCGTTTCAACGATTCGACACCAAAAACGTGGACGCGAAAATTCAACAAGTGTATGAGCGAGCATACGCCAGGGCTCATTCACCGGCTTCGATTCCTGTTCTTATGTACCATCGTGTTCTCGAGACCGCGATGACGAATTCTTCCCATGGCATCTGGGTATCCGCACAACAATTTGCCAGCCATCTCGCTTCTCTCCGACGCCGTGGATTTCAGACTATTACGTTTCGTGACTACGCTGGATTTCTGCAGGGAAAAGGAAAGCTCCCCCGCAAACCCATCATCCTTACATTTGATGATGGATATGAAGACAACTACCGGACAGCGTTTCCGCTGCTTCAGAAATTTGGGTTCAACGCCGTGATCTATGTCGTGACGGATAGAGACCGGCGTACCAATTTCTGGGACAAGGATGAACCACCGGCACCGTTACTGTCAGCCTCACAGATGATGGAACTTCATCGATCGGGAATAGAGATTGGATCGCACACTGTGACTCACGCGCGACTTTCGATTGCGTCGCCCGAGAGCGCCCACCGCGAAATCCGGGATTCCAAAGACGCGCTCGAACAACTACTTGGATCAAGTGTCCTATCCTTTGCGTACCCATATGGCGAGCTGTCGCCGACTACAAAAGATTGTGTAGAAGAGGCAGGATACAAGTTTGCCGTCGCTGCAGATTCAGGTCCCCTCAACTTCTATCAGGACTTCCTCGAGATCCGTCGTACACAGGTGTTCCCCTGGACGGATCAGATTGGATTCTGGAAGAAAACCCTTCCGATATACATCCGCTACAAAGCATTCAAATCTTGATAATCAGGAATCGGGATTGAGTTCTTGGCGGAAAGTCAAGATCGATCCATTCCAACCAGTAACGCGGACATTCCTTCACCAATTGGTACGATCAGATGTGTGTTGAGACGATTGACAACGGTCAGCAAAAGAAAGATGATACCATTGAGGAGGGGCTTAAGAGAACCAGAGGCCGCCCAGCAAGTGTCGTCGGCGGGCAGGTCGAGCTACATTTTGGGCAGCCTCCACAGGCAGAGAACAGGATCCTATCGCAGGCGAGGGGCAAAGGAAACGCCGATCGCCGCAGACGTGAGACCTTCGAATTTCGGACCTGACATATCGAGGAGATTCGGCACGCCAAACATTCGGCGGACTTCAGCAAATCCGGATAGCGAATTGCTGAGGTTAATATTGAGCCCTGCTTTGGCATCCGGCGCAACGGTGCCGCTGAATCGGCTCGAGTAGGTCCAGAGAGCGAGAGATCCTCCAAACCCTACGTACGGCCGCACCTCCCCCTCAAGCATGTAGAATGTGACATCGGCTCCAAGGAATCCCATTCCGATGCTGAAGTTCGGCATCCTGTAGAAGTTGTCATTACGGTAGTTTGAATACGGCGAGTAATACGGGGCATAGTAGGACGCAAGTGGAATGTAGTCCTGTCCGTTAACTGGTCCGGAAGTTCCGGTCTGAAGAAGAATTCCCCCGAAGAAATCGATTGCAGGACCGGAGTATCTCCGCGGACTGTATTGAAGTATGAACATCGGTCCAAACCGATCTTCTCCTCCGACCGAAAAGCTGCCATAGGCAATCATCGAGCTCAATGTCTGGTTTCCATTGGTCCGATAGTCTGTCTGTTTTGCAGCCTGTCCTGTCGTGACCTGACCTGAGCCGGTTGTCGCCGGAGCGATTCCTATGTCCTGGGACGCTGCGATGCCAAAGGCTCCGACGAGTAACAAACCAATCAAGAGAGTTTTCATTTTCGTTCTCCTTCCTCAGCTCTTATTCGTGTCCGGCTTCGAACTTCTTCCATTGCTCAGCATAATACTTGAGTTTCTCATCTACCAAACCAAACACTGTTCCGGGTAAAAACGATCCGTTTTCACGCCGGTTGCCGGCTCGTACGCCGGTCAGGATTTCGATTCCCTGATTGATTGTTTTGACAGCATAAATGCGGAATTTCCCTTTCCTGACGGCTTCCAGCACATCCTCCCGAAGCATCAAATCGGGCACGTTCGTCTCCGGAATCATAACCGCCTGCGTCCCCGACAAACCCCGATCCCTGCAGACATCGAAGAACCCTTCGATTTTGAGGTTGACACCGCCGATCGGCTGGATCTCCCCTTTCTGGTTGACAGATCCCGTGACAGCAATGTCCTGCCGAATCGGAATTTCAGCGAGACTCGAAAGGATTGCATAGACCTCCGTCGATGATGCGCTGTCGCCATCCACCCCGCTGTATGACTGTTCGAAGGTGACGCTGGCGCTCATGATGAGAGGCTTGTTCTGTGCAAAAGTGCCGCGCAGGAACCCGCTGAGAATTGCTACCCCTTTATTGTGGGTTGGTCCGCTCATCTCCGACTCCCGCTCGATATTGATGACGCCAGCCCTCCCGAGCGAGGTCTTGACGGTGATGCGTGACGGTTTCCCAAATGCATGCTCGCCGGTGTCGTAGACGGACAAGCCGTTCACCTGTCCGACCACCGCACCTTCCGTATCGATCATGATTACGCCATCGTTGATCATCTCCTGAAGTTTCTCTTCAATCAACTTGACGCGATAGACGCGTTCCTCGACCGCTTTTCGAACGTACTGCACGCGAACGATTTGCGCCAGTTCCTCCCCTGCCCAGTAGTTCGCTTCGCGGACAACGTCCGCCAGAATGTTGAACCTGGTGGAGAGTTTCTTCTGACTTCCGGCTAGACGAACACCGAATTCCACCAGAGCCGCAAGAGCTTCCCTGTCGAACGCTTTCAGATTTTCGTCGTCGCAGACCATCTTGACGAATCGGAGATACTGCCCCACCGCGCTCGTGTCCCGGGCCATTTCATAATCGAAGTCAGCCCGGATCTTGAAGATCTTCTTGAAATCATCATCGCGCTGATAGAGGAACTGGTAAATGTCGGCATCGCCGATCATGATGACTTTGATGTTGAGTTCAATTGCCTCCGGCTTCATGCCTGTCGGTGCAAAACCATAGAGTGGCTCATTGGCAAGGATTTCAGCTTTACCGGTGCGAAGCGTGCGCTTCAGATCCTGCCACACGCCTGGCTCGAGCAGAACATCAAGAGCGTTGAGGACGAGGTAGCCTCCATCGGCCTGGTGCAGGGCGCCGGGTTTGATCTGGGTGAAGTCGGTTCGCCAGACGCCTCCGCGTTCCATCACGCGCTCAGCCGTACCGAAAAGGTTTTTGTATCTCGGGTTCGTCTCAATGATGACCGGCGTATGTTCTGTTTCAGAATTATCCACCAGAAGATTTACCTGGTATTCGAGGAATTCATCTTCTTCTTCTTCCTCCTCTTCCTCCTGTCCGTTTGCGGGAGGTGGCGACGGTTTGTGGAACCGGTCGAGATGGGCTTTGATGTGTCCGCGGACATCCTCGAGATACGAATGAACCTTCAGGTTGTCGTACGTTGTTTTGAGAATCTCAATGCTCTCATCCACCAGCGGCATCACCAATCGATCTTCGAGTTCGGTGAGAGACTGCTGGACTTTCTTTTCTATATTTCGCAATTCGCGAAACACTGTCGCCATTTGTTTTTCGAGGACGGTCTGCGTTTCTCTCATCTTCTCGAACTGCTCGCGGGTGAGTTCTCCCTTCGCCACCATGGAATCGACTTCATCGAAGTTCGTGGCTTTTTCGCCCACGACGGGGACGATATCAGGCCGCATCAGGTTTCCAACCTGCACCTGAACCAGCTCAAAATCCTTCTCTTTCACCCTCTTTTCGAAGTCCAGCAAGACACTACGTTGTCGTTCCTGAAAGTGAGAAACCACTTCCTTTCTGGCCTGCTGGAAGCGCTGGCTTTCGTAAAGAGCCGGGAGGTCGCGCGCGAGATCACGGATCAGATTCCCCATGTCGTCCTTCAGGCTTTTGCCCTGTCCTGCCGGCAATGAAAGAGCGATGGGGAGGTCGGGATGCTTGAAGTTGTAAACGTAGCAGTGGTCACGGAAGCCGTCCTTCTCACCTTCGAAGGTCTTGAGAAGCCGCTTGATGGTGGTTGTCCGGCCGGTACCGGAGATTCCTGTGACGAAGATGTTATAGCCGAAATGATTCATGGCCAGCCCAACTCGGAGAGACCGAAGGGCCCTTTCCTGTCCTATGATCTCGCGGGTTGGTTTGATCTCAGCGCTGGTGTGTACCTTCAGCGACTTCGGATCACAACGCCAGCGAAGTTTATTGAGTGGCAGAGGTTTGTAGGAGGAAGCCTGTTTGAGATGAGTGCGGGAGGCGCGTTTGTTTTTCATAAGTCTCTGGGCGTTCAAAGATAGATATGTTTCCTGGCGACTGGAGTGGCTGAGAGCGATGATACAGAAAAGTGGACGCAGCCGCAAGCTTGTACTGCAAGAGTCATTGACAACTCGACGCCAACTTGCTATGAAGGAGAGAGGGCCCGGTGCAGGCGTGCCGACTGCACCGGTGCCTTCTTATTGGTTTCTGATGTCCAGCCTACATCCGGCTTCCGGGCGCGGGTCTATGCCGCTCCCATCAATGCGTTGATTCCGACGACATTCACGATATCCTGTACACTACAGCCTCGGGAAAGATCGAATGCAGGCTTCTTGAGCCCCTGCACGATGGGCCCAAGTGCTTCGGCACCTCCGAGACGCTGCGCAATCTTATATGCTATGTTTCCCGCATTGAGATCGGGAAACACAAGAACGTTGGCTTTACCGGCAACCGTGCTGCCAGGAGCCTTGCGTTCCCCAACCGACGGAACAATTGCGGCGTCGACTTGAAGCTCTCCATCCACCTGAAGCTGAGGCTTTTTCTTCTTCACGATTTCAGTGGCCTGCTGCACCTTCTGAACAAACGGATGCTCAGCACTCCCTTTGGTCGAGAACGAGAGCATTGCGACTCTTGGTTCTTCGCCGGTGAGTTTCCGATGATTCTCTGCGGAAGCGATGGCGATATCCGCCAGTTGCTCAACAGTCGGATCCGGAACTACCGCGCAGTCTGCGAAGGTGTACACCTTATCCGGAAAGATCATGAGAAAGAAACTTGAAACGATGCTGATCCCTTCTGCCACGCCGATCACCTGAATGCCCGCCCGGAGTACGTCACCAGTCGTGGAGATTGAACCGGCAACGCTGCCGTGCGCATCTCCTTCCCTGACCATCATCGCACCGAAGAACAGTGGACGTTTCATCGTTGCGAGAGCTTGTTCCGGAGTCATGCCTTTTGATTTACGCAGTTCGAGGTAGATATCTGTGTAGCGTTTCAGCTTCTCGGACTTCTCGGGATCAACCAGATTCACGCCATCCAACTTTGTATTGCACTGGGCCGCTTTTGCTTTGATCTCATGTTCGTTGCCGATGAGTGAAATGATGGCAGAGCCTTCATCGACACAAATTCTCGACGCTTTGATCGCGCGTTCGTCCGTAGCATCAGGCAGCACGATGTGCCTTTTGATCTGTTTTGCCTTGGTTTTTATTTGCTGCAATAATGGGGTCATGTGAGAACTTCCTTTGCTAGAGAGGTACGGAATAAAGCGGGACATCAGATCCGGCATCAGAATCGAACGTCTGATTGAGAACGCCGAACCTCAGGTCACCGACGTCGTTCAATTCGCCAGAATATACCGTACGTTCGGCGGTCAATCAACGGATAGTTCATCGACGTGAGGACTGACTATTTGTCAATGCAGGAAATGAGAAAAATCGGCTCTAGTTGTTAATGTTATTAAGATTAAAAGTACTTAATCGCGTTCCACCGATTGATTGTCTGTCATTCTTTCACTATCTTTTGTGTCCAATCCGGATGCCCTGAAATCGTGAATCCAAGGCAAATTTACATAGAAACATACGGCTGCCAGATGAATCTGGCGGACACCGAGGTAGTCCTGAGCATTCTGACTCAGGCGGGGTTCAGCCAGACGAACAACCTGCGGACCGCGGATGTTGTTTTTGTCAACACTTGCGCTGTGCGCGAGAACGCAGAGCAGCGCATATTCGGTCGACTCGGAGATTTCAAGCGATACAAAAAAGAGAATCCGGGGATGCTGATCGGCGTGCTGGGCTGTATGGCCGAGCGGCTTCGCAAAGACCTTATGGAATCTGAAAGCCATGTCGATCTCGTGGTCGGACCCGATGAATATCGAAGGCTCCCCGAGCTGATCGAAGGAGCATTGACGGGCCAACGAGGTATCGCCGTTCGCCTTTCGCGGGTTGAGAACTACGACGATATTCTTCCCCTCCGCACGGACGGCATCAGTGCCTGGATTTCCGTCATGCGGGGTTGCGACAAGTTTTGCACGTTTTGTGTGGTCCCATTTACACGAGGACGTGAGCGGAGCCGGTCGCTTGACAGCATTGTCCGTGAAGTGGAACACCTGGCGGCGAGAGGATTCAAAGAGGTTACGCTCCTTGGACAGAATGTCAACTCGTACAATGACGGAACGAATGATTTTGCGGACCTTATGGCAGCCGCGGCACAGGTCGACACCACGATGAGGATACGCTTCACCACTTCTCATCCGCAGGACATGTCAGACAAGCTCGTTCGGACGATTGCTGAGAACGAAAACATCTGTAAGTACATCCATCTTCCTGTTCAGTCCGGGTCCGATCGAATCCTCGAGTTGATGAATCGATCCTACACCAGTGAGCATTATCTCTCCCTGGTAAACAAGATCAGGGCGAGCATCCCCGAAGTCAGCCTCTCAACGGACATCATCGCCGGATTCCCAACCGAGACCGACGACGATCACCGGCAGACGCTCGACATGATTCGCCACGTAGGGTATGACGGTGCATTCACCTTCAAGTACTCTCCGCGCGAGAACACAAAATCGTGGCACATGGGTGATGATGTCACGGAGGAAGTCAAGCTCGAGCGACTCAACCAGATTATTGACCTTCAACGAGAAATCTCGCTGAAGAAAAACCACGAGACGGTGGGACAGGTTGTCGAGATACTCGTGGAAGGGGAAAGCACAAAATCGCCCAACGATTTCTGCGGGCGTACCGATACGAACAAGATGGTTGTGTTCCCCAGGGGAAGCGCCGAGATCGGGCAGTATCTCACTGTGCGCATCGAGCGCGCAAACTCGGCCACACTTTTCGGAACCATCCTCGGAGCATCCAGACGTTTGGCGGACGATTCGAGATTGGCCGCGAACGCCTAAGGAGACTTGCTGCTGTGATGAGAAATTTTGCCGTCATAGTTTTTGCCCTTGCCCTGACCATCGCCCTTTCCCCTGCTGCGACTGCTCAAAGCCAGGGAACGGGTGAACCGGATATTCTGAAACGTCTTGAGCTGATCGAAAAAGGGGAGGGGGATGTCGTACGAGCCGAATTGCCGACACTCATGACGAATTTCCAGAATCATCCGGGTGTCCTGTATTTGCAGGGAGTCTTAACCACCGATGGTTCGGAAGCTGCGAAGATTTTCCAGAGTATCGTGGACAATTTCCCGAAGAGTGAATGGGCCGATGACGCCTTGTACAAGCTCTACCAGTACTACTATTCGGTCGGATTGTATAAGACCGCCGATCAGAAGATGGAACAGCTGAAGCGTGACTATCCCTTCTCAACCTACGCCACCGACCAGAAGGTTTCAGAGGAGCCAAAAGTAACGCCGCCCCCGGAAACCCCGGCGAAGGTGAGTCAGCCTAGCAAAGGCAAGAAATCGACGGTCGTTTACACCGTGCAGGCCGGAACTTTTCGAGAGCTTCAGAACGCAGAAGAGCTCAAGTCACGATTTGAACGGGATGGATATGCTTCCCATATTTTCACGATCGTGAACAGCGGAAAAAAATTCCACAAAGTGTGGGTGGGCGAATTCACCACACAAGACGAAGCTAAACGCTTCAGCGGCGAGATCAAAAAGAAATATCATCTCGAGACGATTGTTGTCCCTCGTTGACGAGGGACGTGTACGGCTGGTTGGACGGTGAGGAAGACGGTGTATGGATCGCGTGGAGTTTCAACAGCAGCATGGAATCATCGGGCAGTCTCTTGAAATTCAAGAGATCGTTGATGTCGTTCAGCAGGTAGCTCCGACAGACATCACTGTGTTGATCACAGGCGAGAGCGGAGTGGGCAAAGAGGTCATTGCCCGTGCACTGCACAATGCCAGCAAGCGGGTCAAAAACCAGCTTGTGACGGTGAACTGCGGGGCAATTCCGGAAGGATTGATTGAGAGCGAGCTTTTCGGGCATGAGAAGGGGTCCTTCACGAGCGCCATTGAAAGCCGCAAGGGGTATTTTGAGATTGCTGATGGCGGGACAATCTTTCTCGATGAGATCGGCGAAACCCCGCTGGCTACGCAGGTGAAGCTGCTGAGGGTGCTTGAGAGCGGCGAATTTATGCGGGTCGGCTCGTCGACAGCACGAAAGTCTGACGTCAGGGTCATTGCCGCAACCAACAAGGAACTTCAGTACGAGGTTCAGCAGAAGCGGTTCCGGCCGGATCTTTACTTCCGGCTACGGTCCGTGAACATCGCTATTCCGCCGCTCAGAAACCGGCGCGAAGACATCCCGCTCCTCATTGAGCAGTTTGTGAAAGAGGTGTCAGAACGAAACGGAATCAAGTTCGAAGGCTTCACAGACGAGGCAACCGAGCTTATCATGAACTATCGATGGCCGGGAAACGTGCGGGAATTGAAAAACACCATTGAGAGCATGTTGATCCTGGAGAACGGCAGGCGGCTGACGGGAGACGATCTTCGGAAGCATCTGAAGGAATATCAGGGACAGGTCGTCGACAGAAACCTCCCGGTGGTGGCAAACAGGACTGTCGAGCAGGCGGAGCGTGAACTGATTTATCGCGCGCTTGTCGATCTGAAGGGCTCGATTCTGGAGCTCCGTGATGTCATTATGCACGGCGTGTTCCCATCCGACGTTCCCGAACAGGTGAAACCCGGTCACGCAGGGGGTAATGGCGTGCTCTCGCTCGATGAAATGGAACGCAAGATGATTGTGAGCTCGCTCGATCGACACAAAGGGAACCGGCGGCTCGCAGCGAAAGAACTGAATATCAGTGAACGCACCCTTTACCGGAAGATCAAAGAGTTTGGACTCCAGGAGTAATGTGACCACGGATCGGTCTGTCGTGCACCGCGTGCTCTTCTCGTTCCTCATTGTTGTGTCGTTATCAGGATGTGCGGGTTGTCCCTACTCATTCACAGGTGCATCCGTTCCGCCACACCTGAAGACGATTGCAATCCCGATCGCGGAAGATCAGAGCGGTTTCGGTGATGCAACGCTGCGGGACCAGTTTTCCCAACAACTGTTGCAGCGGTTTGTCAACGACGCCACTCTTCAACCCTCGGACCGATCGAACGCCGATTCGATTCTCGAAGGAGTCATCACCGGAGTGAAGGATGCACCGGTTGTCGTCGAGGGGGGCGACCAGGTATCGAAGCGCAGAGTCACTGTCACGGTTCACATGACATTCCGTGATCTGAAGCTCCGCAAAAAGGTTTGGGACAAGGACTTTACTCAATGGGGCGACTACCAGTCTGGTGGTGGCTTGACACAACGCAACGACGGAATTTCGGAAGCTCTACGAAAAATCACAGAAGATATTCTCAACGAAACAGTCGCAGGATGGTGAGATTGTTATGATCATTGCATCGATGTTTTTCCGGCAGGAAATCCTTCATAGTCCCTTCTTCACGGATTTGGTCCTGTATCTCTATTTCTTTTCACTCCTGATCTTGTTCACTTTCGGGGCACACGGGTTTGTGATGGTCTATCATTATCTCAAGACCCGGGGAAAGGAAGCCGCCCTTCCTCCACTGGACCATATCCCGGTTGTGACAATCCAGTTGCCGGTCTTCAACGAATTCTATGTTGTCGATCGTTTGATCGAGGCTGTCTGCGCCTTTGAGTATCCGAAGGATAAACTCGAGATCCAGGTCCTCGACGATTCGACAGACGAGACGGTTGAGGTTGTTGCCAAAACCGTGCGACGATTCCAGGGGCTGGGATACGATATCAAGCACGTGTACCGCAACAACCGGAAGGGGTACAAGGCCGGCGCGCTCAAGCATGGTCTTGAAACCGCCCGCGGTGAATTCGTTGCCATCTTTGACGCAGATTTTGTCCCGAACACGACCTTCCTGCTGAGCACGCTTCCGTATTTTTACCAGGATGAGAAGCTGGCCCTGGTTCAGACGCGCTGGGAGCATCTGAACAGTGATTATTCCCTGCTGACCCGCACGCAGGCAATGGCTCTCGACGCTCATTTCGTAATGGAGCAGGGGGTCCGAAACAAGGTTGGCTTCTTCATTAACTTTAATGGCACCGGCGGCATCTGGCGGAAGTCGGCAATCTTCGATGCCGGGAACTGGCATTCGGACACGTTGACGGAAGATCTCGACCTGAGTTACCGTGCACAACTCAGGGGCTGGAAGTTCAAGTATCTCAACGACGTCACATCTCCCGCAGAACTGCCCGCAGAAGTGAATGCCCTGAAGTCGCAGCAATTCAGGTGGACGAAGGGGGCAATCGAAACAGCACGGAAGATTTTGCCGGAAGTCTGGAAGTCCAACATCCCGCTCCGGGTGAAGATCCATTGCACCTTCCATCTTACGAACAATCTTGCATTTCCCTTTATCCTCCTGGCTGGCATTCTGAACGTGCCCCTGATGTTCATCAAACAGCAAGGGGGGCATGATCTTTATTTTGCGATGATGTCCGTGTTCGTGCTGGCATTCATCGGCTCATTCCTGTTCTACATGTTTTCACAAAAAGCCGTTTATCTTGATTGGCGGCGCAGGCTCCTGCTGTTTCCCCTCTTCATGGCGGGAAGTATGGGATTTGCGGTGAACAACTCCCGAGCAGTATTTGAGGGATTGTTCAAGAAGCGCAGCGAGTTCGTGCGAACCCCGAAATACAAGATCGAAGGGAAAAAAGACTCCTGGCTTCAGAAGAAGTATGTGCCCGTGAAACTCAACTGGGTTGTCTTCGTTGAGATCGCGCTGGCGCTCTATTGCTTCTTCGGCGTAATTTCTTCATTATACTACCTGGAAATTGCTGCGGTCCCGTTCCAGTTATTGTACTTTTTGGGATTTTCGTTCGTCTCGGCGCTTTCGATCAAGCACGCGATTGAAGCGCGCAAGCTCCGTCACCAACAACCATCAGTCTGATGACCGACCCCTCTCTCGAACGAATGAAGTCGCTCGAGCAGCGACTCGCCAAGGAGCCTCAATCCCCCCTTTTCGCACGCCTGGCTGATTACTATCTGCAGGTTGGGCGCGCCAACGATGCGCTTCGCCTGTGCGATGACGGCCTCGCGTTGTATCCGTACTACACGACCGCCCATCTGATCAAGGCAAAAGTACTCGTCCAGCTTGGCATGACGGCTGAAGCCGCGCATGCGTACGAGACCGTCCGCGAGTTCCTTCCGACAAACGAATCTGTACTTCGCCTGACGTCGGTACTCGATCGCGCTCCTTCACAAGAGCAAGGGGTCAGTGAGACCATCGAAGGAATTGACGAGCCGGAACCTCCACAAGCGCCGGTGCAGGAGAGGATCGTTGTCGAAGAAGCTCAACCGACAGCAATCGAAGAACCACCAGCACCTCCCGCCGAAGTTGCTTCAGCGCAAGAACCAATAGCGATTGAAGAACCGCTAATCCAGGCGGAAGAACCGCAGCCGGTTGAGACAGCGGAGGCCGGTCCAGCGACAGACGATTCGTTTGGATTTGGAGAACAGCCGGTTGTAGAGCCGCAACCTGAAGAACCAGGCGCGGGTGAGAAACTGGGACTTGAGATGCAGTCGGAGCCGCAACAGCCGTATTCCGATTTTGATTTTGGCGCGCCTGCCGAAGAACCTCCCGTTGCGGCAGTCGAAGAAACTCCCTTCGGGTCTCAACCTATCGGGGAGCCCCCTAGGGCAATCGAAGCTGAACCCGAGCCAGAACCGTTGCAGGAAACAACGCACACCGAAACCCCGGCGATGGAAGCCACGCCCGTGACTCCAGAACCAGTGCCGACGGCAACACCCGACACCAGCACCGAAGCGACTCCTGACTGGTTTGAGGCATTCAGCCAACTGCAGCAGCCTGCGGGTGAGTCAGCAGAAACTCCAGCTCCTGCACCAACGGAAGAAGAAAACCCGTTTGCGATCTTTGGAGCAGAGCAACCCTCAACGGCTGTTGAGGGGGAGCCATACGACGAATTCTCTGCGCGCGTGAGGATGGAGTTGTTCGGCACCGAAGACACAATGACGCTGGAAGAGTATTTGGCACAGCTAGGATCCGTCGAGCCGCCCACCGCTCCTTCAGACAACATTGGAGAGCTTGCGGAAAAGCTCAAGACCTCTCAGCGCATTACGCCGCCGGTGATAAATTTCTCAGAGAAAGCTCCCCGGTCAGCAAGCGAAGTTGATGCTGGCGGTGGATCGGGATTTGTCACTCCAACGCTCGCTGAAATCTATGTCAAGCAGGGGTGGTTCGACGACGCGATCAAGGCATACCGGGCCCTCGCTGCCAACAAGCCCGCGGAAAAGGAAAAGTTCGAGCAACGGATAGCAGAGATTGAGGAGATGAAGAAGAAGTAGTGGAGTAGAAAGTAGTGGAGTAAATGAGTATCTGAGTATGAGCAGCCCTGAATTCATTCAAAGTTGAACAAATCAGGAAGTACAGTTTGTCTGGAGACAAAAAACCCCGGCCGTTGGTCGGGGTTTTTGCTTTGTCCCCGGACTCAAGTCCGGGGATATCAACCTTTGTTGCTGGCTATTTCAATGCACTCACAAACTTCGTGAGGCTTGATTTCTGATTCGCTGCCTTATTCTTATGGATCACGCCTTTCGAAGCGAGTTGATCCAGCGCCTTCACTGCGACTTTGAGCGCTGCGGCAGCCTTGTCTTTCTCTTTGGCTGACCGGACGTTCTTGACCAAGGTTTTCATGCGTGAAAGCACTGCCTTGTTGCGGATATGCCGTTTCGCATTCTGACGGGTTCGTTTCTCAGCTGACTTGTGTTGTGCCATCCTCTTCTCCTGTGTGTAACAGCCCTGATTGTTTCTTCTGAAATAAGATAGCGAAGATTCCGCAAATTTACAAAGGAATTTTCATCGGCTTCGCCACCCGGCGTGCATCCCGTCGGCGTTTTATACAGTGAGAGAACGCAAGAAGCCCCGCAGGATTGCAGCAGTAGCTCCCCAGATCTCGTGTTCACCGAATCGGTAGAAATACACGTCAATGACTCTGCCGAGGCGCGTGATTTTCTCCACCCTCTCGTTCCCTTTGTCAAGAAAGATGGAAACCGGCACCTCCAGAATCTGCGCAACTTCCGTTGCATTCGGCGTCAACGGCGGCAGACACCCGGCATAGGCAACCACAGGCGTGATGGCAAAGCCCGACGGGGTTTCATATTCATTCAGCGATCCCAACACCTCAACCGCATTTGGTGAAAGTCCGATTTCTTCTTCGCCTTCCCTCAAGGCTGTGGCAATGAAGTGAGCATCTTCATCGTCGCGAGACCCTCCCGGGAATGAGATCTGCCCTTTGTGGTGTTCGACGTCTTCGGTCCGTTTCGTGAGAAGGACATACAGATCGTCCCCCTTTGGATAGAACAGCATCAACACAGCTGCCTTCTTCAGGTCCGGCTTCCCCAGTTCCCTTCGTTGAAATCCGTTCAGGAATTTTCTGATCTGATCGATGGTGATTCTCATTTTCCCTTCAACTGAAATGGACTAGCCATTGCCTTTGATTGAGATCGTCAATTTTCCTTCAGCGAGATCACGCAGGAGCGTCTCGATACGAGACCTCAATTCTTCCGACTGTAGTGTTGCGTCCGGATGAGACTCGAGCTGGTACAGAATATCAGGCAAGAATCCGATCGAAGTCAGCTTGGAGCGGTCGCTCGACGGATGGAGTACGCGATACCGATCGCGCAACCGATGCAGGAAGAGAAGAAGATTATCGGCCTTCAGGTCCCGCTGGCCCCCGGCATAATCGTGCAGTTCCTTGAGCAAGGACGATGCCTGTAACATCAAATCCTGCTTTTCGTTACGACCCGGTGTCACCGCTGTTTCTTCTTCCAGAGCTTGTTCAGTCTTTCGCGGATCCCCTTCTCCTCTCCAATGTCCGTTGGCTTGTAGTACGTCTTGTCTTTGAGGTTGTCAGGGAGGTATTGCTGCTCAACGAAGTGGTCCTCGAATTGATGACTGTACTTGTAGTCCTTCCCGTATTCCAGATCCTTCATCAACTGCGTAGGAGCATTCCGGATATGAAGCGGGACGGGAAGATTTGGCAGGTTCCGGACATCTTCCATCGCCTGCTCGATGGCCATATAGGATGCATTGCTTTTCGGAGCCGATGCAAGGTAGGTCGCCGTTTGCGACAGGATGATTCTTGCTTCAGGCATGCCAACATAGTTGACAGCTGTGAAGCACGATGTTGCCATCGTCAGCGCCATCGGGTCGGCGTTTCCTACATCTTCAGAGGCCAGTATAACCATCCTGCGTGCTATAAAGAGAGGGTCCTCTCCGCCATCCAGCATCCGGGCCATCCAATAAACTGCGGCGTCAGGATCACTTCCCCTCAAACTCTTGATGAACGCAGAGATGGTGTCGTAGTGCTGGTCCCCCTTCTTGTCGTAGAGTGTATATTTCCGTTGAAACGCTTCTTCGATCTTCGGCTTGCTGATTGTCGCCCCGCCATCACTGTCGGGCTTTGTCAGCTGCAACGCTGTCTCGAGCCCGTTCAGGAGTTTCCGGGCATCGCCACCTGAAAGGAGCATCAGAAAATCCCGGTCTTCGATCGTGATGCGTCGCTTCGAAAGAATTGGATCCACTGAGAGAGCGCGGTCCAGAATTGCGCTCAGTCCTTCCTTGTCGAGCGCCTCAAGCACATAGACGCGAGAACGAGAGAGAAGCGGTGAGATCACTTCAAACGACGGATTCTCCGTCGTGGCACCGATCAGGACGATGCTCCCCTCCTCCACGCTGTGCAGAAGCGCATCCTGCTGTGCTTTGTTGAATCGATGGATTTCATCGATGAAAAGAATCGTGCGCTTCCTGAGCTTGCGGAGATTCGCTTCTCCTTTGGCGATGACTTCCCTGACTTCTTTCACGCCGGATGAAACGGCGTTCAGTTGATGGAAGTCTGCCTTGATGTGATTCGCAAGCAGGCGTGCGAGCGTTGTTTTCCCGACTCCGGGAGGTCCCCAGAGAATCATGGAGAACAACTCCCCCTTCTCGATCATCACACGAATCGGTTTCCCTTCTCCGAGAAGGTGTGCCTGGCCAATGAATTCTTTGAGCGTATGAGGCCTCACGCGCTCTGCGAGGGGAGCATACGATCTTGCTGCAGGACCCGGCGCATCATCGGAGGTAAAAAGATCTGCCATGGGTTTCTTCTTATAAGTTTCCCGAATTCTGTAAAATGGAATAGGAGAGACTTCGGGAATCCGCTCCTCGAAATGAAAAAACCAACACTAGCTTCAACGCACTGTGTTGGTTACGATTGGTTGGCGCCTCGCAAACCCCTACCGCATGCTGCCTAATTCTTCTTCACCTTATACACCGTCTCCCCATCTCTTGCCATCCCGTACTTTTCACGAGCAACTTTCTCAATGGTCTTCTTGTCCCCATCGAGCGCTTTGAGATACGACTGCAGGCGCTTGGTTTCTTCGTCGGCTGCCCTGACCTTCTCGATCATGACCTGCCGCTGATGTTCAAGCCGGATGCGCGTTATGATTCCCCGATTATTGAAGAGGATGTAGGAAACAAGGAGAGTTCCGACGATCACGAACAGGGCACGGCGCCTCGTCTTGAAGACCTTTTTTGTGATGCCCTTGAGCCAGCGGGGCTGCTGAACTCGTCTGAGGAAATCGCCGTCCATTGCTTCGAAGATACTCTTAAATTGACCGTTTTGCAAACTGCCTTACGATTTGAACCAGTCGGATTTGGGCTGGTACTTCGTCTTCAGGTGAGCCCTCGATGCGTGGCGCGCGATCGCGAGTTGAACGAGTTGATCAAGGAGGTCGGCGTACGAAAGTCCTGAAGCCTGCCACAACTTCGGGTACATGCTGATTGACGTGAACCCCGGTATCGTATTCAACTCGTTAAGGAACACGGCGTTGGTCTTTCGGGCCACCAGGAAATCAACGCGCGCCATTCCTGCACAATCGAGAGCACGGAAACTCTCCACCGAATACTTCTGGATTTTCTTGGTGACTGCTTTCGGCAGCGGCGCAGGGATCACGGCCGTCGATTTACCGTCAACGTACTTTGCGTCATAGTCGTAGAACTCGTTCGAGGGCACAATTTCCCCAGGAACAGACGCAATCGGCTGATCATTTCCAAGGACACTGCACTCGATCTCACGAGCATTTTCCACAGACTTCTCTACGAGGATCTTCAGATCATACTCCCCGGCGAGACGAATAGCTTCAACCAACTCCCGCCTGTTGTGCGCCTTGCTGATACCCACACTCGAACCGAGGTTCGCCGGCTTGACGAAGCATGGATATCGCAGCTTCCTTTCGATCGTGTCGATGATCTTCTTAGAATCTTTCGCGAACTCATGCATGAAGAAGCAGACATCGGGCGTAACAGGAATGTCCATCTGGCGGAGAAGCTGTTTCTGGACCACTTTATCCATTCCGACTGCAGAGCCGAGAACGCCCGAGCCAACGTACGGAATGTCGGCGAGCTCGAAGAGTCCCTGGATTGTTCCATCCTCGCCGTACGTCCCGTGAAGAACCGGGAATGCCACGTCGATTCGCTGCGGCGTCAGTTGGGCTGCAGAGTCCTTCAGTTCAACCAAGCCCTGCTTTCGGGGATCGGGTACAAGAATGTGTTCCGGCAAGTGTTCGATGTCGGCGCGTTGTTTCAGCAATTCCAGGGCTTTTTCTGAACTGAGCCAGCGCCCTTCCGAAGTGATGCCGATGGGAAGCACTTCGTATTTCTTTTTGTCGAGAGCGCCGATGACAGACGCTGCAGAGACAATAGAGACCTCATGTTCAGCTGAACGGCCTCCAAAGATGACTCCCACACGAATTTTCTTTGGCATGATATCGACGCGAAGTATTGTGTGTTTTAGGGGCGCAGTTTGCCGAACGTAGCGTTCAGCTTACCGACCTGCTCGACCGTCAAGCTTTTTTCTCCGCCAAGCATTCGCGCCACAAACGTGATATGAGCAGCATGTTCCACCTTCTCCATTTTGAAATATGCGTCATCGAGGTTCTTGCCGAATGTAACAACCCCGTGGTTCGTCAACAGGACCGCATTGGCGGAATGAACAAATGGAGCGATGGAGTCAGCGACCTCTTTGGTCGATGGTGTCGCAAAATCAGCGAGTGGGATGGTGCCAAGTCCAAAAATCACTTCAGGATATAATGGTTGATCAAGAGGGATTCGAGCAGTCGCGAACCCCGTTGCGTACGTCGGGTGCGCATGGACAACGGCATGAACATCAACCCTCTGCTGATAGATAAACAGATGCATGCCGAGCTCGCTCGAAGGGGATGGCCCTGCTCCAACCGGCGAGCCGTTGATCGTGACCTCGACGAGATCGTTTTCGCTGACGCGCCCTTTATTCAGCGAGGTTGGTGTCGTGAGGATATTGCCATTCGGCAGCCGCACACTCACGTTGCCGTCATTCGCTGTTACGAATCCCCTTGCATAGAGTGCTTTGCATACCGCTATGAGTTGTCGTGCAATTTCAGATTGTGTCATGGCAATTTCAATGGTGAGACGATGTGTGTAAGTCTAAAATAGAGAAAAGTGGAGAGAGGTTCAAGAAACAACCATCACTCTGAAAGGAGGAAATATGCAAGGACGGCAAAGCTAATCTGGCTGACGATGAGAGTGGCAGCGGCCCAACGGTCGAGCCGGCGCGTGGCGGATAGGTCGGTCGCATTATTGCTCTGAAGATAGGAGTCAAAGTTCCGATTGGCCCGATCTTTCATGATGGCAGATGCGACGCCTGAAACGATCATCGTTGCCCCTGAGGCGTATGTCATCATGTGATCCCCGGGAATTGCTCCGTTGACGCCAAGGACATCGGATAGTTGCGAAGAAACCCCGCTTTCATTCCTCGGCGAGAGCTTCACCTTGAGGAGTCCGTCGTGAACCTGGCCGGCTGGCACCAGGAGGGAATCGTACCCGTCTCTCTGGATGACGAGGTCGCCCGCAATCATCGATGGCAGGCGGGCGTACAATGGCGTAGCCCCGAGCTCTACCCCGCCATAATGGACAACTCCACCTGGCGGTTCTGATTGGACACGCAAGACCTCGCCAAGGGTCAGCCGTTTCTCCTGCTGGTCGGCGCCTGATACTACAAGCGAATCCTGCGTCACGATCGCATTCCATGCAAAAACGGAAGGATAGAACGCCCTGATCCTGTGCAATCCGCGCGTTAGGATGAAACCCCTGATTGGTGATTTCCCGATGAGCAGTGAATCGACGTAGACGTCGGCACCTGCAGGCTCTGTGATTATACTTGCCGAGCCTGTCGAATCAGTCGGGCTTTGGGTCTGGCAGAAAAGACTCGAGTAAAGTAACGCGCTCGCTATGATGGGGAGTATCTTCATTTCACATCCGGTCGAAGGGCAGTGATGTACCGGTCTTCATAAGAAAGCAACAACATATCCCCCCAGATGACGGGCGAAACCCTGATTCTTCCTTCAACGGCATATTCCCAGATTTTCTCTCCCGTTTGAACGCGAAGCGCATAGAGCACGCGATCCATCGACCCGACATACACCACATCACCTGCGATCAGAGGGGCGCTGCTCACAACACTCTTTGCCTCGAAGCTCCACACCTTTTGACCGGAGTCGAGGCTGAGCGCACTAACGATCCCGTTGGAGGCACCGATGAACACAAGACTCTGCGAAGCCGAGGCCGCGGCATAGATCCGCGATCCGGCGTCATACTTCCAGCGCAGGGCTCCCGTGTGCGCGTCGATTGCATAGAGAACGCTGTCGAGTGATCCGACGATGCACGCCCCTCCCTGAAGTACCGGTGTGGCAAAGACGCTTGCTCCCGTTTGATACTTCCAGCGCAACTTGCCGGTCAGTCTCTCAACAGCATAGATTGCGCCGTCATCAGATCCGAACGTAATCACTTCACCGTCGGACGCAGGCGAAGATCGGATTGGTTTCCGTCGCTCCTTCTCTGCAGTCTCAAACTTCCAGAACTCCATGCCATCTGCTTTCTTCACAGATACAAGCGTCCCCTCGAGTGTTGTCACGTAGAGGAACGCTCCCATCATGAGCGGTGACGTCTCGATCGGGCCGTACTGCATTCCCCATTGACGGCTTCCATCTTTCAGGAATATCGACGTGAGCGTCTCTTTCCCCTTTGCGCTGGCGACATACGCATAGTTACCATCCAGCACAGGCGTGCCGACCACAGCCGATTCGAGGGTCGAGAACCCATATCCTTCCCCATCAGAGAGCCTGATCGCATGCAGTTCACCTTTGAGCGTTCCGACGACAATGACACTGTCCTTGACGAGGGGCGTCCCTGCAATACCGGAAACAGCATCGTATTCCCAGACCGGTTTGAGAGGCGGCGTGACGACTGACGGACTCTGGTTCGTTCGACCGGGGGCTCCTCCGTAAGTGACCCAGTCAGACGATCGCGCAACGAGGTTTCGTTGCATGCGTATTGCAGTGGAACAGCCTGCGAGCAACAGAATGAGGATCCAGACCGCAGCTCGCCTCCCTTTGCATCCCAATAGGACGTTTACGGTTGAGCGTTGCGTCTTTGTGATGTGGATACGTTCTTCCATTCCTAGAAATCCCAGCCGAAAAAGAACTGATAGAACAGCCCTTCCTGAAAATTCGCGAGGTTGTTCTCTATTCGCTTGCCGATATCGTAGCGCAACACGAGCACGCCTCCTAAATTGAAGCGAATGCCAGCACCCACACTCCCAAGCGTCTCGACGTACTTGGCATCCCATGCGCCACCAAAATCCGTGTACACCGCTCCACGAATCGAACTAAACCCGATGCCGCCAAAGGGGAACCGGATGGCAAGCTGGTCAACGAATGGGAATCTGAGCTCCTGACTTGTGAACCAGAACTTCTGTCCCCGGATTTCCCATCTTGGCCACCCGCGGAGGTCCCAGCTCCCGCCCATGAAGAAGCGCCGAGCTTCCTTGCCGTCGTTGTACCAGAGGTTGAACCGTGAGGCCAGTGCGCTCCTCGTGGAAAGCCTCCAGTAGTTGCGGTAGTCGGCAAGGATAGTGTAATAGTTCACATTCGAGTAGCGAATATCAGTGGTATATGCCAGCGTAAGCCGGGCACGACTCCCGTCCATCGGTCCGGTGGGACCCCAGAGTGTATTGTCCTGGGTGAAGGAGAATGAACTCGAAACGAGCACCGCCTTGCGCGGAACGGCTTCGATATAGATGTCCTTATCCGAATTGCTCAGCGTCAGCCCGGCTTCGATGCGTCGGAATTGCGAGAGCGGATAGCTGAGGACGAAATATCCTCCAAAGGCACGCTCATAATAGAAGAGGTTAGGATCGGTCAGATCGTAACGATCGCCGGCGAAGTGAAAGATTCCATAATCATAGTTGGTTCGCTGACCGAGCGAAATGTGCGACATAGCGATGTTGAAGCTCGAGAGAAATTCCGATCGGGCCTGAGCGGTATTGTAAATCAAGAAGTAGTACTGATCATTGCCGAGAACATCGCTCATCGCGATAGCCGCTCCACCCGATGTTCCGAAGACGGGATCAGTCGAGATCTGGCTTTGAGCGAGGTCAAGCTTGTATTCCCCGGAGTAACGGAACTCACCAACAACGGAGGAGGCGTTGACCTTCGGGGCATTCCATTGGTCTTTACTGACATCGTACTTGAAGCTGCGACTGATACTGGCAGAGCTCAGGAGTGACGATACATCTTTAATCTTCTTGATTTGGAAATTAAAGCCTTCGAACGCGGCGAATACCATCTCGTCCTTGTCTGTCCAACCCGGGTCGAACGCTGCTGTTGAGAAGTGCGTCAACTTCTTCATGGTTCGTGCGAGCTTGCGCCCGTCCATCTCCATAACCCACACATTCTGGGCGCCATCGATGTCGGACGTGAAAGTGAGCAGTTTTCCGTCTGGCGACCAGGCCGGAGAAGTGTAGTTCGCTCTTCCAACCGTCAGGTACTCGATTTCTGCTGTCACAAGGTTGTAGGTGAAGAGGTTCAGGTATCCTTCCTTCCCGTACGGATCGCGGTCGGAACTAAATACGATCATGGTTCCATCCGGCGACCAGGCAGGATCCCGATCCTCATAGATATCATTGGTCAGTCGTGTCAGCGCACGGCTCGTCATATCGAAAATGTAAAGGTCGCTCCTCCCTGCCTTGTCCACCGAAGAGAATGCGATTCGCTTGCCGTCGGGAGACCAGGAGGGGGAACCAAGGACAACAAGATCACGGAAGCGGAGAGTTTCCTGCAGCTTATCGCTCTTCAGATTGTAGAGATGAAGCACGTCAGTCTCGCCGCTTTTCGTGACGAAGGCCATCAATCCATCTCGTGAAATATCGAGCTTGTTCTGAAGGAGGTGAAATGCCTCAAACTCCGTCGTGTTTTCACCCTGAACCACCATCTCGGGTTCCGGTTTCTCCTTGTCCAGGTCGACCCGGTAGATACTGCTGTAGCCGGTGTGGTTGCCGATGAAATACAACTCCCTTTTACCATCCCTGTTATAAAAGAGCGGTTTCGAATTGAATCCGATCTCAATAATGCTCTTGGTCACGCCGCTCGGCAGATCATCCTCGGAGAGAATCGGATAGTATCGTTTCTTGAGAGCGTACGTCCATTCTTCGTCGAACTCTTTGTAGGTCTTGCCGATGGTCAGCTTCATGACTTCATTGAAGGTGCCCGCCTTCCAGAAATTTTCCATGAGCAGCAGGATCTTCTCAGGTCCATAACGCTGGGCAATGAAGTCGAGAATATTCTGCCCCTCCTTGTACATCAGGAAGGAACCATAGATCCGATCCATTTCGCTGACCGGCACAACATAGTTGCTCAGGACGGCGTCACGCATCACCATTTCGGCCTGTGAGTCCCATGTAGATGACCAGAACTCCGCCAGTCCTTCCGTGAACCAGAGCGGAGGCTCTCGATCCTGCGAAATACGATGATCGAGCAGGACACGATTGATCATACTGTGCATGAACACGTGCACAAGCTCGTGGCGAATCACGTGTTGGAATCGCTGCATCGAACCATCGTACGGAATGACGACGCGTCCCTTGACGAACTCGAAGAATCCACCGACACCTTCGGGAATGAATCCTGACGCGATGTTTGTCTGCTCAAAATGGAGGTGGGAGCTGTAAAACACCAGGGGAATCCGGTGACCGATGCTGAAATTGAACCGCTGCTCATGGGATTTATAGCTCTCCTCGGCGAAGAACGCTCCGCGCTCGGCCAGCTCCTTCATCTCGGTGTAATAATAGATGTCGAAATGTTCGGTGCGCAGGATCTTCCACTCAAAGCGGGTGTATTGAACCTTGTTTCGCCCGAAGTAGTAGAATTGAGCCGAGGCTGTCTGGACAAGAAGGAAGAGAAGAAGGGAATATTTGAGAACCCGGGCGATCACTATCAATGAAACGTAGAAGTTGGGAGTTGAGTTTCGTGAATAGAGGCATCGTTAGTTCGGAAGGGCGTTCATTGGTTAAAAGGTTAATTGGTGAGTTGGTTCATGAGATTGCCGTCCTGGATCCACGCACGAATCAACCACTCGCCAATGAACCAATCACAAATTAACCAACCACCAATCAACTACCACGAATTAACGACTAACCGATCACGCTTTGGCCAGCTCACTCTTCAAATACTCGATAACCTTCACAGGGGTAGGGTTTTGTTTGTTGAGGATCGCCAGGTAGTAGCTCACCCAATCACCCACATAGACAAGCGAAATGATCCTCGCCAGCAACGATCTGCCTTCGCTCCAGACTTCCAGAACGTCCGAAGCAAATGATTTGACGATTTTCTTCGTGATTTCTTCGCGCAGCTGAACGCGCGGATGTGTACCGCGGTCTCGAAGAAATACCACCGTCATCTTTTTCATCAAGCCGCGATCCACCTTCCATCCCACGATTTCGTTATGATTCATTTCGGGAAGAACGTGACCGAATGAGAGTTGTTTGGCATTTTCACTGACCTGACCGCGCCACCGGACGTTGACGGCATCCAGATGATCGGAGGCGGAATAGAAGATCGGAAGTCTTCCGTGCAGATGTGCTGCGACGTTCAGCGGGAAATTTCCCGGACTCGCGGGATCCCGATAAATCTGGGACCGGAATTTCAAACCGCTGATTGTTTCTTTGATATCGCGCTGCTGAGACCGGATGAAACCCAATCTGGCGAGAGCGATGAGGAGGGGAAAAAAAGAATACCCGAGCGCTGCGCGGGGTTGCAGACCGGACGGAACTTTGATGCACGCATGGTTGTGCTTGCATGCGAGGCGCTCCACTTCACCGCCTGTGGTTATGCATAGTACTTTCGCTTTGCGCCGGATCGCGTCCCGGTATGACGAAAGCGTCTCCTCCGTATTACCGGAATAACTTGAGACGATGACGAGTGTCTTCCTGTTAACGAACGCAGGGAGTGTGTAGGACCGGTTGACCGCAAAGGGGACGTTGAGCTCGCCTGACAGGTACGAGCGCATCAAGTCGCCACCGATGGCCGAGCCCCCCATCCCTGTCAGGACAATCGAAGTGATTCCGCCGGTGTTGAGTGTGAGAGGAGCCTTTGTGGCAATCCGCACCGCGTCTTCAACCTGGAGCGGGAAATCGCAGAGCCAGCTGTACATTGCGGTCGGGTCAACCCGCCTGATATCATCGAGTGTGAGCTTCAAGGTTTTCTTCTGCAGTAAGTGGAAGTGGTTATGAGTCGTGACAGAGCGGCAGGGTTCTCAATCGGTCGGGATGTCGGGGAATTTCTTCTGCATGATCGATTTGAGAAGATCCTTGATTTCAACTTCGGTCTTGAGCATGAGCACCTGCTTGGCAACCTTCTGTGCCTCTGAGTACTTCACAGAGCGGATGATCTTCTTGATCTCGGGGAGCATATTCGGTACAACGCTGAACTCATCAAGCCCGAGGCCTAACAGCAAGATAGTGGCAAGCGGGTCACCGGCCATCTCACCGCACATACCAACCCACACCCCCTTCTCTTTCCCCCGATCGATGATGCGGCGCAGGAAACGGACCACAGCCGGATTGAATTCCTGGTAGAGACTTGAGACGACATCGTTCCCGCGATCGACGGCGAGCACGTACTGGATAAGATCGTTCGTGCCGATGGAGAGAAAGTCCACTTCCTCGGCAAGGTCCTCCGCAATCACTGCTGCCGACGGGACTTCAATCATCACACCGACCTTAAGCCTCGCATCAAACGGGATGCCCTCCTTGCGAAGCTGATGTTTTGCCTGGTCGAGGATTTTTTTGGCGCGTCGGACCTCACTCAGGTTTGATACCATCGGAAACATCACTGCAACATTCTTTCTGGTACTTGCACGGAGAATTGCTCGAAGCTGCTCAAGGAACAATTCGGGTTTGTCAAGCAAAACCCGGATACCACGCCATCCCAGGAATGGATTGTTCTCTTTCACCGACTGGGCCATAACCTTGTCACCACCGATATCGAACGTCCGGATGATGACATGCTTCGGGTACATCGTCTCAGCGAGAAGCTTGTACTGGTTGAACTGTTCTTCTTCCGTGGGGAACACTTCTTTCCCAACGATGAGGTACTCAGAACGGTACAGACCGATTCCGTCAGCCCCCTGGAGCTTGATGAAATCCAATTCCTGCTCGAATTCCACGTTCACCGACAGTTCGACGCGACGGTGATCCAGCGTTTCGGCAGGCAGATCGCGGAGCCCGGAAAGTCGAGCTTCGAATTCCTGATAGCGGACCCGTTTGGCCTCAAACCGCTTGACTGTCTCTTCCGAAGGATCCAGGACCACCTCACCGCTGTAGCCGTCGAGAACGATCTGTTCGGCATCATGCGCCTGATGTGAGATTGTCTTGAGCCCAACAACTGCCGGGATCTTCAACGCTCTCGAAAGTAACGCAGTGTGGGAAGTGATACCACCAATATCGGTTGCATAGCCGAGGACTGCGTTGCGACTGAGAATAACCGTATCAGGTGCGGTGAGATTCTGTGAAACGATGACCGACGATCCCTCAAGACGCGAAATGACCCGCTGTTCCTGGAGGTTCCGCAGAATCCTGTTCCGCACATCTTCGACGTCGTTTGCCCGCTCATGCGTGTACTCATCCTTGGAAGCGAGCATAATTCTGTGGTACTTTTCAATTTCTGTCTGGACAACGAATTCCGCGTTTTTCAGTTCACCACGGATCCGGGCATCGACGGCATCAAAAAGGACTGCATCTTCGAGGAACATCAACTGGGCTTCGAAGATCTTCACCTTGTCCTCACCAAGCTTTTTCTCCGCAAACTCCAGGATCTTCCGCAGTTCCTTGTGCGAGCGTGCGATCGCCTGTTCCAAGCGGTCAAGCTCGTGCTCCACTTCTTCAGGCAGAATGGAGCGCTCCTCGATCACGGGAGTGTGTTTGACGTAGACATAGACCGGACCGATGGCAATACCCGGCGACGCGGGGATGCCTTTGAGGACGGTCTCTTCTTTCTTATGTGGATCTTCTGTTTTCACGCTACCCCGGTCATTCGACCATCATATTCTGTCACTGCTATACGGGTTTTCGGAAATCTCTTTCACTTCTCATCGAAGCCGCGTTCGAAGAGGTCCACCATCGCCCTACACGCCTCTTCCTCTCCTTCGCCAGAAAACCGGAGCAGGAGTTTCGATCCCTGTTCCGCGGCGAGCGTCATCACGCCGATGATGCTCTTCCCGTTGATCTCGATTCCATCCTTCTCGATGAAGAATTCCGCCTTGTACTTCGCAGCCAGTTTCACCAACGTGGCCGCCGGACGAGTGTGAAGCCCAGCTCTATTCTTAATCGTCACTTCGCATTGAATCATGCGTCCCCGAACCCCTCTTCAAAATGTCCGGTTAAGCAACATGTCGGCGAACCACTCCAGCATGGCCTGTGCGCGGGACGAAGGAAGCCGATGAAGTTCGCTCTTCGCTTTCGCGATATCTTGCTCAATCCGGCATCGGGCAACTGCAATCGCCCCGGATTCAAGATAGATTCTCCGGTATTCCGGAATGAGATCAGCCCTTCCCCCTTTGTTTCTGACGATGTCGAGGAGCAGTTCCTTGTCCTGTCCCCGGGTCGTGCGAAGCGCTTCGAGCAGGAGAAACGTTTTCTTCCCTTCCGTCAAATCTCCCCCCACGGGTTTTCCAAGCTCTTTTTCATCAGCGATGATGTCCAGCAGATCATCCTGAATCTGGAATGCGCGACCGACATGCTCGCCATAGCGCCGAAGGGCGCTGATCGATACGCGATCACCATTCCCCACCAGGCCACCAATTTCTGCTGACACGGCAACCATCTTCGCCGTCTTTTTTTCGATCATCAGAAGATATTCGTCGACCGTTACCGTCGATCGTGTTTCAAACTCTTTGTCGTATGCCTGACCTTCACACACCTCCACTACTCCTTCGGTGAAGATTTTGGCGATCTCCTGGATATGCGGGGACTTTGTCTGCAACAACGCCCGATACGCCAGTGCAAGCAACTCATCTCCAACAAGGATTGCGACGTTTGTGTCCCATTTGGTGTGTACTGTCTTCCGTCCGCGCCTCGACCCGGAATTATCCATGATGTCGTCGTGGACGAGCGTAAAGTTGTGCAGAATCTCAATGGCAGCTCCGGCATGCAGCGCCTTCCTGACGTTGCCTCCTACTGCCTCACACGAGAGAAGCAGAAGCACCGGACGGATTCTCTTTCCTCCGGCAGCAAGGACATACTCCGACGGCTCGTAGAGTGAGCGTGGCAAACGATCCTTGATGATGCCCGCGAGGGTCCCCTCAACGAGCTTTTTGTAGCGATCGTATTGTCGGGCGTGCGACAGGGAATTCCTCGTGTGTGGATTCATGCTTTGAGCACCAACTGCTGAGCCTGGAGATCGGCTATCGTCCGTGACCCTGTAAGAAACATTGCACCTTTGAGTTCCATTTCCCATGCGTCGATCTTCGCCAGGAGCGCTTTCGTTCCACCAGCTTCAAGTTCCTGGAGCATCAGCCGGGCCGCACCCGCCAAATCACCACCGAACGCAATTGCCTTGGCAACATCCAGCCCGCCTGCGATTCCGCCTGATGCAATGACCGTTAATGACGGTGTCTGGATCTTGAGACTGCAAACCTGCCGCAGAGCATCAACAGTCGGGATTCCCCAATCCCAGAACGACTGAGCCGCCCGCTTCTTTTCCCCCGAATCTCTGGTGTGCTTCCCGGTTTTCTTGGAGCGACGAATAATCTCAACGCCTGCCCAACTCGTCCCTCCTGCGCCAGCCACATCGATGATCCTGATGCCGGCATCGACGAGTCTTCTCGCCACTGAGAGCGAGATGCCGGCTCCGATTTCTTTAATGATGACGGGAATCGGGAGCTCTCGCACAAGCATCTCAATGCCCCTGAGGACTCCGCGGAATTCAGGATTTCCCTCCGGCTGGAGAAATTCCTGAAGTGGATTGAGATGGACAGCGAACGCGTCTGCCTTGATCAGATCGGCGAGACGCTTGATGGTCGATACGTCCTTGAGCTTTGCTACTTCTGCTCCTCCGATATTCCCAAAGACCGGGATATCGGGAGCGACTTCCCGTACGATACTAAACGAGCGATGGAATTTTGTATCTTGAATTGCCTGTCGCTGGCTTCCGACTCCCATCGCAAGTTGTTTCTCGGCACACACTTCGGCCAACAGGCGATTGATCCGCGTGGCGTCCTCATACCCGCCCGTCATGCTCGAAATCAAAAACGGCAGCGAGAGCCGCTTGCCCAGGAATTTCGTCGACGGATCGACTTCGGAAAAATCAAGCTCCGGGAGGGCATTGTGTTGAAACTCCCAACGCTCAAAGCCGGGTGTCTTCGTCTGGAAGGAGACATCCCGACCTATGGTCAGCTCAACATGTTCTTGCTTGCGTGAGGATATGCGAAGGGGTTTCATGCCGCACGAGATTTGCAGGCATAATACTGAAATGCGCTGCGAGAATCAAGGAAACGCACAAGCAACGCACGTGTTCTGGCCCCATCGATGCATCGTGAGAAAGAACATAGCTCTTTTCTTTCACCCATTACTTTGCTATCTTTGATGTACGAGCACTTGTTGTACTTATAATCTTCCATGCGAGCAATCATCCCCGTAGCGGGCGTTGGCAGCCGATTACGTCCCCACACATATACCGTTCCCAAGGTACTCTTGAACGTCGGGGGCAAACCCATTGTCGGCCATATTCTTGACCGATTAATCGAAAACGGGTTTGATGAGGCAACGATTGTCATCGGGTATCTTGGCGAGAAGATCAAAGAGTATGTTGTGCGGAACTACTCGATCCGGGTCGACTTTGTCGAGCAAGAAGAACGGTTGGGGCTGGGGCATGCCATTTACCTCTCCCGACATACGTTTTCCCGTGATCCAATATTGATCATCCTTGGAGATACGGTTTACGACGTCGATTTGAAGGCGTTGATGAATTCCGACTCGTCGGTCCTTGGTCAAGGAGGTCGAGGACCCACGGCGCTTCGGCGTTGCGGAAACCGAGGGGGGATTCATCACCAGGTTGGTCGAAAAGCCAGATCAACCGAAAAGCAGACTGGCCCTGGTTGGTATCTACTATGTCCGGCAGCCGCATATCCTGGTTGACTGCCTGCGTGACGAGATCAAAGCGAATATTCGTACGCGGGGCGAGTTCCAGCTGACCGATGCCCTGCAAATGATGATTGAGCGCGGCGAGCGAATGAGGACCTTCGCCATCGAAGGATGGTACGATTGCGGTAAACCGGAGACTCTGCTCGAAACAAACCGGCACTTGCTGGACAGACAGCCGACGGCAACTGGCCGACCAGACGTGGTTATTCAGCCGCCGGTCTTCGTCTCGACGAAAGCGACTGTCAAGAATTCGGTTCTCGGACCGTATGCGACGATCGCCGACGATGCAATTGTCGAGAATGCAATCATCCGGAATTCGATTGTGAGCGAAGGGAGTCGGGTTTCGGACGCGCTCCTCGAGGATTCAATTGTTGGAAACAACGCGGTGGTACGCGGTGCGTACAAGCGAGTCAACATCGGTGATTCTTCTGAACTTGAATTTGACTAGA
>JBEKOB010000017.1:0-59101 GCA_049522195.1 Bacteroidota bacterium
GTCTCTGTCAAAGAACTCAAACGCATTGAGCGTTGGCTAAACAATCGTCCAAGGAAAGTGCTACATTACGACACCCCTCGCGAACGCTATCGTCGGATCGTTGCACTTCCTCATTGAATTCAGCAGTACGAAATCCGAAACTACAAACAAATTCTAAACCCGAAGCTCAAAACTTCGTTTACAAAAACTTTTCGAATTTCGGTATTAGGATTTTGGATTTCTCTAGTATATCGATATTCAACATTTCGGATTTCCTTCGTATTTCGATATTCGGATTTCGGATTTTCTTAAGTCTTTGACTGCTTGATTCCCTATGACTCCTCGCGAACGAGTCCTTACTGCGATGCGTCGCACCGGAAAGCCTGACCGAGTGCCCTTCGAAATCAGTTGGGGTGCTTTTACGCCGGGGCTCATGAAAGTGTTCCGGGAACGAACAGGTTCGCTGCTTGATCCCGCCGACTATTTCGACTTTGATATCCGTTCGGTAAACCTGAATCCGACGCGGAAACAAACAGATTTCAAACATTGGTTTGATGCTGAATTGCCATCCGGAGTTATTTGGGATGAGTGGGGATATGGATCCGTGCATGGGTCCATGGAGCATTTCCTGGAATATAGGTATCACCCGCTTGCCGGCTGCACTCTCATGGAGCACATTCTCGAATTCGACTGGCCGGATGTGGATGCAGACTATCGGTTCGAGGGGATCGCGGAGACAACTCGTGCATATCAGGATCGTGGCTATGCCGTTGCCGGCGAGCTTTATATGACGATATTCGAAACTGCATGGCTGATGCGCGGGATGGAGAACCTGCTCACAGACTTCTATCATCATGAAGACATTGCGCATACGATTTGCGAGAAGTTGACTGAACTGCGTATCCGGCAAGCAATCAAATATGCCGAGACCGGTGTGGATGTGCTGAGACTCGGCGATGATGTGGCGACGCAGAGTGGACCGATGCTCAGTCTCGAATTGTATCGCAGGTTTCTGAAAGAACGGACACGCCGGATCATTTCAGCTGCAAAGCAGGTCAAGGGCGACATCCTTGTGTTCATGCACTCCGATGGAGCTGTCATGGATTTCATTCCCGAGTACCTCGACATCGGGGTCGATATTGTGAACCCGATCCAGCCGGAATGCAACGATCTGGAAGAAATTGGTCGCCGGTATGATGGCAAGATCTCATTCTGGGGAGGCATTGGGACGCAAACGACAATGCCCTACGGCACGAAGGAAGAGATCGTGAAAAAGGTAAAGGAAGTTCAAGGGCAGCTGGGGAAGAAGGGGGGACTGTTGATCGCTCCGTCTCATATACTGGAGCCGGAGGTGCCGTGGGACAACGTGCTGGCGTTTGTTGACGCGGTGCGCTCGTAACTTAGCAGACCTGTCAGGTCTACCTGAATTTCATTTCCTCGAGCTCATTCCATCGAGTATAAAGCCGATCGACATTTGCCCTCGCGGCGTTGAGCTCTTCCGTTAATCGACCCACTTCACCACCGCGTTTCTGATAGAAATCCGGCTCCGAAAAGATTGCTTCAAGACGCGCTACTTCTGCTTCCGCGTCCACAATCTCACGTTCAATGGATTCAAGCTCGCGAGTTTCCTTCCATTTCAAACCCTTTGTCTGAGGCTTCGCAGAAGTGTCCGGCTTTTTTGCAGGGACGTCTCGGGGCATTTCCGTTGCTCTTCGCAGCTCCCTCTTTTCGAGGTAGTAATCATAATCCCCTTCGCTGAAGTGGATTTTTCCCTCTCCTTCAAATGCCATAATACCGTTGCAGATCCGATTGAGGAAGTATCGATCGTGACTCACGATGATCACGCACCCCTCGAATGCAACCAGCGCTTCTTCCAAAACGCGGAGCGTGGCCAGGTCAAGATCATTCGTGGGCTCATCAAGGATCAGGAAGTTCCCTCCGTTCATCAGTATCTTGGCAAGCAGGAGTCTGCTCCGCTCGCCGCCTGAGAGCTTCTCCACCTTGGTGTTGATCCTGTCGTCCGTAAAAAGAAAGCGGCGGAGATACTTCCAGACGGTGAGGCGTTCCTCGCCGAACATGATCCATTCACGTCCGTCGCCAATTTCCTGGAGGACCGTGTTCTTGTCGTTCAATGCCAGACGAGACTGATCGACGTAGTTGAAAACCGTTTTGTCTCCGACGTCGATGTGTCCTTCGCTTGGCTGAATCTCCCCAAGGATAATCTGCAACAAAGTTGTCTTGCCGAGTCCGTTGCGGCCGATGATTCCAAGTTTCCTGTGCCTTTCGAAATTGAAATTGAGACCTGAAAACAGTGGTTTTCCACCCAGTTCAATGCCGAGATTTTTCAGATTCAGCACCCGCGATCCGAACGGCGGAGCAGGAGGAAGGATGAGTTCGACTTCCGGGTCAACCTCGTACCCATCCGTGACAACTGCCTCGAAGTAGCTCTTCAGTCGGCTCTTAGCTTTTGTGCGTCGGGCCCGCGGCCCGCGCCTGACCCAATCGAGCTCACGCCGGAGAAACCTGTTCCGCTTTCTCTCCTCAGTTTCGAGCTGTACTTCGCGTTCAACCTTGTCGATGAGAAAATCGGTGTAGTTCCCTTCGTGTGAATAGCATTCTCCGTTTGCGAGTTCAACAGTTCTGGTCGCGATCGAGTCCAGGAAATATCTGTCGTGCGTGACGAACAGGCAGGCGCCAGGATAGTCCGCCAGGAATTGCTCCATCCACTCAATGGATTGCGTGTCAAGGTGGTTTGTTGGTTCGTCGAGGATCAGCAAATCGGGGCGCGAGATAATCGCTTTACACAGCGCAACACGGCGCTTCTCGCCGCCGGACAAAGTCTGAATCTGGCGACTTCGTTCCGGCACATTCAACGAGTGCATCGCCGTTTGAATCCTGTTCTCGAGGTTCCAACCATCCCGATGATGGATCTGTTCCTCGAGAAGGTGGCGCCGCTCGGACGTGTAGGGGAGCGATTCATATTCTCTCAATATGTCGATGACGTCGTGCGCCCCCTCCACAATATTCTCGTACACCGGTTTCGTTTCATCGAGCTGAAAGTCCTGGGACAGGTACCCCACGATACTGTCGCGGCGGCGTTCAACCGATCCAGAATCAGGCTCCATCACACCGGCGATGATCTTCAGCAGCGTAGTCTTTCCAGAGCCGTTGTTTCCGATAAGGCCGATCCTGTCATCTTCATGAATGCTGATCGAGGCAGTCTTTAAAACGACCTGATCTCCGAAGTGGACAGACAAATCACGTGCAGCGATGAGGAGAGGCCTTATGGTCTTAGTCATTGTTGGCTTCGGACATTGAGAAGAGCAGGAACCTCATCAGCCGATTGCTCGTAGTGACGTTGAAGAAATGCATTCGAGAGCAGAGAAAAGCCCCAGCGAGTGCTGAGGCTTTTCCACAGGTCTACACTATTCTTTTTACCAGATCTTCACTCTCAGACTCTCCGGCCTCCACATCGCATCCCCGTCTTTGATACCGAATGTCTGATAGAACTCCGGCATATCAGTCAGCGGGCCGATGACCCGGAACTTGGCGGGGGAGTGCTCGTTGCTCCGGACCTGATTCGCGATCGACTCCGGTCGTTCGTTGATCATCCATGCGAGCGCATAGCCGAGGAAGAAACGCTGATCAAGATTCAGTCCGGCAATGATTTCTTTGCTCTTGTACTGCTTTGTTTTCTGGAATGCATCGTATCCCATCATGATCCCGCCGATGTCGGCAATGTTCTCTCCCTGTGTCAGCTCTCCGTTGATGTGGAGGCTATCGACAGCGATGTAGTCGTTGAATTGCTTCACGACCATCTTGGTCTTTGCGTAGAACTTTGCACTGTCCTCTGCTGTCCACCAGTTGTTGAGATTCCCATTCGCATCATATTTACTTCCCTGATCGTCGAATCCGTGCGTGATCTCATGACCGAACGTTGAGCCGCCGATGATGGAATACAACAGAGCGTCATCCGCAAGCACGCGTTCGTATCCAGGGACGATAATATTGCAGCCCGGAACAACGATCTCGTTGTTGGAGGGATTGTAGTACGCATTGTACGTCTGCGGCTCCATGCCCCATTCGGTCCGGTCGACCGGTTTGCCGAACTTCGAAATCATGTAATTGAACCGCCATTTGTTCGCGCTCATCACATTGTGGACATACGATGAACGGTCGGTCTGGAGCGCGCTGAGGTCTTTCCATTTGTCGGGATACCCGACTTTCATGATGATTGCATTGAGCTTCGCGAGCGCCTTTTCCTTCGTTGCTGCGCTCATCCAATCGAGCGCTTTGATCCGTTCTGCGTATGCTTCTCTGATCGCGGTCCCAATCTCCTGGAGTTTCTCCTTCGTTCCTTTCGGCAGATATTCGTCGACATAGACCTGTCCGATGAGCTCGCCGAGCGAGCCATCTGTCTGCTCCACGACGCGCTTCCATCGCGGTTTCGGTTCCTTCACACCCCGGAGGGTTGTGGAATAGAAGTTGAACGATTCAAGATAGGTTTTGTCGTCCATGTACCGGGCCAGCCCGCGCACCAGATGGAACTTGAGATAATTCTTCCAATCGGCGAGCGGCACGTTCTTCAGAGTGCCGTTCAGGGCAGTGAGGAACTCCGGCTGCCCAACGATGACGGTATCGACGTTCTGCAGTCCGGCGTCTGCCATGAACACACCCCAATCCAGGTCGGGGGTCGAAGCCGCGAGCTGTTTGAATGACATCTTGTTGTAGTTCTTGATCGGATCACGCGTATCCTCACGCTTACGGGCAGCTTTCGCCAGGCCGGTCTCGAGCTTCATCAGGTTGTCCGCGGCCAGCTTTGCCTTGGCATTATCATAGCCGAGGATCTTAAACATGTTGTTGACGTGTTCGACGAACTTCTGGCGGATTTTCACAGCGCCGGCATCCGTGTCGAAATAGTACCTTCGGTCCGGCAGGCTCAGCCCGCCCTGGAACATGAACACGGCATTCTTGCTGCTGATCCGGTCGTCCTGCCCGACGCCGAAGGAAAGCAGCGGCGAGCCGGATACAGTGTGAATATACGCGGCGGCTTTCACAACGCCTTTCACATCCTTCAATCCATCAATCATATCGAAATCGTTCTTCAAGTCGGCGATGCCGCTCTTATTAAGTGTAACGCTGTCCATTCCGCTGAAGAAGAAATCGCCGATCTTCTGTTTGTTGCTTCCTTTCTGAGCATTCATCAATGCCGCAGACGATTCGCAGATCGTGCGCACCTGTGCGTTAATTGTATCCTGGATGACCTGCCAGAGCCCGTTGCTTTGCTCGCTTGCGGGGATCGGGTTCTCCTTGAACCATTTCCCGTTCGCATACAGGAAGAAATCGTCGCCCGGCCTGACCGTGGAATCGATGTGGGCCACGAGGGCATCGGGCTTGCGCATTTCATTTTTCTGACACGAGACGAGGAGCATCATCACCGCGATGATCGAGAAGGGGAGCAGGAGTTTCTTCATGACGTTGCCGGGGGAAAGTTCGAGATGAGTTGATTGCGTTATATATAGTGAATCAGCCGCGGAAAATCAATTGAAGTGTGACGAATGAATCGCTCAGATGGTCACAACAACTCCCTTGCTCGCTCATCTGGCGGTGATGACAAAACCGGTATCCTGACGAAATTTCTGTCGATACTCTGCCAGCCTGAATATCTTGTATTCTCCTCACGGATTCGCTACATTGCTACACACCAGCACCGTCCAGCTCATGTCGATAGTTCCCCGGCCCTCACGGGGAAATTTGGTGACTTAGATTTCGATTCGTCACAAATTCGCCTGATGTTCCAGGCCATGAATGGGATTCTGATTTCCCGTCGTCATCATGCCGAGAAACCTTTCAACCACACATCCGACAGTCAGGACCACTATGTCCGCGCACATAGGTTTTGACAGCGAAAAATATCTTGCTGAACAGACGGCAGCCATCCTGGAACGTGTCAAGAGGTTTGAGAACAAGCTCTATTTGGAATTCGGAGGGAAAGGAGTAAACTGCAAGCAGTAGGCAGAAAACAGACAACAGCAGCGAGTGATCAGGAATACTGTGTGGGGATGCGGAGTCATCCTGAGCGCTTCGATCTACCTGATTCCGCTTCTACAGTCCCCTTCCGACGTTCAATAAATCTTGAGGTAAAACATGAGAACCAAGAGTTGCACCGAAAGACTTTTTTCAGTCATAAGTGTTTTGATCCTTACTTTGCTCATCGTGTCAATTTCCAACGCTCAAATAACGGTGACCGTTTCCCAGTTTTACAGTATATTCGCCCCCGGACAAACGCAGTACTATCGTCATCTCGATCCTTCATTCAACACTGTGAGCATTGGAAAGAAAGGGGGGCCGATCATCTATGATTACTCCCTTGTAAAATTACTCCCCGCACGAAGCACCAACACCTACTCCATCAGCAGTATCCCTATTTTGGCCGCACGATATCCTGGAACAGCAGTCACTTTTGGAAACTCGCGAGATTCAATTGAACAAAATCCCGTCTTTCTTTTGTCAGGCGACACGGTTTTTGCGACCGGAGAAGCATCGCTGGTTCCCCAATATCGGTTTAAGCACAAGCGCCCCTATCAACCGCTGAGATTCCCCGCAACGTACCAAAGCGCGTATACATACTCGGGCAATATCTACGATACGACCTACAACTCAACCGGAGGAGTGGTACTTGTTAGGACGGGTCCGTTCAATGACAGCATCGTCGTTGACGGGTACGGTACGCTGAAAACACCTGACCGACAACTCGAGTGCCTGCGCCTGAAGTTACTTCACGCAACAACTGGTGAAAAAGAAATAATGTTCTTGACGAGGGAAGGGGTGTTCTGTGATATCTCGGTGCTGCCGGGCCAACCTGACACGGGATTCGTGCAGGTTTCTGACGTGACAGTTTTGATGCCGGCGGCATTCGTGGGGGTGATCCGCGAAACTTTGACGCCGAGCGACTTCAGCCTGCAACAGAATTTTCCAAATCCATTCAATCCGACAACGACAATACGGTTCACGCTCCCTCAGCGGTCGCATGTTCGATTGACGGTGGCAGACCTGCTTGGGCGCGATATTGCAACGGTTGTGGATGGTGAACTTGAAGCCGGAACGCACTCATCTGTCTTCGATGGAAATCAATTCTCCAGCGGCGTGTACTTCTATCGATTGCAGAGCGGATCGCTCGTGCAAACGAAAAAACTTGTTTTGATTAAGTAGTCGACACGGTATTAAAGAAACGACGAACGGGAGTTTGCGGCCGCGGTATTTCTTCCATATATCGGGAGTGACCCAAGAATACATACAGGATGAGACGGATTCGGAACGTAGCGCAGCCCGGTAGCTCACTTGCTTGGGGTGCAAGGGGTTGACCTTATTTTTTTCGCCTTGCACCTACCGTCTCCCGTCTTACGTCTTACCTCTTTAGAACTAATCCTTCCTTCATCCAAATCAAGCCGTCCTTCACTTCTTCTCCCCGTGTTCTCGCGGTGCATATTCCCCCTTCTCCGTAATCAACTCCTTGTAGGGACTGTCCCAGCTCTTCTGGAAAATCCTGGCGAGAATTCCTGCGAGGTGAGTGCTTGTGCAAACGACGCCAAGATTCCGCGTCGCATAAAAATAGCTCTTCTCACAGTTGCTCGTTCCGAGCCAAAACTTCTCAGCGTCTGCAACGATGAACTTGCAGTGTTCCACGCGGGCGAACGAGATATAGCCGCCGCACCATTCCGGAATAGAGGTGAATGCAACTTCGATGTTTGGAATGACGCTCAATTCCTTGAGCGAGCGCACGGCCGGTGAGCCTTTCTCCCAATCGGAAACGATCATCCGAACCTTGACGCCGCGCTTTCCCGCGTTGCGGATCGCGTTGTCAATCGCGGTGTACGCGCCGCCCCGACGTTCAAGGGGAGAGTAGGAAAGAAACTGTAATGTCAGAGTTTTCTGCGAGCCGTTGATCAGCTCGACGATGGCACGCTCATCCCAGCGAGTCGAATCCGGTATCCAGCCAATGGGGCTGTAGGTGGGGAGTACCACGGCAACTGCTCCGGCTTGCCCGACAAATCGAACCGGAGATCCAAAGCTCGTGTATGGTACCTTGAACGATTTCAGTTGTTCTGAAGTCATGGACGCGATGTGCCAGTCGAGCTGAAAGATATTTGAAAATGCACCTGCAATTCTGATATCATGGATGCGGAGCCCGAGCTCGTGGATATGTTCCAGCGCCCGCCAATCGAAATTCTGGCTTCCCATGAAGACTTCTTTCCCATCGACAATAAAGTACTTGGAGTGTTGAATGCCTCCGCCAGCAGCACCAAAGTCGATGCGTCGGGTTTCGATGTTGTGATATTGTGCCAGACTATCGACGCTTCCAGGATATGTCTTGTACATTCTGGCATCGACAATGACCCGTACTTTTACGCCACGGTCGGCAGCCTTATAGATTGCCGCAAGGATATCTTCAAGAAGTTTTCCCGGCTCGTTGGAAATGTAAAACTGTTCGATGTCGAGCGTTTGATGTGCGCGTCCGATCATCTCCAGCCACACTTCATGGGCGTTGCGGATATCGGAGTTGTCCAGGGAGGTGCCGGTGGGCGCGCTTTCGACGATCTCAATGTCGGCAAACGGAGACGATTGAGAGTAGAGAATGCACGGCCAGGCCAACAGGAAGATAATGAGAGCTTTTTTCATGGTAGTCCATTTCAGGTGATGGGGTGATCAGAGAACACCGATGCATAGTACGAAAGAGGGAAGGATTCTTCAACGACGGACATTGCCGATACCGGATTCGCGTTCGGAATCCTTTCGGGTGTTCGATCCACGACGCAGCAAGAAGGAGACAATAGTGAGAATTCCTTTCGCACGTTGCTGGATGATTCAGTGAGTGCCGAGACTTGATTGGCGCGGCTCTTTTGCGATCATCACCCCCGCAATGTGCTGAGGAGATGAAAAAGCCCAATGTTTTCAAACAATTCTGGAAAACGGCATTCGAATTCCCGGCACCTACCCAATTTGATATTTCCTCCGTGTTTCGCTATGTTAGCACCATCCATTTCGAGGCGCCACCTGCTTTCCCCCTCCGCCCCGAAAAGGGAAACGCCTAATTGGTCCACACGATGCTATTCCTCCTGGGGTAGCTTACATGCTGGGCACCACTTTCTCCCATTACAAGATCCTCGAAAAGCTTGGCGGCGGAGGCATGGGTGTTGTCTACAAGGCCGAAGACACCAAGCTCAAACGTTTTGTCGCACTGAAGTTCCTTCCTCCTGAACTCACCGCCGACAAAGATGCCGAGGAGCGTTTCATCCGTGAGGCGCAGGCGGCGTCCGCGCTGCAACACAACAACATTTGTACAGTCCATGATATCGACGAGACCGACGACGGTCAGATTTTCATGGTCATGGATCTTTACGAAGGCGAAACGCTCAAGAAGAAGATAGCAGGTGGTCCGATCCCACCAGATGATGTTGTCAGGATCGCCGCACAAATCGCTGAAGGTCTTGCTCGTGCACATGGGAAGGAAATTGTACACAGGGACATCAAGCCTGCGAACATCCTCGTGACGAATGACGGTGTCGTCAAGATCCTCGATTTCGGATTGGCAAAGTTCCTTCGCTCTCCGTTCGTCACGCGGGAGGGAAGAAGAGCTGGTACGACGCTGTACATGTCGCCAGAGCAATTGAGGGGAGAAGCGATTGATGCCCGGACGGACATCTGGTCCTTTGGCATATTGCTGTATCAAATGTTGACGGGCGTTCATCCTTTCGATGCAGAGTTCGATGAAAGCGTGATGTACCGAATTATGACCGACGAACCGGTGCCGGTGTCAACGGTTCAGCCCGGTGTACCAAAAGCCCTCTCTGATCTTGTGATGCACTGTCTGGAGAAAGAGAAGGCAAAGCGCCCTCAGTCGATGGATGAAATCCTGCTGACGCTTGGGAGGCACGCTGACGCTCATCAATCGCTTACAAGCATCAGGCGCAAAGGACGCGTGATAGCTTTTGCGGCCTGCGTGGTCGTTGCAGCGGGCCTCGGACTCTACCTTGCCCGGGATCTGTTCTTCCCCCCCGTTCCGAAGAACGTGCGCCTGGCAGTTCTGTTGTTCGTGGACGAGACGAAGGACACAGCCATCCATGCATTCAAGCCCGAGATCCAGCGCCTGTTCGTAAGTGAATTCATGGGTGTCCACCATATCACCGTGGAAGATCGGCTTCATCTGAACGCCAGCGTCGTACAGCAATTTGCACAGGACAACCCTCCAAGGACAGACGAGTTGTTCAGGTTCTTGCGCCAGCATGAGTACGAATATGTGGTCGATGGAAGCATTACAAGCTCGCCAGCGGGTGGAGTCACTATTGAGGCAAACCTGCTCAAGGGGAATGACTATCAGCGTGTTGAGGTGTTCCCTGGGCACCTGCAGTCCGGAGCTCAACTCGAAGCCGTTGTGCAGACCCTCTCCAGACAAGTGCTGGCGTATCTGCGAACAAAGGTTCTCGATATCAAACCGGAGATGGGAATTTGGAACCGGAACCGACCGAACAACTGGGCGGCTGTTGCGAGACTCGACGATGCATACAATTTCTACTGTTTGGGTGACCGCCGCGCGGCAAACAGTGCTCTTCGGGAAGCTGTTCAAATTGATTCGACATTTGTCTCCCCGAGAATCTGGCTCGCCTCTTACTATAAAAGGTATGATCCCGAAGAGGGGAAAAAGAATCTCCTGTATCTGCAAAGCGTCAGATCCTCGGTAGACGATTTCGGGCGTGCGATGATCGACTGGACGGAAGCATTTTTCCAGGACAGCTATGGCGACCAGATACGCTGCCTGCAGAAAGCCCTCACGTTTGATCCGGGAAACCGCGTGCTGCTGGAGAATCTCGGTGCAACGTACGAGGAGATGCACGATACAGTCAATGTGCTTGCGGCGTACAAGTACTGTATTGATACCCATTGGGAATACCAGCCCCTCTATGCGAGAGCTGTGAAGTATTACCTGGATGAGCGGAACTATGAGGCCGCGAAGGAAGCGCTTCTCGTCTGGAAAGGACTCGACACGGTCTCGGTTTCCCCGCTGATCTGCGGCTGGCTGAACGCAATAGCTCTTCGCACCGGAGACAAGGTCGAAGCCGAACGATGGAAGAATAGGTTTGTCTTTCTTTGCATCGATTCGTCTATTTCGAGAACCGAATTCATACTTGGAAGCTGCTACGTCGATGCGGGTTTGATCCCCGAGGGTTGCTCGCTGATCAGGTCGGCGGTCGCTCTTGAGAAGACAAATGCCGAATACCGTCACAAACTGGGGGTCGCCCTGCTTGCAAGCGGCGACACAGTCTCTGGTGTGCGCGAGCTTGAGGTTGCTGCTCAACTTAATCCCCGCGCGAAAGCAATAGCCTTGACACTTGGAAATATCTCGAGGGAGAAAGGAGACAGTTCGGCGGCAATGGAACACTATCAGAAGTACTTACTGCGGGATTCCACCGGTTACGATGCGCAGCAAATTCGGAAGTGGGTACGTACGTTGCACCAGTAGCTAAAACGGTTCTTGTGTGTATCTCAAAGGAGGGTCCTATGTCCAATCAAGTCACGCCCAAAAAGCCGATCAAGTACAACACCATAGAAGACGTGTACAACGTTTGTCTGAAAGACCCTGGCTACTTCGATATCCTCATCAAGGGGAAAGACGATCTTGAAAAAATACTGCTCAAGAAGAATCTGGTTCTTTCAGAGAAAGACTGCAAATCTCTGAAGCAGAAACTCGGCAACGAGAAAATGACCGATGCTGCAAAACTTTGGCTGGGAAAGAAGTTGGGTTGGGAAGAATCGAAGGTCGCCGAACGACAACGACGAGATGAAGCAAAACGTAAGGCTGGACGAGGGGGAGAGAAGGGACCAGAGGACGAGAACTGTCATTGGGACGATACTGTTGTATGAGGATTGATGAGAATCCCGGCAACGAGAAGAAGTCGCGAGAGGTTTCTCGCCAGGCAGCCCGCGGCGATACGCGGTTGTTTCGAATCGTATTTCAGAGAACTCAATCGGCGTCATCGCAGAAAGAAATCGCGGGTTGCTTCCTGGTTGCGGTTGCCGTACTGGAAAATTCTCCCGACAGCGCTCTTCGACAAGTTTCGCCGTGAGATCCGGCAGCCGCTGATACCGCATGGATTTCTAAGCGACATCCAGTGGGGACAATATTGTCTCTACCTCTTCATTCGCTTTCAGGACGACGTCTTCGACGGTCAAGCGAGTGATCCGGCGTTGATCTATGCGTCTGATCAATGCCTCCTTGAAGCCGATCGCATCTTCGCAAAGTACTTCCCCCTCCGATCCTGGTTCTGGAAGGAATATCGCAAGATCCTCATTTGCACCACGCAATCCATCGTAGAAGTGGACGCGAAGCAGCGTTTCCCGGCTTCACGGTCGGACGAACTTCTCGAGGGATATGCTCGTGTGAGCTCAATCCTGAAAGTTGGTTCAGTTGCACTGTGCGCAGTGGCGAATCGACAACGCACCTACAGGCATGTCTCTCACTTCTGTGATGAAATGGCGAAGGCGGGACAAATCATGGATGACCTCCGTGACCTCGATGAGGATCTGCTACAGAAGCGATACAACTATGTAGCGAACCTCTTACGTCGCTCCGGCAAACAGATGCCTGCACGATTGAGGGCGAATGTGCTCTTGAATAATCTTCGCCTGGTCGCAGTGATGGAGCAGATCTCTGCCGAGGTCGAAAAGCACCTTTCGGAGGCTTCTGCTGCCATTGAGCCATTGCGGATCGCCGGGATGAAAACCTATCTTGCACGTCGCTTGAATAACCTTCCAACGGCAATGAGAATTCTGAAGGTATCATGAGTGAGTTTTACTTGGAGGAGTTCAAGCGGGGTGGTGAGAAGCTTGGTGTTCAAATCATTTGATCTGATATCTCAATCCCGAATACATCCTCAAGTCAGGAGGACTCGCATGAAGATCAAACCTGTCAAACACTACAAAGACCCGGGCTATCCCACCAGAGAATCTATGCTCTCGAATCCATCGTACCTCAGCGAATGTGTGCCAACACGATGGAAGGGGAATCAGATCCTTGTTACCATGCTCGCGGTGTATCTTCTCGGTCCCGAACACACTGATGCTCAGAGTGCAAACGTCGCAGGTGAGAGACCAGCAATGGTGAAAGGTGACCGGGGGAGTCGTGAAAGCACCCCCGTCCAACAAGATGCCCGCCGGCAAGAACTGCCTTCTATTGCCCCGATCTTTGTGCACGGCGACGGTCGAGGCTCAACTGGTTGCGTCGTTATGAATCCTCCTGTATTCCTGAGTGAGGCCGAAGCGCGGCAGATCATCGAAGAAGAGCTGATGAAAGAGCACGTTGTCTTCGACAAGAAGAATGTTACGCTTGAGGATGTCGCGTTCCAAAAGGACTACGGACACTTCAAAGGTGCGGCCGTGCCCATTACCCTTGACGGATATTCCACAAAGTACAATCTAGCGTATGAGATTGTAACTGCGGACGACTATCACAAGTTCGGAGGTGAGTACGAAGCTTCATCGGTCCAAAGCTACGATCTTGTGAAAGCGGCAGAGAATCTCAGGAACAAGATGAAGGAACATGGAAGGATGAACGTTGTGGTCTTCTATGATCCCCTCCAAAACAGTGAACCGACCGAGAACAACAATCCAACATATGAAGACATGCTGCGTGACCACAAGCTCTCTGAGGAAGATCGTGGCGTCGCAATCGAGAACTGGCGGCAAGCTGAAAAGAATGGATCGATTGACTTGCTGAAACGCCAGGTATCTGATTTCATCGAGTGGATCAAAAAGGAAGGACTGTTCGAGCAGCGCTAGAGTTCGCGCAGGAGTTCATTTCGAGAGGCCCGCATGAGAAAGAGATCGCTCATACGCGTTTTGTGTTTGATGTTCTGCGTGCTTTCGCTTAACGGCTTGCAGGCACAAAACCGATTTAATGCAAATGGTCAGAAAGATGGGAAATGGACCATCCTGGACAAACTGCTCTACAAAGTGGAGGAGGGAGAGTACAAGAACGGTGTGAAGCATGGATACTGGATTGAGTACTATCCCATTGATGAAATCAAATCGAAGGGCAAGTACGTCGATGGAAAGAAATCCGGACCATGGAGCTACTTCTATCAGTATGCTCAGCTTGTGGCAGAAGGTGAATACGTGAATGACCTGAAAGAAGGTTCCTGGACAGACACGATTGATGGAGCGAAGGCTAAAGGGAAATACCGACTCGGGAAGAAAGAAGGGACATGGACGATATTTGATTACATGGACAGGACGATTTCGAATGTTGCATTTAACAATGATCTGAGAGAGGGAGTCTGGACTCAGGAAAGCGTGTTGGGCGAATGGACTAAGGGAACCTATGAGAAGGGAAAACGAGTCGGGCAGTGGGTGTGCTACGATGGACGCAAGAGATGCGAAGGAGTGTTTGATCACGATACAAAGATCGGGCACTGGGTTGAATATGAGGATCTCAGTAGCGATAGGTCAGAAGGAGACTACAAAAACGGGCTGAAGGATGGTGTATGGATTACCTATGATCACCGGGACAGGAGAAGCGAGGAATTCAACTATAGAGCCGGCAAGAAGGATGGAAAGTACGTTTCCTATTTCTACGGTTCGAATCAGTCCCAGGTGATCGGCCAATACAAGAACGACAAGAAAGAGGGGGCATGGCAGTACTTCCGCGAAGATGGCACCCCGAATCATACGGAACGCTATGACCAGGGTCTCCCCGAGGGGCAGCAGGTTCGGTTCCATGGGAACGGCAGAAAATACTGGGAAAAGAACTACCGTCACGGCTTACTCCATGGAACGTATGCAGAATGGTACGAGAACGGAACGCCGAGGTTACAAGCAAATTTTCTTGACGATGTCCCTGACGGCGAGTGGCTTGAACACTACTCGAATGGGAAACAGCACGTTCAATATTCGTACGTCCGCGGAAAAGCTGAAGGGACCTGGACTGAGTGGTACGAAAACGGAACAAAAGCCTCCGAAAAGGGCTTTACGAACAACCTCCGTTCAGGGAAATGGACTGAATGGTATGAGAATGGCGGAAAGAAAAGCGAAAGAGAATTCACCAACGATACACTGAACGGCAATGTTCTTGAATGGTATGATAATGATAAGGTAAAGCTTGCGAGCAAATATGTTCACGGCGAAATGGAGGGGCACTGGATTTCATGGTATGAAAACGGAGCGAGAGATTTCGAAGGAACATACGATCACGATATGAAATCCGGACTCTGGGTTGAATGGTATTACAATGGCCAGGAGTCATCGGAATGCTATTACAGCAATTGGAAAAATGGTAAGAGCACAGAGTGGTATTCCAATGGCAGAAAGAAATCAGAAGGGAAATTTCACGAAGGTAATGAGGAGGGAATGTGGAGTTTCTGGTCCTATCAGGGAAACAAGACGACTGAGGGGTCGTTTACCAAAGGGCTGAAGGAGGGACGCTGGATCGAATGGCACGACAATGGAGCAATCTTCTCGGACGGAGCATACAGCGGTCATCGAAGAACCGGGAAGTGGACGTTCTGGTTCAGCAACGGCAAAAAACAGATGGACGGGAATTACGTGGATGGGAAACGGGAAGGGACATGGACGTTCTACAGCATGGAGGGTCCGCAGAAGGTCGTCAAGGAATACAAGAATGGTGTGCACATGGAAGCTTCCGACAAATGGGAGGGGGCATCCGTCGGAAGAACGAACGAACCGCGTATTGTGCTCACGTGGCATGAAGATGGAAATCTCAAATCAGAAGAAACCCTGGTTGGCAACAAAGAACATGGGCTTTCGACGGAGTTTCATGAGAATGGCCGCGAGAAGTCTCGGGTGACAATGCGCAACGATTTGAAAGAGGGACGCTACTTGGAATGGTTCGAGGATGGTTTACTCGAGGCTGATGGGAACTATGGGCTCGGTAAGCGAGAAGGATACTGGTATGAATACGATCCTTCCGGCGAAGTCGTCCGTGAAGGCACCTACGTTGCGAACAAAGCCAATGGTGCATGGAAAGAATGGTACAGGTATGAACGAATGAAGAATGGCATGCTGAGGGAGTATCAGTACAAGGACGGCGTCAGGCATGGGAAAAGCGTTGAATGGGACACCGACGGGAGAAAAGTGTCCGAGGGAGAGTACAAGAACGGTAAAATGGATGGCGAGTGGACATACCACTTCAAGGGCGGGGTGAGGAAGGTGATCTACGAAAACGGGGAATACAAGCAGGAAAAACGATAACTCGAGATTGCTGTCATGCACGTAACCCTTCATCTTACCACCGGGTGCAATCTGAATTGCGGCTACTGCTATGCGCCGCCGGTGCGCAGACAAGATATGACCGAGGACATCGCGCGTAAATCCGTGGAGTATTGCCGCAAGATTGCCCCGTTGAATGCCGGGATTATCTTCTTCGGCGGTGAACCGCTGATGAGAAAGGACCTGATTCGGTCAGCCATCAGCTATTGCCATGAACTCGAAAAACGGGATGGTGGGCACAGCCATTTTAAGGTGACTACCAATGGCACCCTTCTCGACGAAGAGTTTCTCGACTATTGCCGGGAGGTACGCCTCTCTGTTGCACTGAGTTGTGACGGAACAAGAGACGCCCACGATTACCACAGGCGCTTCCCCTCTGGGGCAGGCTCATTCGATATCGTCGACTCAAAGCTCGAGCTCCTCCTGAAATATCAGCCTTATGCCAGTTGTTATCTGGTTGTTACGCACGAAACGGTTGATTGCTACTACGAGTCTGTACGATATCTATTCGCCAAAGGAGTTCGATACATTGTGGCGTCACTCAATTATGCCGGCAACTGGACAGAAGGTTCGCTTCGAACGCTGCGGCGGCAGTATACTCTGCTGGCGAAGCTGTATGAGGGGATGACGCTGGACCAACGCAAGTTCTATTTCAGTCCCTTTGAGACCAAGCTTGCGTCACATATCAAGAACGAAGATGGCACGTGCGACAAGTGCCATTTGGGGATGAGACAAATCTCTGTCGGCCCGGACGGTTCGATTTATCCGTGTGTTCAATTTGTCGGTCGCGAGGAGTATAGGATTGGCGACGTGGAGAGCGGCATTGACTTCGCGAAGCGTAATCATCTGCACGAGTTGTCAACAGAGCCAGCAACATGTGCTGAATGTTCCATTCAACCGAGGTGCAGGAATCGGTGCAGTTGCCTGAACATTCAAACGACAGGAGAAATAAACGTTGTTTCTCCCGTCCTCTGCGAAACCGAGCGGATGCTTACGCCTATTGTCGACAGAGTGGGAGAACGGCTGGTCCGGAAGAAAGCCCCGATGTTTATACAAAAGCACTACAACGCGGTCTACCCGATTCTGTCTCTCTACGACGATTCTCACTGAAGACGTCATTCAGACTCCTCAGAGTTCACGGCAACGAGGTGGGCGGGATTTTCAAGATTGCAGACGGACGACATTTTTAGTATATTCAAAACGACCCAGATATGTGGTAACCAAGTGGTAGCAGCAAGGCCACAATTCTTTGACTTCCAGTTAGGTTAGCAGTAAGAGGGGCATTTCGGTGGTAACAAGATGCCATCAAAACCAGCAATTTTTGAGGTATTGTACCTCTGAAAAACCGGAAACAACTCGGAACGTAGCGCAGCCCGGTAGCGCACTTGCTTGGGGTGCAAGGGGTCGCGGGTTCAAATCCCGCCGTTCCGACAAGAAATTGTCTAGCCCGACGAAGTCTGTTTCTTGGGACGTAGTCGGGCCGTTCCGACTAAACAAGTAAGAAGGTGGATTGTAGAAGGTAGAAGGGATTGACCGTAGGCGATGCTTGCCTGGTCCGTGGTGTGAGATGGAAATCAGAACACGAAAGACGATAATTCTTGTCGGCGACAAGGTACTCATCGCACCTGATGCTGATGCCGAACGCACTAACCACGGACTGTATTTGCCTCCTGGAGTCAAGGAGAAGGAAAAAGTCAACAGCGGTGTTGTTGTCCAGGTTGGTCCGGGTTACGCTGTGCCCAATCCCCATTACCTCGACCAGGAACAATGGTCGACCTCTCCCAAAGACCCGATCAAATATCTGCCCCTGCAGGCTGAGGAGGGAGACTTCGCCGTGTTTCTCCGCGACTCCGGCATTGAGATCGAATACGACGAACACAAGTATCTGATCGTTCCCCATTCGGCAATCCTGATGCTCATCCGCCGCAACGAATATGTACAGGGACCGGAACAGTAAGCCTCATGGCTGAGCGGGACCTTCAGCTCTTCACTCACGAAAACCTCCTCGAGCAAATCAAGACAGCAGAGTACCGGAACGGGTACTTTGTCGTCCGGTTTTATTCCGAGCATCACAAGCCTTCCTCCAAACCAACCGACACGATCGAACAGTTCTATCTGTATCCATCCGGCGGTACACTGAGAGACAGCACTTTCCAGCTCGTCTTCTACGATTCCCGCTACGACACGTACCGGGGTTTCAAGCCGCCGCGTTCCTAATCTTCCAAACTTCATGATTGGATATTGGGCGTTCGAAATTGTCCGCCAAAGGCGGATGCGCCTTCGGCGCAGATATTCCAAGGTGAAAATAGTTGTTCACGGCAATGTCCAATGTCCAATATCGAATAATGAATTATGAAGTCTTCTTGAACTCAGTAGGTGCCAAGCACCTCCCCGATGACTCTTATAAAGTGCGTGGCACCTTCGGGGGCTGGGAACCATTTTGCCCCATGTTTGTTATTATTGCTGCATCAGTAACGAATACTAGACTGATTCTTATTCACAAGGAGCATAGATATGTACGACATTTTGATACAGCAGATGCGAGATGAAATTACACGGCTTGGGGCACAGGAACTGAGAAGTGCGGCAGATGTCGACGCTGTGCTTCCGAACGCGAAAGGAACGACACTCGTTGTCGTGAACTCGACATGCGGATGTGCAGCCGGCGCGGCTCGCCCGGCCTTGGCAAAGGCCCTTCAGAATTCTGTCGTCCCGGATAAACTCGTCACAGTGTTTGCCGGTCAGGATAAGGAGGCGACAACACGAGCACGGGAGTACTTCACCGATCAACCGCCGTCATCCCCGTCGTTCGCCATCATGCGCGATGGGAAGTTCGTTCATATGATTCATCGATATCAGATTGAGGGTCATACATCGGACCAGGTTGCGGCCACAATCGCCCATGCGTTCGACCGGTTCTGCGTCCCCGAGGCAAAACAAGCGGTCTGAACCACAGCCATTGAGTAAACACAAGCCCGCATCGACACGGTTGGTGCGGGCTTTCTTGTTTCGTGTCACAGGAAGTCAACTGATCACTCGTTTGATTATGATTCCAAATTTCGTTAATTGTAATTCAGCCGCACACGGAGACCAAGCCTATGCTAGATCCTCAACAGTCGGGAAGAAGAGCCCTGCTCGGGTTTCTGCTTCTCGCGGGTGCGCTGGCCTTTGGCGATCAGGTACTGGCTCAGGAGTCGAAGAAGCAGGGGGAAGTTCGCGGGAAAGTCACCATTGCCAGGGCTGACGCCGACGCCCAGAAGACCCCCATGATTGACCGTTATAGCACTCATCGACCGGCACTCACAGGATCAGAGAACACTTCTCCTGCGCAAACCCCTTACAAGCTGTCAGAGAGAGTTGTTGTCTATCTTGAGAGTGAATCGGTAAATCCTCAGGCCTTTACTCCCCCGGCCGCACATCCGATTCTCGATCAGAGAGACCTGGCATTTCATCCACAGGTGTTGCCGATACTTGTGGGGACGACAGTGGATTTCCCGAATCGCGACAACCTCTTCCACAACGTCTTCTCCTACTCGCAGCCAAAAGAGTTCGATCTCGGCCGGTATCCGACAGGTACGATGAAATCTGTCCGGTTCGACAAGCCGGGAGTCGTTCGGGTTTATTGCGATATTCATTCACACATGAACGCCACCATCCTGATACTTGAGAATCCGTACTTTGCCGTCCCTGATGAGCAGGGTTCGTTTGTGATCAAGAACGTTCCTGCCGGGACCTATACGGTCAAGTTCTGGTGCGGACGGGAACTCGCCGGAAGCCAGAGTGTGACGGTCAAAGGAGGAGATGCTGTCAATGTTACTTTCACCTATTGAGATCTGACTATGAAGAACATCCTGGTGTCCCTCGCGTTCGTGATGACCTTCTGTGCTCCGGTCTTTTCACAGGTGCAGTTGAGCGGAGAAGCTTCTGCGTACGGGCTGAAGAGTTCCCGCTCGCAGAACCAGCGTGTCGTGAACAGGGGAGCTGCCACATTCGGATGGCGGTTCGACCTCTTTGTCGATGCGAAGGTCACCGACAACGTCTTCGTTCTTGCCAACACGCGGTCATATGAAGAAGAGCCGTTCAGCGTCGATTACGCTGCCATTCGAATCACCGATTTTGCCGGGCTTGGCTTCAACATGCAGATGGGGAAGTTCGACATGCCTTTTGGCAACCTCGCCGAACGCCGATTCCCGTCGAAGGATTTTCTGTACGGTCTCCCCCTGATCTATGAGTATCGAATGTCGCTTACAAATCAAGTGACAGCACGACTGGATGTCATGAACAACAGGGGCAAGGGGGTTGGGATGCGCCTCCTTGACTACGGCATTTATGATATCGGTGCCATGGTCTATGGTGATCTTGGCCCGCTTCACTATGCCGTTGCCGGTTCGAACGGAACGATTAGCTCAACGGGTTATCATCAGCTGAACCAGAATTCGGATTTCAACAAGATTGTCCGCCTTGCCTATACTCCGATGATGGGACTGACGTTCGGGGCCTCAGCTGCGATGGGGGCGTATCTTGCCGACGGAGGAAAGCCGTTGCCGCGGGATGTGTCGAGTACTCATTACCAACAACTCATCGGGGAGGCGGATCTCGAATTCAGCAGGGACCGTTTTCTCCTGAACGGGGAAGCGGTGTACAGCCAGTGGACAGTTCCCTTCGAGAATGAAGATACAAAGCTCTCCGTCATCGGCTACAACGCCGAAGCCAAATACACGTGGTTCCCTCGATTCTTCACGGCTGCTCGTGTCGGCGGACTCCTCTTCTCCAAGCTCACCATCGGAGACGCTTCTCTGCGATGGGATAACAATGTCTTTGAGGTCGAGGCAGGAATCGGATATCATCTCGATCGCAATACGATTCTCAAGATAGTGCGCCGCGAGACCCGAACACCGGAAGTGACAGGCACGCGAGACAATCTTACCGTCCTTCAATTGGCAGTCGCGTTCTAACTCCATGAGAGGCTTCAAATCTCCAGGGTAATCAACTGCAATTGAAAATCCTAAATTCGAAATCCGAAACCCTAAGGAAACTCTAAGCACGAAACTCGAAACACAAGGTATTGATACTTTTTGAGATTAAGGCTTAGGATTTCCTTCGGGTTTCGATATTCGGATTTCGGATTTCTTTTAGGATTTCGATATTCGGATTTCGAGTTTACCTCCAGTCATCTCTTAATACCGCAGTTGTCCAGAGATTCTGATAGATGAAATTTCGTTTCAAAATACTCCTTTCCATCTGGGGCGTAGTGCTCAGCCTGCTGGTGATTACGTTCTTCATCATCAACTACTGGACGCGCAGCAGGATCGAGGATGCGTTCACCGAGCAGCTCCGCAGCAACCGCTCCACGCTCGATGGCATTGTGGGGCTGGAAGCGGAAATTCTCTCAAGGGGCTGTCAGGTCATCGCTGAATCTCCACGTCTTCGCGCCGTTGTAGAACTCCAGGATCCGAAAACCGCTTACCAGCTCTCACAGGAACTGAATCAAACGACGGTCAGTGACCTGCTTGTGCTCACAGACAGGCACGGCAAATCGCTGGTTCAGCTTGTATTCGGACAACGTCTGGAGGGGGACGTTGCGGGACGTGCGTCCGTTCAGCAGGCTCTCCGCTCCATTTCAAGCGCGGATGTATGGTCGTTGGGGGAAAAAGTTTTTCGCGTTTCTTCTGTCCCACTGCTCGTCGATCGGGAAGTGGTCGGAACGCTGACGCTCGGCTTTGCGATCACCGGCGACGAGCTGGCGAGACTAAAGCAATGGACGAACAACAGCGAGATCGTACTCACCAATGACCGGAATGTGGTTCTTTCGACGATCAGTTTCTCGGACCATGAGGGACTGATGGGATCGATCACAAGTTCAGGGATCCTTGCTGAACCCGCATCGCGTAATTCCGAGAGCATTTATAAACTGAAGACGGCGAACGATGTCTTTCTGGGCACTGCTTTCCAGCTCAACAAGCAAGAATCCACAGCCCTCCCGATCAAGTACCTCATCATCAAATCCACGGATCGTGAGCTTTCCCGATCCCTCAATCCGATCCTTGGAACGTTTGGACTTATTTCCCTGATCTTTCTGGCCCTCACGACGCTCATCGGTCATGCCATTTCCGTTGGTATGACGCGTCCCATCAATGCACTTGTTCAGGGGACGACGGAGGTCAGCAAGGGGAATTATGACTATATCATTGCTGTGAATGGGAGGGACGAGGTGAGCTTCTTGGCTCAGCGGTTTGGCGATATGAGCAGGTCGATGAAAGAAAAAATCAGCGAGCTGGGCCGGCTGAATCAAGACTTGATAGGGCGCAACCGGGACCTGGATGAGACGCTTCAGAAGCTTCAGGAAGCACAGGAGGAACTCGTCAAGAGCGAGCGGCTCGCGGCAACAGGGAAGCTGACGGCGCAGCTTGCACATGAAATCAATAATCCGATTCACAACATCCAGAGCTGCCTGAAAACCAGCCTGGGAAGATTCCCACAGGATATGCAGGGGCGCGAGCTCATCGAGGTTGCATATGAAGAAGTCACACGCATGTCCAAATTGACACGCCAGCTACTGGATTTCTACAGGACCTCATTTGTGGCCGAGGAGGCAAAGCCCGTCGACCTGAACGGACTTTTGAAAGAGGTTGTCCAATCATTCGGTGATGAGCTGCGAACCAACAGAATTGAGGTGAGCCTGGATCTTGGGGAGAAACTCCCCGTTGTACGGGGATCAGCTGACAAGCTCAAGCAGGTGTTTCTCAACCTCGTTCTCAACGCGCGGGATGCTATGCCGGATGGAGGAATCATACAGATACAGACAGCAGGCGACAATGGGTTCGTCAAGATCTCAATCGGCGATTCCGGCGTTGGGATTCCAAAAGAAAATCTCGACAAGATTTTTGACGCCTTCTTTACGACGAAAAGCAAAGTCAGTGGTGTCGGTCTCGGACTCTCTGTGAGCTATGGGATCATCAGCCAGCACCGCGGGAACATCAAAGTAACCAGTACACCGGGGGAGGGATCGACCTTTGTCGTTTCTCTTCCCGTGCACGTGATGGAAGAACTATCAACTCCAGTGTGAGTCAGCAATGAATGAACATATTTTGGTTGTCGATGACGATAACGCTTTCAGGATTGCCACCGTGGCGCTCCTTCAGGATCATGGATTCACCGCGCACGTTGCGTCCACGGCGAAAGAAGCGCAACAGGTGTTCACTCCCGACAAGTTTGATCTCGTGCTCACGGATCTCGTGATGGAAGGGATGAATGGGATTGAGTTGCTGGAATGGATCAAAGCGAGAGCGCCTGAAATGCCCGTTATGATGATCACGGGTTATGGATCGGTTCGGACGGCTGTTGAAGCCATCCGGCATGGGGCATATGATTACATCACCAAACCGTGCGACAACGACGAACTCCTGATCAAGATACGGCGGGTCCTTGAGGCGAGGAAGAAAGATCGGGAATTGCGTCAATTGCGTGAGGAGCTTCGCGGCACCTACAGCTTCGCGAACATCATCAGTCAGAGTGACTCCATGAAGAAGGTGTTCAAGCTTGTCCGGCAAGTGGCCGACACTGATGCGACGGTCCTCATCCTCGGCGAAACCGGAACGGGGAAGGAGATGCTCGCCAAAGCCATTCACTACAACAGCTCCAGGAAGGCGAAGCCGTTCGTCGTCATTACGTGCTCTGCCCTCAATGAATCATTGTTGGAAAGCGAGCTCTTTGGCCACGAGAAAGGGGCTTTCACGGGGGCGCAGCGATCGCGCATAGGGAAGTTCGAGGACGCCAACGGCGGAACGGTGTTCCTTGACGAGATTGGCGACATTCCGGTCCATCTGCAGACCAAGCTCCTGCGCGTGCTTCAGGAAAAGGAAATTGAACGGGTCGGGAGCAACAAACCGATTCCCGTCGATCTGCGTGTCATCGCAGCGACAAACAAAAATCTTCAGGACTTGACAAAGACAGGGCAGTTTCGCGAGGATTTGTTCTACCGCCTGAACGTGTTTCCAATCCATCTTCCAAGCCTCAGACAGCGGTTGGATGATGTGCCGTTGTTGGCACAACATTTTCTCCAGAAGCACAGTGGCCTGTCGGCCGGGCGGGTGAATGCGATTTCTCCATCCGCCATTTCCTCACTTATGGGCTATGCCTGGCCGGGAAATATCCGCGAGCTGGAAAACGTCATCAGGCGGGCTCTGATCAAGACCGAAGGTGAAACCGTCGGATCGGTGGAGATTCCGGGCCGGGCGGATCTTGAAGCTTCTCCCGACACTCCGACCGGCGAGATCTCCGTTGCCGCTCCATTCAAGGAGTACATCAAAAAAATCGTCGGCGATGCAGAAACTCATTACCTGGTACATATGCTTGAACAAAACCAGGGAAACATCAAAGTTGTCGCTGAGTCGATGGACCTCGACAGAAAAACGGTTTATAAAAAGATCGAAGAATACGGAATCGACCTGGCAAAATATCGCCGGGACGAGCCGGCGACGTGAGGATTATATTCCCCAACATTTCCTCCCATGTAGCGTTCCCTCCTCAGCGCTCTGCCCATTTACCCTTGCTGTCCACCTGATTGTGGCCTGAAATCGTTGATTTCTCGTTAGTTCCGCTGGCACTTGGTTTGCACATCCCTCTCTATTGAATTAACTGCTCTCTTCACTTGAACCGTAGGAGGGGTGTGCTCATGGTACGACGACTACTTTTTTTGACCATCGCATTGCTCGTGACTTCGATGGGATTCGCGCAAATTCAGTTTACAGCAAAAATGAGCGGTGTGCAGGAAACACCGCCGGTGACGACAACTGCCACAGGGACCGGTGCATTCGTTCTCAACGCGGCAGGGACCGCACTCTCGTACACTATCACAATTAATGGTCTGACCATTACGGCCGCTCATTTTCACAATGGACCCGTCGGCGTCGCTGCGGGCGTCGTGAAGAACCTCACGTTTGTCAACAACACCGCCACCGGCGTCTGGAGCAGCACGGACGCAACACAACCTCTCACTGATTCACTTCTGAGCGAGTTGCTTCGTGGAAGGCTCTATGTGAACGCGCATACGACAGCCAATCCCGGAGGAGAAATTCGCGGGCAGGTTCTGCAGATAGCTCCCGCGCCGTTCTATGCAAAAATGGATGGATCCCAGGAGACGCCGCCAACGACCTCGACTGCAGATGGCAGCGTCTGGGTTGTTCTCGCCCCCGGAGGCACCGTAACATTTCGTGCGACGGTCACTGGCCTAACCCCCACGGCGGCACATTTCCACAATGGTTTGCCTGGTGTGGCTGCTGGTGTCGTGAAGAACTTCACGCTCGTCAACAACACTGCAATCGGAACTTGGGCTTCGGGTGACGCGACTCAGCCTTTAACAGACGCCCTTCTACGGGATTTGGTGCGAGGCAAGATGTACGCAAATGCTCACACAACTGCGAACCCAGGTGGAGAGATTCGTGGGCAGGTACTACCTGCCGGCGGCTTGGGATTTGCAGTCTCGATTGACGGAAGTCAGGAGACACCTCCAGTGACAACCAATGCCACCGGCACCGGAGCATGCGTCCTCAACGCAAGCGGTACGCAACTTAGTTACACGGTCACGTTCAATGGCCTCACTCCTACCGCTGCGCATTTCCACAATGGTCCTGTGGGAGTCGCCGCAGGAGTGGTGAAGAACCTGACAATTGTCAACGGCACCGCTACTGGTGTCTGGAGCAGCACGGATGCAACACAGCCCTTCACAGATTCGATGCTTGTTGAACTGTTGCATGGAAGATTGTACATGAACGCACACACGACAGCCAACCCGGGCGGAGAAATCCGCGGTCAGGTTCTCATGTTGACTGGTGCTGGATTTGCAGTGAAACTCGATGGGACTCAGGAAACTCCGCCAGTGACAACAAGCGCTTCAGGAACGGCTTCCGTCGTTCTCAACCCCGATGCGACGGTTACTTATGACGAAACAGTCACAGGTCTTACACCGTCCGCTGCGCACTTCCATGATGGGCCGGTAGGTGTCGCCGCCGCGGTTGTAAAGAATATTTCTCTTGTAAACAACACTGCAACGGGCACATGGACAAGCACCGACGCTTCCCAACCTCTCACTGACCTCTTGCTTCGGGAGTTAGTGAAGGGAAGGCTTTACCTGAATGCTCATACGTCTGCTAATCCGGGGGGAGAAATCCGGGGTCAGGTGGTTGGATCGACAGGACTGGCAACAGGCATCGAAGTGGTCAAGGTTGCCGCAATTCCAGCTGCATTTCGCTTGGATCAGAACTATCCCAATCCTTTCAATCCATCGACTGTGATCACGTTTGAGATCGCGAAGACCACGCACATCACGCTCAGGATCTACAATATTCTCGGAGAGCTGATGACGACGCTCGTCGATGGCGTTAAAGAGCCGGGGGTCTATCGCACAACTCTTCAGGCCAGCTCGCTTTCCTCAGGTGTCTATTTCTATGCTCTTGCGGCCGACGGAGCGACAATCCAGACGAAGAAAATGCTCTTGTTGCGATAAGGTTGGATCGTTTGACGGAGGCGCCCGGTCGGGTGGGCGGGGCGCCTTCTGGCAGCGGAAGGGCCAGGGCAGGGGTTACCATAGAATGACGGTAAAATTTCAGCTATCATGCAGAAGAAAGGTTGATTGTGATCTCACAGGGGGAAAACGCATTTCGAAACTCAAGTCGTTCCATCGCGGCTGTTATGGTAGCATTGATGCTTGCTGGGTGTTCTGATATGGGAATTGCACCGGTGGCCCCGGAGATCTCAACGACAAATCCTCCTCCTCCGCCAGGCCAGGATATTTCCTTCGCAAATCAAGTCTCGCCGATCCTCCAGCATTATGGTTGTTATGGATGCCATGGAGGCAGCGGCGGATTGTTCGTAACGTCCGTATTGCAGCTCCTGAGGGGTGGGGACCACGGTCCGGCCGTCGTTGCCGGGAAAGCGGACACGAGCAATCTTGTGCGGAAGCTTTCTGCGACACCTCCGTTTGGCGATCGGATGCCGCAAGGAGGTCCGTATCTCCCCGACAGCACGCTTCAGACAATCAAATTCTGGATCAACCAGGGGGCAAAAGACAATTGAATAGTGAACCAATGATGAGAGGACACGTGAAACGAATGCGATTTCTCCCAATGTTCTTGATCACCGCTGCTGCCTTCTTGATGTTCACCGGGTTTACGCAGGACACAACAGCCACGAAGTCTTTAAAGGAGATCTCGTATTCGAAGGAAGTCGCACCGATTCTCGACAAATTCTGCGCGACATGTCATAACGAGGACGAAGACCATCCGAGCCAGCTGTTCATGGATTCCTATGAATCGCTGATGAAGGGGGGAAAGCACGGTCAGGCTGTGAAGCCAGGCAACGCCAAGGAAAGTCTGCTCATGCAGAAAATGGATGCGGAGCCCCCGTTTGGCAAAAAAATGCCGCCAAGCAAAAAACTGATCCCTACCGCTGAACAGATCGAGGTTCTCCGCCAATGGATCGACCAGGGAGCAAAAAAGAACTGACTTCCCTCAGCAGAGATTGACCCCACTACACTTCCGACTTCAGTGATGACGCCAGCAGAGATCTCTTCCACGCTCGTTCATAAGATCAGGCAGCCCGGTGGAGTGAACACCGGCAGCCATCCTGTGTTAATTCTCCTGCATGGCCGAGGCACGAACGAGGATGATCTCCTCGGTCTCGTGGACTACCTTGACCCGCGGTTCTTCGTTGTGAGCGTTCGTGCTCCCTTCAAGTTCGAACAAGGATTTGGCGGCTATACATGGTATGACGTCGAGGACATCGGAGTTCCAAATCCCGGGCAGTTCTCAGAAAGCTACGATCGTTTGACCCGATTTGTTTCCGATGTAAGTCAGAATTACCCGGTTAACCCGCGGCGGATATTCATGCTCGGCTTCAGCATGGGCAGCATCATGTCGCTGGCTCTTTCCCTGACGAAGCCTGAGTTGATTCGGGGTGTTGTCGCTCACAGCGGGTACATTCCGGAGAACACTTCCCTCCAATTTGCATGGGATCGACTTCAGCATCTTTCGGTCTTCATTGCTCATGGCGTGGATGATCCCGTCATCCCTGTCCAGCTCGGCCGGCGAGCGCATGACCTGCTTTCAAAAACTCAGGCGGATCTCACCTACAAAGAGTATCCCATTCCCCATACGATGAGCGAGCAGAGTGTGTCCGATCTCGCCGACTGGCTCCAGAAAAAGCTTGCTGTTCCAGAGGATATGAAGTAGATTTCCGGCGCACACCACCGTTGTATTCATTCTCTCTGAGTGCGTTCGTGAAGAAGCAACCCCGCAGGAAAACAGCAACATCCACGTTCGGTACCTCCGGCCGCATTAGTCACGATTCTTCCCGATTCTACAATACCCGATTGTACACCGCGTCGTCCGATAAAGAAACTGAAGCCGCACAGGACCAGGTGCTTTCCGCCGATATCCTGGATCGCATTTTCCGTGCGAGTAGTGAATCGATGCACCTGCTCGCCGATAATTCCGTCCACCTGATGATCACGTCTCCTCCGTATAACGTATCGAAAGAATATGACGAGGATCTGACGCTGGATGAGTATCGCGCGCTTCTTCGCCAGGTTCTGAAGGAAACCCACCGCGTTCTTGTCGACGGTGGGAGAGCATGCGTCAACGTGGCGAACATTGGTCGGAAACCGTATATCCCGATTCATGCGTTTCTTGCCGAAGACATGATCAAATTGGGATTTGCGATGAGGGGGGAGATTATCTGGAATAAAGGAGGAAGCGCAGGTCCTTCTACCGCCTGGGGAAGCTGGAAATCAGCAACGAATCCAACGCTGCGCGACGTGCACGAGTATATCCTTATCTTTTCGAAGAACAACTATGCCCGCAGCGGTGCAGGAAAGAAAAGCACCATTGAGCGCGACGAGTTTCTGGAGTACACCAAAAGCATCTGGACCTTCCCGTCGGAGTCTGCCCGCCGCATCGGCCATCCTGCACCGTTCCCCGTCGAACTCCCGAGAAGGCTCATTCAGTTGTATAGCTTCGAGGGAGATATTGTGCTCGATCCGTTTGCCGGAAGCGGATCGACGTGCATAGCAGCGTTGCAGACGAAGCGTCACTTTGTCGCATTCGAGAAGAATGCGCGTTACGTAAAACTCGCCGAAAAGAGAATCAGGGAATTCTCATCCGTGGGAAAGAAGAAAGGAATCAAACGGGAAGATTGAAAGCTTCCGCAATTCCGCGTATATTTTTCCATCTACTACTCCTGCCTCGAGCGCAGGTTGTCTCTCGAATGTAATCCTTCAATCAATCCATGAAAACGAACAGCATCATCTCCCTTGCGGTTGTCATGTTCCTCTTCATACTGACGACACGCGCACAGACTCAGAGAACCGAAACACCGGCTTCGATCGCGCTCGATTCACTGAAGGCACGCTATGCTCCGGATCGCACCGTCGCGGTGTTTGAAGTCACCTGCGTTCAGCAAGGCGACGTCGCAATTGCCCGCGGGGAAGTCGATGATCAGAAGGCGAAAGAGGATGCATTGGCATCTCTTCACAAGATTCTGGGAGGTCAGGTGATTGACAGCATCAGAGTATTGCCGGATCCACAGCTCGGCGAGAAGCGTTTTGCCATCGTCGCTGCGAGTGTCGGGAACGTCCGGACGAATCCACGGAATGCCGCCGAGCTCTCAACGCAGGTGTTAATGGGCACGGTGGTGAAGCTCCTGAAGAAGCAGGGGGGACACTATTATATCCAGATGCCCGATCACTACATCGGCTGGCTGGAAGAAAACGCCATGAAAGTGACAACCGCCGCCGGTGTCGATGAATGGAACGCGGCCAAGAAGGTCATTGTGACGGTGTATTTCACGATGGTTCGGGAAAAACCGGATCGCACCGCAATGCCGGTCAGTGACGCCGTTGCCGGTGTACTGATGAAACATGTCCGCACCTCGGGGTCATGGGTCGCAGTGGAGCTCCCCGATGGCCGTAAAGGGTTCATCGAAAAGGCGAACGTGGAGGATTTCAAGAGCTGGAAGAAATCACGCAAGCTCACTGCGGAGAACATCGAAAAGACAGCGAAGATGTTTGTCGGAATCCCCTATCTGTGGGGAGGGACATCCACGAAAGGAATGGATTGTTCCGGGTTCACAAAGACCGTGTTCCGTTTGAACGGACTTGAATTGTACCGGGATGCGTCTCAGCAAGCGGGGGCAGGAGACGAGGTGAAGCCGGGAGAAAATTTTGAGAACCTGAAGAAGGGGGATTTGTTGTTCTTCGGCAGAAAGGGTTCGGCGGATAGGCCGGAACGGATCAGCCACGTCGGCATCTATCTTGAGAAGCAGGAGTTCATCCACACGCCTGGCGGATCGTGGGTGAAGTTCAACAGCTTCGATCCGGCGGCACCCAACTACAGCGAGTCGCTCCGCAGGAGTTTCGTTCGTGCCCGGAGATACGTTGGATCGTCGCAGATTCCAGAGGTACCGACGAAGTGACAAAGGGGAAATCCGAAAAACGAAATGCGAAATCCGAAGGAAACCTCAAATCCAAAATTCGAAACAAAAAAGACCGAAACATACGACGATTGTTAAATTAGAAGTTCGTGCTTCGGATTTCATTAGGATTTAGAGTTTCGTATTTCGTGCTTCCTGCTAGGCCCCTCCAGATTGCACGGCCCTCATTGCAGCTTCTTAACACCTATGCCTGGCCGATCGGTCAGGGTTACTTTCCCGTCCACAATCTTTGTCCCGTCGTACGGATCGTTGCTGATCAGCAGCGCTCCGTCGAGATCTGCATAGTCGACCATCGGCGAAAGGTGCGATGCAGCGGAGATCCCGCACGAGGTCTCAGTCATACAGCCCACCATGACTTTCATATCGAGCGCCCGGGCTAGCATCAACATCTTATGCGCTTCACGCATCCCTGTGGACTTCATCAGCTTGATATTGATCCCGTTGTACACGCCATGGGCCTTCTTGACATCGGCCAGACGCTGTACACCTTCGTCGCCGAACGTCGGCAGCGGGCTTCGTTCAGTCAGCCATGCCATGTCTTCGATCTGCTCCTTCGGCATCGGTTGCTCGACGAACACCACACCCTTCTCCTTCAGCCAGTGGATCATATCAAGTGCAAAGGAACGGTCCTTCCATCCCTGGTTGACATCGACAGTGATCGGCTTGTCGGTCACCGAGCGAATGGTTTCGATCATCATCTTGTCTGTGTCGCGGCCGAGTTTCACCTTGAGCACTTTGTATTCTGCCGCCTCTTTTGTCTTTTGGCGAACCACATCCTCTTTATCGATGCCGATGGTGAATGACGTATAGGGGGTCGCACTCTTCTTGAATCCCCAGATATTGTACCATGGCTGATTCATGAGCTTGCCGACCAGATCGTGCAAGGCAATGTCGACTGCGGCCTTTGCTGCGGGATTTCCTGTGGCGATGATATCGATGTCGTTCAGGATGGTCTCCATCTCGAACGGGTTGTCATACTTTTCGATATTGATCTTTGAAAGAAACGCAGCCGCCCCTTCTTGTGATTCTCCCAGGTAGGGAGGCATGGAGGCTTCGCCGTACCCGATGACACCATCATATTCAATCTCTGTGAGCATGACGGGCGTGGTTGTTCGTGAGCTGGTTGCGATGGTAAAAACATGTCGTAGTTCGAGTGTGTAGGATCGATATCGCAGTTTCATACGCGGATTCTTTTGTTGCGGAACATACGCTTGTCCGGCAGGCACGCTAGAGAATGGATTGAGGAGCGATGCACCGGCGAGTATGGATGTGGTTTTCAAAAACTCTCTTCGGTCTTGGTTCATAGCGACTCCTTGTCGTAGGTGTGGTTGCGCGGCGTCACAAGTTAGGGAAATCGGGAATCATATTCAAAGCGTTGGCGTTGCGAGATGTATACAGGCCGGGAGAGCGGCCCTGCAGAAGCTGATTTGCTTTCGGCACTTGCAGTTTGTACATTGCAGCAGATTCGAACGACGGTGGGGGACATGCCTGGTAAGAAGAAACAAATCCTCGTTGTGGATGACGAGCCGGCCTGGTTGAAAAGTGTGAGTCACGTGCTGCGGAGAGAAGGATTCCAGGTGAAGGCGGTGCAGAGTGCGACTGAAGCACTTGCGCTCCTGGCGAAATACCGGCCGGACCTGATCGTCAGCGATCTGCGCATGCCGGATATGAATGGCTTCGATCTCCTCGACAAGATCAAGCACCTGCCAAAGATGGCGTCGACCCCTGTCTTATTCTTCTCCGCGATTGACGATTACCACGCGAAAAAAGTCGCCCAGGATCTCGGCGCGATAGCCTGTCTCCTCAAACCGTACGATGAGCACGATTTGTACAGCGTTCTCAAGCAGTACCTCCCGCACTAAATCCAAGTCGCCTGCATCTGCATGTCCGTGACTTGCTATTGACGGACTCTGTTGGTACTTTTTCTCCATCTCGTCCAACTTCATCAACATGAAATTCACAAGGATACTGAAATTCCGAACATCCCTTGGGCCTGTCGAGCAGGCTCAGGTAGTTTCCTCAATGGTTGTCGTTGCGACGATGGCAACCATCGTGAGCATCCGCCTCTTCACGGTCGGTAAGACGATTGACTGGCTGCTGATCGGAAGCATCATTACGACCGGCGTGTTCGGATTCATCAACGTGTTCTTTACGCTGAAGTACGGCCAGCAACTTGAGGAACAGAAACGCGAGCTCCTTGCGCTGAATACCATCGCCGAGGCGGTGAATCGTTCCGTCGAAATCGGCCTCCTCCTTCAGGAAGCAATCCGGGAAGTTCGACGCCTGCTGGAGGTGGACTTTGGCTGGATCTATCACGTGGAAGCCGGGAAGCTGGTGCTGAGGGCGTACGATGGAGTCACTGCAGCGCCGCTGCAGATTATCGAGCCGAATACTGAGGCGGACGGCAGCGACATTGTCTGGGCGCGCATTCCCCATACAAGCAGGAAGCAGCGCGGGGCGACGGCTTCGAAATGGAAATTCGGTGAAATTGCTGCGTGGGGTTCAGTCCCCATCATCGTCAAGGATCGGTTTGCCGGCGTCATCGTCGTTGCGGCCAAAGCCAGAAGTGAGGTGGGGCGAAAGCAACTCGCTCTGATGGGTGCATTTTCAAACCAGATCGGCGTTGCGCTCGAGAATGCAACACTCTTTGAGCAATTGAGAAAATCCGAAGAGCGCTATATGGACCTCTTCGAACACTCTCCCGATATGTCTCATATTGTGACTCACGAAGGAATTGTCGTCAGCTGCAACCAGACGGAGGCCGACCGGCTCGGCTTCCAGAAAGAGGATCTGATCGGTTTTTCGGTTCTGAACCTCTACCCTTTGCAGTATCATCTTGCCGCAAAGAAGCTTCTCAATGATGTCTTCGAGCGACGGCTCGAGGTCTCCGGCCTTGAGGAACAGTTTATTGCGAAATCGGGAGAGGTTGTCGACGTGAGTATCAGTACGTCGATCGTGTATGACGAAGCGCGTCAGCCGGCGTTCATGCGCGTTGTGGCGCGGGATATTACCGAGAAGAAAAAACTCGAGTCGAAGATCATGCATGCCCAGCGGATCGACAGCATCGGGAATCTTGCCGGCGGCATTGCGCATGATTTTAATAACATCCTCACGTCAATTCTTGGCTCCACCGCCATTATGAAGAGAAAGATGAGGAAATCCAACGCGTGGTATCACTTTGCCGATATTATTGAGACGGCTGCGAAACGAGGGGCCGGGCTCACGCGACAGCTTCTGACATTTGCACGGAAAAGCACTCCTCAATTCCGACCTATCATTGTCAATGATATTGTCGAAGAGACATTGCGGCTCTTTGAGCGCAGCATCGACAAGAGTATTGCAATCAACAAGGAGCTGACCGACGATATTGCCATCATCAAAGGGGATGATGGTCAAATTCAGCAGGCATTGCTCAACCTGCTGATCAACGCCCGCGATGCCATGCCGAACGGAGGTTCGGTTACGATCAGCACCCGTGCGGTCAGTCCCGATGTAAGCCATTCAAGCGTCTTCGGTGAGCCGCGGGCCGGCGAGTTCGCGTCCATCGTCATTCGCGACACCGGCGTGGGGATGAATCAGGAAGTCCAACAGAGGATCTTTGAGCCCTTTTTCACGACGAAAGAAAAGGGAACCGGACTGGGGCTTTCTGTGGTCTACGGCGTCGTCAATTCGCACGGCGGCTTCATCACTGTCCAGAGTGAGCCTGGCAGCGGGACGCAATTCTCTATGTTCTTTCCTCTCCTGGCGGACAGGGCGAAATTCCAGCGCACGCTCAAGAAGTCGCGGCTCCAACAGGGGCACGAGCGCATCCTCGTGGTGGATGACGAGGAACATGTGAGCGAGTTGATCAGCCGGATGCTCGATCACCTTGGCTATAAGGTGACAGTCGTGCACAGTGGACAGGAAGCGATTACTCTCGCGGAAAAGAAGACCCGATTTGACGCCGTCATACTCGACATGAATATGCCGACGATGAGCGGGAAGGAGACATTCGAGAAACTGAAGACCATCAGGCCGGATCTGCGAGTTGTCGTGTCGACAGGGTACAGCAATGAGAGCCTTGAACCTGCGATGATTGAGAAACTCGTCGACGGGTTCCTTCAAAAGCCGTATCAATTGGAGGAGCTGTCGAAAGTGTTGCGTGAAGTCTTTGACGGAAAACGGGATGGCTCGTAACGAGGCGGATACAAGGGAGGGTGAGCCGGCGCCTCGGTCCACTCTGCGTTGTCGTTGCAAATCCGTCAAATAATCGGTACCATTTTTCTGGGTATTGTTGCCCCCTCCTTATTGAATGCCTCATCGACAATCAGATACTGACGTAGCATGAATCTCGAGACATTTGGAGAAGAGTTGCGGAATCAGCGCGAGCTGAAACAGGTTTCTCTCGCCGCGATTTCTGAAGCAACGCGCATCAGCGTAAAAATGCTCGAGGCGATCGAGGCAGGTAAATTCTCTATTCTGCCGCAGGCGTATGTCCGTGCGTTTCTCCGTGCCTACGCCCGCGCCGTCGACCTTGATCCCGATGACGTTCTCCGACGCTATGATTCCGTGAATCAGGAGATTCGTGCAGCGGCGGAAGTATGGGTCAGTCGCACGAAGCCGCACGTGCTCCGCCCGGAACGAACACCGCTCGAACCGACACAGTCCTCGTCGGGCATTTCCCTCTCATCCATCGTGACGGCTGTGGTCATTCTCATGGCTGTCGTCGCAGTCATCTTCTTTGCGAACAGGGAATCCGCCATTCCGACACAGGAACCTCTCTCGAAGATCCCGTTTGACAAAGCGGTGCGTGAATCAGAAGCAGCAACCGCTCAGCCCGAACAGACTCCGCCGCAGACGACTCCGCAAGCTCCTCCGGCTGCAACAACGGTCCGCCCGGCAGCCGATAGTCTGCGCCTGGAGATTACGACGACGGATTCTGTGTGGGTCGCGATCGTGATCGATAATGCGAGACACGGCCAGTATTTATTCCCTCCAGGACGAATTCGTTCCTGGGCAGCAAAGGAACAGTTCGTTGTGTCCATGGGAAATGCAGGTGCTGCAACCTTTCGACTCAACGGCGGGAATCTCGGCGCACTTGGCAAGCGGGGTGCCGTCGCCCGAAACGTGATCATCACCCAGTCGGGAATCCAGCAAGTTCAATAACGCTGCTCAAAGTACATGTCAGTCAGTTCGAGCATAGCCAAGCGTATTGAAGTACTCCGCTCTCAATTGCGGGAGCACGACTATCGGTATTACGTTCTGGCACAACCGACGATTTCAGACGGGGAATATGACCGGCTCATGCGGGAGCTTCTCGATCTTGAGGCCGCGCATCCGGAGCTGTCCGCGCCAGACTCTCCGAGTCAGCGTGTCGGAGGAGAGCCGACAAAGGAATTCCCGACGGTTACGCATGACGTGCCCATGCTTTCTCTCTCAAACACCTACAGCGAAGAGGAGGTGAGGGATTTCGACCGCCGTGTCCGTTCGTTGCTTGGGAACGAAGCGTTCCGGTATGTCTGCGAGCTGAAATTCGACGGGGTGGCGGTGAGCCTTCGTTACCAGGACTCTCTCTTTGTTCGCGGAGCGACCCGCGGTGACGGTATGCAAGGGGATGACATAACACAGAACTTGAAGACGATCCGTTCCATACCGTTGAGATTGATGGGGAAAAAGAAGGGGATGACATCGTTTGAAGTCCGCGGCGAAGTCTATATGAAGCGGGATGATTTCCGTAGGATGAACGAGGACAGGGACCTTGCAGGTGAGAAGACATTTATCAATCCGCGCAATTCCGCGGCTGGAACGCTGAAGCTCCAGGATCCGAAAATTGTGGCCGGGCGACCGCTGAATTTCGTAGCGTACTTCCTCCGGACTCAAAACGCGCAACTCTCGAGCCATCAAGAAAATCTGAAAACGTTGCGGGAACTGGGTTTTCCGACAAGCGAACATACCCGTCTCAGCAAGGATGTGGAGGGGGTCATCGCGTTCTGGAAGGAATGGGAGAACCGCCGGGACAGCCTGCCGTACGATATTGATGGGGTTGTCGTCAAAGTCGATTCGCTGAGTCAGCAGGATCGGCTGGGAACAATTGCAAAAAGCCCTCGATGGGCCATTGCGTTCAAGTTTGCCGCCCGGCAGGCCACGACGACGTTGCGTGACATTACGCTTCAGGTTGGGAGGGTCGGCACAATCACGCCTGTGGCTGAGTTGGAACCCGTTTTTGTCGGGGGTTCGACGGTATCGAGAGCAACGCTGCATAACGAAGATTATATCAAGGAGCTCGACATACGGCCCGGAGACACAGTTGTTGTCGAGAAGGGGGGCGATGTCATTCCGAAAGTGAGCTCCGTCGTCAAGGAGAAACGCCGCCGCGGGACAAAGCCCTTCGTAATGCCGGCAAAATGCCCCGCATGCGGCTCGCGCATCTCCCGACCCGAGGGCGAGGCCAGCTACTACTGCGAAAACAGTGAGTGCCCGGCGCAAATCAGAGCGCGCATAGAACATTTCGCACATCGCGGCGCAATAGACATTGAAGGACTTGGAGAAGCAATCGTCGATCAACTCGTCAATCTTGGCTTTGTCCACAACTATGCCGATTTGTACGAGCTCCACAAGAAGCGTAGTGAACTGGTGAACCTTGAGCGCTGGGGCGATAAGAGCGTTGAAAACTTGCTGCTTGCGATAAGGGAGAGCAAAAAGCGCCCTTTTTCGCGCGTTCTTTTTGCGCTCGGAATTCGCCATGTAGGAACGAGTGTGGCACAGTTGATTGTGAATCAGTTTCAGTCCATGGATGCGTTGACCGCAGCATCATTTGAAGAACTCCAGGGAATACAGGGAGTTGGTCCCCAAATTGCCGAGAGCATCCGGAGATTCGTCGATGATTCGCACAACGCCCGGATCATTGATCGCCTGAAGAAAGCGGGGTTGCAGTTCGAGGAGAAGCGGCACCGCGATGCAAAGCAGTCGGCTCTGACTGGCAAGACAGTGGTGCTCACCGGCACGTTGTCGTCGTTCACGCGTGAGCAAGCCAAGCAGATGATCGAAGATTCCGGCGGACACGTTGCTTCAAGTGTCAGCAGCAAGACAAACTATGTTGTTGCCGGTGCCGAGCCCGGTTCCAAGCTGGAGAAGGCAAAGAAGCTTGGGGTTCGGATTGTGGAAGAAGATGAATTCATTCGGTTAGTAAACCGCATCTAACGAAAGGCGATTGTACCACCGTAGCGTTCCTACGTGCGCCTGCTCGGATATATCAGGCGAGCGAGATCGCAGGAATACGCGGCACAACGGCATGCTGGAAAATCTACGATTATATATTGGAACCTCCTACGCGCGGTTTCACTTTCGGGCCGCGCGGGATCCGATCGTTCGATTCACCGAGGCATTTTCTGAGGCACGCAGGCCGGTTGTATTTCTGCCGGAAGTTTCAGCCGAGGCGTCGGCGGTTGAGAATGTCTTGAAGTTTCTCGGTCAACGCTTCCACACAAGCAAGGTGGTCCTGGTTGCCCGGAAGAGAGTTGTTCCGTACCTGCCGGATCTTCGCGGGTTCGATGTTGTCACATTTACCGAGGAGGAGTTAAGCTCGTGGTACGTACCGCACACCGATTTGCTTCGAAAGATGAAAAAGAGTACATTCGATGTGGCGTTAGACCTGAATATTCGCTTCGCACTACCGAGCTCGTTTCTGTGTCGCGCCTCGCAAGCACCGTTGCGCATCGGATTCGTGAAGCAGTACGCGGATAACTTTTATAACTTTCAGGTTCAGACTGAACCGTCGAACAATTTCACTCAGGTATACTCTCAGCTGTTGAAGTGCATAGAGATGTTTTAGCCGGATCGGGCCAGCGCAGAGATGAACGATCAGGGGCACGCAGTGGCAAGAGGAGGACGTCATGCAATTTGAAGTGAAGAAGAATGGTGAAGCGACGATTCTCAAGATCAAGGAGCGCAAACTTGATGCAAGCGTTTCTCCTGAGCTGAAAGGGGAATTCCTTGTACTCTGCAATCGCCAGACGAAGAACCTTGTCATTGACCTGAGCGATGTCGAGTTCTGCGACAGCAGTGGCCTGAGCGCTCTACTCATCGCCGAACGAAAGATGAGGGAGAATGGAGGGGTCGTAAAACTTGCCGGGCTCCAGAAAAAGGTCCTTGCGCTTATTCGTATTTCCCGCCTTGACCGCGCCTTCCGCATCCATGACACGGTAGCAAAGGCGCTGCGGGCCTGACGTATCAGCCCGGAACTCTGACCGCATCGGTCGCTTCAGCGAGCAGTCACATCCACTTCGTACCATCAAGGAGTCTCCCGTGGGTTTCCAAACGCTCGACTACGTCATCCTCGTACTCTATCTGATCGGCGTTGCGGTGCTGGGGATCATGCGCGGTGGCAAGCAATCCTCGACCCGCGACTATTTCCTCGGCAGAGATGCAATCCCCTGGTGGGTTGTCTGTTTCTCAATCGTTGCAGCAGAAACCAGTACGCTCACATTCATTAGTATCCCCGGCCTCGCATACTTCGCCAACCTGAATTTTCTTCAGGTGACCATGGGGTATCTGCTGGGACGAATTGTTATCAGCTTCATTTTCCTCCCCGCATACTATAAAGGAGAACTCTCGACTGCCTACGCCTTCCTTGAACGGCGCTTTGGCATGAAAACGCGGAGTTTTGCCTCGCTGGTATTTCTCTTCACCCGTCTTGCCGCCGAAGGGGTGCGCCTCTTCGCTGCTGCGATTCCTCTGAAATTTATCCTGAATATCAACTATCCTACAGCTATTATCATCATCGCTGCCATCGCCTTGTGCTATACATACATTGGGGGAGTTCGCGGCGTGCTCTGGGTCGACGCCCTGCAGATGGTCATCTATCTCGGGGGTGCAATCATTTCGGCTGTTCTTCTTATTTCCACTGCAGACGGAGGCTGGGCAGGGATCACGCACAAAGCCATGGAAGCCGGAAAATTTACTGTCTTCAACCTCGGTTTTGGCGATAATTTCTGGGGAACTCCCTACACCCTCCTCGGAGGCCTGATAGGCGGAGCGTTTCTCTCGATGGCTTCTCACGGCACTGACCAACTGATCGTCCAGCGAGTCCTGACGACGAAATCACTTGCCGCAAGCCGCAAGGCTATGATTGGAAGCGGGATCATTATCATTTTCCAGTTCGCGCTCTTCCTGATTGTGGGTGTCCTCCTCTACGGTCATTATGATGGTGCGACGCTCGCACAGATGGGCCTGACCCGTGCCGATGAAATATTTCCAAGGTTCATTACGCAGGGACTCCCCTCCGGTGTGGCGGGTTTCGTGATCGCGGGCCTTACAGCCGTCGCGCTCTCAACCTTGGCTGGCTCCGTTTCTTCCATGGCTTCATCCACGGTGCTGGATTTGTACAAACCGTATTTCGGTAAGAACGTCTCTCCGGAGAAGGAACTGAAGCTTTCACGGCTCGTGACCATCGGGTGGGCAGTGTTGCTCGTCGGGTCTGCTCTCTTCTTCATGAACACAACGCAAACGGTGGTTGAGCTTGCGCTGAGCATCGCCTCGTTCACGTACGGCGGCCTCCTGGGAACGTTTCTGCTCGGCGTACTCTTCAAGAAGCCGACTCAGGAAGATGCCCTTGCCGGTTTCGTCGCGGGTATCTTCATCATGATCACCGTCATCGCGCTGAAGCTCGTTGCCTGGACATGGTTCACGTTCGTCGGTGTCGCAGCCACGCTCATTGTGGGCAATGTGTTGAGCGCTCTCAGTAAACGGTCGACTGCGTAGACCGACGCAAGGCGTGAGGAGATCACATCGGCATGCGAAAGAAGACGCGCGCAACGATGCGGCCTTTGACCGATGGTGAGAACCTCACGCTGGATCGCGAGATCCGGCAATATTTCGATTTCCTCAGACTCGAAAAAGGCGTTACCCCGCACACGTTCCATTCCTATCAGTTTGATCTTGTAAAGTACCGCGCGTTTCTGGTCGGACACAAAATTCACTCCGGAGTGAAGGTTACCGAGGAACACATCAGTGACTTTCTCAAGGAGCTTGCCACAAAACATCTTGCCCCTAGGAGCGTGGGGAGAATTCTTTCAGCTGTCCGGGGATTTCACCGTTTTCTTGTCGGCGAGGGGATGCATGATGATGATCCGACCGAGAACATCGATACGCCGAAGCGATCGAAGACCCTCCCTGGAGTTCTCTCCGTCGCGGAAGTGGACGCTGTCCTCAAGCAGCCGGACGTCCGCCAGCAACTTGGATTACGGGACCGCGCGATTCTCGAACTTCTGTATGCCACGGGCGTACGAGTATCAGAACTCACAGGCCTCAAGCAATCCAATCTGATGTTTGATTCAGAACTCATCCTCGTGTTCGGCAAGGGCTCAAAGGAACGGCTGGTTCCGATCGGTGCCTCGGCAATGGATTGGGTGACGAGATACCAGCGGGAAGTGCGGATTCATCTTGCAAAAGGAGGGAAGTCCCAGGATGTGGTTTTTCTGAATTTTCGCGGAGGAAAGCTCTCGCGGGCTGCAATACGGGATATGGTTGTGAAGTATGCCAAAGCCGCGGGTATCAAGAAAAAAGTTCACCCTCACACGTTCCGCCATTCATTCGCCACGCATTTGCTTGAAGGAGGTGCAGATCTTCGGGCTGTGCAGGAAATGCTTGGTCACGTCGATATATCCACGACTCAAATCTACACGCACATCGATCGCGAGTACCTCAAGGAAGTCCACCGCACGTTTCATCCACGCGCCTGACCGCAATACAAACAAACCTCCTCAGTCCCATCGCAGCCCCGGCTCAAATAAAATTGGCCGGCGTCTCATCATGAGCCGAAATCATTCCACAAAGGTCGTGCCACGCAAAACAGCTTGAGTTTCTTGTCTTTTTTCGGTAAATAGCTCCATAAGGTTCCCCGCAGGCTCATAATCTCCGTGCTCATGTCGCTCCAAAGGACAGCCCAACCTGTTTGCTTGTAGCGATGATGCGTTGGAGCGGCTGCGCTGGTCGCGATTCCCGGACTCTCTTGAATATGCAGCGAAGAATACTCGCACTCGCAGAAGGACGCTTCAGTCCATTAAAATCCAAAACCGCGAATGGCGCCATCGCCTACCTGCCCGGAGAAGTCGTTGGAGTCATAGACAGCACGAAAGCGGGCATGACGGCTCAACAGGTGCTCGGCTACGGAGGCCCGATTCCGGTCGTACGAAGCCTCGAGGAAGGACTGCATCTCAATCCGACACACCTGCTCATCGGGATTGCTCCTGCGGGTGGACGATTACCGGATGCTTGGCGGGACATCATCCGCAATACGATCAAAGCGCGCCTTCATATACTGAGCGGACTGCATACGATTCTTTCTGATGATCGCGAATTTGCTGCACTCGCCCTGGAACAGGGCGTCACGTTGACCGACTATAGAAAAATTGATCCCGAATCGGAAGTCGTTGCAAAGGGGACGTGGCGCAACCGGTCAGCCAAAGTCATCCTGACGGTTGGCACGGACTGTAACATCGGCAAAATGACGACGATGCTCGAAGTGCACAAGGATCTTCTGCGCCGCGGGCTTCGCACGGATTTTGTTGCAACAGGTCAGACGGGGATGATGATACGCGGGAGAGGTATCGCAGTTGATTCTCTTGTCGGCGACTACATCGCAGGCGCAATCGAGCTCGAAGTGGACCGCTCCGTCGCCGAAGGGTATGAGTACATCCTTGTCGAAGGACAGGGCTCGCTGACGCATATGGGCTATTCCAGCGTCACTCTCGGCCTCATCCACGGGACGATGCCGGATGCCATGATTCTTTGCCATCAACCAACCCGGTTGAAGGACGACTATGGGCTCCCGCTGCCGGAGTTGAACAACATCATCGCATTCCACGAAACGGTTGTTCGGTACTTCCGCGAGACAAAAGTCGTAGCGATCGGGCTCAATTCTGTGGGTCTCTCCGATGATGAATCGCGTGAGGCGGCAGAACGGGTCAGCACGCTGACGGGTCTGCCCGCGGTGGATGCGTTCCGTTTTGGTCCGGAGAAGCTGACTGATGCACTCGTCGGATATTTTTCTTCATCTCATCAACGGTCTTAGGAAGGAGTCCTGTGGACGCATTTCGCTACCAAGAGCAAGAGCTGTACTGCGAGGAAGTTCCATTGTCGGAGCTCGTTGAGGAGTTTGGAACGCCTCTCTACGTGTATAGCAGAAACCGGGTGATCGAAAACTTCCGAACGCTTGAAGCCCCCATGGCCGGAACAGAACACACTCTCTGTTACGCACTCAAGGCAAACTCGAATCCAGCGTTGCTCAAGATCCTTGCGCAGGAGGGGGCGGGCGCAGATGTTGTCTCCTCGGGGGAATTGTATCTTGCGCTTAAAGCGGGATTTTCCCCCGAGAAGATCACGTTTGCCGGGGTCGGCAAGCGGGATGATGAAATCGAGTACGCGCTCAAAAACGACATTTTCTCTATCAACGCCGAGTCATCGCAAGAACTCCAGATCATCTCCCTGGTAGCGATGCGGCTTGGGAAGAAAGCCCGCATTTCGCTCCGGATAAACCCGGATATCGATGCGCAGAGCCATCCGTATATCACGACCGGATTGAAGCAAAACAAGTTCGGAATTCCCGCGGAAGAAGCTTTGAGGCTCTTTCAGTACGCGGGATCATTGTCTCACCTCGAAGTGATCGGAGTCCACGCTCACATCGGTTCGCAGATCACGAAGGTGGAGCCGTTCACCGAGGCAGCCAGATTCCTTGCAGGTCTGGTGAAATCGTTGCGGGATGCAGGATTGCCAATCAGCCACATCGATTTCGGAGGAGGATTCGGCGTTCAGTACATCAATGCCCTGACCTGCGAGGGCTTGCCACTGGAGCCGGAGGGCGTTTCGGTGCCTCCATTGAATCTCTTTATCGAGGGGGTTCTCCCCATTCTCAAGGAAACAGGTTGTTCACTCTGGTTCGAGCCGGGGCGCTCGATTGTCGCTAATGCCGGGGCGCTGCTGACGAAAGTCCTCTATACCAAGGAGAACGGCCTTAAAAGATTCGTTGTTGTAGATGCTGGGATGAGTGACTTGCTGCGGCCGAGCCTCTATAACGCTTATCACCAGATTGTGCCTCTCAAACTCCAGACGTATGAGGTTGAAAGGGTGGATGTTGTGGGACCAATCTGTGAGACGGGCGATTTCCTCGCACGTGACCGGTCCCTGAACAAATCCAAACGTGACGATGTCCTGGCCGTACTGACCGCCGGAGCCTATGGCTATTCGCTTTCTTCGAATTACAATGCGCGGCTCCGTCCGGCTGAGCTTCTGGTGAACGGAGAGAAAGTGCGCGTGATACGCGAACGCCAGACGATCGATCAATTGCTGTAGTGACGAGAGAGAAGACGACGATGAGAGGATATGATGTAGCTGTTGTGGGAGCGACGGGTCTGGTTGGCAGGACGATGATGCGCGTGTTGGAGGAGCGAAAGTTTCCGGTCAACCGGCTGCTACCGCTGGCGTCCGAGCGATCTGCCGGGAAACACATCACGTTCAACGGTAAGTCGATCGAGGTCCAGAAACTCACTCCCGAACAGTTCAAGGGCATCCACTTTGCGCTCTTCTCGGCCGGTGCCGGCGTCAGTAAAGAATTTGCCCCGCATGCTGTGAAGGCAGGTACAATTGTCATCGACAACAGCAGCGCGTTCCGCATGGATGATGATGTGCCACTCGTTGTCCCCGAGGTCAACCGGCATCAGGTGTTCCATCATAAGGGAATCATCGCCAATCCGAATTGCTCAACGATACAGATGGTCGTAGTCCTGAAACCGCTCCATGATCGGTTTACCATCAAGCGGGTGGTCGTCTCGACATACCAGTCTGTCACTGGAGCGGGCCAGCGGGCTGTCATGCAGCTTGAAGATGAAGTGGCAAAACGACCGTTGCGCGAAAAGAAATTTCCTCACCCCATCGCGTACAACTGCCTGCCTCATATCGATGTCTTTCTCGATGACGGATACACGAAAGAAGAAGTGAAGATGAAGCTGGAGACGAAAAAGATCATGGAAGCGGACATCCCGGTCACGGCGACAACTGTCCGGGTGCCGGTCATGGGGGGACACAGCGAATCCGTGAATATCGAGTTCGCAAAAGAGTGCAGCGTGAACGAGGTGCGTGAGATTCTCAAGATGGCACCGGGTGTCGTACTCCAGGATGATCCTGCCCATAACGTGTATCCTATGCCCCTCACCGCGTTTGATAAGGACGACGTCTTCGTCGGTCGTATCAGGAACGACGAGACTGTTCCTCACGGCATCAATCTCTGGATTGTGTCCGATAACGTCCGCAAGGGAGCGGCGACAAATGCAGTGCAGATCGCTGAAGTCCTCATCGCAGGAGTGTAAGCATCGATGAGAGCTTCCTCTGGAACGAATCGAGCAGTCGTGCTCATCGTGGTTCTTCTCCTCGCAAGCATTGTTGGCTGCAACAAGCAGGAGGGTCCTGCCCAACATCACCAGATCGAGGGCCTTGTGATGGCTCTTGATTCCACCCGCAATCGCGTCATCATCGCTCACGAAGAAATTCCTCATTACATGAAGGCAATGACGATGCCGTTCACGGTGAGAGAGAGCAACGTGCTGCGTGGGATTGAAGTTGGGGATTCGGTGCGCGGCGTCGTAACGGTGAAGAAGTCCGAAGTCTGGCTCGACAGCCTGACTGTCATCGCCAGGATGTCATCCTCAGAGCCACATCACTAGGAAAACGCAATCCCTTTTCGTTTGGAGAACTCCTTGAAGATCGATTTTCGGGAACGGTTGAAGCGCGGTCCGATTCTGTGTGATGGCGCGATGGGTACGCTGTTGGACCTCTACGATTTCGGCGAGCGACCGCATGAAATACAGAATATCAAGAACCCGAAAATTGTTGAACGCATCCATCGGGAGTACATCGATGCTGGTGCGGAGATCATCGAGACAAATACGTTTTCAGCGAACCGGTTCCGGCTTGCCCAGTTTCATCTCGAAGACCGGATAAAGGAAATCAACCGTGCTGCAGTGGAGATTGCACACAGGGCTGCAGGGGACGATGTCTACGTCGCCGGCTCCGTTGGACCTACGGGGAAACTCCTCGAGCCGATAGGAAAAATCAAGCTTTCCCAGGCCCGCGCCGCGTTCAAAGAACAGATTGAAATCCTTCTTGAAGGAGGAATTGACCTTCTCATCCTCGAGACGTTTGTCAGCCTCCATGAGCTTGATGAAGCGATCACCGCCGCAAAAGAGCTTACCACCATCCCGATAGTTGCCCAAAAAGCATTCCCCGAAGATGGATCCATTCTTTCAGGATCGTTTCCCCTTGAAGTCGTTGAACACCTGTTGAGCAGGGGCGTCGACGTCATCGGCGCAAATTGCACGGTGGGGCCGCAGCGCATGTTCAGTATTATCCGGACGATGTACAAAGATGGCGTCATTCTCTCGGCCCAGCCGGCCGCAGGCATCCCGACGCTCCAGGATGGCCGGTCGACGTACCGTACCACACCTGAATATCTCTCTGCTTACGCCCGGGAACTGGTCCAGGCAGGAGTCACGCTCATCGGCGCCTGCTGCGGATCGACGCCAGCTCACATCAGGGCTATCCGCAAGACATTAGATGAGCTTGCCGGCCAACCCGCGCCAAGTGTCTCCATGCGCGAGACAACCCCTGCTCCTCAAGTCCGAAAGCTGGCAGCCCAGAAAGATATCGCCGCTGCGGTAGAGTTGCCGGACACACGCTCGCTGTTTGCCCGCAACATCGGAAAGAAGTTTCTTGTGACCGCTGAGCTTGATGTTCCGCGTGGGCTCGACATGTCGTCCGTCATCGACGGAGCGCGCTATCTTCATCGCTCTGGTATCGATGCAATCAATCTTACCGATGGTGCCCGCGCCCGGTTGCGCATCAGCTCAATTGCACTTTCGTATCTGATGCAGAAGGAAGTCGGGATCGAGGCGATGACACACCTGACATCCCGTGACCGGAATATGATTGGACTGCAGGCTGAGTTGCTCGGCGCTCATGCGCTGGGTCTGCGCAATATTCTCTGCATCACCGGCGATCCCACAAGCATCGGTGATTATCCGCACGCAACATCGGTCTTCGATGTTGACTCCATTGGCCTGATCCGCGCCGTCAGTGCGATGAATTCCGGCAAGGACCTGATGGGAAACTCAATTGAACAGAGGACGTCCTTCTTGATTGCCTGCGCAGCGAATCCCAAAGCAGATGATATGGAGCGTGAGGTAAGGCGTCTGTCAAAAAAGATTGAAGCGGGAGCGGATATTGTTTTTACGCAGCCGATGTACGAAATGAACACGCTGGAACAATTCGTCAAACGCATCGAGCAATGGAAGAAACCGGTCATGCTTGGAGTCCTTCCTCTCAGGAGTTACCGCCACGCAGAGTTTCTGCACAATGAAATTCCCGGTATGACGATCCCCGATGGCATCAGGGAAAAACTCCGCAGTGCAGGCGACAAAGCATCCTCCGTCGGGGTTCAGCTCACGAAGGATTTTCTGCATGAAGCCAGGCATCTTGTCGCCGGCGCTTACCTTATGCCTCCGTTCAAGAAATACGACGTCGTTCCGCAGATCCTCGAAGCCATTCGCTGAGGATTGCGAGTCTTCTCTCTCATCCGCGTGCCGCGATCGGGCCACTGGCGAGCGATGTGTTGCGTACTGACAAATGTTTTTCGCTCTTCACGATTCTGACAAGAGAGACAATTTGGGTTCTCAATTGCCAGAAAGGAGCATTTGTTTTTGTGTAATTTAAGCTTAGAATCTATTGGCACCGATATTGCCAGAAGTGTGCTTGAGATGACCCTGGATTTTCACGGAAGTGATGAGGAACAATGTACGAGCTTTCATGATCGGCGAAGATCTGGAAAGACGTTTTGAACAGTATCGATGCAAGAATCCGCTGCAATGATCCATGTCTCTCGCGCTCGACGCATACCCTGGGGCGCATGGCAATGCACCTCGAAATCATCAGCAGTAACGGTGAAGTGATCGGAACTCTCAGTCGATGAACCAAACGCTCGTTATCGGGTACGGAAACACGCTTCGCCGCGACGATGCCGCCGGTGTCTATGCAGCAGAGTTGATTGAGCGGCGGTATCCAGGCGTCATGTGTCTGACTGCCCCGCAGCTGACGCCCGACATGGCCGTCACGCTCGCACATTACAGGACAGTCGTGTTCATCGATGCAAGCATCACGGCCAAAGAGTTGCGGGTAACAAAATTGAAGACGAAGGGCTTGGCCGTTGAGTACAGCTCGCATTCTATGACTCCGCAGATGCTGCTCGATGCTAGCCACGATCTTTACGGAGTCGTTCCCCGAGACACGATCCAGATAGAAATTCCCGCCGCAGATTTCACGATTGGAGAACTCCCGTCCCAGGACGTACGTGCGATCGTCGAGCGATGCGTCAACGAATTCCCTCAACTTATCTTTCCAAGATCCAACCCATAATCCATTCTCCTGTCGCAACGGCCCCGGACTCCAGGGACGGGTCTCCATTTCCACGATCGGGTGTTTTCGCGAACTGATTGCAAGTGTGCTCGCTCAGGCTTTCAGAAATCAGCGTTCGCTGGGTTCTGAAATGCCGAAAAACCAGCTTTGCACTCTTTCTCTTCATCTTACTATTTCGCAAGCATTTCCTTTCGATTTTCTGCGAGCGTCTACAATCGATAGGCAAAATCCACAATCCGCTTGCTTTTAGAAATGTGATTCGTGATATTTCTGCGAATATTTTCCCCTCGGCACACTCGGACACCCCTGATTTACCCATGGTTTTTGCACGTTCCATCTTGACCCTGCAATGTTGTGTCATTCTGTCCCCGGTCGTTGTTGAGAGCCAGACGAAGCCGGATACTGCGCGTTCAATCGTCGCGGTCCGCGCTACAACGCCAATTAAGATCGACGGGTACATCAATGAGAGTATATGGCAGCGTGCAGGTGAAACGGGGTTCACGCAGCGCCAACCTGATGAGGGTGCTCCCGTTTCTCAGAAGATGGAAGCGTGGGTTGCCTATGATGACGACGCCCTCTACGTTGCGGTGAAGCTGTATGATTCACAACCCGATTCCGTCATCGGCAGGCTGGCGAGGCGCGATCAGGATTCCGAATCTGACCAAGTCGGCATTGGGATCGATGCGGCTCATGACAGGAGGACAGCCGAGTATTTCATAGTCAATCCTGCCGGCGCAATCCAAGACGGGACGTTTTCGAATGATACCCAAACAGACGACAGCTGGGACGGGATATGGGAAGTTGGGGTGCAAAGGGAAGCGTGGGGGTGGTCCGCGGAATTCCGTATTCCCTATTCGCAGCTCCGCTTTTCGGCAGCGGACCACTATACATGGGGAATTGAGATCTTCAGGGGCATCAAGAGGAGAAATGAGGAGTCGTACCTTGTCTTGCATCCCAGAACCGATCGTGTCCGCGTTTCCCGATGGCTCGAGCTGGTTGGGATTGAAGGGATCAAACCGCCGCCACGTATTGAACTTCTTCCGTACGCTACAGCGACAGGCAAGTTTGTTCAGTCGGCGCCCGTCGATGCATTCAATCTCGGAAGAACCGATCCTTTCAAGTTCCAGCGCAAATACCCGACAAACATTGGCGCTGATGCAAAAATTGGCCTGGCGGGCGATGTCACGCTCGATCTCTCCCTGAACCCCGACTTCGCCCAGGTTGAAGTGGACCCGGCTGTTGTCAACCTCACCGCGTACGAGACCTACTATCAGGAGAAGCGTCCATTCTTCATCGAGGGATCAAACATTCTCAACTTTGGCCGCGGAGGCGCTGCGTTACTTCAAGACTTCGACTGGACTGATCCAAGTTTCTTCTACAGCAGGCGGATTGGTCGTGCGCCGCAGGGCTCGGTGCAGCACGAAGGGTTCCTCGATCTTCCGGATCGGACGACGATCCTGGGAGCAGCGAAGGTCAGCGGCAAGATTAATAACTCATGGTCGTTCGCAGCGCTCAGCGCGTTGACGGATCGTGAATATGGCGAAGTCGATTCAGCCGGAGTCCGCTTCAAAGATGAAATCGAGCCTCTCACGTTCTACGGCGTCGTACGCAGTCTTAAGGAATTCAACGATGCCCGTCAGGCCATCGGCGTGCTTGGCACTGTCGTTGAACGAAACCTGAGGGATGATCGGATGAGAGGGATTCTGAACGATGGAGCAATGTCCTTGGGCATCGACGGCTGGACATTTCTCGATGAAAACAAAGTCTGGGTGATCACGGGATGGGCAGGGGCTTCGAGTGTTTCAGGCACGAAAGAGCGGTTAACAGATCTTCAACGTTCTGCGCAGCACTTTTTCCAACGCCCGGATGCCGGCTACCTTGGCGTTGATTCGTCTGCCACGACGATGAGCGGGTGGGCTTCCCGCTTCTGGCTCGACAAGGTAAGTGGGAACTGGGTTTTCGATGCTGCGTTGGGCGCGATTCAGCCGAAATTCGAGACGAATGACGCAGGGTTCCTCACGAGGGCGGATTATATCAATGGCCACGTCTATTTTGGCTACGAATGGTATGAGCCGGAAGGAATCTTCCGGACAAAGGCAATCACAGGAGCACTGATCAGGGAGTACGATTTCGGCGGGAACAAAACCGCTGATGGCTATCAGCTGTTTCTGTCGAGTCAGTTTCTGAATTACTGGAGCACCAATCTTGCCCTTGCCTACAACGGCGAGGCGTACGATGATCAGCGTACGCGCGGCGGTCCCTTGATGAAATCTCTCAGAAGCAGAAGTATGGTATTCAGCCTCTCGAGCGATTCGCGAACTTCATTCTACGGTACCCTGAACACAAGTGCCGGTCGTGGAGAATCCGGTGGGTGGTTGTATACGGCCGGACTCTTTTTTAACTGGAAAGCATTGGGGAATCTCAACGCGAGTGTCAGTCTGGACTACTCCCGCATTCACGGCGCGTCTCAGTATGTCGACGCCGTTGTGGATCCGTCCGCGACGAGTACCTTTGGAACTCGATACATCTTTGGTGTCATTGATCAAAAACAGCTCTCAACAACGGTGCGCCTGAACTGGACATTTACGCCAAAAATGAGCCTTCAGCTCTATCTCCAGCCGCTCCTTTCGAGCGGAGCATATTCAAGCATTATGGAGCTGGCGAAGCCGGGAACGTTTTCATTCAACAGATTCGGAGAAGGGAGCTCACGAATCATACCTTCGGATGGAGAGTACACAATCTATCCGAACGGGACTACCGGAGGAATTCCGAGCTTCACAATCAACAACCCGGACTTCAATTTCAAATCCATACGAGCCAATGTCGTGTTTCGATGGGAATACTTGCCGGGATCGACGTTGTATTTCGTCTGGACGAACGAGAAAATGGACTACGAAAGCAGAGGGGATTTCTCTTTTGAGCGGGATGTAACGAGGTTGATGCGGATGACACCGGACAACGTCTACTCGATCAAACTCACCTACTGGATCAACCCCTGAATAATGGGGAATTGTCAACGATCAATTGTCAATTGATAATTGGCCATTCACAATGGACAACTATCCTTCCTCTCGAGCAAACTTACCTTTTTGGATCGATCCCAGAATAATGGGGAATTGTCAACGATGAATTGTCAATTGTCAATTGACCGTTCACCATTGACAATTAGATCAATTCTTCCGTATGATTACCGTCTTGAAGCCGGGGTCCTGCCACACGGACAGAAAATCGGGATCGAGGATTTCAGGGAAACTGTACTGAATCGAAATTGCCTTCGTCAACTCGCGCAACGCATCCGGCGTGTTCTTCTGAATTGCATACACTCGCGCTTTCCAGTAGTGCACCCTTGCCGAGGTCGAGTCGGCCTTTACGGCCTCTTCGGCCAATGCGACCGCCCTCTTTGGAGTCTTCGCGCGGCGCGCCTCAAGCAATGCATAGGTAGCAAGCGAAATGTAATCCTTTGGGTCCTTCGAGACTACCTGATCAGCCAGCTGAACGCCCTGGTCGAAATTTGTACTCGACTCGACCAGTTTCCCTTTCAGAGAAAACGCGCGTCCCATCCAATAGTGCAACAACGCTTTGGTGCGCTCATCCGCCCTGTCCATCATCTGCTGGCATCTTAACACAACCTTGTCTTCTTGATCAAGCGATATCCATATGCGGAACTTGTAGTTCACTGTGAGCAACGAGTCGGGACCGCCCAATGCAGTTGCTTGATCGAACAGCCGTGATGCGTCCTCAAATTGCTCCTTGTACAGCTGAATGATTCCCTTCGCTTCATACGATCTGAAATGTTGGGGATCAGACTTCATTGCCGTTTCCGCGTACTTCAATGCCTCGTCGGTATTTCCTTGAATCAACGACAAGAGCGCCAGTTCCCGGTTGCACTGAGCATTTCCAGGCTGTTGGGCAAGTCCAGCCGCGATCTCTCTTCCTGCTCTGTCGAATTGTCCCTTATACCGAAATGCTTGACCAAGCACTGCGTGCACGGTTGGGCTGTTGGGATCTGACTTGCTTGCTTCCTGTGCAAGAGCGAATGCGGATGCGAGAATGGTCTCATCCAGCTTACCCTGCTGCTGGTACGCTTCCAACAATTCCTTCGCGAGAATCAGCTTCGCCGGTGTCAGGGTTGAATCACGATGTACTGCATCCTGTAAGAGTGTGATGGACTGCTGTATTGCGTTCCCGGTTGGATTCGTCGACGATGCCAGGCCGCGGAGGTAGAGGTTGAAGGCCTCAGAATTCTCGGTAGGACGGGACGGCGTTCGCGTGGCCGCCTCGATATCCATAAACTTAAGAAGAGCAGCGCTCGTCTGCGCTGCGAGAGCATTCAGATCGGGAATATTCCCCCGAACTGTTGTCTCCCAAAGTGCTTTCTCTTCGCCAATTTCGAACAGCTGTGCTCTTAAGCTTACCGACGTACCGCTCACTGAAAGGGCGCCGCGCACGAAGTGAGTAATTCCCAATGCAGAAGCCTGCGTCTGAAGGGCGGAGGTGTTTGCGCCAAATGAATGGCTGCTGACGGGATCAAGCACAGTAAAGGCCTGTGCCCGCGCGACCTCGTCGGCGACAAACACGGAGAGCGCTTCTCCAAGATAGCTGTCATCTGCCTGATTGGTCGAAAAGGGGAGAATGGCGACGGTACCAGGCTTCCTGAGTGACGTACGCGTGACAAGGAATGTCACAGCAGCGGCAACGAGTAGGACAACGATAGCACCGATTCCAATGTACATCTTGGTCTTTGGAATCTTCTGCTGCTCCTTCCGGGCAGCGGTAACTTTCTCGATTGTGGCCTTGGCGAACTCTTCGGCACGCTCTCTCTCAGCCTTGAGTGCCTCTTCCTTTCCTCGCTCTTCCTCAGCCAAAGCCTCAAGCCTCTGGCGTTCCAGCCGGGCTTCTTCCGCGAACTGAACCTGCTTCTCGATGCGCTTTGCCTGCTCGTTGTTCGGTTCGAGGGTGTACACTTCCTGCAATGCATTCAAGGCGTCCTGATATTGCTCTTGCTCAACATATCCAAGTGCAACGTCCAGGCACTTCTGAATTTGCTGTTTCCGCTCCTCTTGCTTCCGCTGCTTTTCTTCTTTGACCCTCCGCCTGCGTTCCTCTTCGTCGCGCACTGCCCGTTGTTCTTCAACCTGCAGGGTCAGCATCTGCGCTTCGTAGTGGATCTGGACAATCTTGTAGATCTCCTTGATCTCTTCTTCAGCTTTGGTGAGATCGCCAGCGCTGAGATATTCCTTAGCTTTTGCGTAATGCTCGTTCGCCCGCGCCGTTTTTTCGGCATTCTCACGTTCCTGTTCCTCGTCGATTTTCTGCTTGGCAGTCTCGACTCGGTTGGCCTCTTCCTGTTCTTGTGCAGCGACGAGGTCGGCTTTTCGGCGCGTGGGATGACTCTTTGCGGATTCGGAGGGCTCGGAAAGACCCGGAATGGAGTCGAGGAGGAGCTCGTAGACTTCTACCGGTTCAGCAATGTTTTTCAGGTCTATCGATCCCATAGCGTACGCACGGATCGGCAACTTGTTCTTGACTTGATTGTAGATTTCGGATGAAACACAAATGCGGTTCGCTTCGGTGATGGTTTCAATCCTGGCGGCAATGTTCACGCCGTCGCCGTAAAGATCGGTGCCGATGTTCATCACATCGCCGAGATGAATGCCGATGCGGATTTGAATCTTCTCGAATTCGGGCTTGTCGAGGCTGTGCTTGTGGAAATGTTCCTGTGCTTCGATGGCACAGTGGACGGCGTTCACGGCGCTTGAAAAATCGACCATGAACGAATCGCCCAACGATTTGACCACAACCCCGTTGTTTCTTGCCACGATCTCGCGCATCGCGTCGTCATGTATTTTGAGGACCTCCATAGCGGCGACTTCATTCTCGCTCATTTTCTTGGAGAAATCCTTGACGTCAGTAAACATGATGGCGGCGAGTTTCCGCGTACCACCTTCAGAGTTTGAAGCCATTGTGCGTTTGCCGTGGTGTTGAAGATTAAGAGTAGCGCAGGGAGAGACTGTGGGGGGTATCACTCGGTCCTCTCGGCCCGCCAGTCCGTATCAACTCACCCCCTCTGCGCGGACTGGAGATGCTTCTGGCAACAACAATTCAAGATATTCACAGATAAGCGGAATGTCAATACTGGCGGGAGGATTGATTCCTGAACCTGCAATTCCTCCCGCGGGAGGGAGGAAGGGGCATCGAGGTATTACATCTCCTATTGCCCGATGTAATATTTCGTATAGTATTCAGCGACCATTCGATCGGTGTTGTAGACAGGAACGAGGCTGTGCATGGCGCTCCGAATTCTCTTGATCCAGCTCTCTGGAACGCCGTGCGCATTGCGGTTAAAGAATTCGGGAACAATTTGTTCGGTCAGGGTCTGCAGAAGATGCTCCGCATCCTTATCGTCCTGCAGTTCAAGATCTTCGTCTGTACTCCCGTCGCCGATTGCCCAACCATTCATCCCCTTGAATCCCTCCTGCCACCATCCATCAAGGATACTGAAATTGAGTCCGCCGTGGATAACGGTTTTCTGGCCGCTCGTACCGCTGGCTTCCAGGGGACGGCGGGGAGTATTGAGCCACACATCAGCGCCGGCGATCAGATGTCGTGCAACATTGATGTCATAATTCTCAACAATGACCACTTTGCCGATCAATTGCGGGTGTCGGCTCATCTCGACGATGGACTGCATGTATCGTTTCCCCTCGTTGTCGCGGGGGTGTGCCTTTCCGGCGAAAACGAACTGAACCGGGCGATTTGTATCGTTGACGAGTGCAATGATCTTGTCCAAATGGCGGAACACCAGGGGGGCTCGCTTGTATGTCGCAAAACGCCTCGCAAAACAGATGGTGAGGGCATCCGGCGAGAGTGTTCTGTCGATCGAGCTGGAGCCGTCTCCCTCGTTTCGTCCCAGTTGAGAACGCAGCCGGTGGCGGACAAATTCGACGAGATCTCTTCGTAGCGCGTACCGAAGCGCCCACAGTTCGCCATCGGTTGCCACGTCGTTGTTTTCCAGTTGGCTCCAGTAATGAGGATCCATCAACTTTGCAGTCCAATCAACACCGATCCGCTTGTTCCAGAATTCGTGTGCCTTCGCTGTGGCCCAGCTCGGCGTGTGAATACCGTTCGTGATGTAGCCGATGGGGATCTCATCAACCGGTTTTTGTGGGTACAGCTCCCTCCACATTTCGCGGCTCACTTGTCCATGAAGTTCGCTCACACCGTTCGCGGCACGTGACATCTTGAGAGCAAGCACAGTCATGGTGAACATTTCCTGCGGATCGTCCGGGTTGATGCGTCCATGACCCATCAGCTGCTCGCCCGGCAATCCGGTGTCGCTCCAGAAGCGTCCCATTGTGTGGTGAATAAGCTCCGCACTGAACCGATCGTGCCCGGCAGGAACCGGCGTGTGAGTGGTGAAGATGCATCGGGATGAGACGGACTTCTGAGCATCCACGATACTCTTCCCTTGTTTCACCTGTTCGCGGAAGAGCTCGAGTGTGAGGAACGCGGAATGTCCTTCGTTCATGTGGAAGACAGCGGGCTCAATTCCCATCGATCGCAAAAGGCGCACGCCCCCAACTCCGAGGACAATTTCCTGACCGATTCTTGTGTCGACATCACCCCCATAGACGTGAGCCGTGAGACCCTGGAAATGCTGGTCATTCTCCGGCAGGTTTGTATCGAGAAGATAAATCGTTGCTCGTCCGACGCGGAGTCGCCATGCCTGAAAATAAACAGTGCTGTGTCCGATCTCGACCGAATTGAGAAGTCGTCCCCCTTCTTCCCGTGTGACGAGCTCCAAAGGAAGACGTACCGGATCGTACACAGGATATGACTCCTGCTGCCAACCGTCAGGACCAATGTGCTGCTGAAAATAGCCGTTGCGGTAGAAAAGGCTGATGCCGATGAAGGGAATGCCGAGGTCGCTGGCAGATTTGGTATGGTCGCCGGAAAGGATTCCGAGTCCGCCTGAATAGATTGGAAGTGATTCGTGGAGACCAAACTCAGCGCTGAAGTATGCGACAGGGTGGGAAAGTCTATGCGCGTGATGCGAAGCCCACGTATCGTTCGTCTGCATGTACGACTCGAAATCTTCCAGGACGCGATGAAGCTTCTTCTGGAAATCTGGGTCGTGCAGACGGGCGGCAAGTTCGGTGTGGGAGACTTCGCGAAGGACTTCAACTGCGCTGTGGTTTGATCGCTCCCACATAAGAGGGGAGAGTTCCCGGAATATTTCCTGGGCTTGAGGGTTCCAGGTCCACCAGAGGTTGTACGCGAGAGATTGCAGGCGTTCGGCAAAAGGTCTGTGACTGCCGTTGCTCAATAGAATCACCGATCTTGATGAACGAATCGTTATCCAATTATTAAAAATGCTAAAAAAAGAGCGGAAATTCCAGAAGAAAAGTGAGAGCGAGGTTGATTCCCGTGGGTGAAAAGTAAGAAGTGAGACGCAAGACGTGAGGGCTAAGTTAGTTCATGGAGGTGAGATGTGAGGGCGGGATTGATTCAGCGAAGTGAGACGTGAGAAGTGAAACGTAAAACGGGAGACATAAAAAGGTAGACGTAAGACGAAAGTCGTGTGGCTGAGCCAGTCGACTGCTTGCTGCAAGCCGATTGCAGTAGGCAGACGGCAACGACGGTAAGTCAGGCCATCAGCTAACAGCCAAAAGCTAACAGCTATCAGCTGAGTGCTGAGAGCTGGTTGATGACTGCTCTCGTATCTGCATGCTGTCTGCTGCCTTCCGTCTTCTGAATTCTGACTTCTGTATCCTTCATTCCCATTCTTGTTTGAACCAGTACACATTGACATTGCCCGCTGCATTTCGTTCCTTAGATTGTACGCTCACATCGACACCGGCGCAAGCTCTCGCAACCCCGCAGTACGCTTTCTGACGAATGAAAGCAAGACGTATGTCCAGATTCTACACATCCTTCCCCGTGTTCCTGATCCTTTGTATTGGCTGCGACTAGTCGTTTAATCCGAAGACCGCGTTGGATGAACGACTTGTTGTTTTCTCCGTCCTCTCCAACGATCGCGATGTGCAATTTGTTCGTGTGAGCACGAATTATGACGTCCCGGGGTTTGATCCCTCCCAGAATCGAACTGAAAAAGATGTCGTAGGGGCTCAGGTAAGCATCGCAGTCACATCGGCCTCGTTCACTTGCAGGGACACACTCTTCCCACGGCCAGATACTAGCCGTTACACTGCTCCAATCCGGGCCTACGTTGCTTCTCCATTTCGCCCTGAGCCGGGCAAAAGATACAATCTGACTGTGAGCTCAATCGAACTGGGAACAGTGACATCCGCTGTCACCTTGCCCGATCGACCATCCATCTCTCTTTCTCCTGGTGAACTGGCGGTTGATCGGCCAGATCAATTCGATCCCCGTTCATATTTCTATTTGAGAACGACGCTCTCACCATCCGCCAAAGGCTCTCTCTGTCAGCTGTTCGTCGATTACCAGATCCAACGTGATACATCATGGACAGATGGGCGAACTGAGGTGCCATTCCTGATCAACGTGGATACGCTTGGGATATGGATTGCGACATATCCTCAGTTAACTCGAGTAACCGGCAATGCCACCGGAATAACCTACAAGAACTATACCTACAAGCGAACGCTCATACGCGTACTCGAGCAGTATCCACATAACAAAGTGCTGTTCAAAAGAGTGGTTCTTCGTGTGTTCCAATGCGAACAGGGCTTTTACGATTACTTCAATACCGTCAACGGATTTAGCGACCGCGTTTCGATTCGCGTTGACCAACCGGATTATACTGACATAAAAGGAGGAATGGGCGTGTTCGGCGCTTACACACTCGATTCATTAAGCCACAACTTGCCGGATGACTTCACCTTGAATGCCCGATGAGGCCGAGGTTGGAAAATATTCGACGGGCGGTTTGCACGGTTGCGATCCCGGCATCTATTCTTCTGAGCCTCCTCGGCTGTGATCAATCGTTTAATCCCAAAGCGCCATTCCAACAAAACCTCGTTGTCTTTTCGGTCCTATCAAACGACCGTGATACGCAGTATGTCCGCGTCAGCACGAACTACGATGTCTCAGGATTCGATCCGTCGGTGCACCAGACCGATGGAGCTGTCATTGGTGCTCAAGTGTCTGTGAACGGACCAACAGGCTTGTACGATTTCACCGATATCCTCCTACCGCGATCCGACACAAGCCGCTACAAGACACCCATTCGTGCTTATACGGTTTCGCCATTTCGTCCGGAGCATGGAAAAACGTACTCCCTGGGAGTAAGCTCCGGAACGTACGGCACGGCAACATCCACCGTCACGCTACCGGATGAACCGCTGATCGGCTTCGGTCTCGGTACCTATATGCTTGATCACCCCGACACTGGTGACCCCAACAATATTATCTATCTCACCGCACTTCTCACTTCCCGCTCAAAGGGATATCTAACGCAATTGTTTGTCGACTATCAGGTATTGAATGGAACAGAGTGGCAGGATAAGCGTATTGAGGTTCCAATGACCGTCCTTCTTGATACGCTGAACATCTGGGAGGCAACGTATCCTGAGATGAGGCGGCTTCAGATCAATCAGACTTCAACTGCGTATGCAGTGAAGTCATATGTCAAGGTTCTCATCCGTGTTCTCAATCAATACCCCAATCAAAAAATCCTCTTCGGACGCGTTGTTGGGCGTATTCTTCAGTGTGAACCAGCGCTCTACGACTATTACAATACTGTAAATGGATTTCGTGATCCAATCTCAGTCCGGCTGGATGAACCGGATTATTCAAACCTGAGTGGCGCGAAAGGTGTCTTCGGAAGTTATACGCTTGATTCTTTAGTCCATTTTCTTCCCGAGAACTTCAGTTTCAATGTCCGATGAAAACAAGACCTTTGTGTCGAATAATGTTCTACCTCCTTCTTGTCGCGCCGTGC
>JBEKOB010000018.1:0-58479 GCA_049522195.1 Bacteroidota bacterium
TAAACAGGTCTGTCCGTTGCGCGAGCTTGCGATCCATATGCTTCATCGGATCGAAACCTTTCACTTCACATGCGAACTTCGTGTCATAGTCAGACGCGTCAAAGTATGTGATCGGAGCCGCACCACTCTTGCCTGCCAGAAGGTTCTTCCAGAATTCTTCGACAGTAAGACCGAGAGGTGTGATCGCCCCCATACCGGTGACGACGACTCTTCGCTTTGGACCTGTAAACGCCATGGTTGTCTACCTTCGTTTCGGAGGAGCGCAGGACAGCCTGCTCACCAGGTTGCGAGAACCTGACCCCGCCCCCTTGGGAGCACTACTGAGACTTAGAAAACTATGATACCTTGGACTTGAGATAGCTTACCGCGTCACCAACCGTGGAAATTTTCTCGGCATCTTCGTCCGGAATCTGAACATTGAACGCCTTCTCAAATTCCATAACAAGTTCAACCGTATCGAGAGAATCCGCTCCGAGATCGTTCGTAAAGGAAGCCTCGAGAGTAATTTGGGCTTCGTCAACGCCGAGCTTGGAGACAATGATTTCTTTTACCTTTTTCTCGATATCTGCCATGGGGGTACTCCTTTCTATGGTATGATAGTATTTATGGTCGTTTGAAGCGTTTTAAATAACAAGTCCTCCATCAACACACAGGACCTGGCCTGTGATGTACCTCGCGGCTGGTGAGGCAAGAAAAACGACGACACCAGCAATCTCCTCGGGCTGAGCAGTTCTCTTCATCGGTATCATGACGAGCAGCGCTTGCCGTTGCTGCGGTGTGAGTTTTTCTGTCATGCTGGTCTCGACGAATCCTGGGGCGACAGCATTGACCTGAATGTTGCGAGAAGCTAGCTCTTTTGCAAGTGTTTTCGTGAGTCCAATCATTCCTGCCTTGGAGGCGGAATAGTTCACCTGACCTGGGTTTCCAATCAAGCCAACGACGGAAGAAATGTTGATGATTTTCCCCTCACGTTGGCTGATCATATGCTTCGAAACTGCCCGGCAGTAGTTGAACGTTCCTTTGAGGTTGGTGTCAAGCACGAGATCCCAATCCTCTTCCGTCATCCGCATCAGAAGGTTGTCTCTTGTTATGCCGGCATTGTTCACCAAAATGTCGATTCGCTGGAATTCTTTCTTGACCTCATCCACGACAACCTGCGTTGCGGCAAAATCCCGGACGTCGGACTGGAGAGCGAGTGCTCTTACACCTTTCGCACGGATGACTGCCAACGCTTCATTTGCTGCGTTTCCCAACTCTATGTCCGAAAACGCAACGTGTGCACCTTCCGAAGCGAACGCGAGCGAAATAGCTCTCCCAATTCCTCGCGCACCACCCGTCACCAACACTATCTTATTTTCTAGCGTGCCCATGATTCATTTCGCTTTCCTGTTTGTGCTGTGCTCCGCCATCAGTCATATATTCCCGGCAGTACTTGCCCCGTCATGTAGTCCGATGCGGACGAAGCGAAGAACAGAACAAGTTCCGCAATCTCCTCCGGCTGTGCCATGAGCTTGATTGGAAATAACTTCGAAAGCTCGCTTGCCTGGGTTGGGTCCACTTGTTCCACCATCTCCGTCGCCACGAATCCGGGTGCGATAGCATTAACCTGGATGTTGCGTGACGCGTACTCTTTCGCAATGGTCTTTGTTAGCCCAATCATGCCCGATTTCGCGGCCGCGTAGTTCGTTTGGCCAGGATTGCCGACGACGCCGGAAATGGAAGCCACATTTACGATCTTCCCGCGACGCTGCGAGACCATATGCCGCGACACCACCTTGCAAAAATTGAATGCACTCTTCAGATTGGTGTCGATCACCTCGTCCCAATCTTGTTCGCTCATTCGTATCAATAACCGATCTCGAGTGATCCCGGCGTTGTTCACGAGAATGTCTATCCGCCCGAACTCCTTGATCACAGCAGCCACCACTTGTTCGGTGGACCGGAGATCCTTCGCATCTGCCTGAAATGCTCTTGCTCTCACTCCCTTTGCCTGGATGGCTTTCACGGTCTCATCGGCAGCAGCAGACGCGCTCATGTAGGTGAAGGCAATATCCGCACCTTCATCAGCCATCAGGAGGGCGATTGCTTTGCCTATTCCCCGCGAGGCACCCGTGACAAGTGCTTTTCTTTCCGTCAACCAACCCATGCGACTACCGATACCCTGTCTTTAATGGACCCATTCGCCCCTTGGATACCCTAATTGGACATATCTGCGATTCTGTCGATGCCTCGTGTTTGGACGTCGTTCCGAATACGTTTGACGAGACCCTGCAAAACCTTGCCCGGGCCGATTTCCACAAATTCCGATGCCCCGTCCGCGGCCATGTTCCTGATCGTTTCTTCCCAGCGCACCGGGCTGGTCAGCTGCTCATTGAGCAGGCGTCGAATTTCGTTTGCCTGCTGAACGGGTTTCGCCGTGACGTTCGCGTACACCGGGATAGATGCATCGCGGATATCCGTCATTTCAAGGGCTGATTGAAGTCCGCTCTTCGCAGATTCCATAAGTGGTGAATGGAAGGCACCGCTGACCGGGAGTTCCTTTACCAATTTTGCGCCGCGTCCCTTCGCCAGGTCCATGGCCTTACGCACTCCCGACACCGATCCGGAGATCACGATTTGTCCGGGAGAATTGAAATTAGCCGCCTGAACAATTCCTGCCTCCCACGCCAAGCAGCAAACTTCGCCGACAACACTCGGGTCCAAACCAACGACAGCAGCCATTGTGCCCGGCTGCTCTACTCCAGCTTGCTGCATCAACTCACCGCGGAGCCTCACGAGCCGCAAGGCATCTTCAAATGTCAACGCTCCGGCGTACACGAGGGCCGAGTATTCGCCGAGAGAATGACCGGCGGCCATCGTGCCTTGCGTACCGCGATATACCCGGGCGACAACCGTGCTATGAAGAAAAATTGCCGGCTGCGTGTTCTTTGTCTGCTTGAGCTCTTCTTCTGGCCCCTCGAAGCAGATCTTCGTCAAGGGAAAACCGAGTATCGCGTCGGCCCGATCAAAGAGGGCTTTCGCCTGAGTGTTCTGCTCGTAGAGATCCTTTCCCATCCCCACATACTGAGAACCCTGACCCGGAAACAAGAATGCTGTCGCGCTCATCAGGATGAACTGATTATTGGTGGTTCTCGATTGACCACTTCATCAGCACCGCACCCCACGTATACCCGGCGCCAAAGCTCGCAAGGACAATATTCTGTCCCTTCCTCAATTTCCCATTAAGCCACCATTCCGACAGACAGAGCGGAATCGTCGCGGCAGTTGTATTGCCGTACCGGTCGATGTTGATCATCACCTTCTCATGGTCCAGTCCCATCCGGTCGGCAGTTGCGTCAATGATGCGGAGATTCGCCTGGTGAGGCACCAGCCACGCCACATCGTCTCCCTTGAGATTGTTCCGCTGCATAATCTCCGCAGACACATCAGCCATCCCCTTCACAGCAGCCTTGAACACCGCTTTGCCATCCTGGAAGATATAATGCATGCGCTTGTCGACAGTCTCGTGCGATGGTGGATTCAGACTTCCGCCCCCTTTCATATAGAGAAAGGCTCCGCCGGACCCGTCACAATACATGCGGCTGTCGATCAATCCATACTCCGGATCGTCCGAAGGCTCGAGGAGCACTGCGCCGCCTGCATCCCCGAACAAAATGCAGTTATTCCGATCAGTGTAGTCTGTGATACTGCTCATTTTGTCAGCGCCGACCACGAGCACTTTCGACGCTGCCCCATTTTCGATGAACTGAGCCCCGGTGACAAGCGCAAAGAGGAAACCCGAGCAGGCCCCCGAGAGATCGAACCCCCAAGCGTTGCTCGCTCCAATCTTGTCCTGGATAACACAGGCTGTTGACGGGAAGAACATGTCCGGTGTTACCGTCGCGACAATAATGAGGTCAATCTCCGTCGCTTCGATTTTCCGGTGCGTAAGCATGTCCTGAATCGCACTGGCAGCCAGATCAGACGTTGCCCCATGCTCGAGGATCCGCCGCTCGGAAATGCCTGTCCGCGTGCGAATCCACTCATCATTTGTATCCACCATCTTCTCGAGCTCAGCGTTGGTCAGAACCTTCGGTGGTGCGTAGTGACCGACAGCCGTGATCGTTGCTCTTCGTTTTGCCATGCAAATCCTTACTGTGCAGGTGTATGAACAGCCGCCGGCCTCAGAGCCGTTGCCATCGCCTCTTCGATGTATGTATTCAGTTGAGACTGGGCAACTTCCGCCGCCTTGATAACCATGTTTTTGATGGCCTTCGGACTGGAACTACCGTGGCCGATCAGCGAAACGCCGTTGACGCCGAGGACCGGGATACCTCCAAACTCTTCATAGTCCATATCGCGAAGCGACGCACGCAACGAACCGCGGGCCGCTCCGATGAGCAGCGTCCGAATCAGATTCCCCGATGCGTACTGTTTCAGCTTGCTCTTCAGAAATCCCGGCACACTCTCTCCAAACTTGAGCACAACATTCCCCACAAACCCATCGCAGACGACCACCTGCGCTTTTCCTTTGAGGATGTCTCTCCCCTCGACATTGCCGATGAAATTCAGATTGCTCCTTTCGAGAAGTCCGTACGCTTCCTGGACAACCTCAGTCCCTTTTGACTTCTCCTCGCCAACATTCAACAACCCCACTTTTGGGCTGTCGTACTTGAAGACCCGGCTTACGTAGATGCTTCCCATCACTCCAAATTCATACAGGTGCTGGGCCCGGCAGTCGACGTTTGTTCCGGCATCGACCACGAGGCAGACACCGGTTTCGGACGGAAAGAACGCTGCGATGGTAGGCCGGCTGACACCCTTGACCCGACCCAGGATCAGGGTCGAGGCTGAAAGAACCGCACCCGTATTGCCAACGCTTGCGAAGGCCTCAGCCTTCCCCTCTTTGTGCAGCTGCATGCCGACGGCGAGCGAAGAGTTTTTTTTCTGCTTCAGAGCCGCGGTCGGTGGGTCATTCATCGTGATGACTTCATCAGCATTAACGACCGAATAGGCAAGCCCCTCAGCGTTGTGTCGCTGGATCTCAGCGAGAATCTCCTTTTCCCTGCCGACGAAGATGACCTCAAACTCGTTCTTGCGCTGGCGGAGTGCTTCAAGCGCGCCGGCAACTTCATGCGCGGGCGCGAAATCTCCCCCCATTGCATCCAGTACAATTCTTGGTCGTTGAGCCAACGGATTCGTGCTCTTTGTGCAGTGAACAGATTCAGTGCTTCTGGGTCTCGGTACTGATCTCTTGCAGACTGCCTCCTACAGAGGCAAAATCCCGCCTCGTCGATGACGAAGCGGGATGATCAGCTTTTCTCGAGCAGCTCAGGATTCTTTCGGTATGATGATCGAGCGACCGTCGTAATAGCCGCAATTCGGGCAGGCCCTGTGCTGCAATTTCTGCTCGTGGCAGTTGGGGCATTCCGCTGTCGCGGGGACCGTTGCCTTGTAGTGCGTGCGGCGTTTGCGCCCGCGTGTCTTTGAGTGGCGTCGTTTTGGATTTGGCATTAATCGTACCTCTACCTAAGAAGAGACGTGTATTTTCTAGTTCTTTAGTTTCTCGAGCCCGGACCACCGGGAGTCGATCTCGTCTTTCCCGCAATCACACTTGGCCCGGTTCAGATTTGCACCGCATCGAGGGCACAAACCGGCACAATCATCACGGCAGAGCATCTTTGGCGGGAGCGCAAGCACGGCATACTGCCTCACGTCCTCCCCCAGATCGATGATGTTCGTGTCAGGTGTTATGACCTGAACTTCTTCACTGTCGCTCGGCGCACCATCAGAATCCGTCACGTACACGATCCCAAATCCCGACGAAATCTCACGTTCGAACTCCTCAAGGCAGCGATCGCACGTAAACACACCCCCTGTTTTGAACTCCGTCCGAACGTACAGCTGGCGACTTGTCTTTTCAAGCGTGGATTCAACGAGCACTTCTTTCGTGAACCGGGAATCCAGGCCGATTTCTTCAGGTGTTACCTGAAGAGACCGTTCGTGAGCTCCTTCCGGGAGTTTGGAGATGTTGATTCTGAGTACGCTCACCGCTTCCCCCCCAGTCTCCGGCATCGATTGTCAAAAGAACAAAATGGCCAGATTCTGAAAATCGTCAATTTTTCGAAGGATTTGGACCGTTTTCTGCAAAAAAGCGGTAAAAATATAACCAGAACGCGCTCCATAGTCAAGCAAAAACTGGGAACGCTCCCATCAGGCACAAATGACAAACAAAAAAGCCCTCACACGGTGCGCGCTCGGGCTTTCTTGTACGTCAAAATGAAAAGGTACCAATTATGCCTGCTTTTCCGCTGCCATCTCCCCATTTCCCGGTTCGGCATGCACAAGCAGCTTACCTTGGACGTAATCGACTGTTTCATCCAATGCGTCACTGAATTTTTCGAAATCTTCCTTGTAGAGGAAAATTTTGTGCTTCTCGTATTCCTCTTCTCCAACGCGCTTGCTTTCGGTAATGGTGATGTAGAAATCCTTCTCAGATTTGGTGGACTTCACATCAAAGAAATACGTGCGTTTACCGGCCCGCACCCGTTTCGTGAAGATTTCGTCTTTATACGTGTTTTCCAAGGTCGTACTACCTCCCTTCAAAAGAACTGCAGTTAGAGTATACTATGTACAGTCTCAAGTTCGAAACGCGAAGTACGAGCTTCCTACGTTCGCCATTCGGACTTCATCGCGTGACGGTCAATCCCACATTCCGAATTCTGTTTCCCTCCCTCTACGTCCTTCCTACCTGCGGGCTTCTGCGTTTCGACGTTCCGCGGGACGCTGGGGAGTGCTGCAAATCCACTCGCTTCTTCCGTTTAATCACCTCCTCACAACCGCAATCTTTGCGGTGCCTGTTTGGTTTCCGTTATCTGAGAACGCAACAACGAAATAAATGCCGCTGGGGACCACATTCCCCTCCGAATCACGCCCATCCCAGAATGCCCGTCCACCTCCTTGCGCTTTGAATTGCAACACCAGAGCCCCGCTTGTCATAATGATCTTGATGGAAGCATCGGCTGACAGGTTTCGAATGGTCAGGCGCGTCGTGGAAGGAACAAGATAAGGGTTTGGACCCACGTCGAGTGTCGTAATCGACCTGAGCGTTTGCACTGCAGCGACCTCGAGGCTCGAAAGTCCTTTAATGGTACCGAAATACATGATTCCCCGTTTCTGATCATACGCGATCGATCGGATATCATCATCGACAAGCTTGCCGTTCGTCGACAGAACAGTATACTGTCCCAGGACCGCGGTGGCATCCGAATTGACGACGATAACCCCCTCTTTCGTACCCACCCACTTGTTATTGACAGCATCAACCGCAATAGCTTGAATTGACTGGCCTCGGAGCGGGGTGCGAGGAACAATGCTCCCCTTCGGATTGAGAGGATCGTTGACGATAACCATCCCAAGGTCTGTTCCGATACAGACCTCTCCGTTCAGATCCAGCGCGAGCGAGAGGACAATGCTGCTCGGAAGTCCGTCTGAGGTCGTCAATTGCCCCCAACCCCCTGACGAACGGGTACCGTTGACAGTCGAGTCTTCGTTGAAGTAGAAGAGTCCGTCCGGCGGTTTGTCAGTGGGCTCAGAGTTCGCGAACCACTTCGTATCGTTGTGATCGATAAGGATGTTGGTCAACTTGCCGTCTGAAGAAGGTGATGTGCGATAGACAACGGAGTTGTTGCTCTTCAACTGGACAATATGATTGCCGTTGATCGCACTCCGATCTACAATCCAGGTATCTCCCTGGGAATCGACGCCAACTCCTCCTACCACGACAAAGCTTGGATTCTGCGGCACCGCCCCCGCGAGAGCAGGCGTGGAGGATTGATCGAGGTGACGGCGTATGCTGTCGTTGACAACCTCAACCGCTCCCCATCCCCACGAACTGACCCAGATGGACCCGTTGGCACCGAGCGAGACCTTGTAATAATCGTCGCTGTTCATGAGCGGATCCGTTGCCATTGTATAGCCTTTCCAACGAGCGTTGTCCGGAGCAGAGAGATCAAAACGATAGAAACCCTGACCGCGCCCGCTGATGCCGGATGCAGCCCATAGGATGCCGCGGTCATCGACAACCACGCTGCTGAACAGACTGGAGCGCGGGCAATTCGGAACTGTGTACTCCCAGGCGCCGGTCCACCGGGCGATACCACTGGATGCGGTTCCAACCCATACATTTGTTGTCAGCGGCTGTCCTGCGAGAGCGTTCCCCTGCAACCCGGTATTCGTAGCAATTGCCACAGACGGTGAACCGATACCTGCATAGGCAGTAAGCTTGAAACTTCCGCCTTCATTTGTGAGCACAACAACGTCGTTTGCGCGAGCCAGCAGGTCAGTAACGGCTTTTCCGCTGAATGCCGGAACGGGAAGGAATTGATTGCCGGTGAAGATGGCGAGTCCGTTCGATGTTCCGGCGACGATCGTATCATGAATACTTGTGACGACAGTGCAGATGCTGGAAGGAAGTCCGTCTGCCGTCCCGTACGCCGTCCAGGATGTGGGAGCAGAAAGGTTGGGTGCGTCAAGCGAAGCAGAGGAAACACCAAGGTCTGTCGCGGCCCAGATTCGATTCTTGAAAATCTTCACATTGTTGACTCCGGCCTGCGTCGCAAAACCGAGGTTGGCGTACGTGTCCTTGAATTCTCTTCGCGAGATTTGAAGGACGGTGATTCCGAAATCTGTCGCGATGAACAGTGAATCGCCCCTGGCCAGGATCGAGCGAATGCCTTTTTGGACTCGGTCAGATTCCTCGATGGCTGTGATCGCCACCCATTCGCCAGTCGTAGGAGTGTAGGAATTGATGAATCCGTCCGACGATCCAACCCACACCCGTCCGGTCCCATCAATGGTGACGGCGGTGAGATCGTTGGAGCTGAGACCTTCGGAGTTCGTGAACTTGGCAAAAGCGTTCGAGGAAGGATTGAAGAGGAAGAGACCGCCTGAAGTTGCGACCCAGAGAGAATCCGTTGTCGCTGCAATCGCACGCACGGTTTTCATATCGGTGAAGTTTCGCCAACGCCCCAAATCGAGCTGGTTCTGCTGTCCCACGAGCATCACGGGGATCAGAATCAACACCAGACACGCCAACACAACATCCTCCCTTTGGACGCCGAGGCGGTTCGGACATCGCTCAGCGCCATCTAGCAAACGCGTGGTACTCTCCTCGTGAAAGCGGCCCACCACAATTTCAAACAGCGACCCTTGGCCGACCGTACTACCTCTGGTCAAACCCTGCTTCGTCCGCACGGTGTTCACGAGAAAAGCCTGCTCCGCATCGTTTCAACAATGTGCATGGGGACCGTGAATGCACCCAGCGTGTGATCGTCATTCTTCTTGCCGCCGTGGAAGTCGGAACCGCCACTCTCGAGCAAGAAATACTGATTGACCAATCCACGGTAGTATGCCCGCAGCTTGTCGTCATGAGCGGGATGGACTACCTCTATCCCATCGAGCCCATTCTTGATCAATTGCGAGAGATCCAATTCGCTGATGTGCTTACCCGGGTGAGCAAGGAAGGACAGTCCCCCCGCTTTCGTGATCAACTTAAACGCGTCAGCTGGACTGAGTTGGTATTTTTTCTCGAACGCGGGCCCACCGTTGCCGATGTACTTCTCGAAGGCTTCGTAGTAGGCTCCGATAAACCCTTTATCGACGAGGGCATTTGCGACATGAGGCCGGCCCACCGACCCAACTCCTGCTTGCTCCAACACGTCTTCCAATTTCAGCGGAATATTGAGGTTGTTCAGCTTCTGGACAATTCGTTCAGCGCGTTTCAATCGCTCTCGGCGGAAGAAGGTCAGATAATCCAGAAGATCCTGATTCCGGCGATCGATGAAATACGCAAGAACATGCACATCTTTCTCACCAAGAGAAACGCTCAGCTCAAGTCCGGTGATCACTTCCATGCCCAGACTCTTTCCCCATTCGATACCTTCATCGAGAGCACCGACGTTGTCATGGTCGGTTATGGAGAGAACATCGAGTCCTGCGCTATGAGCTCGTTGTATCAGATCATATGGTACTAGAGCACCGTCCGAGTGCGTCGTATGCGTGTGCAGATCTGCGCGGCCTGCTGAGGAAAGGGACGACGAAGGAACATCGCCCTTGTTCCCAGACTCCACCTTCTGCGACATGTATTCTTAGGTTGTAGGTTTAACATATGAGAGTTCCAGAGGAAGCGCCCGAACACAGACCAACCCGGAGCGGAGGGGTCCCCCATAACAAGAGAAGGGGCGACGGTGCTGTCAGAGATACTGCTTGCGAAACTCTTCGTAGTCGTTGATCGTCAACTTATTCCCCTCCAGCTGCAAGTGCCCCTCCCGAATAAATTGATGCAGCATACGAGAGACAGTCTCGCGAGAGGTCCCGGCCATATTTGCCATGTCCTGCTGCAGCGGCAACTCATCGATTTCGACCTTCCCTTTCCGGAAGACCCCGATGTCATCTGCCAGCATGAGGATGACGTTTGCCACACGGCCCGAGGCATCTTTGAGTGAGAGGCTCTTGATCTGCGTGTCCGCCTTGCGGAGACGCGTCGTGAGCTCACCAAGGAGAGAGATAGCTACCTGGGGATGTTCATTCAACAACTTCAAGAAATCGCGGCGGTGAATCATGAACAACTCAGCCTTGGCAAGCGCAACGACACTCGCCGAGCGCGCGAGGCCGTCGAGAAGCGACATTTCCCCAAAAAACTCACCGGGACCGAAAATCGAGAGGATGACCTCGCGACCGTCTTCATCTGTCCGGACGATCTTGACTTTTCCCGACACAATGACGAAGAGCGCTGCCCCCATTTCTTTCTCGAGGACAACGATATTGCCCTTCTTGTATTTTTTCCGAAGGCCGAGTTTCTCGATTTTCTTGAGCTCGGGTTCTTCGAGGTCAGCAAAAATGGGGACGTTTTGTAGGAAGCTCAATGCCGTAACCGGTTGTTCAAGGGTAAGTTGTGTGCCGGCCTGCAAATGGCTGGGTTAGGATGGTACGCCTGCTCCTCCTCACCACACGGTGCCAATATATCCGCATGTGTGTTGAAAGTCAAGGTTAAATCCTTAACACAGAAGAGCTTAAGCACGATGCCCTTGGCAGAACTTCGTTCCATATGTGGGAACCTGATTTCCTCGAAGCAAATCAACCTTTTCGTTATCCAACGTTATCTGGCTCATTTGTAATGTATGCCGGGATTGGCCGGTTAAAACCTCCCCCAACTGTGTGACTAGACATACAAACTTTCAGCAACTGAGTGCGTAAAGTTCAGATACAAACGTGCCTGAGTCGCCCGGTGATGTGAGATGGTTGGAGCGGAACAGTTGCTCGAACCCTGACGTTTTGAAATGAAAGGGGTACTATGAAGCGATTTGCATTCTTTACAGGATTCTTACTCCTGACCGCAGTAGTGGCTGTTCCCTTCTTCCTAAAGAGAAAGCTACAGTCGGCATGGACGCCCGCTGATGACAACGTCCGGTACGATATCGACGACTATATGGCTGCAGAGGGGTTGTAGCCTTCACGCAAGGTGCTCGATCACGAACCTGATGATACTCCTAGCGTCATCGATTGGGTTTTTGGAGAGGGATTCAAACTGGGGGGAAAGGCGGGCTTGAAGCCTGTCAGCGGCAAGACGCGCCACTTCCGGCACAGACTCGTCACGTGCGAAACTACGAAGCTGACTGATGAAATCACGACCATAGTACTTCTCCGGAACTCTGCGCTGCAACTCCATAAGAGCAATACCTACCGCCCTCCGCGCCGAGGTTCTTACCTTTCCTGAGTTTCCGATTCGCTCTGCCGCTTCCGCACGCTGTAGCTCCACGTTGACCTCGTCAAGCCAGTTCATGGTTCTTCTGCTCCAATATTTTTTGGACAACGGAAGCAAATTCCGCCGGCTTCTCGAGCTGCGGAACGTGGCCGCATTGTTCAACGAATGCAACGCGTGCGTGAGGAACAAATTTCACAAGAACGTCCACGCTTTCCGGCAATATCACCTTATCTTCTCGTCCCCAGATGATACTCACAGGCATGGTAAGTCTACCGAGTTCTTCCACAAGAAAATATGTTGCGTCGATTGAGCCTACAAGCTCGTTCATGCCCCTTTGTCTCAGTTCACGAAAGATGGATCCCGCGAACGGCTTGAAGTACCAAGGATAGCGGTACCACAGATCGTTCAAGAGCCGCCGTGTATCCTGTACTGAACTCAACGTGAACGATGCACGGAGTCTTTCGACTCCCCGGTAGTAGACTCCCGCTGTATCAACCAGGACAAGGTGTTCTACATCGTGAGGATGCCGGGATGCATAAAGAGCACTCACCCAACCACCGAACGAGTGACCGAGCAGGATGAACGCTCGACGAGCAACTGCGTTTGCGAAAACCGTCAGTGCTTCCACGTGTTCTGGCAGCGTGCAATACGTGCCGGCATTTTCCAGATAGGAAAATCCGAAGCCGGGCAAATCGAGCGCGGCAATGCGAAAGTTACCCTTCAAGAGCGGCAGAACCTTTAGCCATGTGCTTGAAGATGTCCCCAATCCGTGCACGAGAAGAAGTGTGGTTGCTGGTTCAGGATGATCCCGCAGAAGATAGTGGAGAGGACCGAAGCGTGATGCGAGCACATGACTTTCAAAGCCAAGCGAACGAAATCGTCTCCGAACGGTCTTATGAAGAATTTCTAGAAGCATATCAGAAGGGAAACTTGTGATCGTACCAATGCCGTGTCATCTCAAGCCAGAAGAAGAGCCCCCTCCACTTCCCGAGAGACGCGTAGTGTTTTTCAATGGTTGCATCTTTCACTGTTCTGCCGCGCGAGTGTACCTCGTAGAACTTCCCTCGGACCCATGAATCGAGTCCAAGATAATCGTACCGGCCCAGAAGTTTCAGAATGTTTCCCGCAGCATAGTCCCCCATCCCTTTAACGGTCTTTACGTGCTCAAAGAGCTGGTCCGTCGTGAGAGGTGACGACCTCCATCCTTCGACATCCAGTTTTCCTTCGCTGACAGCCACAGCAAATTCAGGGAGATACGGTGACCGGTAACCTGCGCGGACACTTTTCCGAAGGAAGGCCTCCGTAGTGCCTGCTATCGACTCCGGGCTCGGAAAAGCAAAATACCGATCTCCAAAGTTCTTGCCGAGCAGAGTGGTGAGATTATCCACCATGGTTTCAGTCAACGACCAGCTGCAGTTGGTCGTGCAGATCATTTTGACGACATCTTCGAAGACCGTCGGAGACCGGAGCAATCTGCCCGCTCCTGCTTTGGCGATCCATCGAGCGCCAGGATGGCGGGCTGCCTCTCTGTAGAATTCCGAAAAATCTTCATTCAGGCGGAGGCATTGGGACAGGAGAGTTCGGATTTCGGCTTTCTGATCCGATGACAGCGAAGCGCTGCTGCTGAGAGCCACGGAGACCTTCCCCTTCCGCTCCTTCAGAACACAAAGCACGAGAGAGCCATCATTGAGCTCGAGCAGCCGTGACAAGCTGGCCTCTTCCTTGTTCACGAGAAACGGGGGAAGCGAACACCAGCCATGGCTGTAGACCGTGCGCCAGAAATTGAACGACGGCGGCGTTTCGAGCTCCATCCGACCCGTGAGCATCCAGATCCTCTGAGGAAGAAAAGTTGAAGGGCGAATATGATATGAACTACTCTGTCTGTTGCCTGCGTCGCCGTCAATATATGAACACGAGCCAGGAAATGCAAAGAACAACAGTCGACGTCGGATGCAAAAGTCGCGAAATGTTGGTAGATTCGTCGCGTGATCAAGTCAGACAAAGCAATCGAAGTCGAGAACCTCGTCAAGGTCTATGCAAAACGCAATCGTCAACCCATCCGGGCGGTTGATGGATTGACGTTTGCAGTCCAACGCGGCCAGATTTTCGGACTCCTGGGTCCGAACGGTGCAGGCAAAACGACAACCATTAAGGTTCTCACCACGCTCCTCACGCCGACTGCAGGGAGTGCACGGGTGCTCGGATATGACGTGACGAGCAAACCGCTTGATGTACGGAAACAAATCTGCGTTGTGGTGCAAGAGAATGCGATCGAGCTTCATCTCTCGGTCCGCAACAACTTCCGCGTGTTCGGCCGGTTCCATGGGCTTTCTTCCGGTGAAATCGAGAAACGCACCGATCGTGTCAGCGAGCTGTTTGACCTTCGCTCGCATATCAACGAGAAGGGGCTTGATTTGAGCGGCGGGCTGAAACGACGTGTGCAGGTGGCGAAGACCTTTCTGGTCGACAAACCCATCGTCTTCCTCGATGAAGCAACGACGGGGATGGATACTTTCAACAAACGAACAACAGTGCAAGCCATCCGGGAGGAGTCGCGAAAAGGGAGAACCATCGTCCTCACCACGCACATTCTGGATGAGGCAGAGGTTTTATGCGATTCCGTTGCAATCATGAACCACGGAAGGCTCATCGCTCACGGAAGCGTAGAGAGTGTCAAAGCAGCTGGGCTCCGTCTCTTGTCTCTTTCACTCTCATTCGATCAGGTGACTGACTCCATTCTCGAACAGATACGATTCCACAACCCTACGAGCATCGAGGTCCGCAATACAACCGTGGACGTCACAGTACGCGAGGAGACTGCGGCGCTTGACCTGCTTGCGGCGGTGCGGCACCATGGACACCTTCTTCATTTCGAAATCACAGCTGCCAGCCTCGAGGACGTTTTTGTGCAACTCCTGGACAAGAAAGCGGGGGCAGCCTGATGCGCGCGATCTCTGCCGTCGTCTATCGGGAGTATCTCATCCGGATCACGAGTCTGACCTGGATTTTCTTTGACCTTGCCGTTCCCCTCCTGTACCTGTTGATGTTTGGCGTTGCATTCGATAAGGCGCTGGGTCAGGGCATTCTGATAGGAGGCCGGTCGGTAAGCTACAACGCCTTTTTTCTCGCAGGCGTGCTCTCCATGACATCATTCGGCAATGCGCTCAACCAATCGTACGGATTTTTCATCGACCGGGATAATGGCATCCTATATGAATTTCTAACCTACCCGATGACCCGCGGCGAATTCCTGCTCGGCAAGATCCTCTTTCAGTGCGGGATGACGGTGTTTCAGTCTGTGCTTACGATCGGGTTCGGTGCGATTCTTCTCGGCATAACTGTTCCGTGGCACCTCCTGTTTTTCGTTTTCGCCGCCATGATGGTTGGCACGGCCGGTTGGTTCTTCCTCCTCGCAACTGTCGCTTTCCTTATTCGTCGCAATGATACCTTCACAACTGTCATCAATGTCACCTATTTCGTGCTGATGTTCCTCAGCAGTGTTTTCTATCCGCTCGATAGAGTCCCAACGTGGCTGAGGGCAATCTCGGTTGTCAATCCCCTGACGTGGCACGCGGATGTGCTTCGATACCTCACGGTGGGCATCGGGAGTTTCGAATCGGTCCTCATTGAATCCGCGAGCTTCATCCTCTTCTCGCTCTTCTCGTTCTGGCTTGCAGTAAGGACGCTGCAAAATACGATTTGATACGATCGATGGATTCTCTCTCCATCACATACCACTGAGGGAGCTATGAGTAGACTCGGATTCATCTATCACCCCGATTATCTCAAGCACGATACCGGCAGCAGCCACCCCGAGCGACCACAGCGGCTGGAAGCTCTCATTCAGCATCTCCTCCCAACGCCCTTGTGGGGATCGATGTCTCACCTCCGTCCATCACCTGCTTCAGCGGACTCCATTCACCTGATACATCCCGAGCGACATACCGCCATGATCAAAGTACGTTGCCAAGTGGGTGAACAGATACTCGATGATGGTGATACGCACGTATGCAAGGATTCCTATGAGATCGCGCTTCTTGCCGCAGGGGGAGTTCTGCAAGCCATTGATGAGGTAGCGGCGGGCAGATTGACGCGCGCATTTTGCGCAGTTCGACCGCCGGGCCACCATGCGGAGGCATCGAAGGTGATGGGATTTTGTCTTTTCAACAATATCGCAATCGGCGCACGGTATGCGCAGACAAAACATGGGATCGAACGAGTGGCGATCGTGGACTGGGATGTGCATCACGGGAATGGAACGCAGCAGATATTTTACGAAGACGATTCTGTACTGTTTATCAGCCTTCATCAATATCCATTCTATCCCGGAACGGGCGCGGCCAGTGAGCGAGGGTTGGGACGCGGCGAGGGCTTTACCCTGAACTGCCCGATGGGGGCGGGGAGTGTGGAGAAGGACTACCTCGATGCATTCCAGGCGCAAATCCTCCCGGCGTTACATCGATTTCAACCGCAGTTACTTATGATTTCAGCTGGGTTCGATGCTCATGCAGATGACCCGCTGGCAGGTATCAAATTGACGGACGATTCTTATCGGCGGATGACAGAACTCCTCCTCGAGGTCAGCGAGAAGTACTGCAACGGAAGAATCGTTTCGGTTCTTGAGGGGGGATACAACCTGCAGGCACTCGCCCGAAGCGTCGAGTGTCATCTTCGTGCGATGTTATAAAGGGAGCAATAACGTCGTAACAGAGAGTGAAGTCCCGCACAGTCATGAGTGTCCGTGCGAGGTGAATCTGGTCTTCAACTCCTTTTCAAAGATCTCGCACGCCTCCGCATCGAAGAGAACAAAGCGGGCCTCACGCAGCTTCGTGGCGCCAATCATAAAATCAAGCACCTCCCCGATCATCAGACTCGCGCAGTGAAAAAGGGAGAACCCCCCCACGCCCGTACCCAGGGCCGGCAGCGCGATGGACGTCAACCCTTCCCTATCGGCCAGAACAAGGCTGCTGCGAGTTGCCTTCCGGATACTATCGGCTTCGGTATGCAGATCCTGCCCCATGACGGCGGCGTGGATGACTCGCTTCGCTTTCAGTGCGCCGGCAGATGTCGAGACGGCAGAGCCGATGTCGATTGGTCCTTTTGCCATCGCTTCCTGTTCGATCGCCGCGCCTCCCTTCCGCTTGATCGCTCCGGCTACGCCCCCACCCATCCAGAGATGGTTGTTCGCGGCGTTGACGATACCGTCAGTCTCCTGATCGGCGATGTCGCCACGAATCACAGAGATCTCACCCTTGCCGACGTGGATTCTCATACAGGAACAAACGGGTGTTGTGGGATGCGGAACAAACGACTGTGCGTTGAAAGCGATTCAGAAACGAAAGAGGGATTACACAGGAAGGAGAATGCGGATGGTGGTGCCTTTGCCCATTTCACTATCGATCTCGATTTTGCCCTGATGGTCGTCGATCACTTTCTTGACGATCGCCATGCCGAGACCGGTTCCATGTTTTTTGCCATAGGTCATAAAGGGCTCGAAGATTCTCTTCCTCACCTCTTCCGGCATACCTGTGCCCGAGTCTTTGAACTCGATTGTCACGTAGCCATTGCTCGGTTCGGTCGAGACAGTCAGTGATCCTCCCTGGGGCATAGCATCGCGGGCATTGCTCGCGAGGTTGTAGAAGACCCTGACCATCTTGTCCTGATCCATCTTAACCTGACCCTGGAATTGCGTATTGCGAACCAGCTGAACATTGTTCTTGCTGAGGTCCTTCTCGATGAAGTCGAGCACAGCCCCCATCGTCTCTCCGAAATCCAATTCCTGGATGTTCGTCGAGCTGACCCCGCGTGTGAAATCCAGAATTTCCTGAGTCATGTTCACGAAGCGGTCAACCTGATGGATCATTTCATCGGCGAGCTTGGCCGCCTCTTCATTTCCGGACTTTTTCTTCATGACCTGCGCGTACACGCGCAGCGTCCCCATCGGATTTTTGATATCGTGGATGATCGTGCTGGCCATCCGCCCGACTGCCGACAACCGCTCGTTCGCAACCATTTCCTGTGCGAGGCGGGCGTTCTCGATCGCGATCGATGCGTGTGCCGAGAACGCATCGATGAAGTGCTCATCGTCGGAAGTGAATGGTTCGTCCTTCTTGTTCAGCAGCTGGAAGACACCGATAATCGTCCCATCCTTGTTTTTCATCGGCATACAGAGGATGTTACGAGTCCGGTACCCGGATCGCTTGTCCACCTCCGGGTTGAATCGAGGATCGCTGTACGCGTCGGGGATATTGATTGTCTCGCCAATCTGAGCGACTGCTCCGGCTATCCCTTTGCCGATCGGCAGGCGGATTTCGATCATGTTTTCGCCGCCGAAGACCTTGGACCATAATTCCTGCTTGATTGAATCGACGAGGTACACGGTTCCGCGATCTGCGTCGGTGCTCGTGACCGCTGCGTCGAGGATCAGGCCGAGCAATTTGTCGAGATCGAGTGTGGAATTGACGATTTTGCTGGCTTCAATGAGCTTGGAAAGCTTATCGAGTTGCGTAACCGCATGGGAGCGTTCCGTCTCCAACTGGCCCACAATGTTATCATTCGCCTGTCGCAAACGAATGGTGAACTCTTTGAGAACATTGCGCGCAACGGTCACATTGTGAGTAAGGATGTCGTCAAATTGAGCGGCTGCAAGAAAGTGGACAACGGTGGGCTCAAGGCAGGTTGCGCGGGCTGAGCGACCGCGTTCATCAACGACGCCAAATTCGCCGACGAGGTTTCCCGAGCCAAGAATACTCAGTGTCGTTTCTTCACCGTAGGACGTGAATCGGGAGATCCTCACCTTTCCGCTGCCGATAACGTAGACCCGATCAACCGTCGAATTGACGTCAATCAGTACAGTTCCGCTCTCATGGCTCTTTGTTGTCAGCAGGGATGCTATGGATTGCAGTTCGGCATCGCTGAGTCCTTTGAAAATCGACGAAGCATGAAGCGCTTCGAGCTTGGGACTTTGGGTGGGCATTGTATATCTCCAACGTTGACGCGTACACTCTTGACGTGAAAGTGAGTATAGCAAGATTCGTTCACTTAGTCAAGGAAGCCCCATTTCTTGATTTTACCGCAAATTCTGTCTACAATGACACCGGCGATGAGAGTTCAATGGAATAAACGGTGACTCTCCTCAGGCATGGTCATTTTCAATAAGGGATCGCTGATTATTCACCAAAGTTTTTCGTGCCACGCTGTTGTTGTCGTACTGGCCAGGTGGATCATCGACTCCAGCAGCCTGTGTGACACAGCGCACGTCCATGCCCATAGTATCGTCGGCGTCAGCAAGTGACCGAATCCTCATCGTGAGCTGCCGGTAATTCACCAACCCTCTTCCCCTCTCGCGCAGCAGTAGATAGATCTATGCAACGTCTGTGGTTTATCGTTTACAACGTTCTTATCGTACCCGGATTCTGGGTTCTGCTTCAACTCGGAGCGCTCCTCAACGGCAAGATCCGCAGGGGGTTGAGGGGCCGCAAGGATCTTCTCGATCATCTTGAGCAGGATGTGAAGCTCCTGCGAAAAAGGCGGCGGTTCTGGTTTCATTCGTCTTCGATGGGAGAGTTCGAGCAGGCCAAGCCCATCATCGCTGAGCTGCGTAAGCGCTACGATGACATCGATATCATCGTCAGCTTCTTTTCTCCATCCGGCTACGAACATTCAAGGAACTACAAGCTCGCAGATCTCATCACCTACCTTCCGTTCGACAGTGTCAGAAACGCACGCCGCTTCCTCGATCTTGTCCAACCCTCGATTGCCATTATGGTCCGGTACGACATCTGGCCAAACCATATCTGGGAACTGCACAAACGAGGGGTGCCGATTGTCATCGCGAATGCAACGCTCCGGAGGAATTCATCCCGCCATTATCCGATCCTGAAGAGTTTCCACCGGGTCGTCTATGATCAGATCACTTCCATCTTGACTGTCTCCCAGCAGGATGTCGACGCTTTTCAGAATTTTGGGCTGACACATCCCGAGTTGCACGCCATCGGAGAGACGCGGTATGACCAGGTCTGGCAGCGCAGCCTGGACGCCAAGACGAAACATCTGATCCCAGCCCCAATCCTGAAGCGGAAAAAGGTCTTTGTCGTCGGGAGCAGCTGGGATGAAGACGAGGCCGTTCTTTTGCCAGCATTTCGACGAATCGCCCAGCATGACTCGAACGCTCTGATGATCCTCGTGCCGCACGAGCCCACCCTTTCTACCCTCGAGCGCCTGGAACTGTCCCTGAACTACACAATGCGGGCCATCCGGTTCTCCGATCTCAATGATTACTCAAATGAGAATGTCATTCTCGTCGACAGCATTGGGATCCTCATGTCACTTTATCAATACGCCGATGTCGCCTATGTCGGGGGGAGTTTCCGGCAGGGCATCCACAACGTCCTCGAACCGGCAGTGTATGGCGTGCCCGTTCTTTACGGCCCCAAGCACGAAAACTCACAGGAAGCAGTCGAGCTGGCAAAGCGTGGTGGGGCCTTCGTTGTGACGACTCCCGAGGAATGCTATCTCGAGCTGCGACGTTTGTTCAACGACAAGAAGGCGCGTGTGCGGGCCGGCGCAGAGTCGCAGAAGCTGGTACAGGAAAACGTGGGGGCCACCCGTCGATTTATCGAGTATCTGGAAACCGCGCTGGGGAACTAGCAGCACAACCGTACCAATCACACTACTACAAAACGCGTAGCATGAGAATTGCATATTTCGATACTCTCGCTGGCATCAGCGGCGATATGACGCTCGGCGCATTCTTGAGCGCAGGCGTAGAATTCGATCTCTTACTCAATGAGCTCAAGAAACTGAACGTTTCCGGTTACGAGCTCTCGGCATCGCATATCAAACGGAACGGGATCGGCGCAACAAAAGTCGATGTGGTGATCTCAGAAGCTCCTTCATACCATCGCCATCTCTCCAATATCAATGCGATCATCGAACAGAGCAATCTCAGCAAGACGGTGCAAGAGTACGCGAAGAAGATTTTTTATGAGGTTGCTGTGGCAGAGGCTGCCGTTCACAGCTCGACGATCGAGAAAGTGCACTTCCACGAAGTCGGAGCGATCGATTCGATCGTTGATATCGTCGGAACGGCTATCTGCCTCGAGGCGATGGGTATCGAGCGCGTGTACTCCTCGCCCGTTAAAGTAGGCAGCGGCGGTACAGTGAACACACAGCATGGCACGATGCCGGTGCCAACTCCTGCGACGATGGAAATCCTGAAGGGCTACCCGATTGTGTTCACCGAGATTCCTTTCGAGCTCACAACACCAACAGGTGCAGCAATTATCAAGGCCCTGTCTGCCGGGACGTTGCCGTTCGAGCAAGTGCGTATTCGTGCAATCGGGTATGGTGCGGGAACACGAGAACTGCAGGCGATTCCAAACCTGCTGCGACTGGTTGTTGGCGACATTGCGGACGAGCACGAACGCGACGAGGCGATCTCGATCGAGACCAACATCGACGACATGAATCCGGAGATTCTTCCATACGTCATCGAAAGATTGATGGCTGCAGGAGCGCTCGACGCGTTTCTGATTCCAATCATCATGAAAAAAGGGCGACCTGCACACCTGCTCTCAGTCCTTGCCGGGCGGGAGTTGCTCGATGCAATGCTCGGTATCCTGTTCCGCGAAACATCGACCCTCGGAGTGCGCATCCAGCATATCGAGAGACGGAAGCTTCCCCGTTCGCAACGGCAAGTGCAGACGTCGCTCGGAGTGGTGACTGTCAAGTCTGTCACAGTTGAAGGCGCGGAACGCTTGATACCGGAATTCGAGGAATGCAAGCGGCTCGCAATAGAGAAAAACATCCCGTTAACGGAAGTTTACAAAATCCTCGAGAACGAATTCAGAAAATAGCCGGAACACCAAACAATCACTCAACGGGGGCAACCCACAAAGTCGCCCCATACACTTTCTGATGGCCCCGAAACTCGTCGACATAGCGCTCCCTGTCCCACTCAACCGGACCTTCACCTATCAGGTCCCACCAGAGCTCATCCCGTCAGTTCAACTCGGCAGGCGCGTCCTTGTGCCGTTTGGAAGGAAAAAGCTGTCGGGCATCGTCGTTGGCTTCCCCGAGAAGTCTGCACTTCATACGATCAAACCGCTGATCGATGTCCTTGATGCCACTCCGACATTTTCCGAGGAGATGCTGAAACTGACGCGCTGGATCTCGGAGTATTATCTTGCCCCTTGGGGCGACGTATTGAAAGCCGCATCTCCACAGGGAACGGCGGCAGGAAGCACCCTTCGCGTCCGGCTCGCCGCAGAAAACGTTGACGAGCTCCTCGAAAAGACCAGACGAACCGCACGCGTGCAACACGCGGTTCTGCAGGCGCTTGCAGAGGCGAAGGAGCTCTCTCCTTCGCAACTTCAGAAAAGGACTCGTGCAAAGAACATCCTGAGTGTTCTCCAAGACATGCAAAGCCATGGCTGGGTACTTCTCGAGGAACGGCTCCGCTCCACGGCGAAACCAAAGAGAGAGAATGTTGTTCTCCTATCAGAGAGCGGGAGTGCCTTTCTTCAAGGTCCTTCATCGGGGACACAATCCGATCTCAAACTCACTCCAAAACAGCGGAGCATTCTGGAAGAGCTCAGGAAACAAAACGAAGCGGTCCCCGTCCCCCGCCTTGTGCGCATAACGAGAGCTTCGTTATCGACGGTCAAGACACTGGTAAAGCGAGGCCTTGTCCGGATGGAACAGCGCGAGGTATTGCGCGGAACATATGATGAACCACCTGAGCCTCCTCCAGTCCTCACACTCAACAGTCATCAGGAGAAGGCTCTCCAGTCGATCGTCGGAGCCCTGGCGACAGATGCACACCGGACATTCCTTCTCCACGGGATTACGGGGAGCGGAAAGACTCAGGTTTATATCGAGTCAATCCGGCAGACATTGAAGCAAGGCAAGAACGCGATTGTACTCGTGCCCGAGATTTCGCTTACACCTCAGACCGTCCGGCGGTTCAAGTCACACTTTGGCGCTGAGGTAGCTGTGATGCACAGCCAGATGTCCATCGGTGAGCGATACGATGCGTGGCGGCTTGCCCACGAGGGAAGAATCAGAATTGTGATCGGTCCACGATCAGCGATCTTCGCCCCGCTGAAGAATATCGGGCTGATCGTCGTGGATGAAGAACACGAAGCTTCGTACAAACAATACGATTCGGTGCCGCGCTATCATGCACGCGACGTCGCCATCGTCCGGGCATCGATCAACAAAGCTGTCGTCGTTCTCGGCTCTGCAACACCATCGGCTGAAAGCTATCACAATGCGATCAGCGGAAAGTACGAGCTCCTCTCTCTTCCGGAACGCGTGGACAACGCTCAGTTACCAACCATTGAGATCGTTGATATGGCCGATGAACGGCGGCGGCGCTATGAAGAATTCAAAAGAGAGCGGAAGGAGAAAGGGACATGGACAACGAAACTCGGCCCTACACCTTCCATATCGCTTCTGTTGAAGAACCAGATCGATACACGCCTCAAGAAAGGCGAGGGAACCATTCTTTTGCAGAACCGCCGCGGGTTTTCACATGTGGTGGAGTGTTTTGATTGCGGGTTTGTCGAACGATGTGACAATTGTGACGTCACGCTGACATTTCACGTCACAAAGAAGCATCTGCGCTGTCACTACTGCGGGTTTGTCAAAGCGCCCCCCAGTGTCTGTCCGAAGTGTCATGGAACGGAGATCCGTCATCACGCGTTCGGGACTCAACAGATTCATGAAGAGCTTGGTTCGCTTTTCCCCGATGCGCGTGTGCTTCGGATGGACCTTGATACAACGAGCCGGAAAGGAGCTCACGACCGCCTGCTCACACAATTCGGTCACGGCGAAGCTGACATTTTGCTCGGCACCCAGATGGTTGCAAAAGGTCTGGATTTTCCACGCGTAACGCTTGTCGGTGTTATCTCGGCTGATACTCAGATGCTTCTCCCCGATTTCCGCTCCTCCGAGCGAACGTTTCAATTATTGACGCAGGTCGCAGGACGCGCGGGACGAAGCAAGTTGAGCGGTGAGGTAATTATTCAGACGCTGCAACCGTCACACTACAGCTTGCGCTACGCGGCAGTCCACGACTTCGCGGGATTTCTCAGCAAGGAACTTGAGTACAGAAAGGAGCTCGATTATCCGCCGTTCTCGCGCCTTGTGCTCATCGAGTTCAAGGGGGAACAGGAGTCGGAAGTCGCGCAACATGTCAAGAAATTCGCAGGGTTGCTTCTCGCTAAGGCGGGGAAGTACTTTTCGGTGCTGGGTCCGGCGGATGCGGCAATACCAAAGATCAAGAATCAATTCCGCAAACATCTCGTCATAAAGAACTTCAAATCCACAGATCCTTCAGGCTCATACCTGCGTACTGCGTTGCTCAATGCACGAGATGCGTACAGTGAATCTCCGCTTGGGAAGAACCGGAAGGTGCAAATGACAATCGATGTCGATCCTCAGGGGATGATGTGAGGGGAGTATTAGGAGTAGTGGAGTAACGGAGTATTTGAGTAAAAAGAAGAGCCCGTAGCCGCTGAATTCATTCAGCGGAGCAAGGATCACCCACTGATAATTCGCGCTACTCCCTCCGCCGCCTTCCTTCCGCTCAAGACCGCCCCCTCGATGGTCGCCGGATAACCGGTATCGGTCCAATCTCCCGCCAGAAACAGATTCTCGAACTGCGTTTTGCTAGAAGGACGGTGCGCCTCCACATCGGGGTGCGGCGAGAACGTTGCACGCTTCTCTTTGACGACGAGTGAATGGACGAGCTTCGCATTCCCCACCGGAGGGAACGCGGCAGTGAGATCCTTAAGTGCCGACTTGACAAGCTCGCTGGAATCGACGGCCATGAGCGACGCAGCTCCGCTGATAACGAGCGAGAGGTATTGACGCGTCGTCTTCAAGCCGTATATCTTTGACTTGTTGAAGACCCAGTGAATACGCGAGTCGAGGAGTGCGACAAAGTCTTGTTCCATGACAACCCGATCAAACCATAGATTGATGGTCACAATCGGAGATGATTGGAGGTGACCGTTGACATTCCACCCTTGTTTTCCTGCGGCGTTCGAAAACAGCGGTGAAGCTGCATACCAGGGAATGGCACTGACAAAAGCCCGCGCTTCGCGAATGTGACCGTCGGAGCTGCGCACTCCGCGCAAACGATTCCCCTCAAACAGGCTCTCATCGACTCCACAATTCGTCATCACTTCTCCCCCATGAGATCGTATGAAATCGACGCATGGATCGACGAACAGCTGTGACAGCCCGGCCCGAGGTACAAGGAGCGACGAGTTTTCCCTGCCACCAAGGAATGCACTCCTGAGCACCCTATAGAAAAGGAGTGCTGAGACTTCCTTCGGATGGTCGTTGAGGCTTCCGATCGCAATGATATCCCACAGGTACTTCTTGTTTTCCTCCGATTGGCCCAGTTGATCAAGCCATTGATGAACCGTAAGTGAAGCGATTTGCGGCTCAACGATCTTCGGATCTTTACGGATCTCAAGGCCAACCCTCAGGAGCTTTAGACGATCGAGAAGGGAGAGATTCTTGAGATTCAACAGTCCCACCAAGAGATGCCATGGAGCGGGAATTCCAGGACAGTGAAGGGACGAAAGGCCGCGAACAGGGTGGAGAAAATCGATATGCAGGTTTGGTTGCAGGGAGGCCAGACGATCGGAACCGACAGTCGAGAGGAGCCATCGTGTGGCGTGGTAACACCCCATCATAAGGTGCTGACCATTGTCGACCACATCGCCTGTCTTCTCATCGACGAACGAATACGTGCGTCCGCCAAGGTGCGGACGTTGCTCGAGAACAAGCACAGAGATGCCGCGCGATGAGAGGTCCACCGCTGCGCTAAGTCCGGCGAGTCCGCCGCCGATGATGATCACATCAACACTCATAGAAATTCACGAGATTTCGAATTGCGGATCGGGAATTGCGAATCAGGATATTAGCGTTCCCCATTTGGCTGTCTTCCCTGACGCCGTGAAAATCGCTGTCAGTTCCTTTGCCTCGTCGAGCAGATCAATGATTTCCCTTTTGTTCACTCGACTTTGGTCGAGGAGCAACTCCAGCCAATATTGCGTTTCATCGGCTTCTTCCTCGACAATAGTAATCTTCGAAACAAAATCGGCTCTCGATCGAGCCCGGCATGCCGCCCTGTAATTCGCTCCCACAGAAGCCGCTGCGCGGGCAAGTTGTTTCGTCAAGATGTCCTCTGTTCTTCCTCTCTGCATCGAATTGACAAAGCGCAGAACTCGCAGGGCGAATTCTTTCGTACGTTTTTTCAATTCTTCAGGATTCATTCCATCGTTCTCCTCATAATTGCGAATTGCGAAATGAGAATTGCGAATTGTTTTCAACGGAATCTCACAATTCGAAATCGGCAATTCGAAATAGGCAATTCTATCAGGCTGGTAGTTCTGTCCGAATGAACCGGTGGAAATTCTTCGGGAGTTTGTTTCGGAGGCGGAGAATCATCGCCACGAGGAACTTGACAGGCGAGCCAAGGCGTATGCGTTTGGAGAATACATCGTAGTTCGCTCGTTCAATGCGAAGCAGCAACAGGTAGTAGATGTTTCCCATGGCCCGCGCAGCAGTGAACAGGGGTTTGTCCTCTTCTGCAAGGCAGCTCTTTGCCGTGCGGTAGTACGTATGGGCCCGCTCGCATTCGAATTTCATCAGCGCGCGAAACCGATCATTGTACACCGAGTTCATCAACTCCTCTTCGGAGTACCCGAACTGCCGGAGGTCCTCTTTCGGGAGATAGATCCTTCCCTTCTTCGCGTCAGTTTTGATATCGCGCAGAATGTTTGTCAGTTGAAGCGCTATACCGAGGTTGACGGCGTACTGTTTCGTCCGCTCGTGATGGTACCCGAACACTTCGGCGCAGATGAGTCCGACGGTCGATGCAGCACGGTAACAATACTGCTCAAGTTCCCCGAAGGTCTCATACCTGTTCTTGACAAGGTCCATCTCCATTCCCTTCAGGAGATCGAGGAAATGTTGGGTCGGGATGTGGAATTTCTGTATGACGCTGACAAGCCTGTTTAGAATTGCGAATCGGGAAACACCCTGGAGAGCCAGCTGCAGCTCATTCGTCCATACAAGAAGGCGGTGGTACTTCTCTTTGACGTCTGCCTCCTCATCGACGATATCGTCGGAGTACCGGCAGAAAGCATAGATGGTCTCGATCGCCTCGCGTTTTGGCGGGGGAAGAAAGAGGATCGGAAGCAGAAAGTTGCTTTTCCGCGGCGATCCCAGCTCTGGAAGAATTATGTCGATGGTGTGGGCTGACACAGATGCTTATCCTATGAATGATGAAACCAACAGCGACGCTTTGTTGAAGAATGACAGCGTCGGGCGCTGCGAGAGCACGTCGTACTCTGCCTCTTCAATCTTCTGCAGAATCCGGGTTCCCCCTTTCCAGGTGAGCCGGAGTTCCAGGCGGAGGTCCCTCCCAACTTCGGTCAGCAGCGGTTTCCCCTCCCCGAACATCTGCCGGGTCCGGTCAACCTGATAGCACATCAGGTCTTTAAACGCGGAAGTGAAACTGTGCTGGAAGAGTTCTTCCTCAGAATACCCGAACTCCCGAATATCATCCAGTGGAATGTACACCCGATCCTTCAGCAAGTCAACTGAAACATCCTGCCAAAAATTCGTCAACTGCAGGGCGGTACAGATGGAATCCGATGATTCCAGGGTCGCTTCACTGCGATAGTTAAAAAGCAACAATATCAGCCTTCCGATGGGATTGGCCGAGTTTTCGCAGTATGCCAGCACCTCCTCGAAATTCTCGTACCTATGCGTTGTCACATCCGAACGAAAAGCCCGCAGGAGGCTTTGGAAGAGCTCGATTGGTATTCCGAATCGATCCACCGTTTCGCGCAGCGCAATGAACACAGGATGATGTGCGTGCCCGCGATACGCATCGATAAGGTGTTCCTCCCACTCTGAGAGACTGTCCATCCGTTCTGCTGTCGTCAGGCCGGGCTCATCAGCATAGTCATCTGCTATGCGGGCAAACGAGTAGATCGAGTAAATGTGGCGACGCATATCCTTTGGCACCAGGACCGAGGCAACTGGAAAATTCTCATAATGATCCCGCGTCAGGTGCTCACAGAATTGGAAAGCCTGAGGTACCGTCCATGAACGGCGCGAAACCTTTTTCAAATCATGAGTTATCATACGTGGACGACGAGATCCGGTCGGTGTTTCAGCAAAGTGGCGGCGGGGTGGTTTACAGGGATGATCTTTCCTGCCGCAAAACGCGAAAGAATATCAGTAAACCGGAAGCGAAAAGCAAGCCAACAAGAGCCGGGGAAAAGCGGGTGTATCGGGTGATCTCAACATCGGGTGATCGGGTCATCCAACCATCGGGTCAACGGACAATCGGATGATCGGGAGATCGGGTCGTGAGACGATCAAAGCAGCGGGAGCCCGGCTCTGGCTCGTTGTGAGACTACAAGGAGCCCAACTGCGCTACTTCGTTTCTTGCATCTGGAAACCGCTTTTTCTATATTCACGGCACTTACAGAGTCGCTTTCTCACCACCGGACATTCATCTCAAGAGACTACACCGCCGTGAAACCACTTCGAATTCTCTGCATATGTGTTTTCTTCTGTGCCGGTTTTGGCTTCTCGCCTGCGCAAAACATCTCCGTGCAGCTGAAGGTACGGGAGTCGAAGCTCTTCGGCTTGAAGGGTGAGCGATTCGCGAAATTCGAGCTCGCATCCCGAAGTCGCACACTTCCGCTCGCAGGCGATAGTGTGAACGCCGGACCGTTCTACACCTTCGTCGTTCGCCCGGATGGCGATTGGACAATGGATGCTGATTTCGTGCAGGAAGAACTTCCTAAGCTCGTTCTTCTTCAGAACAATCAAACCATCCTGATCGGATGGAAGACTGATATTGTCACGGACTCGGCGGGAACATCAATCCTCGTGGGATACCCGAAAGACCTGAAGCTTCATCAACCGTTTACGGTTCAATTCGGACTGGGCGGGGCAAGCAGCAAAGGAACCCTTTCGATTCCCCAGGAGTATTGGCCGGGATACTCCACACTCACCAGGACGAACCAGGCCGCCGACAATGCTGTTGCGGAGAAAAGGTATCGTGATGCGATCGCTCTCTATGAGCGCCTGATGCGGGCCGATTCTCTTCAGATCTTTCCACAATCAAAAGAATTCGCGGACCGGCGCGCGCGCTGCTTCGAAGGAATCGTCTCGGAAACACGTTCTGCATTTCTGTCGGCAACACAATCGCCTTCAACACCTCTCAAAGAGAGAATCTCCCAGATCGATCAATTGACACCGCAGGTCCAATTTGTTCTCGATTCGCTGCCGAGCCCTTCACTCAGAATCAGCGGAACGGATTCGTCCGCGAAACCACTGATCGATCAGGCAAAGGATGTGCTCTCGAAAGTGAAGTCAACGCGCGATTCTCTGCAGCGCGCACAGGATGATCTCACAGTCCGATGGATCAGTGAAGGAGCAGCGACCGGCAAGAATGGACCACAATACGAGCGAATCATTGAGATCCTGACGTACGCATTTTCCTCACTCGATTTCGCTGACACGACCATCCACCCGTTGAGCATCACGATCACGCCCGAGGCTCAGGCATTGCTGCAAAAGCATAACCTCCAGGAATCGTATGACATCTTTGTGCGTCAGGCAAACGAGCGATTCCAGAAGAGAATACCCCCCTTTCCGCCTGCGTTCCTGAGCAATCTTCAGAAAGATACCGCCTCATTTCCACTGCCGTTCTATCAAATGCTGAAAGCGATCCAGGATTACTACAGCGGTGCCTACCCTGGCGCCCTCGAGGCGATTCGGCTGGTCTTTCGAACGTGCTATGATGCCGAACTCTCGCGTCGGTTCGACAACATACGGGTTCTGATCAATCTCCGCATGCGACCAAACCGTGCCGATCTTATGACTATGTTAGGCGAAGCCACGGCAGCGGAGAAGTCAGGCGACAAGGATCTCGCAAGCGATCGCTATACGGCAGCGCTCAGACTTGCACCTGACTGCGCCTACCCCGCATATCTGTGTGGCAGACTCTTTGCCCGGATCGGCGATCCCATTCGTGCCCGGTCATTCTTCGAGCGTGCCTACGAGATCGATTCTCTGTATCTCAGCGCGTATCGCGATGCGTGGACACTCTATCAAAGCTCAGGCAATTTCAAAGCGATGATTGATGTTTTGACCCGCGCGCTGAGTAAAGGAAACGACTTCTGGGAGACGAACATCAATCTTGGTATTGCCTACCTAGGAGACGGCAATCTCCCTCAGGCAATCAGACAATTTGAGCGCGCACTTGAGTTGAGCCCCAACAACTATCAGACGAATGTTCAGCTCGGACTAGCGTACCAGACGGCGAAGGACTATCAGAAAGCCCGCGATTACTACAACAAGGCGATCTTTATCGACCCACACCGGTTGGAAGCAGTAGAATCCCTTCAAAAGCTCGACGAACTCCAGAAAGCGGGGCGCTGACCTGCCTTTTTTGTTTTCGTGATTCTTCGTATATTGGATGCGTTCCGGAATCCTCAAAACGGTTGGACCTTTGAGGATTTTTTTTCATTTCAAGGGCGGATGGCGAAATTGGCAGACGCGCTAGCCTTAGGAGCTAGTGGGGTAACCCGTGGGGGTTCGAGTCCCCCTCTGCCCACAGAGCACCACCGTACAGAGGAATCCATACTGATTCCCCCCTTTGGTCACGCACTTAGACTGAAGCGCACACATCGTTAGAAAGGAGTGTTGTCTTGGAAGTCAATGTTCATACGCTTACGGAGGTCTCCCGGGAAGTTGAGATCGAGGTCAATGCTGAGGAATTGCAGCCCTATTTTGACAAAGCATACCGCGAGTACGGTCCAAAGATCGATATCCGGGGATTCCGGAAAGGGAAGGCCCCTGTTGAACTTGTCAAGAAACTCTACGGTGAGATGATCGAGCATGAATACCTCGACAAGCTTGCAGGCGAGTTATATCGCAGGGTCGTAAAAGAAAAAGACCTGAAGCCGATCGGCGATCCAACGCTGACCGATATGAAGTACGACCGTGGACAGCGGTTTTGGGTGAAAATCCAGTACGACATTCGTCCTGCCATTACGCTCAATCAGTACAAGGGGCTTTCCGTAGAGACAGTGGTGCATTCCGTAACTGACGATGAGCTGGAAGACGAGCTTATGCGCATTCGGAAGGTCAACAGTTCACGCGAAGAAGTCGAGAAGGTGACAAACGATGAACACGTCGTCACCGCCGAACTTCAGGAATTCGACGATACCGGATTCCCCATCATCGGCAAGAAGACTGACAATGCCAGATTCTACCTGGCAGATCCCCAGCTCGAGCAGCCATTCAAGGACGCCCTTCAGGCCACGCAAAAGGGGAACGAACACGAGATCAAGTTTGAGCACCAGCACGAGGACCATACGCACAAAGTGAATATGAAGGCGAAGGTCACGAAGGTGGAGAAAGTGGTCCTGCCTGAGCTGGACAACGAGTTCGTGAAGAAGATCACGAAAGAAAAAGTCACGTCGTTTGAGGAATTCAAGAAAGGGATTCGGGAAGACCTGCAAAGCTACTGGAAGGAGAAGAACCGTCGGGGTCTCATCAACGCCATCGTCAGCGAGATCATCCGCCTGCACGAGTTCCAGGTGCCTGAGTCACTGATCCGCAGCGTGCTGGAGAACCTGCTCGAGGAGATCAAGGGACAGTATCCTAACAAGCAGCTTCCGGCCGACTTCGATACGGAGAAGTTCTTCCAGGAGAATCGTGCCTACGCAATCTTCCAGGCAAAGTGGGCGTTGTTGCGGGAGGAAATCGTCAAGGCAGAGAACCTGACTGTCGACGATGCGGCTCTCGTTGCGCTTGCCGAGCGGGAAGCGCCGAAAATTGGGATTGATAAGGAACGATTAATCACGTACTATAAATCGTCTGATCAGATCAGAGATCGCCTTGTTGGCGACAAGCTTATGGACCTGCTGATCAGCAGCACAAAGATCAAAGAAGTTGATGATACCACGTTGCCGAACCAACTTGTGAAAGGATAGAATGCTCCATGAGTGCATCGAAATTTGAGGTCTACAACCAACTCGTTCCAATCGTTGTAGAGACCACCGGTCGAGGAGAAAGAGCGTACGACATCTATTCACGGCTGTTGAAGGAACGGATCGTGTTCATAGGGACAGCGATTGACGACACGATCGCAAGCCTTGTGATTGCACAATTGTTGTTCCTTGAATCCGAAGATCCCGACAAGGATATTCACATCTACATCAATAGTCCGGGCGGCAGTGTGACGTCCGGCCTTGCGATTTATGATACGATGCAGTACATTCGGCCTGAGGTTTCAACCATTTGCATCGGCATGGCCGCAAGCATGGCGGCAGTCCTCTTGACGGGTGGTGCGAAAGGAAAACGGACTGCACTTCCCAACGCACGCGTGATGATTCATCAACCGTGGGGAGGCGTTCAGGGAACGGCGTCCGATATTAGTATTCAGGCCGAGGAAATCCTCAAGACAAAGAAGCGGATCAACGAGATTCTCTCAGCGCATACAGGCAAACCGGTGGAGGTCGTTGAGAAGGACACAGACCGCGACTACTACATGTCATCGCAGGAAGCAAAAGATTACGGCTTGATTGACAATATCCTGATCAAGCGGATCGGGGACGCAAAGAAAGAGAAGTAGCCGTCCGACGACATCAGAACTCTTGAACACTATCGGGCAATAAGATGTTGGGTACGCTATGAGCCAGAAAACAAAACAGGGGGAAAAGATCGCCTGCTCGTTCTGCGGACGTTCGTCTGATGAAGTCAACAGCATTATCGCAGGACCAGATGTGTACATCTGTGATCTGTGCGTCTCGAGTTCCGTCGATATCATTCGGAACAACATGGCTGCTATCAGCGCGAAGAAGCAGACCGCGCGAGGCACGCTGACCCCCGTCGAGATCAAGAAAGCGCTTGATGAGTTTGTCATCGGTCAGGAACACGCCAAGCGAACCCTGGCCGTGGCGGTGTATAACCACTACAAGCGCATTGACTCCAACGATAATCTTCACAATCTGGATGAAGTGGAGATCGAAAAGAGCAATATTTTGCTCATCGGTCCCACCGGAACAGGCAAAACTCTCCTCGCCCAAACACTCGCCCGCATTCTCGATGTTCCCTTCGCAATCGCCGACGCAACAACGTTGACGGAAGCCGGCTATGTCGGTGACGATGTCGAAACGATTCTCGTCTATCTGCTTCAGAACGCTGAGTACAATATCGAGAAGGCTGAGCGGGGGATTGTCTATATTGATGAAATCGACAAAATCAGCCGGAAGAGCGACAGTGCGTCGATCACCCGCGATGTGTCTGGCGAAGGCGTGCAGCAGGCATTATTGAAGATCCTCGAGGGAACGGTTGCAGGCGTGCCACCAAAAGGCGGCCGAAAGCATCCTGAGCAGAGTCTGATCAACCTCAACACGAAGAACATCCTTTTCGTTTGCGGCGGTGCCTTTGAAGGGCTCGACAAGATTATCGAGCGTCGTGTTAGTCAGAACCCCGTTGGCTTCGGTGCAGATCTCCACGGCAAGAAGACCCGATCATCCGACACCTATCTTTCGCAAGTTGAACCTGACGATCTGCTGAAATACGGCCTCATCCCCGAATTCGTCGGCCGGTTGCCTGTAGTGGCGACGTTGCACTCGCTGAACGAGACCGCGCTGTTGAACATCCTGACAGAACCGCGGAACGCGCTGGGCAAGCAATACAAGAAGCTCTTTATGATGGAAGGCGTGGAGCTGGAATTCGAGAGCGCTGCGTTGAGCGCTGTCGTTACGAAGGCGGTCGAGCGTGGAGGCGGTGCCCGTGCACTGCGTGCAATTGTCGAGGAGGTTATGCTCGATATTATGTATCAGCTTCCGTCGCGTCAGAATGTGTCCAAGTGCATCATCACAAAAGACACGATCGTCAAGTCGAAAGAGCCGATATATCTGTACGAGGAAAGAAAAAGCGCGTAGTCGGGTTTCGAGTTTAAAGTTTTAAGTTTAAAGTTTGAAGTTTCAAGCTAACGGCTAACAGCCAACTGCTAATAGCAATCCACCATACCGCTCCACGATCCACTTTTTTCCGTTCACTATTCACTCTTCACTTTTTACTCCCCAGCTCCTCCCGGTCAATAATACGTTCCTCTCGCACTCCCCTGCTTCGTCACCTTCAGATCCTGCAACTGCGGCGCCTTGATGCGAAGCTCCAGTCTGTACCCGCGATAGAATCCGATCGGAAACCATGAGAAGTTCATTTCCCAGCAGTGAAGATCTCTGTACACCGTGACACTCGGTGCAGCGAACTCCTTCCGCACAAAATCGTAACTTCCGCCTCCTGTGAACTTCCATTTTTCTGTAAGATTGAACGAGAGGTTCGCATTCATCGAGGAACTGCGTGTTTTCACCGATGGGTCACTCTGGCTCTGGGAGAATGTATAACCGAGCGTCAGGTTCCAGGGAATGCTGAAATCAGGCGATTCTGTATCGTAGAGCCCCCCGAAAGTCCGGGGCTGGACCGGTTGGGCAATCTGACCAGAGGCGCGTTCTTGTTCCTGGGTTACTTTTGAGGGAGCCCCTGATGTCGAGGAAGGCTGCTTTTTCTCGCCGCTCAACGAAGTTGAGGCCGAAAATGAAATGCTGGTCAGGTCGGGCAAGTATTTGCCGGAAGACCAGAGGAATTTATTGACGCGTGTCTTTGCGATGGGATCAAACGCGTAGAAATCATGCGTTGTGCTGGCGCTGAGGCTCAGGAGACTGCCGATATCGGTCCTGTAGGTTAGATTTAATTGGGACAGACGCAAGCTATCCGCCGCAAAATTGTAGGACATGCTGGCGCCAATGTTCATCAGCTGGATTTTCTGCTCCTGCTGTGACGTATCCGATGAGCGAAGCTTCATCTCAAAAAGGTTTCCCACACTGAAGCTCAATGCTTCCTGCCTGCCACCCCCCGCACCTCCATACAACTCCTTTTGAAATCTGTCATAGCGTACCGTTTGCCCACTCGTATCAACGTACGAACCGTAGTACCCGTAATGCGGGTCGGAAAAGTCCGGCGTATAGCTGAACGACAGGCTCGGCGTGACGGTGTGCCGAATTGCGGTGATCCCAAAGACCTGAGGTTGCACGATGCCGAAGAAGCGCGTTGAAGCGGAGAGGCCGGTCGAAAACGTTCTCACTGCTTTGAATCCATTGACATCCCGCTGAATCAGCGTATCGCGTCCGTTGATTCTCTCGAAGCTCTGTTCAATGCTCTTGTTGTACCATTTTTCATTGTAGCTGATGAACGGCGCGATCGAGAAGTGGCCGGCTTTCGGTGAAGCGCTAATCGAGATTTGATGGTTGATTCCTCCGCGCGCATCGTCGACCTCGGTAACGGAGCTGTCGAGGTTAGTAGTGAAGACCTTCGAGCGGTTCAACTGCCCCTGTGCACTGTACGATACGCCGATCAATTCGTACCAGCTTTGGTCTGTGCTGAGGTCTGCTGCCATTCCCCGGGATTTCGAAGATGTTCTGAACGGAAAAAATTGTCCCTGGTTGAATGAGACCGATGGCAGGCGTTCTCCCACATCTCCGGTCTGAAGATTCTGATCCCGGTACATACTCATCGTGAGGCTGCGACCCCCTTCCTCCCACGACTTGGAGAAGGTGGCGGTTGAGACGATATTCTGCTGCAGGATCTCGTTCAGGTTCGAACTGACATTCCTGAAGAAACTCCCCGACGAAAAGGAAAAATTCACATCGAGCCTGGCCGTTGGATCAATCTGCTGGTTGTGATTGATCTGTATGTTGTAGTCCTTCTGTTCCGTTCGGCCCGGATCGGTCGCTTCGCCCGTGTGCAAGTTCGTGTAGTTTGCGGAGATGGAGCCGGTAAAATCATACCGCTCCGCATAACGAACCATCGACCGGTTCAACCATCCACCGCGGGTGAACCAGTCAAACGTCGATGAAGCATCCAGGTAGTCATTGATCGCCCAGTAGTAACCGAAATGGCTGAGGTATCTCCCCTTTCTCGCATCATCTCCGTATGCCGGGGCGATGATACCCGAACGCCTGCCGGATTCGTTCGGAAAGACTCCGAACGGCAGCGCGAAGACCGGCACGTCAGCAATGTAGAGATACACCGGTTCGGCCACGATCCGATCGTGAAGCATAACTTTCATCTTCGGACTATAGAAGAAGTAATGCGGATGCTCTGCATCGCAGGTCGTGTATCGTCCCCCCTCCACAAACATGACATCCCGATCCACTTTCTTGATCGCCTCGCCGTGGTAGTATCCCTGCTCGATTTCCGTATCCCCGATGCTGATCTTTCCCTTCTGCGTTTTGAAATTGTAGCCGATGCGGGATCCTTTGTATGTCTCTCCGCCATCGATCATCACCGGAGAGCCGATCATTTTCTTTACAGCCTTCGCGGATGTATCGGGAATTCCCCGGGCATTAAGGGTCGCATTGTCCCAGTTCACATCAACACGCTCCGCCTTGAGACCGATGGTCTTATACCTGAGTTCGCTCTTACCGTACAAGTTCATGAAGCGTGTGCTCATTGAATAGACGATCGAATCTTTCGCGATGTACGTTACGACGGTGTCGACACCCGAAGGAGCCGACAAAGCGGTATCACGGGCAGCGGAAAGAACTTTGGCAGTGTCAGGCTGGGTCGAAAGCGCGGTTTGCGCCTGCAGCATTCCGGAACAGGAAATGCAGGCGAAAAGGAATAACAAAAGCTGTCTCTGTGCGGAAGGGAGTTTCATCCCGGGAACCCCGACTCACATCACCAGACCAGCGGCACCAAGGAGCCCGGCTTCGTTGCCGAGCTGGGCGGGAAGAACCCGGATATCTTTTCGCAGCGGTTTGAGCACGTGCTGAACAACGGAGTCTTGCACCGCGCTCATGACAAAGTCACCAGCCGCCGAGATTCCTCCCCCGATGATGCTTACTCTCAGATCCATGATGTTCATGACACCGGCGAGCGCGACGCCGAGCAGTTGTCCTGCTTCAATGAGAATTTCACGGGCAAGCTTGTCCCCCTCGTGCGCGGCCTGTGAGATATAGACGGGTTCAATCTTCGAAAAGTCACCACCAACAAGCTGAAGTATTTTCGAATCGGGATGAGCCAGAAGACGCTGTGCGGTGCGCTGGGACAGATACCGCTGGCCAACAAATGCCTCAACGCAGCCGACGTTTCCGCAGTTGCATTGCGGACCCTTATAGTCAATCGAGACGTGGCCGATTTCTCCGGCTCCACCTGTTGGACCCCGGAAGATCTTATGGTTCAGTATGATGCCGCCTCCGACTCCGGTTCCCCAAATAACAAAGAGAAAATTCGGGTACTGGATACCTGCACCAAATTTTGACTCGGCGATGGCTGCTGCATTGGCATCATTCTCGACGGCGATGGTGAACGCAGGAAACAGTTTGGCCAGCTCGCTTCTAAGCGGTACCTCATCCCAATCCACGAAATTTGGAGGGGCTTTTACAACTCCATCATCATCGACAACTCCGGGTGAGCCGATGCCGATCCCTGTAACTCGGGCACCATCGGCATGATGGATGGCATCCTGCACTGCGGCACGAATCTGCTGGATGACCTTCGCCGGGCCTTCACCCGCACACGTCGGATACTTGTTGTTATAGCGGATGGTACCATCGGCTGAAACCACGCCCGCCTTGATGGTCGTGCCGCCCATATCAACGCCGATAACGGTCTTCAAATTGGCTGTGTTCATACGGGAGACAAGCTAAGGAAAAATCGCCTTGAAATAAACCTCGAAAATAGTTTCCCGCTCCTCAAAAAAAGAAGCGGGTATCCGTCCCTTCAGACGAATACCCGCTTTATGAAGAAGCCTGATGTTTCTTACTTCAGCATCAGCATTTTCTTTGAAGCAACGAAGCTTGTCGTCTTCAAGGTATAGAAATACACGCCTGAAGAAAGCTGGAAGCCGCGCGCATCGCGTCCATTCCATGTTACGGCATGGGTTCCCTGCTCGATCAATCCGTCAACCAGCGTCGCAACCTTCTGCCCCAACAGATTGTAGATGACCAACGATACCTTCTCGGTCTTCGGCAGACTGAAGAGAATCTGTGTAGACGGATTAAACGGGTTCGGATAGTTCTGCTCGAGGATGTAGCTCTCGGGAACAGCACCTGACTCCTGTGAAACATCTGTTACAATCGCGTCGATGTTCAGCGAAACCGTCGATGCCACTGCAGCGCCCGTGACTGCATCATACGTCGGAGTGGCCGTTGCTGGAGTCGTGGCAGTGTATTCGACCTTGTCAGCAGTCACAGAGTATGAACCGGGAGCGAGTTCGGCAATTGTAAACGACCCGTCCGTATTCGTGATGCCGTATCCTGCGACCTGACCGCTCGTGTTATCCACTGCATAGACCATTGATCCCTCAATCCCGACCGCCGAGCTCAGTTTCCCCATTGAGCCATGCGAAGTCGGAGTTGAGGAGGTGACATTTCCCCGAATCGATGTGTAACCGGTGGAGTTCTTAAGCATCGGCACAACATAAATTGTGATTCCTGCAACGCTGTTGCCGTTGATGCTGATCTTGGTGGCATCGGTCCATCGCCTCGTTGATCCAAGGACACTGTAGAACGCAGGAACGTAGTGTCCAAGAGGAACTGCGAGCACGATGTAGTCTCCGGGCGGGAGATTCACAATAGTGTATGCGCCAAGCGAATCAGTGTCCGCCATGTACGATTGCGGGGCGATGATTGTGTCCTTTCCGATAGGACGCAGCCGGAATGCGAGGACACGCGAAATTACTCCGCCGCGGCTGGTCGAATCGACCACAGAACCGCTGATCTTGCCATAGGCCACAGGCAGAACCGGCTTCAGCACAAAATTGATGTTCGGCACATCTGCCTGGACCTTTATAATATCTGCGGACAGCAAATCGCTCCGGTTATTATAGAAGAGGCGATAGTAACCCGATGCGTAGGCCTGAGCGATGTAGGATCCTTGTGGCAACTTGAGAGAATACTTGCCGAGCGAATCGACCTTCGTGGTGAATACGTAGATGGAACTCCCATCGAGCCGGAAATCAAAAGTCTGGTTCAGATCCAATCCGGGCATCGTAGACACCACACCAGGCATTGCACCGGTAACACCCAGCGCGAATGATTTCATCTGGCCCTGATCGAACAGATCACGATCGTCGTCGTCTCCGGACCAATCGTTGTCTCCCGGTCGCGAAGAATTGAACCCAAACGAAGATACTGCGAATGACACCCACGCGTCCTTGATGGGCTTTTTCAACGAATCAAGAACGGTGCCGCTTACCGTAAAGACCGGGATCGTGGCCTTCGATTTGAGCTTGAAGTTGACCGACACGACGACAGTATCTTTCACGTCTATTGGCTTTGCCTTGTCAGCCGTGGTTGCCCCATCATACCACTGTTCAAGATAATCCCCGTTCGACGGGACCGCCCGCGCACTGTACGTTCCGAAATCGATCTTTGAAATCGAATACTTGCCCAGCGCGTCCGTCATAGCATCGTATTCGAAAGGAGTGAGAAGACTTCTGCCGTACAGCCGCACAGTCACTTTCGCGATCGGCTTGCCCGTTGTATCAGTGACCGTCCCTGCAATGGTGCCACTGGGACCAGTCACGGTGATGAGATAGAGCTGACTCGCCCTTCCCCCTTTTGACGATGTGACGCTCACCTGGACCGTGGAAATCCCTTTTCGATCCGGCGTCCATTTGATCAAACCGGTTGAGTCGATTGTCATGCCGGACGGATGCACTGAGAGCTCATACTTCAGCCGGGCTGTCGAATCGGATGAAGCCGCCTTAACCTGGTAGCTGTACAGGACGCCCACCCTGCCATTTGTCACCGGCTGCGAGAGAATGCGAACGACATCGACACGCGGGATGTTGAGCATCACCGTTACGATATTGCTCTTCATCGAGGATCCGCGGTTCATTCTGGCCTCGACATAGTACATATACACCGGCGGTATCACATTCGACGCGGGTGAGTCGAGTGATTCATTCTTTGTCGTCGAATCGATTCGAGTGTAACTCAGCGCGGTGGGCAAAGAAGACCGATACACCAGATAGTACCGGACCGAATCCCCCGCCGGCTTGGTCCAATTCAGAAGGACCTTCCCATCAGAACGCACGGATGCGTTCAGCGAAAAGCCGAATATTGATGGCTGAGCGATGGCAAATGAACTTGCAGCCAGGCCGCAGACAACCAACAACACCAGCATCAATGCTCCCCTTCGTACCATGGCTCACCGTCCCCCTTTTAATCGTTGTTGTTTATAATTCGTTGATTGACCAATCCACTCATGTCGAACGACATCAGTCCGTGACCGGATCCTTCAATACAATGTAAGGCCTTTTCACTTTCGATATCGTTGATTCCTATCACACACCGGATGTCGCCGATTGAGCGTAGAGCTGCTACAACCTCAGACAAATCCATTTCAAAAAGGTTTAGTCCGGAAAACGCACGCTGGCGTATCAAAATGACGCGGTCGGTGGATGAGCCTCGCGCCTAGTGGGTTTATTGCCAATACCATCCAGGTGCACGTCGCGGATGAAACGCAGCGTAGGCCTAAAAGTAGACCTTCAGCGTAACGACAGATGATTTATTTGTCGGGACTCGAACGGCGTTGTTTTCTACAGGAATCACATCTCCATCTGCTTCGAGAAAGTTCGAGCGTACTACCTTTTTCGGCGCTCGGGGGAATGTTGCAGTTGCCGTCGACGACTCACCCATTGCATCGTACCACTGGACAATCCAGGCATCTCCCTCTTCCGCCTTCTTCAAGCCGGTGAGAATCAGGTTTGCCGGGGCAAGTTGAACAAACGATTGCTGCAACGGCAAGTCCCCCTTATGGATGTCTGTCAGGATGCCAACCAGCGGGTAATTGAACTCATATCCTCGTTGGACCGTATTTGCTTCACGCCATGTTCCTTTGTGAGGGTACAGAGCGTACTCAATCATGTGTTTTCCGCGGTCCGCCGTCGGGTCAGGCCACTTCGGAGAACGGAGCAACGACAATCGAATGATGTTCCCTTTGATGTCGTATCCGTACTTGGAGTTGTTCAGGAGGCTGACGCCGTACGAACCGTCAGAGAGATCGGCCCAGCAGCGCGCGGGAACCTCGATTTTTGCTTTCTCCCAGCTGTTTCGGAGTTGGGTGGAGCGCTGGATTGTGCCGTACGGAATCTCGTAGGTCGCCATCGTATCGCTCACAGAAACAGGAAACGCGACCTTCAGGAATGTTTTATCTTCCCACCAATCGACGTCGTTCTTGAAGTAGATTCTGTCGAGTCCGCTGTACAGGACAATATCCTGCGTGAAGAACGAGTTCGGAAAATCTTCAGTTGGGAAATCCTTCTTCGTTCCCGGCTTGAGATAGTCCCGGTACAAACGCACGACCACTCTTACCGGACCGTTTTCAATGACTTCCGCCTTTCTCAGCGTCGAAGGATACCGGACTCCAGTCAAACCGACGTTCCATGCATCATACTCGGTGGGATAGTCAGCGAGAAGCTGCAGTTCGTTGCCTTGTCCGCTCAGCACTTCCTTGCCATTCCGTTTGTCGACAATGCTTCTGAGCCATCCAGTCTTGGGATCAAGGGCAACGCTGAAGAATTGATTCTCCAGTTTCTCCGTCGAGACCGCGAGCCCGACGGAGCCCCCCGAGGGTTTCTGTTTCTTCAACTGGTATGTCTTGTAGCCCATTGATGGCACACTCTGTGCGACGAACATCATCTCTCGTTCGTACCGGCCGATCTGTACGCTTTGTGAAGGGACTTCTTTGCCAGCCTCGTCAAAGACCGCATACAGAGTCTCATCCCCCTTCGGAAGTTTTATCTTCGCCACATCCGTTCTATCCCACGAGAGCGAATTGAATACAACAACTAGAAGTGCGTCGCGCATTTTCGATGTGTTGATGTGACGGGCGATGTGCTGCAGAGATCCCTGCAGCTCATACTTCCCGATCTCCTGCGCCTCCTGGTGAGTTTCGGCCGCGTCGATATAGACTTCGCGAATACCCGAACCCGGGAGAATATCATGGAATTGGTTAAACAGAACCTTCTTCCAGGCTTCTTCAAGTGCATTTGAATTGTACGGCCTTCCCGAAAGACTCGCGAGACTTGAGAATTTCTCTGCATCGGTCAGGAGCACTTCGTTTGACCGATTATACATCTTCATCTTCGCCTGTGTTGTGTACGTCCCCTGGTGATACTCGAGGTAGAGTTCATCCTTCCAGACGGGGAGATCGCCCGATTCATGCTTCTTGATCCAATCCAAATAATTGGCTGCATTGCCAAACTCAATCTTCGGGAAGATGGCGAGCTTCTTGAACTGATCGATACGCTCCAGCATTTCAAGCGAAGGCCCGCCACCGTGGTCTCCGACACCGAACAGCACCATCATCTTCGTCATCCCTGTGTTCGCCTCGAACTGGCGGAGCCAGTCCACGAGCTGATAGCCATTCTTGACCTCGTTGACGTAATCGAAGGGGAAATAGCTGAGCACGCGGGAGCCATCAGGCCCTTCCCACCAGAACAACCGGTACGGGAATACATTGGTGTCGTTCCAGCCAATCTTCTGCGTGATGAATGCGTCGATGCCGGCCTCGCGGTAGAACTGGGGCATATTCCAGTTGTAACCGAATGAATCGGGATTCCAACCGATCTTCACATCGACACCAAGTTTCTGCTGGAAGTACCGTTTCGCATACAAGAGCTGGCGGAACCACGATTCTCCGCTCGGGATGTTACAGTCTGGCTCGATCCACATACCGCCCATGATTTCCCACCGTCCATCCTTTATCCGCTCCTGCATACGTTTGAAAAGATCGGGGTAAAGCTTTTCCATCCAATCATAATATGCTGCAGAACTTTGGGAGTAGGTCATGTCCGGCCGCTCATCCATGATATTCAGCACGGATGCAAATGTGTTCTTGCAGACCTCGATCGTTTCTTTCGACCGCCAGAGCCACGCGGCATCGATGTGGGCATTGGCGTCGAAGTAAATCGTAAACCGTTTTGCGTAGGCGTCGACCGGCAACAGGAGTGTTTGTGCTTCCTTGAGCGTGAACTCAAATCTCTCGAGCGGACCGTCGATCAACGGCTTCAGGTCAACCCGGGCGGCAGTCGATTGCAGCAATTCGTTGAGCCGCTCTTTCTCAGCTTTGTCCATCATCGATTTGTCTGTTCCGGGATCGACGCGCTTGTTTGAGCTCGTTTGATACGTATCGAAGCTCAACAGCTTCTGGCCAACCCGCAGACTGAGGGAGAGGTTTTCGATCATTGAACGGATGGATTTCAGTGCCTCCGAAGCGATCTGTGCGCGGAGCAGCCGGAGCGGCCCACCCGTGTTGATCGCTTTAATTACAATCAGAAACCGATCTCCCGGCCTGGCATTGGGCGTCAATTCGAACTCTCCGTCCCAGGGGAAATACCCTTTGCTGACACCGTTGACCCAGAGATAACCGTAATCGTCCACCGACACCAGGAATATCATTGGTCCGCTAATCGGTTTTCCCAGGATTTTTTCTGGCAGAACGATTTCCTTTCGCAGCCAGCACGAATCGGGATAGACATTCTGATTCAGCTTGAGTGTTTGCCAACCAGAGTCATCAAAGCCCGGCTTTGTCGGATCGCCGTTAGGCTTGAATCCCTTCAGGTCGGGACTCATTTTCCAATCGTTAAAGGAAGCAAGCGACAAAGAATCCAGAGCTTTGACAAGCTTGTCGACGTTTGTCTGGGCTACGAGGGCCGCAGGTACAAGGAGACATAAGACGATTGTGCGAAGGAGTTTCATGGTGGGTTCCTTAGAGATTCTATCGAGGTTTGGGGCTTGGCTCATGCTGCTTTCGGCACTACGACAGCGCGAGGATGGAAACATTCAGAATGGGATGCGGTATACGACGTCTGTTCTACTCGTTACGGTTGCGAGTAGAGGAGCGGATTGAGATCACTCGCCGCAAATTCTCCAGGTTTTTGGCCCGGATGAAAGACCTCCATGTCGACTTTCCGATGATCGTTATCTGGTTCCATAATTCGTGTTCCATCGGCATAGTAGATAATCGTCATGACTTCTCTACGAACTGAGCTCGAGTTTGCATGAGCGGAATGAAGCGTGCGCCCTGAATGAAACGTCGCATCTCCCGCTTTCAACGCATAGCTGCACACACTGCTGTTCTGTTCCCGGATGACTTGCTCGAAATACGCCTGAGAAGTTTCCGAGATTGGGAGTTGTTTGAATGCGTTGTCACGATGCGAACCGCGCACGAAGCTCATCGATCCCATCTCACGCGGGACGTCGACGAGGGGCATCCACATCGTGATCGTATGCTCAGTGTCCAGCGGCCAGTAGTAGAAATCCTGATGCCACGGCGTCGGCTTCCCGCCAGGCTCCTTGACCAGTGCCTGATCGTGGTACAACCGAACACCGCTCACACCCATCAGTTCAGCAGCAATCCGGGCGAAGCGTTTTGCGAAAACGAATCGCCTAACCGCCTCACTCTTGCGCCAGATGTTTGTCACTTGCGTGAACATTTTGCCATAATCGGAAATTCGCCCCTGGACGTCTCTTTCCCGGGCCACCTCATCTACAATTTCAAGGATGAGCGGACGATATTCATTGAGCTCATTCTGAGACGCAACATTCTTCAAGAAGATGTGGCCACCGACCTGATACTCCTCAACCTGCTCATTGCTGATGGAATAGATCGATGAAAGATCAGAAGAATGAGGCATGCCGTCGTCTCATGAAGTTGTGTGTCTGAACGCGGTCCGTTGACTGTCGGCTCAATATGAACAACCCCAGAAAGAAAAGCAAGGTGAAGTTTGCCGTCGGAATACCGATGCGTGCCGCGCTCAAGATGAGTCAAGCCCGCGCAGGTGTGCCCCGCCATTCTTGCATTTGCCTCAACTCTTGGTTACTTTTCGCGTGATTCGCTGGTTCGCACACATCGAGACCGAACGCCGGTATGAATGAGCTAACTCCCCGGGATGACATCAAGAAAAAAGTAAGCGAGATCCTCAAGCGCGTTGACCGCTTGATTCGCGCGGGGGAGGTCGACCAGGCAATGCGGGAGATCATCCAGGCAAAGGAAATCGATCCAAAGAATGTTTACATCTTTGCGTACGAAGAGCGGATTACCTACCTGAGAGACGAGCACGAAAAGCACCGGCAGCAGGAACAGAGCAAAAAAGCTGCCGAAGACGCAGCGCGCAAACGCGACAGCGAGGCACAGAAAAGGGCCGAGGAAGCGATGCGCATACAGGAAACTGCCCGCCGCCAGGAGGTCATGAGGCAGGTCCAGGCGCTCACCCCCCCTACACATATCCCTCCAGATTCGTCAAAAGCGGATCACCGCTCCATCGAAGAACTCGAGCGGGAACTGCAGGAGTTGGAGGCCGACGTTCGGAGAAAAGAGGAGGAAGAACGAAAACTCTTTCGAACCTCCACTCCATCGCCGGGACAATTGGAGCGATACCAAAGCGAGCTTGCACGTGCTTGGGAGGATGGTGCTCTCACGCCGCTCGAAGATGAGCAATTGAAGGAGCTTCGTATGGAGTTGGGCATCCCCATCCAGGAGCATGCCCGGCTCACAAAAAGGGCTCAGTTCGATGCTTACCTGGCCGCATTCCGACAGGCGTGGTCCTCAGGAGCCATCTCCCCCGAGCGGTTTTCAGAGCTCTCCGACATGCGGAAGCGGTTTCACATTTCCCCAGAAGAATCCGACCGGCTTGAGGCTGAGATTCTCTGGGAAGCCCGCTCGGGAACCCCACCTGCGACACTTGTCGTCATCGACGATGATGTCAAACTCCTCAGCCTTGTCAGCGACATCCTCCGGGAGGCAGGTTACAGCGTCCGTACCTTCACAACATCAGATGATGCCTTCAGGTACCTCAAGGAAAACGCTCCAGACATGATCATCTCGGACATCAACCTGGAGACTTCGACGATGGGGGGATTTACGTTCTACGAAAAAGTCCGGGAGATGGACCATCTACAGAATGTGCCGTTTATTTTCCTGAGCGGACTGACAGATGAGGTGCTTATTCGGACAGGCAAAGAGCTTGGCGTTGACGACTATCTCACCAAACCATTCTCCGACGAGACGCTGCTGGCGACGATTAAGGGAAAGTTGAAGCGGTTCAAGAAGCTGTCGCAGACTTCGAAGAAGAAGTAGAAAACCTGCAGAGATACTAAGAAGAGAATTTGCACTCCTAACGCGCAACCACCCCGAGGGCTTTCGCATCCAGCCTCGGAAGATTGCTGTCCTGGCGGCACAACTCGTCGTACTTCCCAAAGAATTCCTTCACACCGTCGCGGACAGTCTCCGTCAGCGCAGGTTGTCCCAGCCTCTTCTCGATCTCATACGCGATTCGCAATCCGGCTGTTGCTCCATAGTTGCCTTCGAAGGACCCCGAGAGATTTGAATTCAGCATCAGCTCGCGAGCCCGCCACGGCGTGAGAGTAGGCGACTGGAGCTCGATCAACGCTGCATTGAGTCTTTCGACAGCCCGTTTCGTCGCATCGAACCAGTGCGGGGGCGGGACTTCCCCTCCTTCCTGAATCTCCATGGAAAGAAAATACGCAATCCCTTCATTCTGTACCAGATTTGCCAGTGCAGCTGCCGGACCGATCGGGTTGAGGTCTGCGGAGCTGCCGGCGCGGTATGCCCCGTAGACCGCGTGGAACGATTCATGAGCCAGCGTGCTCAACACCTGAACGAACTCGCGCTCAACGTCTCCCCCGCGCATCAAGCATCGTGTGAGATTAAGAACGATGACCTGCTCCCCCTGATCGTCTCCGACAAAAACCGGTGCATTCTCCTTCCAGATCACACGTCGCACAAACGCTGCTGCGTTCTCGTTTCCCATAGCAACAACGAAGACAGGGACTGTCAGCGAGATGCCGGCGTCAGCCGGAAACAGCGATGATATTGTGGCAACGACACGGCGGTCAAGCCTTCTCCTTTTCGTCTCAGCGAGCAGCTTCTTCAGTTCATCAAGATGCGCGGCGGCAGGTGTCAGACCATAGATATCATTCGAGCTGTTATAGGTGTCACGCGCCGATTCGAGGGCTCGTACAAAATCATCGGTTGGGCGTTCGGTCCTGGCAAGCAGGAGGCTCGTCGCAACGGCAAGCTGATTTCCCTGTTGCTTCGCCACCCTCGCAGAGTTGTTGCTTTTCCGGTCGAAGTAATCGAGCAATTCATCCGTTGAGGAGTAATCAACGCGAAGAGTGACATCAAACTGGGGATTAGTTTGAGCCCTGGAGAGAGACGGGATGAAGAAGAGTAGGAAAAGGAGTATCTGAACGATCGTTCGCATGGATTGATTTACAGTTTATTCTACGAAGACATGACAGAATCGCTCTCGCAAAGCCGCAAAGGCGCGAAGCCTGGAGATGATTCTGGAATTTTCCCGACTCTGCGGCTTGGCGTGAGATATCTTGAACATCATTTCTGTCCATCAGACACAGATTCTAATCATCATCCTCTACAACAGACGCCCGTGAGAAAATTGAATAGCGCGGGGCCGGCATCGGCGTTCCTTTGATCGATCGCCACACGATTTCATTGAAGACACGATCGGGTACTGCGTCTTCACGCCGGAGATTGAACTTCTCCATCATGGATTGCCCGTAGCTCCCCGCCTTGTTCTTCTCGCTCAGGTCATGCCGCGGGTTCTCGGCGACATACGGTGTCAGGTCGGGTTCCGACGAAAAGATATTGAACATCGGCATAGCCGCAGCATCGTACTGGCTCATCGGCGGGAGGCCGAGAATCAGCTCTATGCTCCGCAGCATCGAGGCCGTGCTGTACAATGTGTGGTTCACTCCGCGACCCTTCGTGTAAGGGCTGATGACAAGTCCCACGGAGCGGTGGGCATCCACGTGGTCAGGGCCATTCTGAGCATCATCTTCAACCACAAAGATAGCCGTCTCTTTCCAGTACGGACTCTTCGAAAATCGCTCGACGATAAGTCCCAGCGCATAATCGTTTTGTGCCACGTAAGCCTTAGGCGTCAATGAACCCTTGCGCGTGCCGGCAGTGTGATCATTCGGGAGATGCATGATGCAGAGGCTCGGAAGCTTTCCATTCTTCTCGAACTCCGTCAGTTCTTTCTCCCACGCTTTGAAACGATCAACGTCCGAGTAGTCAAGGTCCCAGCCGCGGTATGTCTGCGAGAAGTTGTTGCCGATAGCGGGATCACGCGGCTTCGCCGGCTTCCCTTCCGGCGTCGGAGGATCTATGAACTCACCATACACTCTGAAGCTTACGCCTTTTCGAGCGGCGGCAGTCCAGAGGAATCCAGCTTTCGGCCGCCCCGTTGGCTCAGTCCCTTCAAAATCATACTCACCTCCCCGACCGCCGTATTGCGTGGGCCATGTTTTCTCGACGTAGTCTGTCGCGTATCCGGCCATCGACCAGTTGTGTCCGTCTGCACTCACCTCTGAATTCACGTAGAAATTATCCATCAATACAAAATCCCTCACGAGCTTGTGGTGATTTGGCGTGACGGTTTCGTTGAACAAGCAGAGCGAGGAATCACCATTTCCTTCTTTCATGTCTCCAAGGACCTGATCGTACGTTCTGTTTTCCTTGACGATATATAGAACGTGTTTTATCGGAGATGGCTGCCCGACAGCTTTCGGAATCGAACTCTCTCCATCAAACGCCGACTTCAGGAGCGATGCTTGTTTATACGGAGTGTTCTGGAAAACCTTTTGGCTATAGTCGGCCAGTTCCTTCACATCGGGATATCGGAAGATCGAGAGCGACCCTTCCATCAGGCTACCAATGTACTCCCCCTTTGGATTCGCGAACGAGCGGCTCCCCTTGCCGTTTAGGACCAAAACGGTATTATCCTTCAACATCAATACCTTCGTGGGATACCAACCCACAGGAATGAACCCAACTGGCCTCGGCTGCATGGGATTGCGCACGTCGGCGACAGTCAGCGAATTATTATCTGCGTTTGCCGCGAGTATCGTTTTTCCGTCGGGTGTGAGGCAAACGGAATTGGTCGTCGATCCTTCCGGCGCATCGGGGTGAATCGCCGTGACGAACGAGGCGACGGAAGTTTTCCTCTCCAGATCAATGACAGAGACGCTGTTATCATTTGAGCATGCGACGTAGGCGTAGTGATCGTCTCTTGAAACGATCACTTCATTCGGGTGGTCGCCGGTTGTGCACTGGTAAGCCATCTTCTTTCCGTCAAACACCTCGACTTTTTTCGAGCTCCAGATCGAGACGAGAAGGAGCCCCTTGGCATTGAACGTGCAGGAGTAGGGCATGCCGTCCAGACGCACGATGGTTTGTTCTTTCGTTGCAAGATCATAGTAGCGAAGCGTACTGTCCGCACGAAAAACGATCGCCAGTGTGTTCTTGTGGACATCGAGTCCGGCCGCGGCTCCAACCTTTTTCGTCTTCGGATCGATCAGCACAATGGAGTCCTCGGCGGTCAGTGTTCCATGGTCGAGGCGGAAGGTATAGACGCGGTTTTGATATCCGCCCGAAATAAAGAGTCTGTTGCCCTGGAAGGCGATTCCCTGCCACGCGTCCTTGAGCCGGATCGATTGCGTCACCTTCTTTTCCTTAAGATCCACGAGCATCACCTGCGCTTTGGATTCACCGCTGTGGAGCACGGCGAGAAACGATCCGTCTTCCGAGAGCGCTGCGTTTGTCGGGAAGTCACCGAGCCGGACCTGTTCGCCCACAGGCGAGAGCCACCAGCCATTCGGGAGAAGCAATCGGTCCCCTTGCTGGCCCAAAGCCTGAGCGTTAAGGGAGAACACGAAGACCAATTGAACAAGAACCAGGGATATCTTTCGCATGGTTATCCTTTCAAAGAAATAGTTGGCCGCAAATACCGTCGACGATAGAAGATAGAAACAAACAGAATGGAATTCATAACGAAAACGTTAAGAATGAGATATGTTTGCAGGGCATCGAAAAGAGAGCAGACCATGAGCACGAAGAGTTCTGTTCCAATACCGATCAGGCCTGAGAGCCGGAGTCCAACGACATCGGAGTACCAGCGTGTCGCAAACTCAGGGTCTGATGCTCCACCGCGGCACCACACATCGATCCGCGCCATCAAACGATCCTGCCAACCGTAGATCACTTGGAAGATACGCTGGAGCGTTACTGTCAGCCGATCGCCTTTCAAATCATCATTTGTAATCTCTTCGGTGATCCGGTTGATCTGATACTTCTCTTCAAGATGAAGGAACGAGGTCAGGTAGAAAACGTGATATGACACCCGCAGCATGATGCCGACGAGCCCGAGAAGAGCGAGCACAATCATCCAGGCGCTGCCCGTTGTGCTGAAGAGAACCCAACCGATCGCCCCGAACACCGCAACGTTCACGACAAAATCTCCAATCGAATCCAGGAATCTCCCAATACGTGAATACTGTTGTTTCGCGCGCGCCAACTGGCCGTCTGCCGAATCGAAGATATCCTTGACTGTCACGAGCAGACCGGCTATGGCGGTGGAGGAAGCTTCGTTGTGCAGGTAAAGCCCTGCTGCAATCAACCCGGCGATCGTCGATGCGATTGTGACTTGATTCGGAGTAATCGACGTGGGGTACAGAATCCAGACGATAAAGCCCGCAATCGGACGAAGAAGATAGGTGTTGATGAGTTCGTCGGATATGCTGGACTTCAGTGTCTTTTTGTAATCGTACATTCTTCGCCGGATCAGGAATGGGGGAACTTCAGGGAGCTGTAGTGAATTCGGAACGAGAGACAATCGCTTCTGCAACGCGAAGATCTTCCGGAGTGTCGACCTCGATGGAAGGAAACCTGCTGACATCGACTGCGTTTAATTCGATCCCCTCATCAATGAGCGCCTGAAATGAAGCCTCGTAGAACTCCGTTCTCCCAACTCCCGTGCGGACTCGTTGTTCCAGGATCTCGAACAGCCGCCGCGCTGTTGATGATGAAAACACTTCGATGCCGATGGACTCACCGAGAGTCTCGTCCAGCGGTACCTTTTTTCCAATCGAGAGGATGTTCCCGCCATGGTTCGCCTTCACTCTCACTTCCTCTTCATCATGCGTACCTTCGACTCTGACTCCGATCTTGTTGGATGACTGTTGATGCAGCAGAAACGGAAGAAGATCGGGCGAGAAGAGAATATCTGCATCGAGAAGCAACAGGTCCTGGGGGACGGCGGCTGAGTTTGCCTTGTTCAGGACAAATTCGTGAGCCATCAGTAACGAGAAGGCGTTGTTCGTCGATTCGTACTTCGGATTGACAATAAATCGTATACGGTGAAATGGAAACCGTTCCTTCACAAATGAGCGAATGGCTGCTGCTTTGTACCCGATGACGAGTCCGATCTGATAGATTCCCGCTGCAACGACATTCTCTATAACGCGCTGGAGAATTGGCTTTCCACCGACGGGGAGAAGACACTTGGGAAGGTCGTCAGAAAGAGGCCGCATGCGTGTCGCGCGTCCGGCGGCGAGAATGACCGCTTTCATGCAGCTCCTCCGCCCGACCGATTCTTCTCCAGGAATTCCGCCAGTGCTCCGAGCAATCGCCTGTTCTGCTCCGACGTTCCAATCGTGATTCTGATACAATTCGAGAATTCCGGCTCGGTAAAGAACTTGATGGCGATGCGCTTCTCCGTCAGAAACCTCTGTAGAGGAATTTTCAGGAGGGAGGGGATTTTCACGAGAACAAAATTCGCGTCAGACTTGAACATCCTGAACCCTTCGCGCTGCCCGAAAAACGCGCTATATGCTTTCCGGTCGCTGCGCATGGCGGTGCTGATAGTTGCGTAGTACTCAGGCGAATCGAGTGCGGCAAGCGCCAGGGACTCCGAGACTCTGCTGTAACCGAGATAGCGGGAAGCAAACTTCGTGAGACGGCTCAGGCTCGCGCCTACTGCAGCATATGCAATACGCGCCCCCGCCAGGGCAAAGAATTTTGAGAACGTCCGTAGCACAACGAGATTGCGGTAGCGGCCGACGAGCTCGGCGATGTGTTCATTAGAGGCATCGGCAAACCCCCAGTATGCCTCATCCAGAACGACAATGCTCTCACGGAACGCCTCCGTGAGCTTTTTGAGATCGGTATCGGGAAACGAATTTCCCGTCGGATTATTTGGCGAGGCAATGAGGACAACCCGCGGCGATTCCTTGCGATACAGCTCAACGATCTCGTCGACATCATAGTAGAATAAATCGGAACCCTCTTTCAGCGCATACGTAACTGTTTCTCCACCAACCTCCGCTGCAACTTTTTGATAGTACCACCATGATTGGGCCGGCGAGAGGATCTTTTCTCCCGGTCCCAGGTAGCAGTGCACAATCTGCTTCAGCATGTCCTCACTCCCCTCGCTGAGCAGTATTTGCGATTCGGGGATTCGGAGTTCCGCAGCGAGGCGCTCGGATAGCCGGCTTTTCACTCCGCGAGTGAAATCGCGGGAGTAGATGCTAAGCTCTTCGACACCAAGATTTCTCAGTGCCTCAAAGCACTTTGGCGATGGGCCGTAGAGATTCTCGTTGCGGTCGAGGTAGACGGTGTCAGGCATATCAGGTATCCAAGTCGGCGGTCAGCAATCAGCGATCAGCTACTAGCTTTTAGCAGTTAGCAGTTAGCTAATCATTCATCTGCTTTCTGCTTTCTGTCTTCTGTCTTCTGTCTTCTGAATTCTGTTTTCCTCTATTCAACCACCCATGGTTCCAGCAAGTTTTCTCCCACACCCTGAATGAACCGTGAGGGCTTTGTCAAGATCAGCCCGCTCTCACGATCATACACATTCATGGGGTATGTGATGAAAAGATTGTCTTTCGCGCGCGTGCAGGCGACGTACATGAGCCGTCGTTCTTCTTCGAGCTCCTCATCGCTGGCAACAGAGCGCATGGTTGGAAACCGACCCTCAAGTGCATAGATGATGAAGACCGAGTTCCACTCAAGACCTTTCGCACTGTGAATGGTCGACAGTGTCAGGAATTCCTCCTCCGGACCGGGGGATTCGACATCGACAATGCTCTCGTTGGGGGGCTCCAGTGCGAGATCAGTCAAGAGCGTATCGACCTCTTTGTAGCGCTCGGTAATGTTCTGAAACATCTCGAGATCCTTCTTCCGCTTCTGGTGATCGTCATATCGCGAGCGCAGGATTGGATCATAGTATTGGAGGACCTGAAATGTCTTTTCCGCTGGCGCGAGGTTTTGCGGCGCGGCCTGCTTCAACAGGTTGAAGAGTTTCTGGATGTTTTCTGAGTAGTCGTTGAACTGCATCCAAAATTTTGTCGTCGGGAGCGTTTCGCCTTCATCGGGTCCGGGAGCAACACGCCGTTTCAATATATCATCGATGACCTTTTCGGCAGTCCTGGGTCCGACTCCCTCAATCAGCAAGAGAATTCGGTTCCAGGAAACGACGTCGCGTGGATTCTCGAGAACCCTGAGGTACGCAACAACGTCTTTGATGTGCGCGGTCTCAACGAACTTGAAACCGCCGAACTTCACAAACGGGATATTCGCTTTCGTGAGCTCGATTTCAAGATCGAACGAGAGAAACGAAGAGCGGAACAAGACCGCCATTTCCTCGAGCGGTATCCCCTGCTCGCGCAGTTCGAGGATCTTCTGCACGACAAACCGCGATTGCATGTTCTCGTTCTCCGTAGAGACGAGCTGCGGCAGGCCCCCGCCGAAGCGACGAGTGTAGAGTTCTTTGTAGTACATAGAAGAATCCAGAAGTCAGGAGTCAGAAGTCAGAACTGCTCGGCGATAGCTGGTCAGAAGCTTGCTGACCTCGTCAAGCAATAGGCCAAGATCTTTGGGATCACCGTAGTTGAGATCTCTGGAGAGTACGAGGTAGTACCGGCATTCCTCAATCGACCCTTGGCTTGTGTTAAAGAACCGAGCTTTGTCAGCTTTACCGGTTTTCTTGAAGCCCTCCGCGATATTCGCAGCGATAGAGACCGCAGCTCGTCGAAGCTGCGATGTGAGCCCGTAGAGTTCACTTTTCGGGAATGAATCTGTAAATCGGTAAACGCCTAGCACGAACTCATGGGCCTCTTGCCACACAATCAAATCTTCAAATGTCTTTGCAGGATTTCGGTTCATTGTGCTCTCGTACAAACTAGCAAGAACCAACATAATTCTGACTTCTGGATTCTGTATTCTGAATTCTCAACTCTGAATTCTTCACTTCTGTGACACCACCGCCCCTCTCTTCAAGATTTCATTCGCGAGGTTCAAGATTGGCTGCGTGCTGCGGAAATTCTCTTCAAGCTTGACCACCTTGCACCCGGGGAACTCCTCCGGAAAGGTCATGATATTGCGGATGGTCGAGCCACGGAACGAATAAATGCACTGCGCGTCATCTCCCACAACCATCACATTCTTGTGTTTGAAGGCCAGGAGCTTGACAAGTTCTGCCTGGACCCTGTTGGTGTCCTGGTACTCATCAACCATGATGTACTTGTATTTGTCGGACAGTACCGATCGAATTCCTTCATCCTGCTTCAGAAGCAGGGCGAAATTCACCAACAGGTCGTCATAATCCATCAGATTGTGCTGGTGTTTGTATTGCACGTAGCTCTTATGCACGGTCTGGATGTCATCTTCCATTTCGAGATATTGCGGGTAATCGAGTGCGAGAAGCTCCTTGACCGGCGTAATGGTGTTGACGGCCCTGCTGTACAGGTCATACAGGGCTTCCTTCCTGGGAAAGCGTTTCTCTCTCGTATCGAACTTCAATCGTGTCCGGATGAGATTGACCACATCCTCCGCATCCCCCTGATCAAGGATGGTGAAGTTCATTTCGTATCCAAGCCGTGAAGCGTACTTGCGAAGCACACTGTTCGCGAACGAATGAAACGTGCCGCCGGAGATTTGCTCGCATCGGCTGTCGAGCAGGATCGAAGCACGGCGGAGCATGTCCTGCGCCGCTTTGCGCGTAAACGTCAGCAGCAGGATGTGGTCGGGCTTCACACCAAGCTCGACGAGATATGCAACGCGGTAGACAACCGTTCGCGTCTTGCCCGTCCCTGCTCCTGCAATAATAAGATGAGGTCCGTCCACAGAGGTGACGGCCTCATACTGCGCGGCGTTCAGTTCTTTCTTATAATCAATTCTGAAACTCTGCGGGTGGACAAGATGCAGGTTATCAGTGGGAAGTTGCTTGAGTGTGAATTTCTTCATTCGAATTGAGCTGTGCTATTGTTGAGAAGATACTGCAAAAATTGCCAAAAGTGAAATTGCGCTGCTTGAGTTTACATCAATAAAGATGTAGCTTCGTCTTGTGATTTTTTTCCGAACGCATCAAGCACCGTATTCTTCAACTTACGAACACTCTAACGCGGTCATCGGCTCGCCGATCCGTCCCTGAATCCTATGAATATCCTCATCCTTAATTGCGGAAGCTCGTCCCTCAAATTCCAGATCATTGAAACCGACCTCGATATCATCGAAAAGAATGCGGATCAACAGAAGGCCAAGGGCCTCGTTGAGCGCATCGGCGGTCAATCGTTGATCAACTTCCAGGCGACCGGCAGACCGGCGCTGAAACAGGCCGTGGCGTTGCGCGATCATCGCGCAGCACTCGACTATGTCATTCGGTGGATTATCTCTTCCGAATCGCAGGTTCCCGGCATTCACTCGCTCGCCGACATTCACGCCGTCGGTCACCGGGTAGTGCATGGCGCCGAGAAATTCACAAAGTCGGTCATCATCGACGAGGCCGTCATCAGGGGAATCGAGGATTGCATCGAGCTGGCGCCTCTTCACAACCCGGCAAACCTGAAGGGTATCGCTGCAGCCCGCGATGTTATGGGTCCCGGCGTTCCTCAGGTGGCAGTATTTGACACCGGTTTCCATTCGACGATGCCCGAGACGTCGTACCTCTACGCGATCCCATATCAACTCTATCGGCGTCACAAGATTCGCCGATACGGCTTCCACGGCACATCGCACCGGTACGTGGCATATCGCTACCGCCAGCTGACCGGCAAAGACCTCGAGAATACGAATATCATCACCCTCCATCTCGGCAACGGATGCTCGGCCACCGCAATCAAAGCAGGTTCCTCCATCAACACGTCCATGGGCCTCACGCCGTTGGAAGGGCTTGTGATGGGAACACGCGGCGGCGACCTCGACCCGTCCGTCATCGAGTTCCTGGCTCACAAAGAAGCGATGTCGTTGAATGAAATCGATGCTATGCTGAACAAACAGTCGGGACTCCTGGGCCTTTCCGGCCTGACGAACGACATGCGTGATCTTCTTGCTGAAGAGCAGGAGCACCAGGATCGGCGCGCGAAACTCGCCATCGACATTTTCTGTTTACGTGTGAAGAAGTACATCGGCGCTTACCTTGCGGAAATGGGAGGAGCCGACGCCATCGTATTTACAGGCGGTATCGGTGAGAATTCAGCTCCCATACGGCAACGCATCTGCGCCGGCCTCGAGTGGCTCGGCATTGAGCTTGATGAAAAGGCCAACGATACGCTGTATGGCGGCAAAGAAGGCGAAGCAGGAAAAGAGACCAGCAAAGTCAAAATCTTCGTCATCCCGACGAACGAGGAGCTGCTCATCGCGCGTGACACCGTGCGCAGTGTTCGCAACGCACCACGACGCTGGTAACATTCACCGTATGAGTATCTGAATGTATCAGAAGCACGGAACAGATCGTCACCCTGTTCCGTGCTTTCGTTTCTCACGGCTATCTGAAGAGGCCACTTGCCAGGACAAGCCAGGAAGAAGATTGAGAAGCCGTCATCGACGCTCTATGTCAAGAACATGGTGTGTGACCGATGCATACGCGTTGTGCGCGACGAACTGACGAAAATCAAACTCGATGTGCGGAGTGTTTCGCTGGGAAAAGTCGTCGTCGCCGGGGGCGCAAAAGAGCTTCCGATGGAGAGCATCAAGTCAGTCCTCGATGAGAATGGGTTTGAGCTGATCGAGGACCGTAAGGCGAAGACGATCGAGCAGATGAAACTGGCGATCATCAAACTCGTTCGGGAAGATCATGACAAGTTTGAGAAGAAGCTCAAGTTCTCGGAATTCCTGAGCAGGGAATTGGGGCTCGAATATCATTATCTCAGCACTCTGTTCTCTTCCGTGGAAAACGTGACCATCGAGCAGTTCATCATTCTTCAGCGCATCGAGCGGGCGAAAGAGCTCCTCAAGTATGGTGAGTTGACGCTCAGCGAAATTGCAAATAAGCTCGGATACAGCAGCGTGCAGCATTTGTCGAATCAGTTCAAGGCGATCACCGGGTTTACGCCAACCCGGTTTCGATCCTTGACCGGGCAGTTGAGAAAACCGATTGACCGGGTTTCCGTTTGACCCCCCTTCCCCCCTGAAAACCCTGTAACAAATTCTCACGATAATGTAACGCCTCTTCGTAGAAGAATTCGCATATTTATCCAGCGGTTGAACCATATTCCAGATAGACCCAACAAGGAGAAAGACCATGAAAACTCAAGATCTGACAATCGAAGGCATGTCATGTGGACATTGCGTCATGCACGTTAAAAAAGAACTCAGCAAAGTAAACGGCCTTACGATCGAGAACGTAGAGATTGGTAAAGCGCGTGTTCAATACGACGAGACGAAAGTGACGCCCGATCAGCTCTCGAAAGCTATAGAAGAAGCGGGATACAAGCTCGTCTCAGCTTCTCATTGATGCGCATAGTTCCAGGAAAGTGACACGACACATGAAAACTGTCCAAACGTTGACACTCCCTGTCGAGGGAATGACCTGCGCAAGCTGCGTCGCCCGCGTGGAAAAGGTCTTGAAGAAAGTCGATGGCGTCGAGAACGCAGTGGTGAACCTCGCGACTGAGAAGGTTACTCTCGCGTTCGATCCGACAAAAGCAGACCTCGCTCAGCTCGCGGCGGTGGTCGATGAAGCTGGATACAAACTTCTTCTTCCAACGCCCGCCCCCCCGCAAACCATTGCTGGCGCCGCGGAAACGCCACAAGTCGAGACGCATCAAGAACGGGCGTACCGGAAGCTGAAGTCGGACTTCCTGTTCAGCGCCGCACTGACGCTCCCAATCATGTTCATCAGCATGACGAGCATGACAAACTGGTTCATGCGCTGGTCTCCCCTTTCGATGGACGAAGTGAACAAGCTCCTGTTCCTGGCGACGACTGTTGTCGTTGTCTTTCCAGGGAGGCGGTTCTTTGAAGCTGCCTGGAAGCTGGCGAAGCACTTCTCGGCTGACATGAACACCCTGGTAGCCGTCGGCACCGGCACCGCATACATTTTCAGCGCTCTTGTTGTCCTGTTCCCCGAATGGCTCCCCGTCGCAGCGGGAGATAATGCCATCTACTTCGACACCGCGGCGACAATCACGACGCTCATTCTCATGGGCAGACTTCTCGAGGCCAAGGCGAAGCGACGTACAACAGACGCAATCAGGAAACTTCTGGGACTGCAACCGAAGAATGCCCGGGTCCGGCGCAATGGGAGTGAGTTGGACGTTCCTATCGGCGATCTGCTTGTCAATGACACGATCATAGTCCGACCAGGAGAGAGAATTCCTGTCGATGGGATTATCACGAACGGCTCGACATCCATCGACGAGTCACTCGTAACAGGAGAAAGTCTGCCGGTTGATAAAGCGGCAGGTCACAAGGTCATCGGTGGCACAATCAACAAGAACGGGAGTATTGAATTTTGCGCCACGGCCGTCGGCAAAGACACGGTCATCGCCAACATTGTACGG
>JBEKOB010000019.1:0-58471 GCA_049522195.1 Bacteroidota bacterium
TTCGATCGCCTTCTTTGCTGCTTCTTTGACGTGGAACGGTGTAGGAAAATCGGGCTCTCCCGCAGTCAGCGTCACAACATCGACCCCTTCAGCATAAAGCTTTTTTGCGAGGGCTGTCAGGGCCAGCGTTTGCGATGCTTCAGTTTTGTCGACAACCCGGGAGAGGGACTTCAACTATCGTTTCTTCCTTTTGGTGGTCCTGTGTTTGTGGAGTTTCTCTTCGAGCGCGCTGAGGACGTGTGGCGGAACAAATTCCCGAATATCCCCCTCATGCCCGGCAATCTCGCGAACAATGCTCGAGTTGAGATACGTGTATCGCTCGTTCGGCATCAGGAAGACCGTAACCAGGTCCTCGTCGAGCTTCCTGTTCATGAGCGCCATCTGAAGCTCGTACTCAAAGTCCGAGATTGCACGCAGTCCCCGCACGACGGCGGTGGCCTTCTTCTGGTGTGCGTATTCAACCAGCAGGCCGTCAAAGGAGTCAATTTCGACCCCTTTGAGATGCTTGACCGACTCCTTGATCATCGCCAGCCGTTCCTCTTCTGAAAACAAAGGATTCTTAGCAGAGTTCCGGGCGATGGTGATAATCACCCTGTCGAAGAGCTTCAGCGCCCGCTCGATAATGTCCAGATGGCCGTTGGTGATTGGGTCGAAGGTGCCGGGGTAGATGGCTGTTCTCATGGGGGTTCCTCGCATCAAATGGTCAATTGTGAACAATCAATTGACGATTGTCAATTGACCGTTGACCATTCACAATTAAACCAGTTCTCTGGTTGAAATCCGAAGCACGAAATTCGAAATCCTAAGGAAGTATGAAATCAATTGAAACAAAGAACTCAAACCCTGGAACATCAACAATCGACAATCAAACATGTTTTGACTTGGTCTGCAGTATTAGCACTGTCGTCTGTCCAAACTGCTTGCGTGTGACGTCATACATTGTGTCCGACACAACCACCTGACTTTCTTTGCTGTGCTCCATCACCACAATGGTTCCCTCCTTCACGACCGGAGACTCAAAAATTGCAGTCGGAAGCTCTTCAATCCGTTCCAGGCGATAGGGGGGATCGACGAACACGAGATCAAACGCTTTGTGCGTGTTCTTCAAAAACCAGAACACATCCGCCGTGTATGCCGTGCATTGATCGGCGCAGCCCAGTGTCTCGATATTGGATTCCAGGGAGCGCAGCGATTGCGCTGCTTTGTCGACAAACGTGACGTGCGAGGCCCCGCGACTGATGGCCTCCAATCCCAGACTTCCGCTTCCGGCGAAGAGATCGAGAACCTCGATACTGTCAAGTTCCATGCGGTTCGACAGGATGTCGAAGATGGTTTGCTTCGCCCGGTCTGTGGTTGGTCGTACAGAAAGATCGCGGACGGTGGAGAGAGCGCGGCCGCGGTACTGTCCGGCAATAATCCTCATTGAGTTCGCAGAGCAAGTCCGACGGCTGCAGCAAATCGAGAACTATCCTTCACGTACTCCGCATAAAGCTTCTTAGAAGGAACTAGATTGCGCATGGAGTCGAGGGCCAGAGTGGCGATCCCCGTTTCTTTCTGAATTTGAGTAATTGTGTGGGGAGTGATGTCAAATCCGTAGAGGACGATTTTTGTGGGAGGATGGATCCCGTCTTTCTGTTCAAGGTGTTGTTTGTAGGTGAGAACGCTCTTTTTGAGATCATCAGGCACGTCGGCGCAGAATCCGCGATAATCCGTGTATTGCCCTTGGGACACCAGGCTTGCATCGATGGCTTTGCCGCGGAGCCCGAACAACATGACGTTCTCTTTCAGGACCTCGGGATGGCAGAAACGGAGCGTCTTCTCCGCACTAAAGTGATCAATATCGATCACATGCACCTGCAGTCGGAGCTCGCTCGCGGCCCGCTTCAGGAATGCGATCAATCCTCTCCGGACCGCTACAAGAAATACCGATCTGACATTCTTCTTCGGCCCCGGGATAGGGTAGGCACTGATCATGAAATCCTTGACAGGGACGTTCGGATAATATTGTTCGAACTCCCATTGGATGTGGGCATTCAGCTCGTTTCCCTGTAGCGCCGCATCCACGGGAATGACGTTGATCAGGACCGGTTCCGTCGGGAGAGCAAAGGAGATCATCTTGGAGTGAACCTTGTTCTCCTTCAGCAGCTCTTCGAGTTCATAGATGAACGTGAAAAGCTGGGGATGGTCGGCGGAGAAATTGCCGTCGTGACTGAAATCGATAGCCGTGCTTCGCTCGGTGAGCGCTGTGACAGTCGTTTTCTTCCCGTGGTCGAGTTCGGCAAGTTGGATCTGCCCTTTGTAGAGTGATATGCCGACATAGTAAGAGGATCTCATAAGTTCACGGTGCCTTTCCCGTTCGCCTTGCGGCGGGTGTTGAGCCCTGTTGGTCTATTGAACGGTGACGTGTGGTTTGAGCTTCTCGAGCTTCTTTTTACTGATCCCTTTTACTTTCTGTAAGTCCTCGATGGATCCGAACTCCCCCTCATTCTCCCTGTAAGAAATAATCCTCTCCGCAAGTGTTGCGCCGATGCCCGGGAGCGCAATAAGTTCCTCTTTCGAGGCGGAATTGATATTGACCGTCTCACCGGGCCTCAACTGCTTTTTCCGTAACGAATCTGTAGCGAGCCTATCCTTAAAAACTGCGAACGAACTGTCAATTGAGCGATAGTCGAACTGGCGCTTTGTCGGAAAGGTGTCCTGATACAACCGAATGCCTGCACCGACGATGAGCGTTGCCGAGAGGAACAGCAAGACCCTTTGTTCCGAGCGCGTCAACGCAAGCCAGTTGACGAACCGTTGCACCATGTTTACTTACGAAAAGGCGTCCTTCATCTTATCAAAAAACGTCTTTGAATGGCCGTGGCGCTCCTCCTCGTTGGGAGAAATGTGCTCGTTTTCGCCCAGCTGTTTGAGAAGCTCTTTTTCCTTTGAGTTGAGTTTCGACGGGACCCAGATGCTGATCCGGACAAGCTGGTCGCCCCGGCTGTAGCCGTTGAGGTGGGGGATCCCTTTGTCACGCATGCGCAGCATACGCCCGGCGGGAGTGCCTGGATCAATGACCAGCTTCGCTTTGCCGGTCAATGTCGGAATTTCGATTTCACCTCCGAGAGCCGCCATCGGAAAGCTCACATTAAGGTCATAAATGATGTCGTCGCCGCTCCGGGTGAAGTATTGATGCGGCTGTTCCTCGATAAGAACGATCAGATCGCCGGGGGGGCCGCCACGCTGTCCGGCGTTTCCCTGTCCTTGGAGCGGGATGTAATTCCCTTCTGAGACGCCGGCAGGAACACTGACTTTGATAGTTGTCTCGCCCGGCATGCGCCCCTCACCGTGACAGCTGGGGCAAGGGTCGTGGACAACACGACCTTCGCCGCCGCATGTTGGACATGTAGTGATGTTCACAAACTGTCCAAACATCGAACGGGAAACCTGGCGCAGCTCGCCTGTTCCGCTGCACTGCGGGCAACTCGAAGTCCCAGTACCGGCCTTTGCGCCGGAACCGTTACAGACATCGCACTTCTTCTGTTTCTTGACCTTAATCTTTTTCTCAATGCCTGACGCGATTTCTTCGAGTGTCAGCGGTAGCTTCACCTTAAGATCTGCTCCAGGTGTCCCATGCTGATTGCGCGTCGCGCGTCGTCCTCGGCCGCCTGCACCGAATACCTCATCGAAGATGCCGCCGCCGAATCCTCTTCCGAAAATGTCGCCGAATGCCGAAAAGATATCGTTGACGTCGTGGAACTCGTGGGTGTTCATCCCACGTATGCCTTCGTGGCCGAACTGGTCGTACCGCTGGCGTTTGTCTTTGTCGGACAGGATCTCGTACGCTTCCGCAGCTTCCTTGAATTGTTCTTCCGCTTCTTTGTTGCCGGGATTGCGATCGGGGTGATACTTCAACGCCATCTGCCGATACGTCTTTTTAATCTCTTCCTGCGACGCATTTCGGGAGACGCCAAGTATTTCGTAATAATCTCGTTTAGCCATGCTTCGTCTTAGTTCTCCAGCTTCGTGGGATTGCCGGCATCCTGGGTGGAGGCAGTGGGTGTGCTCTTGGCATCGCGAGCTCCATTATCAGCCGGAGTGGTGGAGACTACGACTTTTGCATGTCGAAGGACGCGGTCGTCAAGTGAGTACCCTTTTTCGACCACCTCGATGACCACATGAGGTGGAACATCGCTCCGGGGCACCTGGAGGAGAGCGTCGTGGTAGTGAACGTCAAACTCCTTGCCGAGGGATTCGATTTCCTTGACTCCCTGGACATCGAGGAATTTTACCAGTTTCTGATAAATGAGATTGACTCCTTTGGCGAAGGCTTCCGACTCACGTTGGTCCTTGCTTGGTTTCAGCGATCGTTCAAAATCATCAATCACGGGAAGGAGGCTTTGTATGATATCAGCCTTCGCGTATCTCAACGAAGTGGTCGAGTCGTTCTCTACCCGTTTCTTGAAGTTGTCGAACTCAGCGACCTTCCTTAGAAGAAGGTCCTTGTAGTATTCGACCTGCTTTTCCGCCTCAGCAAGCTTCAGGGCTGTCTCATCGGTCGCCGGAGGTTCCGTTGCTCCCGACACCTTCGGCTCTGCTTCGGTCTGCGGTTGCTGCTCGTCAAGATTCTTTGTCTCTTCCATTCTCTCCTGGTTCTCGTTCATCGTAAGACTTCCTATGCCCTCATCATCTTCGCGACCAGCTTTGCCACTTGATCAACAAGGGGGATCATTTTGGCATACTCCATACGCTTGGGCCCAATGATCCCGACTCTTCCTGTGACTCCGTCCAGATCATACACGGCCGAAATGATGCTGTATTCTTTCGCCTTGCTTTCCTGATTTTCCGATCCTATCGTGATGGCGAAGTTCTTGTCCATATGCTCGTGTTTTTCGAGCAAGTGGACGATGATATCGTCATTCTCGATAAGCTCGATAACGCTCCGAAAGTTCTTCGGATCAATAAACTCAGGTTGGTCGATGATATTCTGCGTACCGGAAATGTGCACCTTTTCCCGATCCTTCATATCGTCGAAAAGGTTGTCGACAGAATCGATAAAGAGCCGGATGAGCCCGGTTCGCTCATCCTGCATGTCACGCGTTCGCTCCACAAACGTATCCCGGATCTCCCGCAATGTCAGCCCGGCGAGCCGCTCATTGAGGAGGCGGGCAACCTGTTCGAGGTACTCCCGCTTCATTTCGATCCCAACTTCCATCATCAGGGTTTTTACCAACCCTGTCCGGATGGAGATGACGACAAGAAGCCTCGAGCTCGAGATGGAGATAAGTTCGAGTTTCTCGAATATCCCGCTGCTGATATGAGGTGACGAAACGACACTGAGCTGCCTTGAAATCTTGCTCAGCAATCGAGAGGTCTCCTTCAGGAGGGAGTCGGCGTCAGCAGCATTGTTGAGTTGCTGCTCAATCTGACGTATTTCGTGCTCGGAAAGTGACTGCGCCTCCATCAGGTAGTCGACGTAATACCTGTAGCCGAGGTCGGTCGGAACCCTGCCGGCCGAAGTATGAGGATGCGACAAGAATCCCAGCTCTTCGAGGTCGGCCATAACGTTTCGAATCGTTGCCGGGCTCAGCTGGGAATCAAAATGCTTGGAGATGTACCGCGAGCCAACTGGAACAGCAGACTGAATGAAATTGAATACGACGTGGTGAAGGATATCCCTCTCCCGCTCGTTCAATGGCTCCGGTTTTCCAGGTGTAATCATCAAAAAACGCCTATTTTTCCGCTTAAAATTAACACTTTTTGCATAGGATGTCAAGGAGGCTATGCACATACCCTGTCCGACCATAGCAACATTATAAGGCGAATCAGAGTTCTGGAAAAAAAAGAGTTGGCGTATCGTTCGTCACCTGAATTTCTCGTCCAAGAACCTGTCAATTGAGTCAGGGAAGGCGGAGACTTCACGATCTTTTCAGGTTGGAAGGAGTGAGTCGAGAGTGTGGATATTTCTGCATCCTGCGCTCGATGACTCTCTGCGATGACTCGTTATTTGCACCACCGGGCAATTCTTGCTATCTTTGCTTCCACAAGGATTTTTCGAATCGGAAATTGAAAGGACATCGTTGGTCGCTAAGCTAGCGTTGGAGAATGGGACGGTTTTCACCGGTGAGAGCTTCGGAGCTTCCTCTGAAGTTACCGGCGAGGTGGTGTTCAATACGAGCATGACGGGATACCAGGAGATTCTGACCGATCCTTCGTATGCTGGACAGATCGTGACGATGACCTATCCGCTCATCGGCAACGTGGGCATCAACAGCGAGGATCTCGAATCGGCCAAGCCGCAGGTGGCCGGATTTGTTGTCAAGGAATACTTTGATTTCTACAGCAATTTCCGCGCAACCGGAAGCCTGGGTGATTGGCTGATCTCCCATAAGATCATCGCCATTCAGGGAATTGATACGCGGATGCTGACCAAAATGATCCGAACCGTGGGTGCCCTCCGCGGTGTCCTATCGACCCTTGACCTTGATGACGAAAGCCTGATTGCGAAAGCGAAGCGTTCCCCTTCGATGAACGGACTTGATCTTGTCAAAGTTGTGACGACCGAGAAGGCGTACGATTGGAGCGAGATTGACCGGACCCCGTTTGCACTCAAGACTCTCGGAAAGGGAGGAAACGGCCGTGAATGGCGCGTTGTGGTGTACGACTATGGTGTGAAGCGAAACATTTTGCGCCGACTCACGATGTACGGCTGCAAGCTCACCGTTGTGCCCGCATCATACCCGGCGGAGAAGGTGCTCGAGATGGAGCCGGACGGGATTTTTCTCTCGAATGGGCCTGGAGATCCGGCTGCGGTGCGGTATGGCATTCAGAATATCAAAAAGATCGTCGGCAAGAAGCCGATCTTTGGTATCTGTCTTGGTCACCAGCTACTTGCGCTGGCGTTGGGAGGGAAGACCTTCAAGCTGAAGTTTGGCCACCGGGGAGCGAACCATCCGGTCAAGAATCTCCGGACGCAGGGAATTGAAATCACTTCTCAGAACCACGGCTTCGCTGTGGATCCCGGATCACTCGATGAGAAAACGATCGAGATCACGCATGTGAATCTGAATGACGAAACCAACGAAGGCCTGCGCCACAAGGAGCTTCCGATCTTCAGTGTTCAGTACCATCCGGAAGCGTCTCCGGGTCCGCACGACAGCGATTACCTCTTCGAACAATTTATCGAAATGATGGAACGGGAGAGTGTCCCTGCGTCCCGATGAGTTTAGCCGACGGCGAGCTATCGGCTTATTTGACCCGTCCGTATTTTCTCAGAATTTCCCGCACCTTTTCCACAGGTAGTGTCTCCACCTCTGTGCCGTGGTATCCTTTTGTCGTTGTTGCCTTCAGCAGTGAATTGTACACTGCCTCTTCCGTTGATTCTATGACTGCCTGGAACAGAGGCGAAAGGTCGTCTTCACGGAGTCGGGGTATCAATTGGATTCTCTGGTCATCAGGGTGTATGCGGACATCGCGTGCAGTGGAGAAGGCAATCACATAGTCGCCGCTGCCATGACTCATTGACGAACCTGTCCTGCCCAGGGCAAGTGTCGCTCTTCGGGCGAGTCGTTTCAACTGTCCGCTGTTCAGCGGCGCGTCTGTTGCGACGACGATCATGCATGATCCGTCGCCCGGATTCTTCACCTCATTGCGATAGCTGAAGCGGCCCAATTCCTTCCCGATGGGGACTCCCGCGATGTCCAGCACGCCCCCATAGTTGGTCTGAACGATCACTCCGACGGTGAATCCGCCTAAGGATGAGGGGAGCACCCGCGAACTTGTCCCGATGCCCCCTTTCCATCCAAAGCAGACTGTTCCCGTTCCCGCTCCGACACATCCTTCCGCAACAGCCCCTGACTTCGCATTCCGGATTGCTTCGGCTGCGTGCAATCGTGTGACATGCCTTCCCCTTATATCGTTGAGTCCGCCATCATTGGTTTCTCCGACAATCGGGTTGATGGATCGGACATTTTCATTTCCGGGGAGCCCGAGCATATAGTCGACTACTCCATCTGCCACGTCCCAAACGCTAAGCGTATTGGTCAGGAGGACCGGTGTTTCGATCTGGCCAAGCTCCTCAACTTGCGTGCTCCCGACGAGTTTGCCAAATCCGTTCCCGACAACTATGGCTGCCGGCACCTTCTCCTGAAAGAGATTTCCATCGTGAGGAAGTACCGCGGTCACGCCTGTCCGTATGCTATCCGCCACCACAAGTGTAACATGTCCTACGCGGACACCCGCGACATCAGTGATTGCATTCAGCTTACCGGTATGAAAGATTCCAACTTCGAGGCCGAGATCACGGAGGCGGGGTCGTCGCGCACTGGTATCGTCGGGAGCATCCTTCGACTCCCTCCTCAGGTCACAAGACACCGTGAGTCGGTCGCTCAGGACGTAGGAGCTGCCGACGAGCAGTGGCCGGGATAAGGATGCAACTGTGAGAAGAATGGAAGATAGGAGAAGGCAAAGTGTTCGTTTCATGGCCTGTACCTTCCTGTCGATGATCGGCACACCCGTTTGTGTCAGATGGTTCACAGTGGCGGCTGTGCTCTGCTGATTTTACTCCGCCTGAAGCTCCTTGGCTCTTTGCTCCACCTGCGACCACACTCTCAAGAGATTCCCACCGCAGATCTTTTGAATGTCCTTGTCCGAATAACCTCGTTTCAGCAGCTCGTAGACCAAGTTGGGATACATCGAGACGTCTTTGAGCCCTGTCGGCAGCGAGTCGCCGACGCCGTCGAAGTCGGAGCCGATGCCGACGTAATCCACTCCCACAAGCTTCACCACGTGATCGATATGGTTGGCCACATCGGTGACATCAGCGAACGTAACCGGGTGATCTTTGCGGTATTGTTTCAAATACGTCTCCGCATCCGGGTCGCCGAACTTGAGGTGATGGTCCCTCATATAGGACATGACTTCCTTGCCTTGTTGCGCCTCGAGCTTCTGGTAGTCCTCACGGAGGAAGGAGGATCCGAAATTAATCTGCATGACTCCACCATTCTTTGCGAGGAGCTTGATCATGTCATCCGACATGTTCCGTTCGAACCCTGGCGTGAAGAACCGGCAGGAGGAATGGGAGGCGATGACCGGCGTGCGTGTGACGTTCATAACCTCGAAGAAAGCATCGTCGGAAATGTGGGAGACGTCGACCATGATGCCAACGCGGTTCATCTCCGCTATGAGTCGCCGGCCGAAGAAGCTCAATCCTCTCCAAACATGCGTTGTGTCGTACGATGAATCTGAGATGTGGTTGCTCAGTGCGTGGGCGAGCGTGATGTACCGTATGCCGCGGTCGTAGAAGTACTGAACGTTTTTCAGGTCATGCTCGATCGGTGTGCCGTTCTCCATCCCCATGCACAAGGAGATGACGCCTCGTTTGACCTGAGCCGTGACATCCTGAACCGATTTGGCCACGGCGAATTGCTTTGGCCAGTCCTTCGAGAATTTGACCACCATGTCGATGAGAGTATCCGCAAGCTGTTTTCCTCCCCCCGATTTCTCGTACTCGGCCGGGATGTAGATCGACATGAATGGGGCTTTGAGGCCTCCCTGCTTCGCGCGCACGTAGTCGAAATTTCCGTCCGGGGTCAGCTTCGAGATGTCTTCGAACTTCATCTTCAGGCGATATGGGGCATCGATATGCGTATCAACGATGATGTACTGCTGGGCAAGCTTCTGCGCCTTTGCCAGCAGCGCCTTGTCCTGTTGAGCTTGTTGGGCCGGGAGTGAAAGCGCGGCGACTGAAAGGAGAATCGTGAGCTTGACGAGGAGTGTCCTCATGCTGTCACCTCAGATTTTAGGGGGGGTTATGTGATTGGACATGAACTTGAATTCCTTGGTTTTTGAGCGCAAGGTGGATGCAGCCTTACCTGTTGGCAGGGGGCAAAGCAAATCGGCACGCCCGAGTCCGAGCGTGCCGATCCTGTTCTTCCTGAAGAGGACTTCCATGAATCACGAGCACCCGCTCGTTGCTCCGCACTGCAGGCATTTGTAGCAGCTGCCGCTGCGGATCATGATGCTTCCGCACTCGTGGCAGGGAGGTGCATCCGCCTGAGTCTGAAAAACGACTTTCTCGTTCCGCTCAAGTGCAGAAGTGATTCTCTGAGAATTATCCTGTTGACGAATCTTCGGCTGGGATGCCACGTTAGCCGTCGTCGGCGTGATACTGCCGGTTGTCGGTGCGTCGTCCTTCTGGAGAAACTTCAGACCGAGCCAGCGGAAGATATAGTCGCTGATCGATTTGGCGATCGGAATCTCTGGATTGTTCGTGAATCCGGAGGGCTCAAACCGGGCATGGCTGAACTTGTCCACCAAAACCTTCAGAGGAACCCCGTATTGCAGGGCAATCGAGATCGAGGTGGCAAAGGAGTCCATCATACCTGAAATCGTGGATCCTTCCTTGGACATCGTAATGAACACTTCGCCCGGCATCCCATCTTCGAACATACCGACCGTGATGTATCCTTCGTGGCCGGCGATGCTGAATTTGTGTGTGATTGACTGCCGCTCGTCCGGGAGCCGACGGCGCAACGGGTGCGCCTTTGGGGCCTCTTTTTTCGCGTCGAGTGATGTGCTGAGCGGCTGTGTGCGTTTGCAGCCATCGCGGTATACCGCAATGGCCTTCAGTCCGAGTTTCCATGCCTCGACGTATGCATGCTGGATGTCGTCTGCAGTGACATCTGTCGGCATATTGACTGTTTTGGAGATCGCGCCGGAAAGGAACGGCTGCACCGCCGCCATCATCTTGATGTGACCCATGTACTGGATCGACCGCTCGCCGTTGGCCGGCTTGAATGCGCAGTCGAAAACCGGGAGGTGCTCTTCCCGCAGATGCGGCGAACGTTCGATCGTATCGTTGTTATCGATGTAGGCGACGATGTGCTCGATCTGCTCCCCGTCGTAGCCGAGTTTGCGGAGGGCCTCCGGCACCGTCTGGTTGACGATCTTCATCAATCCACCGCCGACAAGCTTCTTGTATTTCACCAGGGCGATATCGGGCTCGACGCCGGTCGTGTCGCAGTCCATCATAAAGCCGATCGTTCCGGTGGGTGCAAGAACCGTGGTCTGGGAGTTTCTGATGCCATATTGTTTCCCGTACTTCACCACGTCCTTCCAGACGTCGTTGGAAGCATCCCAAAGATCTGCCTGGACGAACTCCTTGTTGATCCGCTCGGCGTGGATGCCATGCTTCTGCATCACGTTCAGCATCGGTTCGCGGTTGTTCGCATATCCCTTGAACGGTCCCATGTCTTTTGCGACAAGTGCTGACTGCTTGTATGCTTCGCCGCACATCAGGGAGGTGATTGCCGCCGCATAGGAGCGACCTTCGTCGCTGTCGTACGCGAGTCCGCGGGCCATCAACAGTGCGCCGAGGTTGGCATAGCCGAGACCGAGTGGCCGATAGTCGAAGCTGTTCTGGGCGATCGCGGGGGTCGGATAACTGGCGTTGTCGACTTCGATTTCCATCGCCGTGATCGTGACCTGAACGGCCTTCCTGAACGCTTCAACATCAAACTCACCGTCCGGGCGCCGGAACTTCATGACATTGAGAGACGCGAGGTTGCATGCCGTGTCGTCGAGGAACATGTACTCGCTGCACGGGTTGGAAGCGTTGATCGGCGCTGTGTTCGGGCAGGTGTGCCAGCTGTTGATTGTCGAGTGGTACTGCATGCCGGGATCGCCGCAGATCCATGCCGCATCGGAGATCTGGCGCATCATGTCGCGTGCACGGTACTTGTCAACAGGTTTGCCCGAGGTCACTGCCTTGGTCACCCATTCTTTGTCTTCCAGGAACGCCTTCATGAATTCATCGGTCACACGGATCGAGTGATTGGCGTTCTGGTAGAATACGGAATCGTATGCGCCGCCCGGGACATTGAAGCCACCGTCGTAGCCGGCTTCGATGAGTGCCCATGCTTTCTTCTCTTCGTCGGCCTTGCAGTTGATGAATTCGGAGATGTCGGGATGATCGATGTTCAGGATGACCATCTTCGCCGCCCGACGGGTTTTGCCCCCCGACTTGATGACGCCAGCGAATGCATCGTACCCCTTCATGAAAGAGACCGGTCCGGAGGCGGTGCCGCCGCCGCCGAGGGATTCCTTCGATGATCGCAGGGTTGAAAGGTTGGAGCCAGTACCCGATCCCCACTTGAAAAGCATGCCTTCTGTTTTCGCGAGTGTCAGGATCGAATCCATCGAATCCTGAACCGAGTTGATGAAGCACGCGGAGCACTGCGGATGTTCCTCGTTCCCCACGTTGAACCAGACAGGACTGTTAAACGACATCAGCTGGTTCACCAGCATGTACGTCAGTTCATTATAAAAGATGTCGGCATCTTCCTGGCTGGCGAAGTACCCACCCTTTGTTCCCCAGTTGGAGATGGTCCGTGCAACACGTTCGATAAGCTGCTTGACACTCCGTTCACGATCGGGGGAGCCGAGTTTGCCATGGAAGTACTTCGAGACAACGACGTTGGTGGCGGTCATCGACCACGACTTCGGTATCTCGACGTCCTTCTGTTCAAATATCTTTTCTCCCTTTTCGTTGGAAATTACGGCAGTACGCAGCTCCCATTCGACTTCGTCGAACGGGTGAACTCCGGGTTTCGAAAAATAGCGCTGAAATTTCAATCCACGAACATCGTTGGATTGTTCAGCGCGCTCGGCTTCTACGGGCGTCGGAATCGTCGCCTTCTCAAGCATAGCGCTCTCCTCATGGTTAAGCTGTTCTGAAAGTTGGGTTTCTAAACTCTAGAGAAAAAGCTACCCCTGGACACGGCGTGGGCCTGTCCCTGGATAGGTCATCATCTGCGATTAGGTAGACGCCTCTCGATGGCGTGTGACGTACTCTTCCACTTCGAGCACCCCTGGTGGAAGAAGGAACGTCTTGCGGGTAAAGAACAAAAAATCAGCTTTTCAACTGACGCAACTGAGTGTGAATATAAGCGGTTGCGGTACCTTTGTCAAGTTAAAATTTAGACGGCGACAATTTCAGATATAATTTAACTTGACATAACCTCGTTTGGAAGCTCAAATACGGTTCGCGGTGTCTGAAATTGGTCACACGACTTTTTTGTCACACGCGAATTCCCAGATCGAGCGACTCTGATCTATGGGTGAGATCTGTGTATCAGAAATCGGCGAGGCGCTCATCGACGCAGCAGTTCTGCTGCTGATGATTTTCGCAGGCTGCGCTCTCGCGTAGAAGAACACATTGGACGTCGAATTGATTCCTCCTTGCATATCGTTCAATCCTTCGTTTAATTTCTGCCGTCACGTTCAGATGATTCAATATCAGGGAAGGGAATCACCATGTCCGTTGCTGTTGACTTTTCTACGATTCCGGAAATGTTCGACAGGATAACGACGAAGTATGCGACTGATGAACGACCGATGTTGATGCACAAGGTCGAGAAGCAGTACAAAGGAATTTCCTTCACGCAGTGCCGGCGGAGAGTTGAATTGTTCGCTCTCGGCCTTGCGTCTCTGGGCGTGAAGAAAGACGAGAAGGTCGCCATCATCTCTGAAAACCGTCCCGAGTGGGTTGTCGCTGACCTGGCAATTGTCGCGCTTGGCGGCGTTGACGTTCCGATTTATCCGACTCTTACCGCGCCGCAGATCGCCTATATCCTCAACGATGCGGAAGTTAAAATCGTTATCGTCTCGAATGTCCTCCAGCTCGGCAAGATCCTGAAGATAGAGTCGGAGCTGAGAACACTCCAGCGCATCATTATCATAAATGAGAAACTGGAACAGCGGAACGGAAAGACGCTGACCTTTCCGGAGGTGTTCATACTCGGCGAAGAATTTGAGAAACTACATCGAACGTTCTTCCGTGATGCGATCGGTAAGGTCCGGCCCGAAGATCTTCTGACCATCATCTATACTTCCGGAACGACGGGGAACCCAAAGGGAGTGATGCTGACACACCACAACCTTTGCTCGAACATGAAAGCCGCTGCCGATACGATTCCACTCAACGACCGTGATACGCTCCTTTCGTTTCTCCCGCTCTGTCACTCGTTCGAACGTATGGCAGGATACTATACCGCAATGGCGTGCGGCTCGACGGTTGCATATGCGGAAAGCACGGAAACAGTGAGCGACAACCTGCTTGAGATCCGGCCGACGGTTGTTACCACGGTGCCGAGATTGTTTGAGCGGATTTATACGCGGATCATGAAGCAGATTGACAACAGTCCGCCGACCCGACAACGTATCTTCCGCTGGGCTGTCAGCGTGGGGAAGGAGTTTGCGACGGAGGGGAAACGTGAAGATGTTTCTCCCATTCTGCGTCTCCAGCAGGGACTTGCTGAGCGCCTGGTATTCTCAAAGCTGAAACAGAGGACGGGCGGAAGAATCCGGTTCTTTGCGTCGGGCGGAGCCGCCCTCTCCCGGGAGCTCGGGGAGTTCTTTGAGGCAGTCGGCATTACGATCATCGAGGGTTATGGCCTCACTGAGACATCCCCTGTGCTGACCACGAACCGCGTCGATGACTACAAGTTTGGTACCGTTGGGAAGCCGTTGCCCGGTGTGGAGATTAAGGTTGCGGACGACGGAGAGATACTGGCGAAGGGCCCCAATATCATGCGAGGGTATTACAACAATCCCTCAGCGACCAACGAGGTGATTAACAAAGATGGGTGGTTCCACACTGGTGACGTCGGGATGTTCGATCCGCAGGGGCATCTGATGATCACCGATCGGAAGAAGCATCTGTTTGTCAGTTCCGGTGGAAAGAACATCGCCCCTCAGCCGATTGAAAGCTTATTCCTTCAAAGCAAGTTCATCGAACAGTTTATGCTTGTAGGCGATGGCCGGATGTTCCTGGCAGCTCTTATTGTCCCCGAATTCGACAACCTGAAGAGTTATGCCATCAGCGCAGGCATCCCGTTCACCGTGGATGCCGACCTGACTCACAGGGAGGACATCAGGAAACTGTATGAGAAGGAGATACAGAGAATTCAGAAGGATCTTCCACCGTACGAACGGGTTCGCCGCTTTGAACTGCTGCCGGAGCAACTTACAGTGGAGAACGGGGAGATTACTCCGACACTGAAGGTAAAGCGGAAGGTGGTTGAGAAGAAATACGAGGCGCTTATCGAAAAAATGTATGCGAATATCGCCTGAGTTAATATGACGATTCAGAAGGATGGGGGTGCAGTTCAAAGGGTAGGCATGTGCTTACCCTTTTTTGTCTCTGAGGCGAAGGAGTGACGAGAACCTGTTCTAAGAACAAACCGTCGTCAGGATGCTAAACTTTCTTTGTGTAACAGCAAAGGATCGGTTCCATACTCCGTCCTGACCTGCGCCGGGCCAAGGCCGCGGGTACTGAGGAGGAGATCAAAGACCTTTCGCTCGGTCGATGGGAATTTCTGAGAGGTCCTCTAGTCTTTCTTTTGGGGGATTTGAGCGGGGACACGAACGAGCCTGCGTTGGATAATCCGATCTCCGACCACCCATGCATCCGCAAATCCCTGGGCGATCACTGTCGCAAGTTTTTGGTTCGCTTCTGCGCGGGTGGGGAAGTCGCCGATCCTCACTTTATACACAGGAGTATCATAGACGACATAGAGCGAATCTTCCGTGATGCGCTGGGCAGCGGTGAGGCGCATGGCGTTGGCTTCGTCAATACTCCCTGTCGCAAAGATCTGGACGCGATAACCCTGTGTAAATGTCGATTCCACAACAACGCTGTCGAGCTGACGCTCGGCAGCTGCTCGTTCCTGCTCGATCGTGTGTTGCCGCTGAATTTCCGTTATTTCGTCGTCGTAGTCGGAAGGGTTGAAAGTCTTTTCGTACCGGAAGAGTGGGACGCGCTGCTCCGGTTCCTCGGGAGGAGTGGGGGCTTCCCTTTGTGAACTGCCTGAGGAGCCGCAACCGGAGAGAATCAATGCGATTGCTGAGACAACTGTGATGAGACGCGGGTACTTCATTTGGAAATATAATTGATCCAGGTATCGGAATAGTCAGCGGGAAACTGTTTGAGTATCCACTTCCGGAGGGAATCTGCCTGCTGCCGAGTATCGAATTTTCCTACGCGAACCCGGTACAATTTGTCATACGGTTCAAAGGTGTTGAAGATGGGGAGATCAGCGAATCGTTCCCGGGCGATTTTCTGTGCCCGGAGGGCATGATCTGTTCTAGCGAAAGCCCCAACCTGCACCGTGTATGCTGTGTTCGCTGGTCTCTCGATCGGTTTTACCGCGCGTACGCCCGGCTTCGATGTTTTTACGACCGAGGCCATCAGCGTATCGTGCTGGGAAGTGAACCCCGCTCGCCGGGCACGGAGAGAATCAGACCGCATCATCGAATCCACTTTCGCCCGTACGGAATCTGAAACCGTTTGGCTCGCGACGGGCGCCCCGATCCGCTTTCCAGTCCCCGTCTCTTCGGACGAGCGGCACGAACCGAGCAGGAGGGCGATGCACAAGAGTGCTGTGAGGTGCACCCATCGAACAATGAATGGACGATCAGAGTGGATCATATGATCCCCGTAGAAGTTGAGTCGCCATATCTCATGATTGTGAGCTTGTTGGCGCTCTCCCGGCTTCCCTTCGGCTCTGTATCGACGAGCGCTTGCCCCTTCTTCCATGCCCAAAGATCCATCACCAATATACCAGAAAAACAACGGGATGCCATCCCAAAAATCTCACGCCGGAAGCACAAAGTATCTGTTCCATCACCACTCATGCCTTTGGTTCTTTGCGTGATATGCTCGTAGTAGGTTTCTCTTCGAGGCGTCCTAGTACTTACCGTACAGAGGACCATAGTTCTCACAAGCCCGGAAGTCCGCTCCCTCCAGGTCGCTTGCACCGAATGCAGTCCACGCACTCGGACGGAAGATCACTTCTTCTGCAACATTGTGCATTGAGACCGGAATGCGGAGGATCGACGCGAGCGTAATCAGCTGACCTCCGATGTGTCCGTAGCTCATACCACAGTGGTTCGCTCCCCAGTTGTTCATGACAGTGTAGGCATCGCGGAACGGGCCTTGTCCGTTCGTCCTCGGCGCAAACCATGTCGTGGGCCATGTCCGGTCGGTTCGTTCCTCGAGGATTCGATCAACTTTTTCGGGAAGATCAACCGTGTATCCCTCCGCGATTTGCAGGGAAGGTCCGAGCCCTTTGATTATGTTAAGCCTGATCATGGTAGCAGGCATCCCGCCACGCGTGAGGTAGCCGGATGAAAATCCACCTCCCGGGAAATACTCCCTGTTTGCCGGATACCAGGTCGTTGCCCGCAGGCATTTTTCTGCTTCCTGCTTTGTGATCTCCCAGAACTCTTTCATGACGGGTTTGCCGTGAATTTCCTGCTGGCCGGATCCGTCGAGTGCGGCTGCTCCGGAATTGATGAGGTGCAGAATGCCGTTAGCGGCGTGCCCGGCGAGTTTGTGTCCTGTTACTCGTTTCACGGCGGCGGGGCTCCAGAACGTCCGCACGTCGGCGAAGATCTGAGCCATGTTTGTCAGGAGATGCCCGAAGAGCATCCCTGCAGCGTTGAGCGAATCGTTCTCGGTGGCGACGACAATCGGCTCACGTATCCCGTTCCAGTCGAACGAGGAATTCAGCATCGCTTCAAGAAAATCACCGTTCGGCTTGTGGTCTGTCCATTGTCGTTGCCCCTGGAATCCTCCAGCGATGGCGTTATGACCGAGCGCCTCTTCACCGAAACCAATTTCTCCAAGTCGCGGATTGCCGATCATCAGGTCACGGGCAATCATCGTCATCTTCACAACAGTTTCCCAATCCGCATCTTTCTGGGCTCGGGTCTTCTGCAGCTTCGTAGGATTGAAGTCTTTACCTTCCTTGCAATGTTCAATCACCCATCGCAGCGCGGCAGCGAATTCCCTTTTGTCGTAGATCTCCTGTTCAACGCGTCGCGTGAACTCACTCATGTCGACCGTTTCGACGTGCATGCCGAAGTACGATTCGAAGAGACTGTGGTCAACGATGGATCCTGCTATCCCCATCGAGACCCCTCCCATAGCGAGATACGATTTGCCGCGCATCGTGGCTACTGCAAGCCCGGCTTGCACAAACTGGAGAATCTTTCCGCTCACGTCCTGAGGAATTTCAGTATCGCCTGCATCCTGCACGTCTCTTCCGTAGATGCCGAATGCCGGTAAACCCTTCTGGTTGTGTGCTGCAAGTGCGGCGGCGAGGTAGACTGCTCCGGGACGCTCCGTTCCGTTGAAACCCCAGATCGCCTTCGGAAGCAACGGATCCATGTCCATTGTCTCAGCACCGTAGCACCAGCACGGGGTAACTGTCAGAGAAACACCGACGTTCTCACGCGAAAATTTGTCGGCCGCCCGAGCAGCTTCCGCCGCGCCGCCGATGCACGTGTCGGCGATGACGCATTCGACGGGCGCTCCGCTCGGATGGCGAATCGAGCCCGAAATCAGTGCTGCCACCGATTTGGCCATACCCATCGTCGCGCCCTCGAGCGATTCGCGGACGCCGCGGCGCCGGCCATCGATTGCTGGACGGATACCAACTCTCGGCAATGCGCCGATGAGACGTTGTGTATCCTTCTTGGGATTCTTCATTGCCATGGATCAACCTCCCGGGAGAAATGGATTACGTTCTTGAGCAGGGATGCGACGAGGAGTTCCTTCCACTTCCTTGGGCTCCGGCCTTGTACGCGGCGTGCTTAGTGTTGCTCTGACTTGTTTTCGTCGATGCCATCGAGGGAGCCTGGCTCACCGCCCGGCTCTTCGATTCTTAGTTCCTGGAGGTCGCGCGGGAGGGAACCAGCGGATTGTCCGCCTTCGAGTTCATCCTCTGATTTCCAGGACGCGATTTCTCTGAATTTCCTGAAAATCATCACGCCCAGAGTGAGAAATCCGAAAATAATTATGATGTATGCTGCTTCGACCATCGATGTGTCCGCACTTGGTTCGGGACTGAACCAAAACCATTATCCTAATATGCCCCGAGGTGATTTCATGATTGATGACGGCAGGCACGCGATCCCGCGGTTCCGTCGGTGCGCGCAAGAGCATCGAATCAAGCACCGGAACGAGTCGAAACTATCAAAAATCCAGCCAAGTTTCAACCTTTACGATTGTCCTGCGGGGAGTGCGAAAACCATCGCATATGGGAAAACGCCAGAACGAGGAGGCCGATGAGAATCGAAAGGTCGGCGAAGTTGAAGATGGCTGTTTTCAGCGGCCCCAGGGTAATGATCATGAAATCGACGACGATTCCTCTTTTGAACAACCGGTCGACAAGATTGCCCAGCCCGCCGCCGACGATGAGCGAGAGGGAAAGAATGGCAGCGACATTCAGTGTCTTGTCAAGCAGGGTGAAGGCGAGGATGGCAAAGAGAGCGCATCCCGCAAAAACTGTGAAGAGCCAGAACCGCGTGTTGTTGGAAAGCTCGGCGCCGACGCCCATCATTGCACCGCTGTTCTCAGTATACTCAAGGTGAAAGATGTGATCGATGAGTGTGATCGGGGCGCTGGGGGCCAGCTTGTGACTTGCGATGGTTTTCGTCGCCTGGTCACATCCGATACACGTGAGGATAACAAGCAGAGTTATCAGGAGACGCCTCGTCTTGTTCACCTGATCGCCCCCGAATCAATCGTCATCACCGGTTCAAGGCTTTCGAGCTTCTTGTCTCCCTTGTAATACACCCGTTCAAGGAACAATCCCGATGGAGGGGCAGTCAGTTTCGCCGGCTGATCTGAGCTCCGATCAAAAAACGATGCGGCCTGCTCGAGGGTGAGCTTCCCTCTTCCTACTTCGGCGAGAACGCCCACGACTTGCCGTACCATTTTCCATAGGAAATGTGAGCCGATGAATCGAATGAGAATAATATCCCCGAGTTCGCGGATCTCAATATGCTCGATATGAACCTTCGTCGATTTTTCTTCCGGGTCGTCCGCCGTGAAGGAGCGGAAGTCCTTCATGCCTGTGAAAAGTTTCGTAGCCGAGCGCATGCGATTGATATCAAGCTGATCCTTGATCCACCACACGAACTTTTTGCCGAAGGCAGTCCGCCTTCTGCTGATCTGGTACAGGTAGCTTCTCGACAAGGCATCGTGCCGGGCGTGGAACTGGGGAGCAGCTTTTGAGATCTCGAGGATATTGATGTCAGACGGCAATTCATCGTTCACTTTGCGGCGAAGAATCTCGGGGGCGAGCATCGTTGCTGCTTCGAGATGCGCCACCTGTTGCAATGCATGAACCCCCGCATCAGTCCGCCCGGCTCCGTATAGCTCGAATTCGGATGTGTTGAGCACTGATCCGAACGCGGAGGAAAGTTCTCCCTGCACTGTCCGGGCATTTTTCTGAATCTGCCACCCGCTGTAGCGTGTGCCTTCGTATTCGAGAATGAGTTTGAAACGCGCCATCTGGTTATTCCTATTCGGGTTGATGGTTACGTTCGAAGGCCGGATGGAAGCTGGGGGGAAGATATCAGCTGTCTGAACTCGTCCCATCGTTTGCGGGGATCGTCATCTGTTCCACCGCGCGATTCGATGTACTGCCGCACAAGGTCCTGTCCGAGGTTGTAGTTGATGACGTAGCTCCGGTACGCGTCGATGAATCCGACCCGCTGTCTCGCGCGCTCGGGAGCCATCAACGCGTACGTCACCAGCCATTCCTCGGCTTGCTGGCGATTCATTGCTCCATCGAGATACGATCGTGCCGCTTCGTTATGCGCATAGTTGAGGACGCCGGTGAGCCTGTGTATCGAATAGTATTCTGCGGCCCGGGTTCCGTCCAATCCCGCAGCGGGGAACAGGACCTGACGTTCGAACTCGATTCTCTGGTTGCCCGGAAAAGCCACTTCGATTCCAAAGTTCGCTGTTCCTTCGGCGATAAGTGACTGAGGACTGAACAACGCATAGACGGTGAATTCCATCCATCCACGCTCACGTGCGAGGTGCATCTCAAGCATGCTATTGTAGACGTGGTGCCCGGGATATCCTTCGTGCGCGGCAAGATCGACCGCGCGGTCAATGTAAATCGGGAGATCGGTGTTGATCTGGATGAGACTGATGCTTTCTCCTTTGTACCAGTTGTAGCCGCTCCACGGTTTGTTATTCACATACTCGAGGGCAAATCGCTCTGTCGGTGGCAGGACGATCATCTGACGTGTCCGCTCCCGGCATTCGCGAATTGCCGCTTGGAATACATCGTCCAATCTGTTGGGTGTAATGACAAAACCTTTACGATACCCTTCGTACCGCTCAGCAAGAGCTCCTGTTCCCGGAACCATCCCATGAAGATTCGCGAGAACCGTGCGGAAGTAGCTCTCTGGATGATGTGGGGGAGCGGCATCGTAAAGTGCCTGGGCTTCTTCATCGAATGAGAAGACGCGGCCCTGAAGCATTTCCAATCTGGCGAGTAACGCCTGAAGCTGACGTGTCAGGTACAGCTGGCGGAGGCGGACAATTTCTTCTGTTGATGCCGGTATATTCCCCAGGTCTTCAAGGACTCGCTGAGCCGACGATCGGATATCTTCGAGCGAAGGAGTGCTCCTCTTAATTTCTTCTCGCCATGACGCAGGCCCGAAGTAGGCGTCAACGTAGTCGTGGTCGTATTCGCCCACGGAGAGCACAAGTTTCACATACGTTTCGGCGGCCGCTTTCATCCGATTTGAGATTGGTGTATCAGGCATCGAATTCATCGCTTCCATCAAGTTACGTGGGGGAGGCGAACAAAGTTCTGAATTCTTCGGGCATCTGAGCAATCTTTTTCTTTTCGTAATCGAAGAATACGATCCCAGTTTTCGCTCTCGCCACTTCCTTCTCGCCATCCATCACTTTGTACGTGATATCCGTCCCATGAGCGTGAAGGTCGGTCACGCCAATTTCGATCGTCAGCGTTGTCCCATAAAAGATTTCGGCTTTGTAGACGAGAACGGCATCCGACATGATGATGCCTTTTCCGCCGATATTGTGCTCCGTGAAGCCAACGTGGGTCAGGAATTGGACCCGGGCTTCGTGAAGAATCGAGAGGAGCGCATCATTGCCGACATGGCCGCCGTAGTTGAGATCAGTGATGCGGACCGGGACGGTGGCTGCAAAAACAGGATTTTCGGGGAGGTCCAGCTTGATGCGTGCCATCAGGACACTGTGCCGATGTGGACGAGGATGTTGGTTGCCTAATAGTAGGTAAAAAAGTGAAGACGGTCAACGAGTGATTGCGTGCAACGAGGGGGCAGAATGCAACCTGAGGCGGGATGAATCGTAATTAGGAAGAAAGGAATGGCATGACAAAACTTCTTCTGTGGCTCATACTTCTTTTTCTTTGTTGGCCGCTTGCGCTGGCAGCTTTGATTCTGTATCCCTTTGTATGGCTCTTTCTGCTTCCATTCCGTCTGGCCGGCGTCGCTGTCAAAGGGGTTCTCGGTCTCATCGAAGCAATTATCCTGTTTCCCGCCAATATCCTCCGACGTCTGTAGCAGACAGAGGGAAAGTCTGCGGCTCCTATTGCTGTGAGTCCGCAGACTTCCGCTCCAGATTGTAACGACTACTTCTTCTTCGTTGCGTTCTTCATTTGCGCCTGCTCCTCCTCCGTCCACGGGGGCACGACTCCATTCGTACGAGCGTAAGCGATCGACTGTCCAAGGTGTTCATGGATATGGCTCAGGAGAACCAAGAGAGCGTTCCGCACTGATGTCTTCATGCCAAACATCTGGATTTCCTTGTTGAGGTCTGCATCGCTGAATTTTGAGATTGCCTCTTTTGTCCAGTCGAAGGAAGCCTTGAGTGCATCGCCGATTTTCGTCTTATCGGTCGTTCCTTTTTCGTCTACCTTGGAATCGGCGGGGGGTTTCACTCCGGCAAACCCGACGATGATGTAGTTGCTCCCGGCGATGTGGAGGTAGACTTCGCTGATAGAGCGGACACCTTCGCCTGGACGCCAAGTGAACTTGTCCTGTGGGATGGCGTTCTCAAGAGACACTACCTGACCTTTGACGCGGTCCAGTTGGCCGATCATGTCCTTAATGAAGGCGGACTTTGGACCGTCGGTTGCATACGCAGTCCCGCCCTGGACTGAAAGGAACAGTGCAATTCCAGCAAGCAGAGCTCGAAGTGCAGTAAATCGCTGTAGGGTTTTGGGCATAAGGTGCTCCTTGATGGGTGTATGATAAATGATGGGGGTGAATTGGATACCATCTAAACTACAGGAGCATCCATTCCGTTCCCGTTTGTGGGGAGCAGCGCCTTTCTACGGCCTACATGCTCTCGTGTCTTCCAAGAAACACGAAGGAGAGCACACACCCCTCGACTCCCCTCTCTCTACCCGCATTCCCTCGCACGAGAGGGGACGGTTAGTTCTCGGATTGGCCCTCGTCTGGCTGTTTGGTGTGTATGGGCCCTTGAGCATCGATCCACGCCGCAATCGCATCGACAACGCCCTCAAGGTTTTGCTTGACTTCTTCGTCAGAAAACCTGAGAAACTGCGCACCGAATTTCTCGATATCATGCTGCCTCTGGCTATCTCTCTCGAGTTTCCCTTCGTGAGAATCACCGTCGATTTCAACGGCCAGGGACAGCCTCGGGCAGAAGAAATCGACGACGAATTCATCGATTGGCTTCTGGCGATGAAAGTCGTACCCAAGAAGTTGTTTGTTTTTCAATTCTCTCCAGAGGAGAATCTCAGCGAGAGTCATGTTTCTGCGCAAGAGACTGGCTATTTGCTTGAGTCGGGGGTTGTAAGGCAAGAAACGACGTCGCACGGCAATTTCCAATCAGAGATTGAACAGTCCCCTCTGTGGGCAAGCACGTGTGTTAGGGAGAGGGGATATAGTTCTTATGTTTCATAGTCAAGCAGAGCGTACCTTATCAGTACCAGACACTAAGATATGGAGGGTGTGTGCCTTTTTTCTGACACGGACCAATTTCCTTCTCTACGTCAGGCAAGGGTGTCTCTCACCTCGACAAGACAAGGCCCACACGAGGCATCAGTGGCCACCGACGTGAATCACGTCGTCACCGAATTTCTTTCGGATCTTATCGACGGCATCGAGCATGTTGGTCCGTTTCTGGCTCTCGGGGAAAAGAGAGAGCTCGAGCTGGCTTTCGTCGACAAGGTTTGAAGCGCGCACGCCGAGGAGACGGATAGCGATTCGCCGTGTATACGACTCCTCGAGCAACTCACACATTGTCTTGAAAACAATCGTGTCGTCGTCTGTCGGCTCGATCGAGGTTGCCCGCGTGATCGTGTCGAAATCCGCATACCGTAGCTTCAGTGTGAATGTGCGTGCTTTCAGATGCCGGTACCGAAGCGACGCACAGACTTCCTCAGTGAGCGAGAAGAGGATCTTGTGCAACTCCTCCCGGTCCGAGATGTCGTGGGCGAAGGTTTCCTCGTTGCCGATACTCTTTCGTTCATGCTCCGTCGAGAGTTCTTCAGGCCCCAGACCGTTGGCGACATCGTGAATCCACAATCCGTGTTTCCCGAGAATGCGCTCGAGCTTCTCTTTTGGAATCTTCTGAAGATCCGCCACCAACGCAAAACCTTTTCTCCGAAGAACCTCACCGGTTTTCTTCCCGACCCCCGGTATGGCATCGACCGGCAACGGTGCAAGGAATTCCCGTTCGGTTCCATGCGGAACGAAGATGACGCCTGCCGGTTTCACCGTCTGTGCGGCGATTTTTGCGACCGCTTTGTTTGAAGCCAAAGCAATAGTGCATGGAAGTTGAAATTCTTTCCAGACAATGTGTTGAAGGATTTTGATGAATCCGGGAAGGTCATTGTGATAGAGGACCTCGCAGCCAGTCAGGTCGAAGTACATCTCATCGATCGAGGCGCGTTCGACGACAGGAGCCAGTTCAAGGATCCGTTCGTAGAGCTTGTTGGAGTACTTCGTGTAGTCGCCGAACCGTCCGCGGACTATCGTCAGGTGAGGGCAAAGGCGCAATGCGGTTGCCGTCGGCATCGCAGAGCGGACCCCGAAGGCCCGCGCCTCATAGGAGGCTGAAGCGACGACCCCGCGACCGGTGGGAGTGCCGCCGACGACAACGGGTTTCCCCATCAGTGATGGATCCTTGATCCGCTCGACTGAGACGTAGAAACAATCAAGATCCAGATGTGCGATATAACGTTTCGGGACCGACATGACTCAAAGCAGCAATTCACGGTGTACGGTGACGGGAGGCGGAAGCAAGCTGAGCCAGAGGCTCGGCTGTGATACGATACACTGTCCATGTATCCATCGGTTTGGCGCCGAGCGATTTGTAGAATCCGATCGCAGGTTCGTTCCAGTTCAGGACCGCCCATTCGAGACGCCCGCATTTTCGATCAAGCGCTATCCGGGCAAGGGTGGCGAGAAGCGCTTTGCCGATTCCTTTGCCGCGGAGAGACGGCCGGACATATAAATCCTCCAGGTACAGTCCCGGGCGTCCCAGGAATGTTGAGTATGAATGGAAGAACAATGCATAGCCGACTGGATTGTTTTCATAGTGAGCAAGAAGCACCTCGGCGTAGGGGCGTTCGCCGAACAGTGTTTCCGTGAGAATCTCTTCTGTTGCGACCACCTCATGGGCAAGGCGTTCGTACTCTGCGAGTTCCTTGATGAGTGCCAAAATGACCGGGATATCGCTTTTGGTCGCCGGAACGATGCGGAGTCTGTCTTCTGGATTTGTTGCCATCTAAGTTTTTGATTCAGGTGAACGGAACGAGTTACTTCGCTTTGGTCTCTTTCTTGGGAGGACTGATCCATGATGTCAGGTCGTATCCTTGCTGTGCAAGGTGGGAACGGCTCTTCTCTATGAAAGCAACTATCGCCTCAGTCGGTATTGCAACGGCGATGCCCTGCTGGATCTCGGCTTTCCTCTGGACAAACACGTCGCCACGATACGGTTCGATGGGATCGTATTCGACGTCCCCGTCCTTCCACGGTGTGAGAACGTAGCTCGTCTGGGCCGGAATCATCTTGATCATTCCGACGAGCTCGAAATTCGGCACCCCATCACGAATCGCAAGAGCGATGGAGCCGCTGGCGCCGGGAGAGACGACCGCGTCGACGACGAACGATCCCTGCGGTCTTGCCGAGAGACTGACGATCCCCTTTGTGACCATTCTGTATCCCGCCGGATATCCGAAAACATAGACGAAGGAGCCCCATTCGAGCTCTTTCGCTCTTCCGAGTGGGTAGCTGAACACCTTGAGGAGTGTAGATTGCTGCGGCTCAATTTTCTGTCCGAGGATTGCCAGGTCTGCAGTGCGGTCAAACGCGAGAACGTCGAGCGCGATTCCACCGCCGACCTCATTGATGAGGAAGATCATCTGGTTGGCCTTGATGGAGATGCTCCGGATGAAAGGAGTTGTTCGATAGTCCGATCCCACATAATGCGTAATAACGGTATCGGAGAAGTCGACGACGTGTCCGCAGGTCATGAGAGCGAATTTGGAATTGTCTTTGTAAATCACGGTCCCGGTCCCGGCAGTCGAATGGTGCTGGTACGCCGCGTACGCTTCCTGGCGATCCAGAAAATCGCCGGTGATATCCGAGACGCGGACAGAATCTTCGCGGCGGAACGAGTAGGTCTTGTAATGCACCATAATCGTGACGCGCTTAACAGTCTGGGCTATCTCCTCAAGCTGCTGAGAGCAAGCTTTATATGGAAATTCCGAATCATAGAGCCCATCGTTGAGTGTCGGATAGGCCTCTTTCAAGACGTAGGAGGAGCAGGACAGCAAAACGAAAGAAAGGGAAACCAACATGAGAAGAGAGACAACTTGTTTCATTGCGGGCTCCTGTTCTCACCGAACATGAATGCGAGACCTCTCCCGTAGGGGAGGAGGCGGTGTCAATCAGGATACGAGAATGTCACGTCGAGTGTTACGTCAGGGTGAAGGCTCTTCGCAACGGGGCACGTCCGGGCCGTGTGTTCAAGTTTCCCACGGTACTCTCGCGGGATTCCACGCGGAAAATCTATCTTCACAACGATGCGCGCGATCCGGCGCGGTGCATCTGTGCTCATATGCTTTTCGGCGTAAACCTTCGTCCCGTCCAGACTGACCTTGTCCCGCTGGGCCACCATCCCCATAGTGGTCACCTTACACGTTGCCAGAGCGGTGACGACAAGGTCGGTTGGAGAAAAACTCTCTCCACGTCCCTGATTGTCGGTCGGGGCATCAGTGACGAGCTCAACGCGGCTCGGTCCGTGGCTGGCTTTGCATCGAAGCTTGCCAAGGTACTCAAATGATTGGGGGACCATGAGAACTCCTTCGGAGGAGAGCAGTGGGGTGTCAGGGACACACCGGTTGCTGAAACTCAGGTTAGGAGAGGTGCTCCACGTTCGTTCGGAGCTTCTCGATCGTTGCCTTGAAAGCAGCGAGTTTCTCGCGCTCGCGGTCGACCACCTCTTTTGGAGCCCGATCAACAAACGAGGAATTTGCGAGCTTCCGCTCCGTCGCCTCAACCGCCTGTTGAAGACGCGCGATTTCTTTCTCGAGCCGGGCGCGTTCCGCTCCGAGGTCAATCAGCCCCTCGAGTGGAACGAAGATCTCCGATCCGTCGACCACAGCGCTTGAGGCAAGCTTCGGCTTCGCAGCGAACGCCAGGATCTCGATCCCCGAGACGCGGGCGAGCTTTTGCAGGTATTTGTTATACGTCTGGAATATCTCTTCGCTTGTCCCATCCGCCAGCCGGACCTGAAGCCTGATTTCTTTCGACGGAGCGATGTTGTTTTCTCCGCGGATATTCCGAACAGCGTTGATCACGTTCTGGACGAACGCCATCTCGTCTTCCGTCTTCTGGTCAATCCAGCGTTCATCGACAGCCGGGAAGGATGTTCTCATCAGGGATTGACCACGGCGCTCGGTGAGGTGCTGCCAAAGCTCCTCTGTAACAAACGGCATAACAGGGTGGAGCAAGCGGAGGGCCTGGTCGAACACCCAGAGGGCACGGGCAAGGACAATTTTCTTCGTCTCCGCCGGCTCGTCTCCGTAGAACCGTGTCTTCACGAGCTCCACGTACCAATCGCAGAAATCATGCCAGATGAAGTCGTAGAGGACCTTGCTTGATTCGTTCAGATGGAATTCCGTCAGCGTGGAATTGAAGTGCCCGATTGCATGATGGAGGCGCGAAAGAATCCACCGATCGGCTAGATCGAGCTCGGTTTCGGGGAGCGAAGCGAGGTCGGTCTCGGCAGAGCCGAACAGCTCCGCTTTGTTCATCAGAAGGAAACGCCCGGCGTTCCAGATTTTGTTTGCGAAGTTCCTGCCGATCTCGCACTTCTCGTTTGAGAAGAGCACGTCCTGACCGAGAGGAGAGAGAAACGCGATCGTAAACCGGAGCGCATCAGCGCCGTACTGATCGATGACGTCGAGCGGGTCGGGCGAATTGCCGAGCGACTTGCTCATCTTGCGTCCTTCGGCGTCGCGGATGATGCTTGTGAAGTACACGTCGCGGTATGGAATCAACTCATCGTCTGTCGCACGCGGCGTGCCGTTAAGCCCCGGTTCGCCCCTCATAAATTCCATATTTGCCATGATCATGCGAGCAACCCAGAAGAAGATAATATCGGGTGCGGTGACGAGTGTGCTCGTCGGATTGAAATAGCGCAGGTCGTCATTGTCGTGCGGCCAGCCGAGGATGGAGAATGGCCAGAGCCACGAGGAGAACCATGTGTCGAGCACATCTTCATCCTGTCTCAGCGTGACGCTTGCATCGAGTCCGAGCTTTGCTCTCGCCTCATCTTCGTTACGCGCAGCAGTGAACGTGCCGTCGGTCGTGTAGTACACGGGAATGCGATGTCCCCACCAGATCTGTCGCGAGATACACCAGTCGCGGATGTTGGTCATCCAGTGGTCATACACTTTTTCCCACCGCTGCGGATGAAAACGAACCTTTCCTTCGCGCACCACGCGCAATGCCGGCTCGGCCAGCGGCTTCATCTTCACGAACCATTGATCGGAAAGATACGGCTCGATCACCGTGTGACAGCGGTAGCATTTCCCCACATTGTGCGTGTACGGTTCGACCTTGACGAGGAATCCCTGTTCCTCGAGATCGTGCACAACCTTCTTGCGCGCCGCGAAACGATCGATGCCGGAATACTGGTGAGGCACGGACGTGTTCAGGAACCCTTTTTCATCAAGGATATTGATCTGTTCCAGATTGTGACGCTGACCGATCAGAAAATCGTTGGGATCGTGCGCGGGGGTGACCTTCACCATTCCTGTCCCGAATGTCTCATCCACATAATCATCAGCGATGATCGGAATCCTGCGCCCGACCAGTGGGAGGAGGGCATGCTTTCCGATCAGAGCCTTATACCTTGCATCATGCGGATTCACCGCGATTGCACTGTCGCCGAGCATTGTCTCCGGACGGGTTGTGGCCACGATGGCGAACTCGTTCGTCCCTTCTATCGGGTAGCGGATGTGCCACAGATTTCCGTTGGACTCAGCGTGGTCAACTTCATCATCGCTCAGAGCAGTCTGATGGAAGGTGCACCAGTTGACGATGTACTTTCCCCGGTAAACCAACCCCTTATCGAACATCCGGACGAAGACTTCCTTCACAGCATCGGACAGTCCTTCGTCCATGGTGAACCGCTCGCGCTCCCAATCGCACGAGGTTCCGAGCTTTCTCAGCTGCTTGATGATCGTGCCGCCGTACTGTTCCTTCCATTGCCAGACACGTTCCACGAATTTCTCTCGACCGAGGTCGTGGCGCTTGATGCCGTCTTTGGCAAGAGCTTTCTCGACTGCGTTCTGGGTCGCTATACCAGCGTGATCCGTTCCCGGAACCCAGCACGCCTCAAACCCTAGCATACGCTTCCACCGGACAAGAATATCCTGAATCGTATTGTTCAGGACGTGCCCCATGGTCAGGATGCCGGTGATGTTGGGCGGTGGGATGACAACGGTGTACGGTGTGCGATTCTTGTTGACGGTCGCATGAAAGAGGTTGTGCGATTCCCAGTACTCGTACCACTTATCCTCAACGTCTTTTGGGTTATATGCTTTTGACAGTTCTTGCATTACAGTTCTTTGGGAAAGATGATGAGAAAAAAAGGGGAGCTCAGAAGCCACCCGGAGATCGACGAACGCAGATATCTTCGGCTCAGTTATTTGATATGTGCGTTGGTATTGTCCTTATTGCCTGGAATTTTCCTTCGGCAGTCAAAGCGATGAACGTTGACCACATCCACCTGCCGGTGATGCTATCCGCTGAGACTGTCCCCTGCAGGAACACGTTGTTGTCGACCCAGCCGGGGTTCAGGTTGATCGAGATCGACGATTTCTGAATTGTCCCCGTCAAGTTGCCCGTTCCTACCTGAGGACCTACCTTTTCTGAAGGGAGGACCTCAACAAAAGACCATGTCCCGCTGACGGATGTCGTGTCAATGCCTACCAACGTCATGGTGCCGCTCACCGCAAGGTCCCCTTTGGAGTTGTAGGCCTTGTAGATGTATTTGTCGGGCACACCCCCGGGTTGCTGACTTTCAACAGGCTGCTCACCCCTATCGGTGCAGGCAACGAAGGGAAGAAAGAGCGTCAACACGAACAACCAGGGAAATCGCCGCGAAGACATTGGGCACTCCCCTCACACACGTGCTGCGGTTTTTCGTTGGACATTCATCGAGAACGATCGCGACTGCTTCTGGTAAGAATTAACGAAAAATCCACGTGTAAATCAACGAGTGCCCGTTGAGGAGACGTGCAAATGAGGAACAAAGACGGAGAGAATGTTTGGATTTACCGTGCGGGAGATACGCCGATGACGAGAATTGCGGCCAGTGTCGATTCGTTTCCAGCGAGGTCCCACGTGACGATTTTCAGCTCGTGGTCGCCAGGTTGGAGCTCCGAGGCCTCAATCGATCCTGCTCCTTCCGGGAGACGATTGTAGAATGAAAGGCGATTGCCGGATTCGATGTAGAGTTTTTCAAATCGTCCTTTCTTTAAGCGGAGCAGGTTCTTGTCATAGTACGCAAGTACCTGGTGCGCCTCGCTCTCAAGGAGAAATTTCTTGGCGGAACTGAAAAGAAGTTGACCATCGACATACATCTCGAACCTGTACACGCCGGTTCTGTACCGCAACACGTCGGCCTGGTCAGTTGCGCGAACGCTGATTCCAACCGAGCCAGAGAGCCTCACGGGTTGAGAGAGTATGTAATCCCCTGATCCTTCTTTCTTCGCATCGCTCACCCAGGTCCGGTGCTTTCCCTGGATCTTGGCTGATCCCGACAAGGGGGTAAACGCGACCATATGAAACACCGGCGGGACGACATCATTGATCGATGAGGAAATCTGAGGGAGGAGGAAGGGATTGATGGGGTTGAACGACGCGTCCCGGACTTCGAAGTGGAGGTGAGCTGATCCGATTCCCGTATTCCCCGTATGGGCGATCAGGTCTCCTTTTGAGACGCGGAACATCGAGCTGTCGATATCGATCTCGAGAGAGTATCGCCGGTTCTGTTTTTGAAGCTGCTTGACATATTTCTCGACGGGGTCGCTGAACTTCTGAAGGTGGGCATACATCGTAACATAGCCATCGTTGTGCCGGAGATAGAGCATCTTTCCATATCCCCGGCGGGAGATGAAGATACGGCATACATACCCGTCGCGGGAGGCATAGACCGGATATCCCGTCTGGTTGTTTGTCGAAATGTCAATCCCCTCGTGCAGGTGCGTTCGTCTATAGTCAGCAAAAGAAGAAGTAATGTTGGTGCTGGCATTCGTCGGCCAGATGTAGTCGCGCAAATCAGTCCGTAGCGTATCGAACGGAGCATAGATCTCGTCCATTCCCCTCGGCGCGGGTCGGCTGGCGTCGGTTGTATGGCCCGAAGCCGGAGGAATGTTTGTGCCTGAGAAAATCGTCACAAAGCACAAGAATGCGGTCGCAAGTGCCATCAGCGGTTGTCGACGGATCAAAGTATGCTCCACGTGGTTGTGTGTGTCAAACCAATTTTCCCAGGACGTAACCGAATGTAATGCCGAACAGCAACGTGATGGTGATGACCCGATAGTTCAATACATCTTTGGAATATCCACGCTTTATTGCTATGATCGAGGCCACATAGCCGACCCCGTTGATCAGCCATAAGAAAGGAAGTGACAAGACGTGAGCGATCATAGGCCCGACAAACGGGAGGAATCCTATCCATGCAATCAATGCCGCGAACGCGTGTCCCAGGACACCGACGATCAGAACTGCGAGAGCGACGGCATTCTTGTCGATACTATAATAGAGCCCGGCGTAGATGAGAATGATAATGAGGATCCACGCCAGAAGCGCAACTCGATAATTGCTGAGAAATTGTCTGATCCTGGTCATCGACTCGTGCGTGTTTACTGGACACTCACTCTTAGCGATGCTAGAACCATGCGATCGGAGGAGAGAAGCTGAGCTTCAAGCCGATCTCCGGATGCCGCTGCGGCAACTCCTTCCGGAGTCCCCGTAAAGATGATGTCGCCGCGTTCGAACGTGAAAAACTGTGAGATATAGGCTATAAGCTCATCGATCTTAAAAATGAAGTTGCTGGTGCTTGAATGCTGTCGCGTCGTACCGTTGACATCCAGTTTGATCTCGAGTGCATTCGGATCGGCGACCTCTGTGGCTGGGACGAAATGCGAAATCGGTGCTGATGTGTCAAATCCCTTGGCGAGCGTCCAGGGTAGTCCCTTTTTCTTCGCATCGCTCTGGACATCGCGCAGCGTCATGTCCAGGCCGATACCGTATCCGGCAACGTGGTTCAGCGCATTCCCCTTGGAGATATCGTTTCCGCCGCGCCCAATGAGGACGGTCATTTCGACTTCGTGATGAAGATCCCTGGAGATGGATGGAATGCGGATTGTCCCACCTTCGCCGATGATCGCTGTTGCCGGTTTCAGGAAGAATACCGGGGCCTCGGGTACCGCGGCGTTCATCTCTTTTGCATGATTGGCATAGTTCCTGCCGATGCAAAAGATCTTTCTTATCTCAATCGGTTCCGACGAGCCTATGAGGTGTGCAGTCGCCATCGCCTGGAAGTTGATCTCCTTGATAACTGCTACAATATAGTCAAGGCGATTCTTTTTCGCAAGAATAGCTTTTATGAGAGATCCGGGAATTGGTCGTGTGACGCCGGCGCGTCTTCAGCTCAATCGCGAGCTCGGAGATCTCCCGCCGTGCATGACCATGTGCAAGGGCTCCGCCCGCGCGCCAAGAATGTTGTTGTTCACCTGATGAAAAACAAGTATCTTATTTCTTGAGTTTCAGGCGGAACGCATGAAGACATACAAAGATGCGGGTGTCGATATCGAAGCAGGTGAAGAACTTGTGCGACGCATCAAGCGCCGGGTTCGCTCCACCTTCACACCTAATGTCCTGACGGACATTGGAGCTTTCGGCGCATTCTATCGGGCGGACTTCAGGGGAATCCGAAGACCTGTTCTCGTCACCAGCGTTGATGGAGTGGGAACGAAACTGAAGATTGCTTTCGCAATGAATCGTCACGACACTGTAGGGCAGGACCTCGTGAACCACTGTGTTAACGATATCCTCGTCTGCGGCGCAAAACCCCTTTATTTTCTCGACTACTTCGCAACAGGGAAGCTTTTCCCGGCTGTGGCAGCACAGGTTATCGAAGGATTTGTCACCGCGTGCCGGCAGAATGGATGTTCTCTCGTCGGCGGCGAAACAGCCGAAATGCCCGGTTTCTATAACGAAGATGAGTATGATCTCGCAGGTACCATCGTTGGCGTCGTCGATGAGAAACGGGTGATCCGCGGTCAGCGGATCAGGAAGGGGGACATTCTCCTGGCTTTACCGTCGACAGGCCTGCACACAAACGGCTACTCGCTTGCGCGGTCGGTGCTGCTCGAACGATTTCAGCTCGACCAGTACTTCGAAGAGCTTCGAGGCATCCTTGGCGATAGCTTGCTGACGGTTCATCGTTCCTACTACAAGGCGGTCTATCCGCTTCTTCCAAAGTTTGAAATCAAAGGGATGTCCCATATTACCGGCGGCGGACTCGAGGGGAATACAATGAGAATTATTCCCAAAGGATTAAAGCTCTTTGTTGACTGGAATGCCTGGGAACGCCCCTGGATTTTCAAATTGATACAGAAGACAGGCAATGTGCCTGAAGAAGATATGCGGAGGACATTCAACCTTGGTGTTGGTCTGGTCTTGATCGTTTCTCGGGGAGAGGTAGATGGCATTCAGGCCGCCCTGCGCCGGAAGCGGGAACGGTCGTTTGTGGTTGGAGAGATCGTGCGGGCATAGTGGGCGATCGTTGCACAGGTTTGGATTGAAGGAAAGTCTATGCGAACGGAATTTTCTGTCATTCAAATCATTCAATTGATCCTAGCCCCCGCGGTCATGATCAATGCATGCGGCTTGTTGCTGCTGGCAACGAGCAACAAATACTCCAGCGTCTTGAACCGGATCCGGCTGTTGAACGAAGAGAAAAGGAAGCTGTTCAAGAAAGCGGGAGAGAAAAATTTTGAAGAGACGCAGCGCCTCGAGAGCCTTTCGCGCCAGCTGGGACATCTGATACAGAGAGCAATGCTCGTGCGTAATGCCGTCATGTGCTACACCGGGGCCATCGCGCTTTTTATCCTGACATCGTTGCTGATCGGCTTCGGCTTTCTCATCAAGGGGTTTGAGTCCGACTCAGCGGTTATGATCGCGTTTCTGGTGGGAATGATGGCAATTCTCGCCGGCGTTATATTCTCTTTCCTCGATGCAAAACGGGGATACGAGATCGTGCGGTTCGATGTGCTCGTCGATGAATGAGGCAGGAGATGGTTAAGATCCAGGTTGAGGATGGACTGTACCTGAAGAGCGTCGAGTTGAAAGACTCGGAGGATTTGCTCCCTCTTGTCGATGGCAACAGGGCGTACCTCCGTGAGTGGCTCCCGTGGCTTGACATGACGCGCTCGATCGATGAAATGATTTCGTTCATCGACGCGGCCGTCCGCCAACAGGCAGCAGGACTCGGCTTCCAGGCCGGCATTTGGTATCAGAACCAGATCATCGGCGTCATCGGGTATCATCATCTGGAGTGGGCAAATCATTCGACGTGCATTGGATACTGGCTCGCCGAACAGTTTCAGCGGCGCGGAATTATGACAAAGGCATGCCGCACACTTGTGGATTTTGCATTTGATGACTGGCACCTGAACCGGATCGAAATCCGCTGTGCCGTGGGAAACTTGAAAAGCAGGGCGATTCCCGAGCGACTTGGATTCAAATCGGAAGGGATCCTGCGCGAGGCGGAATGGCTTTATGATCACTATGTCGACCACGTCGTCTACGGCATGCTTGCGGAGGAATGGCTCGCTGCCCGAAGTTCGAAAGACGCCCCGCAATCGACGGGGTCCATTCAATCAGCACTCGGAACAACGCATTCATCGTCGTGAAGTCATTCGTTATCAACCCTATGTCACCTGAATGGCACGCTCCTGATAATCTCGATTTCCTCACACCGGAGGAAATGCGAGCGCGTTTGATGGAGGCTCAGGAATTCAGCACCCGCGTCAACACCCTCACTGAGTTGTCACTCAAGGTGGATGCAGCCCGGTCCCGGGAAGAAATAGTCCGCATCCTGAAAGAGAATCTCCGGCGGCTCATCGATGGGGAGTGTGCGTTCATCGGTCTGCTCAGCCACAACAAGACGCATTACGTCATCAGCACACTTTCACCGCTGATGGATGCAATCGAGCTCGACCACAAACACTTCTCGGTCGATGTCGGCATGCCTGGATGGTCGATACGGAACAAAGCCGGCATCATGGTCGATATCGATTCCGCTCCCGCATTTCACCCTACACTTGAAGGAGCACTCAAGGATCTCGGTATCCGCTCGCTGATCATCGTGCCGGTGCACACACACGAAGAGATGGTTGGAGCACTCGTGTTTGGATCGTCAAAGCCGAATGCATATGTCGACCCCGACCTCTGGCTTGCAAGGCTTCTGAGCCTGCAGATGGCCATCGCTCTACGGCACACGTCCTTGCTCGAGCGCGCACAGAAACGGGTGGCTCAGATCGGTTTGGTGAACCAGGTCGGCCGAAAGCTGACCTCCACGCTCAATATCGACGAGCTGTTGACCTCCGCATCGGAATCCATCCAGAAAGATTTCCAGTACTTCGATGTGACAATCTTCCTGATCAACCGGGAGGAGCAGGAACTCGTGCTGGCAGCCCATTCAGGCAACTTCATCGATTTTCTCCCCCACGGGTACCGGCAGAAGGTCGGATTGGGAATCGTTGGCTGGGTTGCGGAGCACGGACAATCCGTCCTTGCCAACGATGTCAGCCTTGATACACGGTTCCTCTCCCACCAATATCACAACACGAACTCGGAGCTCGCCCTTCCGATCATCTCGGATGACGAGCTCGTGGGAGTCCTCAACGTCGAGGATACCAAGCTTTACGCGTTTGACGAAACGGATGTGCTCGTTCTTGAAACCCTCTGCGACCAGATAGGGAGTGCCGTCAGGAACGCACGCCTGTTTGAAGAAATAAAGCGAACGAACGAGCGGTTAGTGGAGCTGGATCGACTGAAAACGGACTTTGTCGGGATCGTCTCGCACGATTTTCGCACGCCGCTCTCGACGATCATGTTGGCGGCCAAGTCGCTCCTCCGCAAAGAGGTCAGCGCAGACCGCCTGCGCGAGTACCTGAATATCATTGTTGATCAGGCGGGACGGCTCAGCTTGCTGGCGGAGGATACGCTTTCGATTGCAAAGATCGAGTCAGGGCAACTCAATTATCAGTTCAAGATCGTCAATGTCGAGACGATCATCCAGGAAGCGGTGTCGATGGTCAAGATCACGACGCGACACACTTTCGGCTCATCAATCGATATGAATTGCGCATATGTGCGCGGTGACCAGAATAAACTGCGCCAGGTACTTCAGAACCTCATCTCCAATGCAGTGAAGTACTCCCCGGGGGGCGGCCGCTTAAGCGTCAGCGTAGTTCCGAGTGCAGAACAGGCAGACGAGATTACCTTCTCCGTCAGCGACGAAGGGCTCGGCGTACCGCCGGAGTACCTCGGCAGACTGTTTCAAAAGTATGCACGTGTGGACACGGGTGAAGCGGGAAAGATCAAAGGAACCGGACTTGGCCTGTGGATCTGCCGCGAGATTATCAAGGCGCACGGCGGGAAGATCTGGGTTGAAAGTGAAGTAGGGAAGGGAAGCAACTTCCGGTTCACACTGAAGCGCGGCACCTGAGTTGAAGTGGTTCTTTGCAGGCTCGTGACACCATGAGCAGAAAAACAAAACCTCCGGAGATTCGTCTGCCGGAGGTTTTTTCTTTTTTATGCTACTTTTGCGAGGTTCTCGAATTCCTGATCACGAGAGTTCGGCGTTCTTACTTCTTGAAGGTGTCGTCCTTGACGCCGGCGTTCACTTGTATGCTCTCGATCGTCATTTCCGAGATCTTCTTTCCTTCGCTTGTCCCAAGAGTCTTAAACGGGAACTGGATGCCGTTCACTGCCCGGTAGTCCGTATAGGTTTCCTCAACCATCGTCGGTCCGGATGGTCCCGATCCACGCGCGGTTTTCTTCAAAACGATTCCGGTCTTCGAATCGACGAAGAAGCGCATCGGATAGTTGGTGGGTATGTACCGCACGAGAATGACATCAGCCGGTTTCCCGTCCACCACTTCGTCTTTGAGATACTGGACCACGTAGTCGGGTTTCTCATAATTCTGGAGGACGTAGTGGACGTCGCTGATGGCCTCCTTCTGGAATTCCTCGCGTTGTGACCCGGGAAGATCCCGCGTCCCCGTTGGCCCTTTCATCCAGGCGTTCAAGCCGTCGAACACCATCGTCATCTCACCCATCGGTGTCTTGAGTTGTGCCGCCAGCTTGTTTGGACGGACAATCTGCATCTCCACCTCCATCGTGAACTCGCCCATCTGGGTCACCTGAGTCTGTTTCCCCTTGACGACGAGATCTTTGATACCAAGAAGTGTAGGTCCTCCCATTGCAGCGAGTGATTTCTTCAGTATTTCCTTCGCCTTGGCCATCGTCTCGGGTGTCGGATCCGGAATCCTCTCAGGCGGAGGCGGGATGGTGATGTCGATCGCGTTCACGCTGCCGAGTGAGCCCAGCGGCTGATCAAAGTCGGAATCCTTACCAACGACGAGAAGCGCGAGTGATTCAGGCTTCCACCGGTTGCGGACGGCGTTGTTGACGCTCTCTTTTGTGGCATCCTGTATGTCCTTCTGCTGTTTCTGAATGAAGTCTTTCGGATAGCCGTAGTACTCCAGCGCCATGAGCTCGTTGATGATCTTTCCCTTGGTGTCATAGCGGAAGACGAATGAGTTGAGGTACGAATCCTTGGCATACTTCAGCTCGTCGTCGGTGATGCCGTTCTTGATGAAGTTGTCCAGCTCAGTTTCAATCGAGCGAACCATCTTCACCGTCGAGCCTGATTTAGTCGAGCCGCCGAGTTGGAAGGCGCCCGGATAATCGTAGCTCTCTCCCCAGGAGCTGTACACGGAGTAGGCCAGTCCTTGCTCTGATCGAACCTTTTTGAAAAGCCGTGAGGCAGCAGCGCCGCCAAACGCCTGATCGGCAACGTTGAGCGGACCGCTGTCGGGATCATTCAACTTTCCTCCCAGATGGCCGATAAAAATGTTCGATTGGTTGACATCATCCTTCTTGATAAAGTTGACGGTCTTCTTGTCGGCGAGCCGCGGCTCCGGCACAGTGGGGAATGTCACTTCTTTGTGTTCCCAGGAGCCGAACAGGCCTTCGATTTTCGATTTCATGTCGGGCGAGCTGAAGTCTCCCCAGACCGCAATCATCATGTTGTTCGGAACGAAGTACTTCTTGTGGAACTCGATCATATCCTGCTTCGTGATGTTCTCGATGGTCGCGTATTCGGCAATGCGCGCATACGGATGATTGGCCCCGTAGATGAGCTTTTGGAATTCACGGGCGGCAATTGCTCCAACCTGATCGTTGCGGCGGGAGATTGACGAGCGGGCGGCCACCTTGGCGAGCTCAATCTTGTCATCCCGGAACGCAGGATTCTTGAGGAGGTCAGCGAGGATGTTGAGCCCCATGCCGACATCCTCTTTCAGGACAGACATCCGACCACCGCCCGACGTTGTTCCGATATAGGTCTCGACCGAAGCTCCGACTTTTTCGAGCATCTCATCGAGCTCGTCGCCAGTTTTGGTGGTCGTGCCTCCGGTCCGCATAACTTGTCCTGTCACGGATGCGAGGCCAATCTTGTCCGCCGGTTCGTACCGTGAACCGGTCCGAACCAGTGCTGCTGCCTCGATGAGAGGGAGGGTATGGTCTTCCAGAAGAAAAACAGTCATGCCGTTGGCGAGCTGGAAGCGAAGAGGCTCCGGAATCTGCACCTGGCGTAACGGGGGGTACTTGAGGTTCTTATAATGCTGCGGCTTTGTGCTCGTCTGCGCGGAGCCAATGAGCACGAACCCGATCGTAAGAACAAAAATGGCGAACGTTCGAGAGGTTTTCATGGTCATTGCTCCTTATTCAGCGGCTCGATGGTGCCGATGGTGCGATTCGAATTCACGAATACCTTGTTAGCGACGCGCTTGATGTCGGCTATGGTCACCGCGTTGATTTCATCGAGCTGCTTGAAGAGCTTTCGCCAGTCGCCGGTGATCACCTGGTAGAACGTCAGCTGACCGGCCATCCCTGCGTTGTCTGCCAGCGACCTGATAAGGTTTGCCCGTGCGCGTGTCTTCACTGCCTGAAGCTCATCGTCGGTCACCGATTCCTTTTTGAGCTTCTCAATTTCGTCATTGATGGCGGCCAGACATTCTTCGTTCGTCTTCCCTTGAGCGGGGAAGGCGTAGAACGCAAACAGGTTGGGATATTTCTGTCCGGGGAAACCGGAGAATCCTGCGGCCTGGATCGCAAGTTTCTTGTCTCGGACAAGCGATTTATAGAGTCTTGATGTGCGCCCTGAGCTCATGACATCCTCGATAGCATCAAAGACGGCGGCGTCAGGGTCGCGTGCCGATCCTTTCTTGTAACCCAGAAGGAGAAGGCGCTGGGATTCCTCGCGCAGCGTCACTGATCGTTCGCTCTGTTGTTCGGGTTCCACTGTGCGGACATCGGGAGGCGGTGTCCCCGCCGGAAGTCTGCCAAAGTACAGTTCGGCCAGACGGATGGTTTCTTTCGGATCGACATCGCCGACAATGGCGATGACCATGTTGGAGGGAATGTAGTACTTTTTGAAAAATGCGATCGCCTCGTCACGCGTAATGCCCTGGAGGTCCGACATATGGCCGATGACAGGCTCCTTGTAGGGGTGTGACTTGTAGGCCACTGCCAGGAATTCCTCGACGAGTTTCCCGATCGGATTGCTTTCCGTCCGCATCCTACGCTCTTCCATCACGACATCTTTCTCTTTGTAGAAGTCACGGATGACCGGATCGAAGAACCGCGATGACTCGAGTGTGAACCAGAGCTCGAGTTTGTTGGAGGGCAGGCTGAAATAGTACTGTGTCGCGTCGGCGCCTGTCCCCGCGTTCAGCCCGACACCTCCTTGCTGCTCAATGATTTTGTCGAATTCACCGTTTTCGACAAGATTCGATGCTGACTCCTGTGATTGTTCGAATGCCGCCCGGAGTTCTTTGAGCTTTGTTGAGTCCGCTCCAGCTCCCTTCCTGATCTCTGCTCTCCATGCCGTCCACGCTTTGTCCAAAGCCTCGAGGGCGGGTTTTTCCTTCTTGTAGTCTTTTGTCCCGAGGTCGGACGTCCCTTTGAACGCGAGATGCTCAAAAATGTGAGCAAGACCCGTGATGCCGCGGCTCTCGTTGACTGCCCCGACGTTGACATAGGTGTGGAATGAAACGACAGGGGCGTCGTGCCGGGGCAGGATGAGGAACTTCAGCCCGTTTTTCAGCGTGTGCTCGACGACCTGGTTCTGGACAGCCTTAAAGCCATCCTGTGTGAAGAGCAACGATGGAGCGAGGGCACAAGCAAGCAGAAACAGAGCGTATCGTCTACGCATGCGTAGTACTCCCCAAATGGATGATGATTACTTCGGTTGTTTGGCTTTGCGATGTTCGAGGTCGTTGTGGACCTTCGTCTGGAACTGACTGAAGATTTCCTGTGACTGTGCGAGGGCTTTCAGCCGATCGGAGAATTCTTCTTTTGTCAACCCGTTTCTTGACAGAATGGATTGCACTTCCTTCTGGTATGCGGCTGAATCGAGTGTCGGCCGGGGAGACTTGAGATCCTCGCTCAGCATCAACAATTCAGCGCTCACGGGGACAAGTTTTTCATCTGCAGGGGTGAGGTCGTGCTGCTGTTGGGAGCAACCGAGCTGCACCACGAGAAGCGTGATCGAGAAAAGCAGGCGAGAATTCATGGGATGCATTGGCACCTAAAGTAGCAAATCGAACTGAAGGATGCAAGGCGCTGCCATCTTGCAATCAGATGGGGCATGACGTATATTGCAGAGGCTTCACCAGAGCACGACGTTCGAATCCCGAAGCGTATCTGATCATTGGACTAATTACTCCCAGGGGGATCTATGACTGAAGCATCGAAAACCATCCTCGTTAACACGGTCAAAGAGTGGCAAAAATTCGCGACCGAACGCGACAAGTTCTCGGCAATTGCGCACGAAGTGGCTGACCTCGCCCGCAAATGTGTCTTCGAAAGCATCGCCTTTCTGAAAACGCAGAATATTGAAGCGGAGGCTGAATCGCCCGAGACCATGACGATCATGAAGACGGCGGTCCATGTCGATCCGCTCATCGAAGCAAACTTCCCGAATGTCAAAGCCAGCGTCATGATGAAATGCGCCGGAGCAGCGCGCCAGATCGTTATCAACCCGAACATGACGGTCTCTGCCGGCGGCACTCCGGTCGCCTATGAAGCGTTGAAGAAGGGAATACCAGCCTCGTTCGAAGCGAACGCCGCGGACTTTGTGCGGGATGCGTTCCTGTTCATTGCCAGAACCGGTGGAAAAGAACAGGCCACCTAAGAATTGTCGATTGTCGATTTCCGATTGTCGATTGAAAGATAAGAAGAATGGATTCCGGAGAGTTGCGATCCAGGACGAAGGCTTTGGCCGTAGGGGTGATTCGATTCGTTGAAGGGTCAGCCAGAAACCCTGCCTCGGATGTCATAGGTAAGCAGCTTATACGTTCTGCGACATCTGTCGCGGCAAATTATCGCGCCGCGTGTCGTGCTCGGTTAAAGGCTGACTTCGCGAACAAGATGGGAGTCATTGAAGAAGAGGCGGATGAAACCCTTTTCTGGCTCGAGATGTTAATCGAGTGCAAGAAGGCTAAGTCTGAAGATCTGAAATCGATGATGGATGAAGCGGACCAACTTCTACGAATCTTCGCCCCCTCGAGGATGACGGCCAAAACAAATGTGTCGGCGAAGTAATTGGACAGGCCTTTCTGATTGCTGAGGTTCATGAGTTGCCTCCGGTTTACCGCAATCGACAATCATCAATCTCAAATCGAAAATTACAAAGATGCCGTACCGTCTTACTTCTGAGTACAAGCCCAGCGGCGACCAACCCGAGGCCATCAGGCAACTCGTGGAGGGCGTTGTGCGCGGGGACCGGTACCAGACGCTCCTCGGCGTGACGGGAAGTGGCAAGACGTTCACGATGTCCAACGTCATCGAGCACATCAACAAACCCGTGCTCGTGATGTCGCACAACAAAACCCTGGCAGCGCAGCTCTTCGCAGAATTCAGGAGCTTCTTCCCAAAGAACCGGGTGGAATTCTTCATCAGCTACTACGACTACTACCAGCCGGAAGCCTACGTTCCTTCGACAGATACCTACATCGCCAAAGATTCCTCCGTCAACGATGAAATCGACCGGCTCCGGCTGCATGCGACGAGCTCGCTCCTGAGCGGCGATCCGAATGTGATCGTTGTTGCCTCCGTGAGTTGTATCTACGGTATCGGTGCGCCCGAGGAGTGGCTCTCGCAGACACTGCCCCTGCGCAAGGGACAAAAGATCGCTCGCAATGACGTTCTGAAAAAACTGCTCGACATGTTGTACACACGCAATGACTACGAATTCACACGGGGATCGTTTCGCGTGCGGGGAGATGTTGTCGAGGTGATTCCAGGGTACGAGAACGAAGAGGCGATTCGCATCGAGTTCTTCGGCGATGAGATCGAGCGGTTGTCGTACATACAGAAAACTGATGGAAAGATTTTGGCGGAGACCGAATTCGAGATCGTGTATCCGGCAAAACAGTTTGTCACGACGCGTCCGAGCATCGAGCGGGCGCTGAAGACGATCGATGTAGAACTTCGCGAGCGGTTGGCTGAGCTGCGTGACATGGGAAAGCTCCTGGAGGCCCAGCGGCTCGAGCAGCGGACGCGGTTCGATATGGAGATGATGAGAGAGATCGGGCACTGCTCCGGCATCGAGAATTACTCACGTCATCTCGCCGGTCGACCCCCGGGATCACGTCCGTATTGCCTCCTCGACTATTTCCCTGAAGATTTTCTCACGATCATCGACGAATCGCATGTCACCGTTCCGCAGATCCGGGGGATGTGTGCCGGCGACCGCTCGCGGAAGGAGACGCTTGTGCAGTATGGATTCCGGCTTCCGTCTGCGCTCGACAATCGTCCATTGACGTTCGATGAATGGAGCGCAATGATGAAGCAAATTGTCTTCGTGAGCGCGACTCCGGGCGACTATGAGCTGCAAGTGAGCAAAGGGGTGTTTGTCGAGCAAGTCATTCGTCCGACCGGCTTGATCGATCCCGAGGTGGAAATAAGGCCGAGCAAACACCAGATCGACGACCTGATTGCCGAGATACGCACACGCTCCGCCCGGAAGGAACGCGTCCTGGTGACGACCCTGACGAAGAGGATGGCGGAAGACCTGACGGAGTATCTTCTGAACATCTCCATCAAGGTTCGGTACATCCATTCGGAAGTTGACGCGTTGGAACGCGTTGAGATTCTGCGCGACCTCAGGCTTGGCGACTTCGATGTGTTGGTCGGTGTGAACCTGCTGCGCGAGGGACTTGATTTGCCGGAAGTCTCTCTCGTTGCGATTATCGATGCGGACAAGGAAGGATTCCTTCGCTCAGACCGTTCTCTGATCCAGACTGCTGGCAGGACTGCCCGGAATGTGAACGGGAAAGTCATTCTGTATGCGGATACGCAGACCGGATCGATGCAGCGCATGATGGAAGAGACAACCCGACGACGGAAGAAGCAAGTGGAATACAACGTGGTCAATAACATCACACCGGTGACGATCTACAAATCCGTTGAGGAAGTGCTTGCCGCCACGGCTATCGCCGATGTTGCCGCTCAACGCACTGCACGCCGCGAAGGAGCCAAACCGGCGACCGTTTCAGACAGCGTGGTGAAGTACCTGAACGAGGATCAGAGGAAAGACCTGCTCGTGGAGCTCAAAGAGGAAATGCGAAGAGCTGCGAAAGACCTGGAATTCGAACGCGCTGCGGAACTGCGTGATCAGATTGAGAGACTGGAGAAGAAGTGAATAGTGAACCGAAAGAACTCTAAACTTGAAACTTTAAACTTGAAACTCTAAACTCAAAACTCGAAACTCAAAACCCAAAACTCGAAACCGCAGCTCCCCACAGTAAATCCCTCGCTTTAGCCTCGTTTCACCGGAATCTCTCCGATCGTTATGGCGTCTGCCGTCAAAGATACACTACAGAGTCTTCTCGACTCCATCCTCGATTTCATCTACCCGCCGCTTTGCATATCCTGTGGCCGATTGCTCGACTCGAGCCGGAAGCACGTTTGTCCTGAGTGTTGGTCGGCGATCAAGCCAGTCACACCTGACTTGTCGCTATACCTGGAAACCAGAAACAAGCTTCTTTCCTCCGGAGTGATAGACGAGCTCATGTCGCTTTTCGTTTTTGAAAAGGAAGGTCCGTTCCAAAAGATCGCGCATGCTCTCAAGTATTCAGGGGTTCAGCAGCTGGGACTCGACCTTGGACGGCGACTCGGATCTCTCATTCGAGCTGAAGGAATTTCTGCTGATATCCTTGTCCCTGTTCCCCTGCACAAGAGGAAGCTCCGCGAGCGCGGCTTCAACCAATCGTTGCTCATTGCGCGTGGGGTTTCTGAGGTGACAGGAATCCCGGTTCGAGCGGATCTGGTGCATCGGTACAAATGGACGGAGACACAAACTGCTCTCTCAAAAGAAGAAAGAAAGCAGAACGTAGAGGACGCGTTCAAGTGTGGGAAATCAGAGATCGGAAGGTTGTGCGTCATCGTTGTCGATGATGTCATTACTACCGGCGCCACAATTGGGGCTGTTGCAGTGGCACTCAAATCATCAGGAGCGAAATCGGTTATCGCAATCTCGGCGGCACTTGCCGAATAAGCACGGGCGTGATTCCCACTTATGCGAACGAGGGTATTGACAATGGATGATGGAAGGATATATTTAAATTGATAGACGAAGGTGTCTTGTTCACCTTTTGCAGGGGATAATATGAAACAATACGCCCGCACAATCCTCGTCGCTCTCCTTGTCAATCTTCTCGCGCACTTCTCGGCAAACTCTCAACCGATTCTCAAAAGCGTGGATGGCGTGTCGCTGAAGCTGGGACTCGCGAGTGCTCAGTCGATTGTGCGTTACGGCAGCGTCGACATCAACAATCTCTGGCTGCACGTTGCCAACGATGGGAGACATGACACGATCATGGGTTCCGGAATGACATATCCTTACTATGAAGGCGGTCTCCTTTATGGAGATAACCTTGTCTGGTCTGGAAAAGTCATCGACGGGCGATTTCCGGAGATCCGTACAGGTGGGGGAACGTACCTACCTGGGGTGCGACCAGGAATTATTGTTAGTAAGGGAGTCGCTGAGGATCCGCAGTCAGAGTCCGTTCGAGTCTTTCGGTTCAGACCCGACTACCTGACCGGCGATCTCACCTTGGACGCAGCTGCTTCGAACGAGGCCAGCGTCTCAAAGGTCACTCCCGAAATGACGAGTACGGTACGCGAGAGCTACAAGAAAGATCTTTCAGAGTGGCCGTGGAAAAAGGGGGCGCCCTTCATCGATAGGAATCATAATGGAGTGATGGATCCTGGTGAGAATCCTGGGCTCCAGAATTCTAGTCAGGTTTTGTGGTACTCATACAATGATCTCGATGAGGCTGTCTGCAATTCCTTTGGAGGCTGCCCGTCGATTGGGCTCGAGGTTCAGGCAACATTGTGGGCTTACAAGGGCGCGGCAAATCTCGATGATGTCATTTTCAAGCGATATCGTATCATTTACAAAGGGACTTCGCTAACTTCGTCCGCTGCAAGAATCGATAGCATGTTTCTGACGCAGTGGTTTGATCCCGACATTGGCAGTTCGGGGAACGACTTGGGAGGGTGTGATTCGCTCCTGGACTTGGGGTACGCGTACAATGGAACGTACAACGGAAATGATCAGGATGTCGTATACAGTGCGCTCGGTTTGCCTACACCGGGTGTCGGGTACATAATCCTACAAGGTCCTCTTGTCCCAGGAAGCGGCGGTGAATCGGCAGTGTTTAACTTTGCCAGTCGTACAGGCTTTAAGAATCTTTCCATGTCTTCCTGTTGTGTTCATATGACAGGTCTCGGGGATGGGATCAATGAGTATTGGGGAGTCCGAAACTACTTTTACTGGAATATTGCGAGAGGGTTTCAGCCAGCGCTGTCCGGTACAGGCAAGGATACGGTCTACTCATTCACTCCATGGCTCGATAATCAAAAGAACCCTTCCAAATTTATGTACTATGGAGATCCGGAGTCGCGGACGGGCTGGATCGCCTCCCGGCCAACTTACTTCTGGGGGAATAATAGTCAAGACTTCGCGGGCGGGGATGCGCGACTCTATATGAACATGGGACCGTTCACGATGGCGTTGGGAGATACACAGGAGGTTGTAGTAGCAATCATCGCAAGTCCAGCTCCCACATCGGCCGAAAATGCAACCTGGCTGAAGAATCGTGCCAAGTATGTTCGAGCCATCTATCCAAACCTCGGGGATTATGTCGCTGCATTCGTGACAAGCGTTTCACAAAACTCGAACGTCCCCCAGGAATTCGCACTGGAACAGAATTTCCCAAATCCCTTCAATCCTACTACACAGATCAGATTCACAAACCCGCAAGCAGGACAAGTGAAGCTCTCGATCTTTGATCTGTTGGGTCGAGAGGTCAAGGTCCTCTATCAGGGCACTCCCAACGCCGGGGAGCATACTCTCACTTGGGATAGTCGCAACGCATCAGGTGAAGCTATGCCGAGCGGTGTGTACTTCTGCCGGCTGACCCAAGGAGACCGCCAGATCACACGAAAGATGCTTTTGATTCGCTGATCCTCAGCGTGCCTTAACTGCCCGCGGTACTCCAATCCGAAGTTCCTTGGCGGGGCGATTCAAGAATCGCCCCGCCTGGTGCACGCACAGTTGTCGATGACGTCGTCATGACGGAATCGACTATCGCTTCGTGTGCCTATGTACGAAAGAAAGCGGAAGCGCAGAATATACGCGTGGCTTCGGAGGGGAGAGATATACTGGGAACAAAGAAGGGGTTGTGCACAGAATCATGCAAAGCAGTCCTAGGAGAAAAAACAGTCTACGCTTGAGTGGATACGACTATTCTCAACGCGGGGCATACTTTGTGACAATGTGCACGAAGGATCGGGAGCACTTGTTCGGCAAGATCGAAAACGGAATGATGCAACTGACTGAGGCTGGTGAAATAGCATCGGAGTGCTGGAAGGAAATTCCTGAGCATTTTCCGAACACGAAGCTGGATGAATTCATTGTAATGCCCGATCATCTGCACGGTATTATTTTGATAGACGGCCAGAGGGAACTGATGAAAGGGTTTGTTCTTGGCGGGGCGATTCAAGAATCGCCCCGACTGGATAGAGATGATCCAGTGTGGCGTCGCAGGATGCTCTTGCCAAAAATCATCGGACGATTCAAACAGAACTCTGCGAAGCGTATCAACATACTGCGCTGCACTCCGGGCATTCCGGTCTGGCAACGTGGCTACCATGACCACATCATCCGAGACGTAGATTCATTCTCCCATATCAAACAGTACATTCTTTCAAATCCTCACCATTGGACCTCTCCGTAGCTTCTTGTCTCTTATGAATGACCTCCATTCCTGCCCGAACCCCCATTTCTTGACTATCACCCCATTTTTCGGTAAGTTTTCAAGCCTCTTTTGAGGCACTTTCTACGCGAATGACCAGTTTCTAACATCTCTGGAGGTATCCTATGGCAGTCAAAGTTGGCATTAACGGCTTTGGGCGAATCGGGCGTCAAGTGCTCAAAGCAATCCGGGACAAATACCCTAATACGCTCGAGGTCGTGGCGATCAATGACATTGGCGACCTCAAGACGATGGCTCATCTGCTGAAGTACGATTCAAACTACGGCCATTTCAATGGCAAGGTCGAAGTTGGTGAGGGAACACTCATGATTGATGGGAAGACCGTGAAGGTCTTCAAAGAGACCGATCCCTCCAATCTCCCGTGGCGCGATCTCGGTGTCGACATCGTGATCGAGGGAACCGGTTTGTTCACAATCAAGAAGGATGGAGTGAACAAGAAGGGAAAGACTGTCAAGGGTGCTGAAAATCACATCACCAAGGGAGGAGCAAAGAAAGTTATTATCACCGCTCCAGCGGAAGGGGAAGATATCACGATCGTTATCGGTGTCAATGATTCCAAATACGATCCTGCCAACCACCATGTGATTTCGAATGCTTCCTGCACGACGAACTGTCTCGCGCCCGCGGCGAAGGTGGTACATGACAAGTGGAAGATTATGCGCGGGTTCATGACGACCGTGCACGCGTATACGAACGATCAGAAGATTCTCGACTTGCCGCACAGCGATCTCCGTCGCGCCCGCGCTGCAGCGCTGAGCATTATTCCGACGACAACAGGCGCTGCGAAGGCTGTTTCTCTGGTCATCCCTGACCTGAAAGGGAAGATTGACGGATATGCGCTTCGCGTTCCTGTGTCGACAGTGTCGGTGGTTGATCTCACAGCTCAATTGGCGACCCCGACCACGACAGACGAACTTCGTCAGGCGTTTCGTGATGCCGCTGCAGGCCCGATGAAGGGGATCCTGGCAGCAATCGATGAACCGCTGGTCAGCATCGACTTCAAGGGAGATCCGCACAGCTCCTCCGTGGATCTGCCGTTCACATCGGTATTGGGGAAAGAAAAGAACGACTTTGTGAAGATCGTTACTTGGTACGATAATGAGTGGGGATATTCGGTTCGCACCGCCGATCTCGCCAACTTGATGGCGTCCAAACTCTAATTCTTCTCCTGTGTACCCGCTCGTCGGGAGCTCCGCTCCCGACGAGGCTTGTGTCTTCGTGAGCAGAGCTTACGAAGAGCAGGAGGGCCGGGAGCAGATCACATCTTGTGTCTTACAGGAAGGTTGACTATGAATAAGAAAACAGTCCGCGACGTTGACCTGCGGGGCAAGCGCGTACTGATGCGGGTTGATTTCAATGTGCCGCTAAAAAACGGCGTGATTCAAGACGACATCCGTATGCGGGCCGCGTTGCCAACGATTAACTATGTCCTGGAACATAAACCGAAGTATCTCGTCCTGATGTCGCATCTGGGCGATCCGAAGAAGGATGCCCAGAAAGCAAAAGAGAAAGCTGAGAAAGATGGAAAGCCCTTCGACGAGGCGAAATACATCGAAGGGAAGCACAAGATGAAACCGATTGCAGAGCATCTGGCTGAGCTTCTGAAACGCCCGGTCAAACTTGCACCTGCAGCCATCGGCCCCGATGCAAAGGCAGCTGTCGATGGTTTGAAGGAGGGGGAAGTGCTGATGCTGGAGAATACGCGCTTTCACAAGGGGGAGACCTCCAAAGATCCGGCCGATCGCGAGGCGATGGCGAAGGAGTTGGCATCGTACGGCGATGTATTCGTGAACGATGCCTTCGGCTCTGCCCATCGTGCCCACGCATCAACGGAGGCAGTGGCGCACTATCTGCCGGCAGTAGCGGGTTTCCTGATGGAAAAGGAATTGGATTACCTCAGTAAGGCAATAGAGAATCCTGCGAAACCGTACGTTGCTGTGCTCGGCGGCGCCAAGATATCCGGGAAAATCGACGTGCTCCAAAACCTTATGGGCAAAGTGGATGCGCTCCTCATCGGCGGCGGCATGATGTTTACCTTTTACAAAGCTCAGGGAATGGAAATCGGAAAATCGTTGTTAGAAGAGGACAAGGTCGAGCTTGCCAAGAAGATCCTCGCAGATGCAAAGGCAAAGAACGTGAAGCTTCTCTTGCCCGTCGACACTGTTGTTGCCGATAAATTTGACAATAGCGCGGCGACGAAAGTTGTGCCGGTGAACGCAATTCCCGTCGGCTGGGCAGGAGTCGATATCGGACCCGAGACCATCAAGATCTTCTCCGACGAGATCAAGAAGGCAAAGACAGTTGTGTGGAACGGACCGATGGGTGTGTTTGAGATGTCAAACTTCGCTGCAGGCACAAATGCCATTGCGCACGCAATGGCTGATGCGACAAAGGGTGGAGCGGTGACAATCGTCGGCGGTGGTGATTCCGCGTCAGCTATAGCAAAAGCCGGACTCGATAAGCAGGTTTCCCACGTCTCGACCGGAGGGGGAGCTTCCCTGGAGTTTCTCGAGGGGAAAGTGCTGCCAGGTGTGGCTGCTTTAAACGACAAATAGGGAATTCTGCAGTGCTGAAGTTCTTTCAACGTGAGTGTGGGGAGAGGGCTTGTCCCTCCTTCTCACACTCATTTGTTTCAGGTCTGCCAAATCGGGCAGAGAAATGATTCGTCATCCATTTCAATTGTGAGTTTGTATGGCATCATACCCTGGACAAGGGAATTACTATAGACCAACGATGCTCGGCGGATTTCGATTCTTCCCGCCCGTCATCAAGTGGTTGCTGATTACCAATACGGCGGTGTTTGTGCTTATTGGCGTGGGGGGCAGAATGTTCACGCTCGATATGATGCCCCTCGAGATTGTTTTCACTTATTATCTCGGTTTGATGCCGCTCGGCCACGGATTCTACTTGTGGCAGCTGGTGACGTATCAATTCATGCACGCGAACTTCACGCATCTGCTTTTCAATATGTTCGGTTTGTGGATGTTTGGGATGGAAGTGGAGCACGTTTGGGGTTCACGCAGGTTTCTTGGTTTCTACCTCCTGTGTGGAGTCGCAGCCGGCATTTCGCAGCTCATCCTCGCTCCATTGCTCGAGCCAACATCCGTCATCAGCGTCACGGGGGCGGGTATTCCGACAATCGGCGCGTCAGGGGCGGTCTACGCAGTCCTTGTGGCATTCGCGATGTTGTTCCCCGACCGGTATATCTTTCTCTATTTCCTCCTTCCGATCAAGGCAAAGTACTTCATCGTCGGCATGATTGCCTTGGGTGTTCTCTCGATCGGCGATCAGAGTGCCGTCGCGAATCTCGCACACCTGGGAGGCGCCGCCGCGGGTTTCGTGTATGTCATTTATCTTTCGCGCCATTACCCGTTCCAGGGCGCCGTTGAACGTCTTGGGTGGTGGATCAACTCTCGACGCTTCAAGCGCAAAGAAGAACCGGAGCAGGAAGTCGTTGACGCCAAAGTGTTCGATATCAACGAGCGGCCGAAGACGGAGCAGGAGCTCTACCAGATGAAGATCGATGAGATACTCGACAAGATCGGTCGCGGTGGGTATCAGAGCCTGACTGAAGAGGAGAAGAAGATTTTGTTTGAAGCGAGTAAGAAACTCAATTGACGATCAGCGGAGCCCCATGGCACTCGTAACGCCTGACATCGATATCAATCAGCAATCCCCACGACATGAAACGTACAGGGTGGGAGTGCGCCGGAAAACCCGTTCGGTTATGGTTGGCGGAGTGAAAATCGGCGGCGATGCCCCGATTTCCGTCCAGACGATGACAAAAACCAAGACGGATGATGTTGCCGGCACGCTGGCTCAGATCCGGGCAGCGGCCGAAGCGGGTGTCGACATCGTGCGTGTGACGGTGAACGACAAAGAGGCGGCCGATGCGATGAAGGAGATTGTGCAGCAGTCACCAGTGCCGATCGTTGCCGATATCCATTTCAATCACGTGTTTGCTCTCAAAGCAGTTGAAGCCGGCGTTGCAAAGGTCCGCTTGAATCCGGGCAACATCGGATCAAAGGACAGAATCCGCCAGGTGTTGACGGCATGCAAGGACAAAGGGATTCCGATCCGAATCGGCGTCAATTCCGGTTCGCTCGAAGAAGACATTCTTGAAAAACATGGCTATCCGACGGCGGAAGCGCTCTACGAGAGTGCGATGCGACACGTCGGTATCTGTGATGAGTTTGATTTCAAGGATGTCGTGATCTCCGTTAAGTCGACCGACGTAAAGCTGATGATCGAAGCATACCGTCTCGTTGCACAGCGGACGGATATCCCTCTCCACTTGGGAGTGACGGAAGCCGGGACGACACGTGTGGGGACAATCAAATCCGCAGTTGGGATCGGTACGCTGCTATCTGAAGGCATTGGTGATACGATACGTGTTTCTTTGACGGACGACCCGGTCAAGGAAGTTGAAGTAGGGAAGGAGATTCTCCGGTCACTGAGCCTGGCGAGTCGGAGCTTGGAGCTCATTGCCTGCCCGACGTGCGGAAGGCTCGAAGTCGATCTCTTCGGCATCATGGCCCAGCTTGAAGAGAAACTTGCCGGCGTGAAGAAGCCGGTGAAAATCGCCGTGCTCGGCTGCGTTGTGAATGGCCCCGGTGAGGCAAGTGAAGCCGATATCGGAGTCGCTGCCGGAAAAGGTGTCGCAATACTGTACCGCAAAGGCGAAGTTGTAAGACGCGTGAAGGAGGAGGAAATTGTCAGCGCCGTGTTGGAGGAAGTTGAGCGCTTTCAACCTCAAGCCTAGTCTCCTGGCAATCGCGACCCGCAAAGCACCGTGTGTGCGCAAAGTCGAAAGGCCGGATCCAGTATCCGGCTTTTTTGTGATTCAAACTGACCTCGTCTGAGTTTCTTAGTGCCAACCTATGATAGATCTTCTTACTCTCAAAGATATTGAACCCCCTATGGGGGATACCGCTACTCGGCAGTATCTCTCTGGTTGCAGAGCCCTTTGGACTGCTCCGATTGCAGGAGAGGACGGAGCCCCACGCAACAGGATTATCCACACTCGTGTGCTTCAACTTCATGCTCCGGCTCGGTTGGGAAGAATCGGACTGCAAAAAGCCGCAGGGTACCATAAGTGCGGCAGCCGGCAGGATCTTGATTGGGTTACCGCTCTGCGAGTGCTGATCTGGACTGGAACGGAATGGTCAGTGCTGCTCTCCGAATCCGAAGTTCCTTCGCCGGGCGAGAAACCTGTGTGGTTCGATCTCGGGAATAATGAGACCAACGCGGTGATCATCGAGGCGAGAAGATGCGGGATCGATAATTGGTGGACTTCATGGAACCTCGCGTCGGGCGCCTTTATCCTCGATGGTACACCGTCCGGGAAAACCGCTCCCCGCAGAGAAAGAGTACTCGCGCTGGAGCACCTCGATCTCACCGGAGTACCTCCGACGATCTCGGCGACAAACGATGCCGGCGAAGTCAGATTCCGGTCGAGGTTTCTCGATGTCGGATTTCGTCTGAATCGTGCTGGGTTCTCAATCCTTTCCATTGACGAGGAAGGAATGGGGAGGACAGGAACGAACGTTCTCAAACTCCAGCCGGGCTCCTTCTTCCAAGGAGTGCACCTGTCGCAAGTTGGCGCTGTGCCTGCTGCAGCTACTGTGCTACGCCACGACGTCGAAGGGCGAACTCGCGTGGAAGGTAATACTGTCTCATACGACATGCAGCTGAAGGCTTCTGGTCAGCGGTACATTTTGAATTGGACAATTCTGGAGGATCGTCTTCAACTTCACGCGGAGCGGATCGGCGACCGGACAATCCGGGCGTGGCGTAGCTCTGCTTGGATGATCGGATTGAACAGCTTGGCATCGGCAGTGCACGTCCTGGGGAAGATAAAGCGACGGGGGGAGACTGGAGTCATGGAGCTCCCCGCGCTGCTCCACATGCCGCGCTTCGGGACTCTGAAGGTGACCTCGACAAGTGGCGATGCGATGTGGCGGTCTGACTCTGACCGCCCGCTGAACATGACCACCAGCGAGTTGAAACTGGGTGAAGTTCTCCAACCCGAAGGAGATTATCTTCTGCCTGCCGGTCGCTTTGTCGGTGACATCGAGATGACAGTCGATTCGGTCTATACATCGCTCTCCGAAGGATCTCCCGAGAGCGTCGTCAAAGCAGTGAAGCGCTGCTCACTTACGGCGCTCACCTATAGGGCCGACACTGGAACTCTGAGCAACAACGGCAATTCCATGCACTGTCCCATTTGCATGGACAACTGGTCGGCGATTACGACGAGAATGGATCCCATCCTCCCGAATCTCGAACCTGTCGACCTCCTTCGCGATTCGCTCGAACGCTGGCTTGACGGAGGTCCCGGATACGCCAGCGGACCACTGCTTCAGGACGGGAAAGTCCATGAAGCAGAAGACGAGTACCTCATGACGGGAACGGCAGGACTTCTCGGCCTCGCAGACTACTTGCGGCACAGCGGTACTGTTGAATGGGTCAGTCTTCACCGCTCACAGATCCAGAAGAAGTTGAAGCAGATGAGAGCCCGGGATCTCGACAAAGACGGACTGATTGAAAGCAAGTACCGCACTGGTGTCAGCGGCACGGGGCAGTGGAGCACTACCTGGATGGATGTTATTTCGTTTGGGTGGAAGGATTCCTGGACAAACGCCCTCTTGTATCCCGCGCTCACGACTCTCGCGACTGTCCTCCCGACTCTCGGTCATCCCGATCTCGCAGAAGGCTTGTCTGCATGGGCATCGCTCCTGCGCAAGAACTACCGGCCGACTTTCTTCAACCGTGAGACGGGTTGGCTTGCAGGATGGAGGTGTGCGGAGGACAAGTTGCACGATTATGGCTTCCTGGCGGTGAACGGAGCTGCTGTTTGCGGCGGACTGCTGGACGACATCGATGCACAAGCCATCATCGAGAAACTCTGGCAGGAAACAAGACGGGTAAAAATACCAAATGCCCGTTTTGGCCTCCCGATCAGCCTGTGGCCGATACCGGATGAAGATCTCGCCGACATTATGCAGGGCTATCCCCACGGATTCTATGGGAACGGTGCCTGCACGCATTCGCAGGCCCGCCATTTTGTCGATGCTCTCTATGTTGTTGGGATGAGCAAGGAAGCAGATTATCTCCTGGATCACCTGTGCAGCAGTCTCGCAGACGGATTGGTATACGGCGCCTGCAAGAGTGGCCTCGATGCGCGCTATTGGGACGGATGGCCGTGCGGCTATGAAGGATTATTGACCGACCAGTTTGGCATTTTATCTTCCGCGTTCAAGCGCTACGGCAAAACGAAGTAGATCGCATAGAACATTGTCAGAGAGGAAACCGATCATGTCTCCATCAATCATTCCATCGAATCGTCTCAAGAAAGTTCTTCGTGAAGGGAAATCAGCGATCGGCACAATGATCGTCGAAATAAGGCAGCCTTCGGTCATGCAGATGGTGGCCAATGCAGGCCTCGATTTCGTCATTATCGACAATGAGCATGGCGCCTTCAATATAGAGACCCTTTGTGATCTCAGTCGTGCGGCAAGGCAGCTTGGTGTTACACCGATCGTTCGGGTTCCTGAATGGTCGTATGCTCATATCGTCCAACCTCTCGATGCTGGTGCACAGGCTATTATGGCTCCGAGGATAACGGAGCCACAACAGGTGAAGGAAATTCTTCAGATGATGAAGTATCCCCCGCTTGGACGAAGAGGAAGCGTGGTTGCTCGCGGTCATACTGACCTGAGGTCAGGATCGATCGTAGATACGATGAAGGACGCGAACGAGGAGTCGATGCTGGTTGTGCAAATTGAAACGAAACAGGCACTTGAACGGGTGGATGAGATCCTGAGCATCGAAGGAGTGGACGTTGCCCTCGTCGGACCGACTGATCTCTCTGTTGCACTGGGGATTGCCGGTAAAATGACGGATCCTCTTCTCGTTTCCTCCATCAGTTCTGTCATCGAGGCGTGCAAGCGACACAATGTGTACCCCGCGGTTCACATGAATGATCTTACCCTTGCATCGCATTGGGCAACAAAGGGAATGAGGCTCGTCAGTTTCAATTCTGAGGTAGGGATGCTGACAAACGCTGTGACCGGAGCCGTTGCGTCCATCGGCTCGGCGATGGGAAGGGGCTAGCTCTTCTTTTCCAGTTGTTCTTCGACAGTCCAACTGTCGAAGATGGCCCATGTCCGAGAGTTCAACTCTCGGACAGCAAAAGGGGTAGCAAGAACGAGCGAAACGATGAACGCCGACGCCATACGTGAATACTGCCTGAAGAAGAAGGGGAAAATCACCGAGGGATTCCCGTTCGGGGAAGGGGTGCTCGTGTTTAAAGTCGAGGGGAAGATGTTTCTGCTGATGAACCTGGACGAACACCCGCTGACGATGAACCTGAAGTGCGATCCGGAGCTCGCCGTGGATTTACGGGAGAGGTACGAAGCAGTACGACCTGGTTACCACATGAACAAAGTGCATTGGAACACAGTTGTCCTCGATGGATCGATCCCTCCGCAGGAACTGAGGACGATGATCGATCACTCGTACGAGCAGATCGCCAGAGGATTGAAGAAGTCGGTTGCAGAAAAGCTCCTGCTCAATGATCCGCAGGAGAGTCGGCAGCAGAAGCGACCCACCTCTATCCGAGCACGCGCACGAACTCGGAAACCGAAGTAAGCCCCATCGCAACCTTTTCAGCAGCATCAACGCGGATACCCTGAAATCCGCAGTCGGAGGCCTCCTGCCTCATCTTCAAGATGGAAGCCCCCTGGAGTATGAGATCTCGGAACGGCATGCTGATTGGGATGATCTCGCTGATGACAGTCCTTCCCTGATATCCCGTCCCGTCGCAACTTGGGCATCCTTTCCCTTCGCAGAAGAAATAGTCAACGCCTTGCTGCAGATGTGGTTTGATTTCTGCAAGCTCCTCCTCCTTCGGCTCCACCTCTTGTTTGCAGTCGGGACAGATCTTTCGTATGAGCTCCTGGTACACGACGCCTGACATTGTCGAGGCAAGCCAGAACGGTTGGATGCCGAGATTCAGCAACCGGGGGATGACGCCGATCGCATCCGTCGAGAGCATGGTACTCAACACCAGATTGCCTGTCAACGCTGCTTCAGCCGCCACCGCGCCGGTTTCAGCATCACGGATTTCACCGACGAGAATGACGTTCGGGTTCTGCCGCAGAATCGCCCGGAGAGCGTCCGCGAAATTGAAGGAACGGTCAGAGGGAAGCTGGACCTGGCTTGCGAACGGGAGACGATACTCGACGGGATCCTCGACTGTGATGACGCATTTTTCCGGCGTCTCGACCGCGTTCGCGGCGGCGTAGACCGACGTTGTCTTGCCGCTTCCGCTCGGCCCTGTAAAAAGAATCAGCCCTTTGGGAGATAGCAGCAGATTCTGTATCTGCTCCAGTGCGTGAAGGCCGTAGCCAAGCTCTTCGAGACGAGCGATCTTCTTCGTTTTTCGCAGAAGGCGGACTTCGGCTCTCTCACCGCTCAAAACGGGGATGAGGCTCACCCTGAAATCATAGGATTCCCCCTGGTAGGTTGCTGAGAATCGTCCTTCCTGCGGCTTCTTCTTTTCGAATTGGTTGAGCGTTGCCCGCGTTTTTAAAATGCTGGTGATACTGTCTGTCATGTCTGGCGGAAGTGACACGAGCCTTTTCAGGATTCCTTCATGACCGACCCTGATCCGCAGTTCGCCTTCGATGGGCTCGAAATGGAGATCTGTCGCTCCTATTTTCGTAGCCCGCTGAAAAATCTCTTCGACAATCGATTCAGAGGTCGGAAGTTTGCCCGCCCGGAAAAGCTCACGGATCTTGTCCTTCGAAAGCGTGCCTACGTCGATTTGTTCGAGCGCAACGCGTGGAAGCGTTGGTGCACCTTGTTGAGGGTGAGCTGGCGGTGGAAGAGGCATGGCGGGTCCTTGGTTGATAGAGAGCTGATTCGGTGAATCCAAGGTACTTCACAGTCTTGACTTGTTCAAGGCTGATGTTCGGTGCACGAGACTTTGTTCAAAAGAGTACAAAAGGGCAGACAAAAAAAACCGGATCATCTGATCCGGTCTTTTTCCTCGTAAACAGGTGATTTCAGGTCACCAAATCTTGGGGCGGACTTCCTGCGGCCGGACCATCGGGCTTCCTTCGGCACAACCGAATGCCTCATAGAATCCAGGGATATTCGAAAGTGGTCCGTTTGTCCTGAAGCGCGCCGGGGAGTGAGAATCCGTTCGTACTTGCAGGCGCAACGCCTCGGGTGTGCTGTTGGTCCGCCAGATCTGAGCCCACGCAAGGAAGAATCGCTGCTGGGGGGTGAAGCCGTCGATCAGTTGTTTCGGTTTGCCGGCGAGTGTCTTCTCGAGTGCAGTATACGCGATCGAAAGTCCCGCGAAGTCGCCGATGTTCTCGCCAAGGGTCAGTTTCCCAATCACATGCAACGAATCAATCGCCACGTAA
>JBEKOB010000020.1:0-58105 GCA_049522195.1 Bacteroidota bacterium
AGGATGTTGCCGTGTTTGTCGAATGTCACGAACGTTCTCATGGCTTGTCGCTCCGCAATCGAATTCACGTTTCTTCAATCCGATAAATCTTGAAGGCTATGCTGACTGGATTCGCCGTCAGATTATTGATTCGCCATTGCCGGCCCACAGTGTTTCTTGAAATGATTCCAAATTTGCTTTGAGAGACTACGTATTCTTCCTGCCAGTTGACGCGAAATGTTGTGTTCGCTCCAGGCGCATTCGTGATCGAAATACTGAGGAGATAGTAACCGGCCGGCAGCGCTACCGGAAAAATAGAAATCGAAGGTGGTATGACCGCTGATCCATTCGCAGCGATTGCTGCAATCGTTCCCTCGCTCGCAACTGTCGTCTTCATTTCTCGGAGTGCAATCGAACCAGGACCGACTTTTGACTGAATTATCGCGCCATTTCCAATCTTGCTCGCGATCACGGCGTTATCACTAAGCTGGGAAGTGCCAACGACACTCGCATTCAGCGTACCATCGGAGGCGAGGCTCGCATTAAGCCTGTCGTTCAGCCCGTTTGTGTTACCACGCGCAAGCGCAATTTCATCCTGAATCACTGCCATCGTTAGATTCCGCCGATGATCTTGCACCGTGCTTGTCGTAGTGTTGATCGTCGCTAACAGGAAATGATCGGGCGTTGTGATCGAGGTCGTCGTCACCAAAGCCTCCCATTCCACTTTCTCCCGCACCGAAGTCTCAAAGCCGACATCACCGGCGCCGGTGTTGTTTAGATCCGAATCTTGCGTGCCGGTTACTTCGCTGCGGAAGACACGCAGATATACGTTGCTCGTTCCGGCGGGAAACGGAGCAACATGTACCTGATGCGGTTGGCCCTTGTAGGTCGTGTTGGCGTCGAGCACCACTTCTTGTCCGGCTACGAGACAGCGTCCGGCTTCAATCGTGAAATTGCTCGCCGCGACATCGAGACCAGTGATGTGAAAGTCATTGCCGCCGGCTGGCACCCCATTACCGATATGATGCTCCGCAATGCGCTGCGGACTGGCCAGGTCGCCGAGCAAATTCAGCTCTCGGTCAAGCACCGGCTTTGCCTGCTGAAAGCGAACCCGGTCGTAGCCCTTGCTCAGAGCATCAAGCAAAACATTGTGTGGATCGTCTGAATAATTGCCCATGACTGGCTTGCCTTTCGATTCAGAAGATTAAACGCACCTTTCGTTCAAGGGTGGCTGCGCCGTCCTTTTCAATCAGGGGATGGCGGATGTAGTCGATCATATACGGTGCGCCGTTCAATTCGCCGAACAAACCAAATTCGCGAAGTGGATAGGGGGGATCAGTTGCCGGAGTCGGTTGGTTTTCGCCCAGCGTGGCAACGATCTGGATCCGGTTTGTCGACTCACTTACGAACTCATCATGAGAGTTAAGATATTGGAAGCTCAAAGCCATGTGCGGAATTGGGAAGGGACTGCTATCGACTAGCTGCGTAATCACAGTGGGATCGGGCACCGGGGGTGGCGTCGAATCCCAGGCCGCGTCACCGCGACCGACCTGCAACCACCTGATGCCCAAGGCATTATCGTTTCTCATGAACGCAGCCAGCAGCACGCGGCAACGCAGAACGATCACATTGGACTGCCACCCCGAATCATGAATTTCACGGCCTTCCGCATCAAGAAGCCGGTCGCGATAAACTCCTTTGATCATCATATCAGGCATGAGTTATGCTCCTTCGGCAACGCCTTTCAAAAATAGACGAAATGTCAAATTGGGCGGTGTTGCACTGAGATCAGGCAGAACGCTTTCAGACTGTCCAGCTTCCCATGTGCGCAACCAGCGAAAACCGGCGCGGTCCAGATAACTGTCTGCCAATCCTCGATGGACTTCGCTCAGAATGGTGTCAATCATCTGCTCACTGACGCGGTGCTGTGGCTCAACCTCTGGATCATCGTAGGTATAGACCAGTTCATAGTGAACCTCTCGAAGCAGGAATACGCCTCGTACCTGAATCGGCAAGAACTTTCTCAGCACGCCGGCAATAATATTCCGTCTGCGAACGATGGCCAGGTCATCCTCAGTATTCGGGGTGAGAAAAGCTCCAACAGTATCCCTGGCGTACCAATCATTGCTCGTCTTCTGCGTATCATAAGTATAGGTCTGAAAGTCCTCAAAGGCGTCCCGCAAAGCAATCTTCGCCGCATTACGCGTATCCACCGTCGTAGATCCAGCGTAGCGGAAATCGACTGTTTCCGTCGCTCGATAGACGCTGCTGGTACGGACCAAGCTTTCGTTGGACCGGTAGACTAGCATGGTCGCGTTATGAATCGCGAGTGGCAGGGGATCACGATGGGAATAGGGGTTGCTGGTGATCTGCTCAGCGCTCCCCCAGAGATTGGTCGTCACCTCCAATGTACTGCGCCAGATGGACCAACTTCCACCTTGATTAGAGCTCCAGAACAACTCGATGTTTCCGGCTGAAGTAATTACGGCGGCGGGCTCAAGGTCGTCATGATCTAGTGTTGCTTTCGGCAAAAGATAGATTTCACTCCAGTCAGCTGTAGTATTAGGGACAATATCCCGCTTCACACGATACGCAATCTGCCAGCGTGTTAGATGAGGGTCGCTTGAAGGTTCCTTGCGCGCCCAAAAAACCCAAACGCGATGGGTTGCATCCGTGGAATGAAATAGAACAAACGGGTCCCCCTGAATCCTTGGGTCATCCACACCATCCAAAGGGAAATTCGCGACGGAACCCCAGGCCGCTCCATCATGCCAATTGTACTGCAACTGCCAACGAGCCCCCACTTTTTCCATCCAGAACAACCACACTCCGTCTTCATTATCAGCCACAGCGCAGGGCTTCACGCGCTCATTGTTGGTGTCTGTAAAGGGTTCACTGAGTTCTGTGGTTGACCAAGTGCCTCCGGTGAGAATGCGGTAATTGATGTGCGACTCTCGACTCACCTCATCGTAGGCTTCCCAGAATACCCATAGCTTTGTCCCTTGCACAACGGACGCAGGATGCTTATCCAGCTGAACGGCGTTGGTTAGAGGCTGACTCGGCGCCCATCTGGGCTCTCGATCCTCGCGATAAGTTTTGAACCAGATATTCCACCCACGATTCCGGAGAGTGTGGTAAAAGAGCCAAAGTGTCCCTTCTGCGTCGCGAACTGCTGCGGGTCTCCCTTCATAGGCAAAGTTGAGTGAGAGCGGAGAAGTGGGCGCCGTCCAATCACCATTACTATTGCGCTCCCGTTCCCACAAATTCATACGTTCGGGACTGTTGGAGAGAAAGACGTTGTGAACAAATTCCTTTGTGCGGCTCTCCCAGCCGCTGATGCGCTTGATAGTGGCCTCAGCCGTGGGGATTATGCCAACAGTTTCATACCATGCCGGAGCAGAACGGATTTCGTTTCGTTGCCCCGCGATGCCGAGGGTGAAGTCCGTGTCCCATCCGATCCATTGGGCTAAGAGCGGTAGTACGATCCCATCTGTTCGGTCGATGTCGTACAGATTGAGTGTGGCCTTGGCAAAACTGTAAACCTGATCGAGATGGCTGCCCGGCAAATCCAGAAAGCGGCGTAATTGCCCTCTTTGCCTATCCTGTTCGGACATCCCATCTGGGAACGGCGGTTTCGGCAGTGCCGTGTCATAGCGATGATAGATAGCAGGCAGGAGCGCCATCATTTGGCCGGCGAGGTCATACGGAGATGAGGCCATTGCCGAGATCCTGTTATGAGGATCGTAATCATATTCCCGCGGATCACTTTTGAAGAGAAACAGAGTGTAGTAGTATACCGTCTCCGCCTTCAGGTTTAGATCCACTATCGAGGACGGTCCCTCATCAAAGACGTCAAGTCCCCCATTGTTTTTTTGGATGATGTACGCGTGTTCCTTATCGGTGATTTGCCATTTTCTACCTGCCAGATCAACAATTGAAGCGGCACTTTCGGATAATGATACTTGGTTATTGAGAAACTCCTGGCGAAGCGTCTGAGAGAGAGTCTGCAAGTTCAGGTCATTGATAAAACTCAGCGAAAGAGTAAAGAGAAGGGCGTTGCGCTCTCCTAACGAAACGCCATCGGTCGGCGAGATCGGATGAGTACCTTCTCGACGGATTATCCGCACTCCCGGATATTGGTCCGGGTGCGGGTTGATCCACCCTAGCGATATTCGGTTGCCCAGAGGATGAGGTCGAGCTGTGATCTTCTCAAGTCGCATGCTTAGATTCCGCCCTCCATCCTCTCGATCCTAATTCCACCATCGTATTCCCGATCATCCGGCACTGTCGGAATCTCATTATTGGATAACGACAGCTTTCCGGAGCTCTCGAACTTATCCGGTGGCTGGCCTCCATTCGGGGGTCTACCTTCAGCCCGAAATTCGGTAATATTCACATACTCCACCCCGTCGATGGCTTCAATCGCCTCGAAGAACTTGCTGAGGTAGATCGTGGTGCCAAAATCGACATTCTCAAAAACCAGTAGTTTCGCGGCTGCCTGTTTGACCTTGTCTCTAATATCCTCTTGTGAATAGAAACTCTGCACGCCCACTGTCGCAGTGACAAAGACCTTCACATAATCCACGTCTTTAATTTCGATAATCGTTGACACCGCCCGCTTGTCTTCAAAATAGGATAGGAGGTTGGCTTCAAGCACGTCACTCACTTGTCCTCCCCCTTCCGGCGCGACAAACAGCGCTATGGTATTCCAATTGGTTGCCTCGGCGCGAACTTTCCCAACGCCTTTGAAGTCAAGCGCAAGCGCTTCGTAGTCTTCCGTTGTCACGGCGCGTTTGAGCGAACGGAACACGCTGGGTGCGTGCAAAGCGGCATGCTCGATGCTCTCCCGTTCCGCCCCACCTGTGGCTGCGTCCGGATTCGTGACTTGTGCGCCAAGAAGCGCAAGCTGGGGCGCGTCTACGATCGTTGTAATGCTGCCTTTCGCAACATTGCCGGCTTTGCCGCCTCCGACACGATAAGTCACTTTAATCGTGGCACCGCTCGGCGGTATTGCTCCAAAGGCGCCATCCCCAAAGATGACCGTGGCACGATCATCCTCGTCAATTTCAATGATGTAGTCCTTCTGGCTTTCGCGGCTGAACGCGAGACTTTCCTGCAATGTCCACTCGTCAATCACGCCGCCCAAGTCGCTGATCAGAATGATATCTCTGTTGATATCTTGCCCTTTTCCCAATGATCGAAGAATGAGGCCCGCGTGAGCTAACGGGAGTCTTTGATCCGGTGCGCCATCAGAGACACCAAGGATCTCGTCTTTCACCAAGCGGCCCTCTTCCACAGGTATTGACTCAAAAGTCTTCTTGCCGTCGACCGCGCTCAGAAGACTACAGTTGATCGTCAGAGGCGTTTCACCAACGTACTCGAAGTGTACACTAGGTTTATCCTTCTGGCTTTTGGTCGCGAAGGCATTGCCTTTACTGATGGTGACAGTTTCGTTACAGGTTGCGGGCACGACAAGCCTCAGACTTGTAGAAGCAGGCGCAGCAGTAGCAAGCCGATAACCAATCAGACGGAGATGATGAATTATACTGCGCCGGGTTTGCGCAGTCCCGAGAAAGCTTTCGTTAGCTATGCGGTCTTGGTAGTAACTAAGGATATCTCCCATGTGCGCAAAGAGCTGCAGCAGGACATTTCCGAAGTCCGCCTCGGAGGCAAATTCCTTCCACTCCGGTAGTTTGGTTGGGATCTGCTCTTGCATAGATTGAAGGATGCTGTCGAAATCGCGCGCCATGTAGTCTATGACGTTGTGCCCATTGACATTTTTTATCTCAGCCATCCATCAGCCTCATTTAGTTCGGTCACCACATGTGCCGGTTGGAATATCGGATTGTTGAATTATTGGAGCACTGGATTCAGGGGATGTTGGAAGCCTCATTATCTATTCAGCGAACCGGCTATTCATCACTTTGCCAAACCTTCAATTCATTGTTACTTGAACTGTATCCGCACAGCCTGCCTTGCAAGATCCTGTTTGTTTGTGTAGATGACCTCTATGTTTATGGTCTCGTCTGAGGATTCCGCCTGCACATAGTCCACCAGTATGTCGTCCCCCAGCCATCGTACCAACGCCTCCCCAATCGTGAACTCCATGGCTGCCGCGAGCGTGGCATCATTGGGCTCAAAAACCAGATTGAAGAGTCCGCATCCAAAGTCGGGGCGATTGACACGCTCTCCTGGCGCGGTAAAGAGCACCTGGATGATCTTGCCCCGGATAGCCTCATCGCCACCAGTCGCCGTAATGCGCCCCGCTTCATTAACTGCAAAGGGGAAACCGAAAGTCGTGTTCACCTCTGTTCACGCCCTTATCTGATGTGGCCTGTGCCATCATTGTTTTGAGTGAATACAATATTGTTTTGTATCCCCGAGAGGTTTACGCTATGCGAATGGTTGTTGGGAAGAGCCGTCCCCGTATTACCACTTACCACAGCGCCGCTTACATTACCATGAGTCGCGACGCCACATATCTCCAGGTTTGTCAGAATATGTGCGATGACTCCGTTGGCAATCGCATACGATAACTTCTTCCAGCCCGCTCTGGCTCCGTCGAGCGCCTCTTGCGCCCCCTTCTTTGCCTCGTCTTGAGCAGTGTTGACCGCCTGTTGTAGAGACGGAGAAAGTAGCCTGTCCAATTCTTGATAGATAAGGAGGCTCATACCTCCAGCGGCGTCTTCTGAACCGATGATAAGCGCCATGTTCGCTTATTCCACCTTGTGTTTTGACGATAACGGCACTTCTAGTTCCATTGGTGCAACAGGAGGCGAAGTTGGGGCGCCCATGTTGCCGATATGCGTATGCGTGCTGAGCGCGGCGATAAAACTGGTCACCTGAGCCTTGAACAGAGTGCCCAGGACAAACTGCTGAGCTGCCCCGCTACTGCCTATTTGAATGCCTGGAGATCCCATGACTATCTTGTTGCCATTCATGTCGGAGATGGTGACGCCAGAGCTATCAAGCACAATGTCTTGCTTGTTTTTCCCGTCGGAAATCCTCACCCCATTACCGTCCATCGTAATCACATTGTTGTTCGCCGCCTCGAGAATTGTCACCATATCATTTCCGTCTGCGTCTTCAAACTGGATCGTATGTCCTTTTTTTGTCTTGATGATCTTCCTGGTTGGAGGATCCTGGACGCTGCTTTCCTCGCCCCCATCGGGTTTGTTGGGTTTCGGCACTTCGCTATCGCCTCCGGGTTTGCTCCAGAATGTCCCAACCCAAATTGGAAATTCCAAGTCCCCTTCCTCAAACTCAACCCACACACCTGCCCCGACTTCAGGAACAAAGAAAAACCCTTGATTCACATCCCCACCGTAAGGGGCGCAGGGCAACGCCCAGCCGGTCACGACGTTGCTGCCCAAAACGCTCGGGACCCTGACTTTGAGCCTTCCGAGGTGTTCCGGGTCTACGTTATCGACGACGATGCCGCGGTACTTCCCGTAGAAGCGGTGTTCGACTTTCCTGATCAGCGTCGCTACGATTCTTTCCAAACTCACCCATGACCTCCCAAAGCAGTCCGACCAGTTATCCGGACGATGCGGCAAAGTCCTCTGAACCCGTCGGCATGATTGCGTTTCGCTTCACTCGAAAAGACTGCGTGTATCCTTCAGACGTGAAGGAATGAGTCACGTGAGTAACGTAGTAGACGCCGCTGTACGTCTCGCCGACACCTTTTATGGCCACGGTCCCCCTGGGCTTCAGCGCATGTCCGTAGTGATTGCCGGCGATCTCTCCTTCTCCCGTCAAAAACCACTCTGCCTGGTGGAAGATGCCTTGACAGAGGGCAACCATTTCAGGATTTCCCGTTGCCACATTCATGCCGATGTAGACCTGTCCGGGATTTATGCCAGCGGTGAGCAGTCCCAGAGCATTCGTTTTGCCTAGGACTGTCTGCTGGCTGCTTACTGCTGATGCGTCTAGAACCGCCTTAGTCGCCCGATCCAGCTGAGACATGGCCACGTTTGCTGGCTCGAGAGCATTGATTTCAAGAGAAAAGCGGTTGAGGTTCGTCTCATCTCCGAAATGGACAGCAAGCACCGGCTGCGGTGCAGCATCTACTTTTGGCTTCTGAAAGTAGCCCTTTTCCCCCTCCACGTAACACTCACATCCGTTTCTGAGAGCAAGGCGTTTCAGAAACTGTATGTCCGTTTCCCGCTGAATAATAGTTGAAACCGCTTCATCGTGAACCACCACAGTGTCCTCCACCACTGGAGTGAGACCATAGAGACTGTAAATCTCCGATGCAATGTCGCTGTCTTTCTTATTGGGCCAATCCTTCAATTTCTCTTCCCGGTCCATGAGGACGCTGCCATCCATCCCCCAGATTTCCAGCGTACATTGGGAAGGATCGGGGTCAAAATGAGGTTTGAGATGCGTTATGTAACCATCAATGATCTCTTCTGTGGCGCTTTCAAAACCAGAAGTGACAGTCGCTCTTTTCCAGACCGCGAATCTTTCATCATCGAGGTACTTCCATGTTCCGTCTGGCTGCAGCGGTAAGGCGATCTGCATTCTAAACATTCCCGCCAGTTCGTCATCCAGCTCAACTTCCAGACTGAGGAGGTCAGGATAAACGTCGCTTGGTTCTTCACTTTCGATCTTTATGGAGAAATTCTCGCACTCCATGATAAGCCACCTATCCAACGATATCCGGCGGTATTACTATTCTCTTTCCAGTCCTTCCGATATTTGCCGGCTGACTTACGCTAAAGCCTGCCGCGGCCATTGCGTCGGCCAACTCCCTGGCAGTCACGTTCATCCGGTTGTAGGTGATCAAGACCACACGCTTATGTTGTTCAGCTTGGACTGTCACCTTTTGACCTTCATATGTCTCCTCTCGTGGTACCAGAAGAGTGTCATCTTCGATTATGACATCTTCGACGCCAATTCGTTCTGAAAGGCTCTTCAAGAGGACTGCCCAAGGAGGACTTGTACCGTTGTCATCGAACGTCAGGGGAAACCGATCAGATACAATTGGCTCCTTCCCCAAGAGTGCCTGGGGCGACAGGAATTCAGCGTTGGCATCACAGATCCGCCACCATTTTCTTGGCTCCTTATAGTACTTGTAAGAGAGAATGTCTAGTCGATCTGCTTCTTCTACCGTGTGAAGAAATGTGCCCTTCACTTCCGGAAGAAGCCGCAGGTCCTTGGAAACCAATCTTCGACCGTATGCATCGGCAGCAACGATATCCGTCAGTTTCCGGTATCGAGAGATTTTCGAAACCATGGACCGTTTACCCTGGGATTATTACATTGGCGATGTCGGTTATGTTGGCTAAGTTCAGCACCGACATGGCTTCTTTCATTGCTTTGGTGTACATGTAAGGAAGACTCTTGCCCTCGATAACCGTTACATTGACGGCAACCGTAGCGCGTATCGGATTAAGATCCGTACTGAATTCTGTTTCGGTGATATTCATACTGTTGATGTTCACTGGTAAAACTCGTTTCCGTCCCCAGATGAAAAGCACCAAAGGAGGATTCTGCGATTTTGTGAAACTGAATCCACCCGAAGATCCAAGTAAGGAACCCAGGGCTTGTCCGATGAGACTTTCGTCCTTCGGATGAACCATCAACTCGAGCGTGGCAAGTTGAGGTGCGATTCCGAATTGCCCAGTGACAGCATCTCCGTCGTTTAGCTTGTCCGTGGCGTCCAAACGAATTTCAAAGCCGACAGATTCTTCCTGGACATCCACCTGTTGATCATCTCGCAACTTGCCAAGATCATTGTACTCTTGATGAAACTTCCTGATTGAAGTCTTCTGGTCTCCTTGTTTGCCGGGAACTGTGAAAGTCAAGCTCCGGTTACGGGTAAGTTGGATTGGATTGAATTGAAACACCACAACAAGCGGCGGAAGGCTGAGGCCGTATTCCACGAATGCGCCGCGGAGGATCTTGGGTTTGTTTGTGAGACCGCCCAGCATTAACCGCACCTTGAGGTAATTTCACGTTTTTGAGAAATGTACAAAACCACCTGCTGTCTCCGAAGGGGAGGCGTCCACAGGCTGGAGATTATAACTCCAAAAAACGATCACATTCCGTTCTTCAAGCGCTTCCAGAAAGTTGGGGAATCGCTCGACCAGTGATATCTTGCCAGCTAAAGTTTCCCCTGATTTGATAGTCAGCATGCTTGGCCCCGCATCGTCTATAAGAGTGTTTTTTTCAAGTAAGGTCCCGACAGCATCCTCCTTAACAGCCACTAATACTATGCTATGCCAACCGATCCATGCTAATGAATGCCGATAAACTGTGAGTGGTCCCTCCGATTTGTTAGTCAGTGCAATGCTTAGACTGTACTCAGGATAGCTTTGCCCTTGGACGTCCATTTCAATCGAAGTTCTCATTTTCTCAACCCCCTTTGAACACTAACTTCTTTGTTCAGTGTAAAGAGCATTCCTCGCGTCAAATGCCATCAGACTAAGGCGTTGTTGCCATCAAGTCCTCTCTATCGGAATGAATCACGATAGGCCTCCATCTGCGTTATCCGGGTGTTGATTATTGGCTGACACGTAGCGCTGGCACCGGCCAATTTACCTCTCAGACATGTTATTTCAGCATTAGAAGCCTTGATTTCCGTTGCCTTTTGCTGTGCACCTGCATCAGGTCTTACGGTATTGCCTGCAGTTGCGGCGCTGCATATATTTGCGTTCTCAGCGAGAGCATCTGCCCTGTGGCTCTGCTCATGAATCTCAATGCAGTCTCTGAGGCACGCCGTTTGCTGCGCGTCACCTGTAGCACCAAGTTGTGTGGCGACCCCCCCTGAACCATTGCATACTATCGTATTGATTCCAGGGACAGGGCTACCGATTGACCATCGCTGAAGGATCATATTTCCATCAGCTGATAGAGTCCTGGCCACCCCATTTGTCGACACCCAAGAATTAGTATTTGACCGAGAAGGGTTCCGCTGCACGACGTGGGACAATTCATGAGCGATGAGCCGTAACCCGGCGGCGGTATCTGGAGCATACTGACCAGCCCCGAACACTATGTTGTCACCCAGAGTATAGGCCAGGGCATTGTATTCACTGGCCGATTCAGCAGCACGAGCATCCGTATGTATTCGGACGTCGCCGAACACATAGCCGAATCTGGGCTCAAAGAAAGACCGCACCGAATTGTCTAGAGGTTGTCCTCTCTGATTCATGACTTCAACGAGCGATTTTGTGACGGGTGTCTTTTCGGAAGCCTTGTTCGACTGCACACCGTTATGCTTCGTATACCACGTACATTTCTCAACATGTTGCGTTTGGGGATTTCCTGACGCTGGGACTACCGTTGGTGATTCTAATGGTTCCGGCATGTTCCAATCCACAGGCGGATTATTCTCTTCCTCAGTTGTCTTCCCTCCCGTGTCTGCAGGTTGCCTAAGCAACGTGTCGTGCATCAGTGGCTTCAAGTTGATCGCAAGTGGACTTGAGGCAATGCAGTTCGGACCGGGTTGTGATTCAGGCATTTGGATGACTGCATCGGCAATTCGATCGGCTTCCTGCTCATAAACATCATTAGGGGGACCGACCGTCAATTTAGTTCGTACCTTTTCAAGTTCACTTTCTTCGTCCGAACAACTTTCACTGGAACCGCCACAGCTACATTTCCTCTGGATCTCAGGCACGCCCGCGCTCGAAGTGACGAATCGTGACATTGACTGTCTATCTGCAACCGACTGGAGTTGGCTGTTCCCCAGGTTGCGCTGGAAAAAATTAATTGAGCAAGGCCTTTTCAAACCAAGCCCTTCTCCTGCTTCTGGCAACCAATCCGTCATTCCGCGTGTTGAATCAATCCTCGTCATCTGATGGCAGGCACTGCAGCCACCGCATGGATCGAGGTTTGCTCCGGCATCACGCTGGCGGACTTTCAAACGAGGAGTCGATTCGGTGTTTTGTCTATTCCATTCTCTGGTCCCTAGCATATGGCCTCCCTCAATTCGTGGTACCTAAGGACTTACAGGGGATTTTGTCGCTCCACAGTTTTCCGATTTTCTCAAACTCTCTTTTGGTCCCCTGGAGTATGTGCTCCATGCTGATCACCCCGCCGTTTTCGGCTGCCAGGAAAGCGGCATTCAACACAATGTTCTTGATATTGCCGCCCGCGATCTGGAATTGCTTCGACAGATACTTATAATCAATATCTTCGGTCAAGGGCGCTTCTTTGGGGAAGTGAGTCTGCCAGATCTTCAACCGGCTTACCTCATCAGGGAATGGAAACTCCACAATGAACCTGATGCGCCGCGTAAAGGCCTCGTCCATGTTCTCCCGGAGATTGGTGGCCAAAATCACCACCCCTTCGTACTCCTCCATCTTCTGCAGGAGGTAGCTCGTCTCTATGTTCGCGTATCGGTCATGGGAATCAGATACCTCCGTCCGCTTTCCAAACAACGCGTCAGCTTCGTCGAAGAAAAGAATGGCGTTGCTCGCCTCAGCCTCCTGAAACACCTTCGCCAGGTTCTTTTCCGTTTCACCGATGTACTTGCTCACGACCCCGGACAGATCGATCTTGTACAAATCGAGGCGGAGTTCATGGGCAATCACCTCAGCGGCCATGGTCTTGCCCGTGCCCGACGGACCGGAAAACAGTACACTTATGCCCTTCCCGTGCGAGAGCTTCTGGCCAAATCCCCACTCACCGAAGACCCGATAACGATGCTTGACCTGACTGCAGATCTCCTTCAACTGTGCCAGCTTCTCCTCAGGGAGGACAATGTCCCCCCAGCTGTAGCGAGGATCGATCTTCAGCGCTAGCTCTCCCAGTTTCTGATTCGATTGGCTGCGGCACGCTTTGAAGAGATCGGGCAATGTGAGGTTCTCTTCATTTCCACTCAAGGCACATTGTCCAGCAGCACAATCTGCTGCATCACGGATCTGGCCGGGCGTCAGATGAAACTGGGCAGCCAACTGATCGGCCCACGTCACATCCTTCGTGAGAGGAGCAAGTGCGTGCTCCCATGCTGCTTTGCGGAGAGGAACTTCAGGAATTGAGAGTCCAACGGACAGAAAATCCTGTAACTCAAACGTGCCTTTGCATATCCACGGCTTCTCTCCGGCCAGGAATGTCAGCCATCCAAACTCATTACAAAGCTGTGCAAGCTTCTTGGTAAGCGCCTTTGCACTGTTTTCCTCCTTGAGGAGTACATCCGCGTTGTCGATGTAGAGTGCCCCCTGCAGAAGCAATCCTTCCCGAAATGCCAATCTGAGGATTTGTTCCCGGTTCAAATCTTCCGCCACGAGAAGCTCCATATCGAGTCGAACAAGTGGACAATTGAGTAGCCCACATACCCCCCGTGCGAGCTCCTTCTTTCCGGCCCCGTAAGGTCCGTGAATGTTCAAGATTGCGCGTTTCCGAGAGCGATTGTTTGCTGAAAACCGTCGCTCAGTGAAACGACGTAGCTTTGCCTTAATCATAGGATCAACCGGCACTGTCTCCAGGGATGGCAACGGCTGCAGAACGTTGACTATGCCTGTCAAGCGTCCGTCGAGAGCACTATCTCCCAACAGATAACTCAGGACGCGTGAATCCAAATGCAGGAATTGAGCCAGACCGCTGGACCCTGATGGGCTTTGCGGATCATTGCTCTTGAGCAGGAGTTCGGTACGAAAGAGCGGTGCAGAATCTGAGAAGAATGTTCTGGCGCGCCATTGCTCAGCTTCGCTTTCGCAGAGAAGATTCAACACCAGGTCGATGCTGGGTTTCTTGCGTGTTATGTCATCTTGCAGATAAGCATACAATTTGTCGTATTTTCGATCTAACTCGGGGGCCAGGCACACAATTACAGCCTCCAACTCAAAAGCCGACAGCCCGAACAGATAGGCAAGGTGAGGAAGTGCGAGAAAGATTCTCCGGTTTGCAGTTTCGTTTACTTTGTCATTGATGTGACTCTGCAAGAGCTCTAATTGTCTGTCGACACTCTCCGAACCTTCGTTTTGGCCGCGAGAGAGACAATGGTGGGAGAGCAGCCAATCGACTTCTTCATGGTGAATATACATTGGCTGGGCAGGCAGAATTTTCTGCATCGTCTGAATCCTCCGACGGAATGCGTCAACCCGCCGTTGAATCAAGAGATCAAGCTTTCGTAACTCGTCTCCGACGTGAGCATAGTTGTCCTCATAGAACAGCGATATGTTCTTCTCCATATCCACTCGCTGCGCAACCGTCATACGATTACCTCAAAAAAGAACGTCTTTCTGAACAGTCCTGAAATATCCACGCGTATTTCATGGAACCCTGGAGGAAGGTCATTCGGAACTGTTACTGTAAACGAATCCCCGGTGAGAGCCTTACCATCATCAATCTGTCGCCCCGTCATCGTGACGGAGGTCTTCCAACCGGAAAGGTAGTTTCCACGGAATGTGAGAACAGAAGCCAGCGGCCCTTTGATGGGGTCGAGAGTCTCCACAACGGGCGGTTTGAAAGGCGCGGTCACGCGCGGGACGCCGATCTTCTGAACCCTCCGGGCCATAGCTCTTTCACTCTCCGGCAACATGTCAAGCTGCACTACCGAGACTTCGTAGAGAACAGAAAGACGAAACGGTTGCGTGAATGTGCTCCAAACCGTACTCAGTTCCTCCAGATTCACACCGTTCAGCACGATCTTGATCTGTTCTCTCGCATCGATAAGGCCGCCAACAAGATAGTCCTGTGACACGATCGCATTTTCGTAAAAGACTCGCATCGCATCTCCCAAGATTTCATGGGCTGCGCTGTTCCCAGTCTGTGGGTCATTCGGTGCATAGGCAGTCATCAGGTAGAAGAGGCTTAGGGATAATGGCGTTGGGATCAATCGATTTGGATCTCCCGGTTTCACCTGCCAATCCATGTTTCTGAGGACGGCGTTTTCCTGTACTTTGTATAAGAAGAGATTTACCCGCCGGTCACCACCGCCTTCATCAGGCGCAAGGACAGTTACAGAAACAACAGGATTCAAAGACATTTCTCCGACTAGTAGATTTCTCAACGATTCGCTGACCATACCTATAGCTGTTGAGAGACTCATCATGCCCCTCCTTTACCTCAGTGGCCTCAAACGAAAATGACTCAGGTAGCTCCTTTCCCAAAAAGCGCAAGGAGTTCTGACCTGCTGTGAGGGCCGCTTGATGACAACAATCGTCTGGATCGGTTGGGAATCGGTCCGTTCCGTCACTTTCTTCCTCTGTTCAAAACTTTCGCTCGTCGAAGTGTCCTTTCGGGCTGCCGGGGAAGAACCTTTGAGAGCAAGCTCATGTGAAGCGTTCCGCAGATGCTCGATTCTCTCTGCAGCGCTTCCATTAGCATAAGAAACTACGTTAGCAGAAGTAACTACACCATAAGCCAAGTGCGACTCTTTGCTACCTTCGAAAGGAGCAGGCTTCGTCCTACTCAGCAACAATTCTGCTTCGTCTTTTACAGAGGATCTCGTGGTGCTTTCAAGCGTTTCGGAGGCTTCTGTCGCTCGATGCTCCTGCCCGGAACTCGGCAAAGAACCTGTATTTGTTTGCCTTGGGATCTCATGGGTCTTCGGTATCTCTTCGAGACTCTGGATCAGTGTATGGTTGTCGCGCTCACCAGGTTCTGTGTCTTTGAAGAAGTGAACATGCTCCGCCTTCGGAAACACTTCTTCTTGCGGGCACGCTTTAGTCTTGTTAGGTGTGATGTCTTCTTCACCAGGTTGCACCAAGCGGGAGACGCTGTGATCTCTCTTGGAAACTCCGGGAATTTCAATCCTCGCCGTCTCGGTTGTCTCAGCACGCATTTCCGTCCTGTCGCATTGATCAGTCAGACCTTTTTCCTGCATCAAGGGCTCTTGACACTTGCCGGCCCGTCCGCCTGAAGCTGCGGCCGGCTTCGGCTCAGGCACAGTACTGTACGATTGTTGCTCACTCACAGATGTCTCGCTAAGTGAAAATCTGTCTCCCTGCACCAAATCACCATGAACACTATTTGCTCTTTCTTTCGGAGACAATCTGTGCTGGCGAAACGGCTCGTTGCTGTCTGTTCCTGAGAGATCGGTTGCCTGTTTCCCTTCCTGGGAATCTACAACGGGACCGGCCTTAGTCGATGGTCGTTCACAATTGAGCGGTTCGCGTCGGAAGTCATCATCGCGATACGATAAGCCAGCCTCCAGCGAGATCGGTGGGCGTGCCCGTATTCCCATTTCACTGTCCGGAGCACCGAGCAGTGAACGAACCCCGCCTCGGTACAAGTAGGGCTTGGCATCACTAACCAAGACCCAGCGCAGGTACCCGACGGGTCTCTGTCGAGCATCAGACTGCATTATTAAGCCTCTCGATTTCATCGACCAGCACGTCAATGTACGCACGTCGCTTGTCTCTGGTCATCTCCATGATCTCCCTTTCGCTCCAATGGTAATGGTAGGCCAGATAGTGCACTTCACGGCGCAGAAGGTCAGTGCTCGTTCTCAGCTCTCCAAAGAAGAAATCCTGGAGATCAAATGGCACTGCAAACTCTCGCTCACATTCCGGACAAGTTGCTCCCATCGTCAATTCTACCTTTGGCGTAACTAATTGCATTTCCCGTTCGATCTCCATGCGCGCCAAAGGAGAAAGGCTGCTGATCAGTCCGTCGTCGAGGGTTTTCAACGGTCCGACGCTGAGCACACAGCGCTCAAGGAGAGCCGCAAAGGCCGTTGCCTCGTTTTCCTTGAGCAGGGGTAGGATCGCTTCCTGATCTCCTCCGTTGGGAAGTCGAAAAACGACCTCTCGATACTCCTTGCCGTTCGCATCTTTCAAGGACGCTTCTAACGACAGCTCCATCGAGTAGGTAGGTCCCTTTTCCACCGACTCCCGGATGGGAATATTCTTCGTCGAGAAGTCGATATCCACGCTCTTGCCACAATCAGGCCAAGGGCAATAGAGAGCGGCTTGCACTCGGTCTCCAAACGTAGCTTCCCTCGCCCTGAGCAAAAGGAACTGCCTGTCAGCAACGAGGAGTTCGCGTGTCACCTCGGCCGAGACCGGGCGGATAGTACCGATACGCAGGACACATCGGCTCAGCAGGGTCGTAACCAGGGCTGCACTGGAATACATACGCCGTTCGGCCAGCAATTCTTCGTCGCGACCACACAGCGGCACCACGTCTACCTCTTGATGGAGCGTGCCTGCTTTGTCCAGATAGCCACCCGGCAACCGGCAAGTAATCTGCTTCATCAGCCCGCTCATTACACTCCCTTATGTTTCAGTCGGTTCAGTCACAGATGTGTCGCGCTCCCATCCCTCGTTCTCGAGCTTGATTGTCTGGATCATCACCGCGTTCCCACTCGCATCAAGCTCTGGCAATGCCTGATATTCCGAGACCCAGCAACGGAAAACGTGGTACGAGAAGACCTGCTGGTTCGCCTCATTAAAGACGTCAATGGTGACATCTTTCCGGAAATTCTTAAGCGACATGGCCGCATCGCCCTGAAAGTTGTTCACCAGATTCGCCCACTTTTCGAACGTGTCATCATGGGTAACGCCAGCGGAGAGGGTAATCGCGTCGTATTTTGTCTTGCCTGGTATTTTCCGGCTGGCACTGGGATCACCACCCTCCCGCCATTCGGTCATCTCAGTTGTCTTCTTGAGAGCGCTGCATTTACTGAGCCCAGCTACGTATTTGCCATCCCATTTGATCCTGAACTTGTGGCCCTTATACGGATCGAATCGATGGGTGTTGACAGAGAATTGCGGCATGTTCTAATCCTCCTTGATGGTTTCTGTACCCTTCGTACTACGAAGTCTGCCCGGCCTTTTGGCTGATCTTGACCACGACAAACTCTGCGGGCTTCAACGGTGCAAAACCTACGAGAACGTTGACGATGCCCAGGTTGATGTCATCCGGTGTCGTGGTCTCCTTGTCGCATTTCACGAAGAATGCTTCTGAAGGCATCTTTCCCTGGAAGGCACCTTGTCGGAACAAGGTCATCATAAACGACCCGATGTTGAGACGAAGCTGAGACCAAAGGCCCTCATCATTCGGTTCGAACACGGCCCACTGAATGCCCCGGAAGATGCTCACGCGGAGCATGATAGCCGTACGCCGCACGGGAATGTATGTCCATTCCGGGTCCGAGCTCACCGTACGGGAACCCCAGAGTACTATCCCGGACGAGGCGAATTGCCTGATCACGTTGATATTCAGCGGATTGAGGATCCCTTGCTGAACATCGGTGAAATTCACTGCCAAGCCCACCGCTCCACCCACGGCCGATTCCGTACCAGCAGGCGCTTTCCAGACCCCGCGCTGAGCATCGGTTCTGGCGTACATTCCTGCCACGTAGCCGGACGGCGGGACGAGCATCGGCTCAGCAGACTTGCCAGTCGGATCTTGCATCTGAAGCCATGGCAGATAGATCGCACCGTACGAGTTCTTTGGCGTTATGAAGTCTCTGAAGGCCTTGGCTTCGTCAACCGTGTCATCAGTTCGCTTCATATCACCGATGAAGAAGCAATCATTGAGCGGCCGTTTGTTGGGATTGGCGCAGTAACTCATTCCCGCTCCCACTACAGCTTCAGATCCTATGCCGGGTACGGCAATCAGACTGACGTCCTCTTTGTCATCGAGGATACCGCTATCGAACACATATGTATAGGGCTGATCGTTCGTTACGGGATCGCCATCGGATCCTAACTGCACTGAAGAGACCTCTGACGTCGGTGCTACATTGTCGCCCACGAGGAAGTAATCTACACCGGCAGGATTGTTACGCGGCCTTGTCACACTTGCACCCAGGATCTCCGTTCCACCTTGAAGCTTCAACAACCCCGACGCGTCCTGGCCCTTATCTGAGGCTGGTGAAACATGGACCGACGACGACAAACCGGCCACTCCTGAGGTAAGTACCAAGACACCGGCGTCTAGCGCACAGGTAAACTTCGCAAATGCATCTTGCTCAGTCGTTCCCCGAAGTTTTGTCAATTTCGAAACAACGTACTGAATAGCGCCAGCAATATTCGTGGCAGTGCTCAGATTCGTCACTGTGCCAACGCCCGTTCCAACCGCATCCTGCAGATCGATCTCCTGGTATCCGTCGCCATTGATGTTGATCTGGAATTTGGTTCTGCTTGTTCCGTCCAAGGAAAGTGGCGCATCTGCACCTCGGCACTTCCCCGCCTGAACGTTTGTATTCGCCTGGTTTACACTTACTCGGATGTAGTTTGAGGAGGCAGTGACGATCTCGACAAAATTGAGTGCGCTCGGCACCATGCTGAGGTTTTCAAATCTCTCCAACGGTTCGAGCCCATCCAGAGCTGCGACGTATAGATTGAATTCATTACCTACGGCATTGTCAGACTTGTTGCCCCGATCATTCGTACCATTGGTGATCAAGACAGCCAGCTTGTTGCCCCACACGCCGGCACTTCGCGCAGAGATTGTCAGACTCGGCTGAGCTGTCGATCCTCGATCCTTAAGGACGATACTGGCCGTCTTCGTATTTTGACCAGAGACTCGAACGATGTAGCATTGCGCGCCACCGTTGTTGAAGAACTGAAAGACAGCATAGCTGAGGTACGACCCGTCAAGAAAACCGCCATAGAGATTTTGGTACTCGGTAAAGTTGAAGACCCTGACGGCTTCATATATCGGACCCTTTTCAGCGACCCCGATGAATGCCGCAATGGATGTACTGGCGGCTGCAATGGGACGAACGCCGCTTTCCACTTCTTCGACATAAACACCAGGATAAGTTACATTTGCCATTGTTACCTCCTTGGGAGTCAAGCCCTCATTTCTTATACTTTGTTGATTCGGTTTTTTCCTTTTTCACTTCTGAGGTTGCCGCTACCGACCGACCTTCTTTTTCCTCTTTGTGAAGGGCGACAACATGTCGATCCAGTAGCTTTTGAACGCTGGGATTCTGAATTACTTCCACGTCCATTATTTCTTTGGATTCTGTGCGTGGTGCGAGGTGCAATGTCACCCCACTATTGCATCGTACCAGCACTAGCTCGTTGGTAAGGTTTTGAATCTTGACGGGCATATTGTACCTCCTTGACTTGAGATAAGATGTCAGTGAATTTGGTGAATGTCTTCGCGGGCGAGTTCTGAAGTAATCGATGGCGATCTCCGCGGCATCAGTGCTGCATATAGCCACCCGCCAGACAATCCCTTCCCGCGAAGCAATCACCATTCGAAGTCACGTGCTCTCCTTACTTTGAGGAATCGGTTTTCTCTACACCAACTTTTGGATTCAGCTTCAGCCGGTACGCGCCGCCTGTCTTCTCGATCACCCCCTCTACAACCAATAGCCCCACCGCCTTCTCAACCGTCTTCACGTCTTCATGCACCCACCAATGTGCTATCCCTGGGATACTGTCATGTGCAGAGGGGTGCGTGCGAAAGTAGTTGAGAATGCTTATCGCTGTTCGATGTACATTCTCGTCTTGCTCTTCATGTATCACGACAAGGAACCCGCGACGTTTTCGTACACAACAATGCGTCAACGATCGTACCGGGCATCATTCCACCCTCCACTACAACTGCTGGACCAGAATACGCGCCGTCAGGGGCAGCACTGGTGAGGTGCGCCACAGGCGAGGGGATGTTCCTTTTTCATTGAAATGTGGGGGAAATATGTGAGGAACTACCGGAGAGGGCTAGTCGGCAAACGCAGTTCCGAAAACCATTGTGGGGTACGCCTGCTCCAGGCGGGGCATGTACACCCCAGCTGGATGCAGGATGCTAAGATCGAAACTCCATCGGGTCAATAGCATGTTTTCGCAAGAGAACCCGAAGGTTTTTGCGATCAATGTGGGCGATCCGCGAGGCAGCACTAATGTTACCGTTTGTCTTGGAAAGGAGTGCAAGAAAGTACAGCCGCTCTCTTTGATCGAGGGCTTGTCTTCGCACTTCAGCAAGCGGGGGCAACAGATCGCAGGTCTCGCCTTCTACAGGGATAGAATCCCTCAGCGTCTCAGGGATCGCGAGCCATTCCTGTACTCTGTTCTCAAGTTCTCGTACGTTGCCGGGCCAATCATACTTCAACCAGCAGGTCATCAAATCGTCTGGGATGCTTGAAGCAAGTTGCCCCCCGCGTGCATGGCGATTCACAAAGTACCGCACTAGATCGGGGATATCCGACCTGCGATTGCGCAGCGGAGGCAGATAGAGTGGTATTACGTTGAGACGATAATAGAGGTCCTCGCGGAACTGCCGCCGTTCAATGAAATCACGTAGGTTGCCGTTGGTCGAGGAGATAATTCGGACGTCGATTAAAGAGTACTTCGTCTGACCCAGCGGCCTGACTTGCCGCTCCTGAAGGATCCTAAGAAATCTCGATTGGACGTTCAGCGGAAGAGCTTCAACTTCATCAAGAAATACGGATCCTCCTTCGGCCTCCTGAATGAGGCCGCGGGCAGCGGTGTTTGCATCCGTGTATGCGCCCCGAATATGACCAAAAAGCTCGTTTTCGATGAGAGTGTCCGGGATCGATCCACAGTCCACCGTAATGAAGGGTTTTCCAGCACGTGTGCCAAGATAGTGAATCGCGCGTGCAATCAATTCCTTACCCGTGCCTGTTTCGCCGGTGATGAGAACACTCGACATCGATGACGCGAGGTTTGGCAGTCGTTGGAGAACGTCACGCATCGGCTTGCTCTGGGCAATGATGCGGCTTTCATTCATTTCCTTTCGGAGCCTCAGCTGCACAGTCGTAATGCGATCGAGCACCTCAATCTTCGCAAGGAGAGACTCCGCAGTCCTCTCCTGGCGGTTGTCCGCTAAGTCATGCACGATAACTTCATCAGCTGTAAATTGTTCCAGGAATCTGCGCGATGCTACCATGTTTTTGGGGCGAACAGCAATGACAGGGATCGAGGGGCTTCGATACATGAACCGTTCAAGATCAGGATCAGTACTCATGGGAAAAGATCCAACATCAAAAACCAACATGTCTGGTACCGATTGCTGGAAAATGGTCGGATCAGCTTCAATCTCGGACAGAGTGTGGACCTCGCAATCGCCCCGCCTACTTTGGAGCCAATCCAAAGGATAACCCAGAGGATTCCTGTTCGACACAATCCAGATTCTGCTCAAGAGAGCCTCCTTCTAGACGCTCTGGCTCGGATGAGAGCCGGCTGCATAGTGTAGGCTGATGAAGATCTGCAACGACCTGATAAGGAAATCCTTTTCCTGTTCCGCAAATCGTTCCAACCCGAAACAGTGGGGCACTAGAGAACTCATACCTGGTGCAAAAAGGCGGTGTATTGTCGGGATGCTCGGAAAGCCGCGCATTCCACCTCCCTGGAGGTGAACGGGGAATTGACTAAACGAGGGCAAAAATCTACGACTAACCTAATAATCGGCGAATTAAAAGTCAACGTCCATGAAGTACCGACATGAGACACGTAGCGTAAAATACCTACAAGTTGTTTCGGGAATGGAACGAAAAACTGCGGAAGGGGGATTCTCAATATGGGACGCGGCGCAAGCTGTGGATCTAAGGTCCTGACTTCGATGACCATTTGCGGATCGCAACAATGGATCTACTCCCCTGTTGTTTCACGGGGGATATTTCCTTGGCCTGTGCCAAGAGTCGGCTGGACGAGAATTGGGTAGTCAAGGCTTCTTTGTCGGCGTCAGGAGGCCGGAGCGATTTGGTCTATTAACTCAAAGATCTTGAATACTCACTTAGCTAAGCCGTCGTGTCCCAATTCTCCAGGAAGAACCATCGGTGACTGAATCCGACGGTTTCTCTTGTCGATAGGCTCAGGTCGGAGTGCAGACTGCCCACTCAACGGAAGAGAATCGTTTGTCATTCCTATCTAAGAGTGGAAGCAACTTGCGAGAAATCGGGCTTCTTCCGTTGATTTTGCACATTTCTTTCGTAAATTCACGCTGCCGGGCCAAAGACCAGAGCCACATCGGACCCGTTCTCAACATAAAAGCCTTCCCTAACTGCTGAATTCTATGGTGTTTAAGCCGTTTAGCGAGATGACTGAAAGCGACTATGCCGCTGTCGGCTTCAAGTCGGGGCTCGAGATCCACCAGCAACTCCTCACCTCAAAGAAGCTATTCTGTCGATGCCCCGCGGGCCTCTACAGCGATTCGTTCAACGCCGAAATCCTTCGACACATGCGTCCGACCCTCTCCGAGCTCGGAGAGTATGATGGGACGGCTCTGATGGAGTTCAAGACGAAGAAGGAAATCATCTATCAGATCAACCGCGGAACCGTCTGCACTTACGAGATGGATGACACACCCCCCTTCGAATTGAGCTCAGACGCTCTCGACATCGCACTTGAGGTGGGGCTCCTATACGGCTGTGTGATGGTGGACGAAATCCACATCGCCCGAAAACAATACCTCGACGGCAGCATACCAACTGGGTTTCAGCGTACTACAATTGTTGGCGTGGATGGGAGCATCCCCTACAAGGATCGACGGATAAACATCGTTCAGCTTGGTCTCGAAGAAGATGCCTGCCGGGAAGTGAGTGACGTTGGCCATCGCCGGGTCTATCTCACCGATCGCCTTGGTATGCCGCTTATCGAGACGGTGACCGCTCCCGAAATGCGAACTCCTCAGGAAGTTGCCGAAGTGGCGAACATCCTCCGCAAGCTCGTCAGGAGTACCGGCAAAGTCAGGACAGGGCCCGGTGCGGCGAGGCAGGACGTCAACGTCAGCGTCACCGGCGGGACACGCATTGAAATCAAAGGTGTTCCACGGATCCCCAACATTCCGCTCCTAACCTACAATGAGGCTATGAGGCAATTCAACCTCTTGTGCCTCCGGGACGAGCTCCATCGTCGGGGAATCACGAAAGAAACATTCCGTTCGAAAACTGACGAAGTCACGAAGCTACTACGCAAGACGCGTTATCAACCTCTGAAGAACGCAATCTCGGAAGGCCTGACAGTGAACTGCGTGCTTCTGCACGGGTTCAAAGGACTCCTCCGCTGGCAGACTCAGACAGACACATTTTTCTCACGGGAGATCTCCGACCGTGTACGAGTCATTGCGTGCCTTACAACTCTTCCAAATATCATGCATTCTGATAGCCCGTCTGAGACGCTGGCATCATCGGAATGGCAGCTGCTGAAAAAAACAGTTGGAGCGACCGAGGATGATACCATCGTCCTCGTTTGGGGTAACAAGCAAGATGCAGCGACCGGGGCGAATGAGGTGATTATTCGCGCCAAAGAAGCAACGATCGAAATTCCATCCGAGACTCGACAGGCCCTTCGAGATGGCACCAACGGCTTCGAACGGATCCTACCCGGGCCGAACCGCATGTATCCCGATACAGACCTTCCCCCCCGTCAAATCACACGAGAGCACCTTGCGGAGATCAAGAAGTCTGTTCCTGTCCCCTTCTGGGAGAACGAGGAGTGGTACCGGACACTTGGCATCCCTGCTGACGTTATTCAGCCGCTAAGTTTTTCGTCCTTTGCATCACTTTTCACGTCGAGCGTGAAGCAATGGAACCTCCCTCCTACACTCGTTGCTGTGGCTCTGATTCAACTGCCCAAGCGCGTTGCGAAGATTCTCGGGCGACGAGTCACTTTCACAGTCGAAACAATGCATGAGATTCTGGCAGCCTACAAGGAAGGAACTCTGGCGAAAGAGGGATTCCTGCCTGTGTTGATGCAGATCGCCGGCGGGCGAGAGTTTTCAAGATCTTCTCTGTCCCACTATTCCGAAAACGAGTTGGCTGTCGCGATCGGACGAGCACAGCAAGAACTCTCTGCCATGAAGATTCGTCGACCGGAAAAAAGTCACGATATTCTGATGGGAATTCTTATGAGCCACGTTCGAGGGAAAATCGACGGAGGAGCGCTTTCAAAGAAGCTCAACAGCATCAGGACGGAGGAACCGCGATGACCACGACAGACAATTACCGGGGCTATCGCGGCGAAGCGCTCGAGACGCTCAAAACCTACAACGCACAGGTCTGGAGTGATGTCGAGATCAAGACTGTCACTGGATCATTCACAGGCATCGTGCTCCCTCGGTCAGAGACAGCAGATCCTCATCACATTGTCCTGAAGCTCCGGAGCGGCTACAACGTCGGCGTAGCTGCTGCAAGCGTTGAGTCGATCAGCGTCCAGGGACGAAAAGAAGCTCACTACAAGATCCCGGAGAAGGACTTTCCTTACGATCCGGCGAAACCGCGCGTAAAGCTCTTTGGGACCGGCGGGACAATTGCCAGCCGACTGGATTACCGAACTGGCGCTGTTATCCCAGCTTTCTCTCCCGGTGAATTGTACGGCTCTGTCCCGGAGCTTGCGGACATCTGCAACCTCGAAACCCAGAAGCTGTACGGGGTCTTCAGTGAGAACATGGGTCCCGAGCAATGGATCGGCACGGCAAAAGCCATTGGACAGGAGATCGAAAAGGGAGTTCAGGGAATCGTCATCGGCCACGGCACGGATACGATGCACCATACTGCCGCCATTCTGTCGTTCATGGTCCAAAACTCGCCGGTGCCAATTGTCATGGTCGGTTCCCAACGATCCAGTGACCGCCCATCCTCCGATGCTGCGCTCAACCTCATGCACAGCGTGAAGACTGCCGCCGAGAGCGATATTGCGGAGGTCATGGTCTGTATGTTCGGACCAACGTCTGATCAGTATGGCCTGCTCCATAGAGGAACGCGGGTCCGGAAAATGCATTCGAGCTATCGGTCGACGTTCAGGACAATTGGAGACATCCCGATCGCGATGGTTAGCCGCGAGACAATCACCCCGCTGCGCCAGGACTACAAGCGCAGGAGAACGGATAAGAATGTCGTGGTGAACACGGCGTTCGAAGAGAAAGTAAGCATTGTGTACTATTATCCAAACATGAAGCCGGATATCATTGATTCGCTCATCGACAACGATTACAAGGGAATCATCATTGCCGGGACCGGCCTTGGGCATGTCAACAAGCCTCTCTATCCATCGTTGAAGAGGGCACACGAGAAAAACGTCGCGGTTTATATGACCGTCCAGACTCTGTGGGGCTACGTTCAGATGTATGTCTATGACACCGGGCGTGACATGATGGAACTTGGCGTCATTCCGTCGGCGAACATGCTCCCCGAAGTCGCATACGTGAAACTCGGTTGGGCACTCGGCCAGACGAATGATCTGGCGAAGGTTCGGGAGATCATGTTGACTCCCATCGCCGGTGAGATCACCGAGCGCGAACCGAGCAACGGCTATCTCATTTTCCAGGGAGGAATCCCTGAAGTAGAGGAATTCATTTCTCGCTACCGGAAATAACGATCACGGCTGGCCGCGGTGAAATCCTCACCCTGAACCTGGCTTGGCTCTGCCGACCGCAGATTGATCTATACTTAGTCATTACACACAGGCCCTCCGGCGCATTCTCATTTTTGATTTTATTCAATTTCTTCGTATATTTTTAGCAGTGTACTAAAGAAGCTACTATTTTCAATCCGAAGTGAAAAACGCATAATGAAAAGCGCTGCCGCTGTCGCACCGAAGCAAAACCACTCCAAATTGCTCGGCCTGTCACGCGAAATCCTCCTCAGCTGGTATGACGATATGCTCCTTGTCAGACGTTTCGAGGAGAAATGTGCCCAGCTTTACGGCATGGGAAAGATTATGGGATTCTGCCACCTTTACATTGGCCAGGAGGCAGTATCAACAGGTGCAATCAAGGGCGCTTTGAATCCGGACGATTACGTCATTACAGCATACAGGGACCACGGACAGGCGATTTCCAAGGGGGTCGATCCCAAGGCGATTCTGGCTGAACTCCTTGGTAAGTATACGGGCACGACGAAGGGAAAAGGCGGGTCGATGCATATTTTCGACAAAGCTACAAATTTCCTTGGCGGACACGCAATCGTAGGTGCTCATATCCCTCTTGCGTCGGGTGTCGCATTCGCGATCAAGTATCGCAGCGAAAAGAAGGTTTGCCTTTGTTTCATGGGGGACGGGGCGACAAACATTGGCTCGTTCCATGAAGGCTTGAACCTGGCCGGACTGTGGAAGCTTCCTGTCATCTTCATCATAGAAAATAACAAGTACGGAATGGGAACATCAGTTGGACGCGCATCGGCTGTTGAGGACCTGCATAAGAAGGCGATTGCGTACAACATCAGGAGCGAAGTTGTCAACGGCATGGATGTGCTCGAAGTGTATCAGAAGGTGAAAGAGGCAACCGATCGGGCCCGGGCCACATACGAACCTACCCTCCTGGAAATTGAGACATATCGCTTCCGCGGCCATTCTATGTCCGACCCCGTTCATGGCGTTTATAGATCGAAGGATGAGGTCGAGCGCCTGAAACAATCAGATCCGATCCTTCTTTTTGGCGAGACGCTAAAAGAAGAGGGAGTCATCACAGATCAATTCATCGACGAAGCAGAAAAACGCATCAAGAAGATTGTGGAAGAGTGCGTCGAATTCGCCGAGAACAGTCCGGAGCCCCCGCTCGAGGAACTTTGGAAAGATGTCTATTTCGAAGGGAAGGGGGAATAACTCATGGCCATTGTCAGTTTACGCGAAGCAATCAACCAGGCGATTGACGAAGAAATGGCTCGCGATGAGCGCGTGTTTCTCCTCGGTGAAGAAGTGGCTAATTATCAGGGGGCCTACAAGGTCAGCCAGGGGTTACTCCAAAAATGGGGCCCGATGCGCATCCTCGATACTCCTATTGCGGAGGCCGGGTTTGCAGGCGTTGGCATCGGTGCTGCGATGGTCGGGCTTCGTCCAATCGTTGAGTTTATGACGTGGAACTTTTCGCTCGTGGCGTATGACCAGATCGTCAACAATGCTGCCAAGATGCTTTCTATGTCAGGCGGAAACTTCCATGTACCGATCGTTTTCCGGGGACCGGGGGGTGCCGCACACGGGCTTGCCGCCACACACTCACAGGCGCTCGAATCGGTCTATGCACATTTCCCCGGACTGAAGGTCGTTATGCCCTCGACCTGCAAGGACGTAAAAGGACTGCTAAAAACTTCGATCCGGGATGACAATCCGATCGTCTTCATCGAGAGCGAAGTGATGTACGGCGACAAAGGTGAAATCCCGGACGGCGAATACACCATACCGCTCGGAGTTGGCGAGGTGAAGAAGGAGGGAAAAGACCTGACGATCGTCTCCTGGTCAAAGGTATTGGCTCACGTCGTTTTGAAAGCTATGGATGCGCTGCAGGAGGAGTTGAATATCAGCATCGAGGTCATCGATCCGCGGACGATAAGGCCTATGGATTACGATCTTATCGTCAATTCGGTGAAAAAGACCAATCGATTGGTGATAGTGGAAGAAGGATGGCCATTTGCCGGCGTCGGCGCACAGATTTCGCATGAGATCTCTTCAAGAGCGTTCGATTATCTTGATGCTCCCATAGAACGTGTGACCCAGGAAGATGTTCCCCTGCCGTATGCGCACGATCTCGAGAAATTCTCATTGCCCAACCTCGACAAGATCAGAACGGCAGTCAAAAAGGTTCTTTATATCGACTGATTGGACAAAGGCTACCTGATGGCTACAAAAATCACGATGCCGAAGCTCAGCGACACAATGGAAGAAGGTGTCATCCTAAAATGGCTTCGGAAAGAAGGGGACAAAATCAAGCAGGGCGAGATCATCGCCGAAATTGAATCAGACAAGGCCGACATGGAGCTTGAGGCCTATGATTCAGGCGTACTCCGCAAAATCGTTGTCCCTGAAGGTGGAAAAGCCCCAATTGGAGGCCTCATTGCCGTCATCGGCGAAGCCGACGAGGACATCGCATCCCTCCTTTCCGGTACTGCGCCAGCTCCCGCCACGAAGAAACCCGAAACGCAAGCTTCCGTCAGCCCCGGACCGCTTGCATCAAGTCCGGCAACCAGCCAGCCCACTGATGGCAAGACGAAAGCATCTCCCCTTGCCCGGCGGTTGGCAGGGGAAAACAAGATTGATCTCTCGCGCGTCTCGGGTAGTGGACCACAAGGACGCGTGATACGACGCGATCTCGAGAATATGATTGCCGGGAAGGGGCAAGGAACGACGACAGCTTCCCGACCCATCATACCGGGAACGTCGGAGGACGTTGAGCTCTCGCCCATCCGGAAGACGATTGCCAAACGCATGGCGGAGAGCAAGACGACGGCTCCACATTTCTACGAGACAATTGAAGTCGATATGGATCCCGCCATCACGTTCCGGGATCAAATCAACACGGTCACTGAACTCAAGCTGAGCTTCACGGACATCGTCATCAAGGCGACGGCCACTGCCCTGATGAAGCATCCTCACGTCAATGCTACGTACCTTGGCGACAAGATGCGGCAATATCACTTTGCCCACATTGGCATCGCTGTTGCTCTGGAAGAAGGATTGGTGACGCCGATACTCAGAAATTGTGAGCAGAAAAGACTGGAACAGATTGATGCAGAATTGCGAGATCTCGCCGATAGAGCGCGTTCCCGCAAGCTGAAGCCAGAAGAGTATACGGGTGCGACATTCACGATCAGCAACCTTGGGATGTTCGGCGTTGAACAGTTTGCGGCAATCGTCAATCCGCCTGAAGGCGCGATCCTTGCTGTCGGAACCATCGTTGAGAAACCGGTAGTGAAGAACGGCCAGATCGTCATCGGCCATACGATGAAGATGACACTTTCATCGGATCATCGGATCATCGATGGCGCTGTAGCAGCACGATTCCTTCAGGATCTCAAGAAAATCATGGAGAACCCTGCGTCGCTCGTTCTCTGATCGTTCGCACTATGCACGCCTCGCACGAGAGAACCCGGCTCATCGTCGGGTTCTCTTGTTTGATCAAATCGGATAACAGATGTCATTCTCCATTCGCCAGCGGATCACCGACGAGATGTCGGGCGCGGCGCTCCCCTTTGTAGCATTCTGTATCGCTCTTAACCTCACCGCAGGTCAGATCACCGCGGCATTGAAGATTCCATTGTACCTCGATTCCATAGGCACAATCCTGGTCGCTGTGCTGGTCGGCCCATGGTCTGCCGTCATTTGCGGAAGCGCTGCAAATCTCCTCGCTGCGGCCCTGGGAAATCCTTCGATGATATTCTTCATCCCAGTCGTTGTCGTCATCGGCGCATTCACAGGATTTCTGGCCAGACGCGGGTGGTTCCGTAAGTGGTATCTTGTCGCAATCGGAGGGGTCCTGCAGGGGATACTCGCCGCGATTGCGTCAGCTCCTATTTCCGCTTATCTTTTTTCGGGCGTCATGATGGCCGGGACGGATTTTCTCGTTTTGTATTTTCGCTCCGTGGGAAACACGATTCTCAATAGCGTTCTCTACCAGGGGCTTACTTCTGATCCCGCCGACAAACTCGTCAGCTATTTCATCGTTTTCTTTCTGGTGAAAAACCTGCCGCAACGGCTCATCAGCAGACTCCGGGGAGCATCAAACCTGAGAGCACCGGACAGTACGACGTGAGTACGGGACAGAGTCTCTCGCGAAAACTCGCTCTTGTTCTGCTGCTGTGGGTGTGCGCCTTCACACTCCCGTGGACTATTCAGGCTTCGCTCTGTGTCGTCCTGATCATCGCCCGATACGCAGTTCTTCCTCTCCGGCCAATTACTCCTCGGTCAGCCAAAGCGTTTTCCCGGTTCATCCTCTACAGCATAGCTGTAGCCACATTCATCATACTTCTGAATGGCCTCTTGATCAAAGAAGGCGCAGTTGCGGCGAAGGTGTTCGGCATTCCGCTGCACAAGGAAGGGCTCCTATTTGGCGCGAGAACTGCCTCGAGGCTCCTCTTGCTCTCGTTTTCCATATTACTGTTCTTTGTCTCCACATCGTTGCCTGATTTGATCGAGCATTTGCAGACGAAGGGTCTCCCTCCATATCTTGCCTTGGTTCTTCTGCTGACCCTGCACTTCCTCGACCAGCTTCCGGCCAGGATTCATCAGATTTTTCTCGCCCAACAAGCACGAGGGGCCCCGGTCGATTCCGGTCTGTTGTCCCGAACGAAAGCGCTCTTTTCGATTCTTTCCCCTCTGGTCCTTTCTTCCATAGTCGAGAGCATTGAACGGGGAACTGCCCTTGAGCTGCGCGGATTTCTTCAAAGACCTCAAGTGGCCCGCGTAATCAAACGAAGCGAGTCAGAGACCGACTGGCTCACCATATCTTTGATCCTGCTCGCTCTCGCTGTGCTTATATACAGAATTGTGCAATGGCTGATCGCATAGTCATACAATCCTTTTCACTGCAGTACTCCGCGACAACTCCGGGGGTGCTCTCCTCAGTCTCTCTCGATATACCGAGCGGGACGTGCTGCGCCATCCTCGGCCCAACGGGAGCGGGCAAATCGTCACTCCTGCAGTGTCTGGCAGGAACGATGCAACGGCATCACCCGGAATCTGTCGCATCCGGCACCATTCAGATCGGCGAGAGGCTCTTCGAGGCGCTTCCATCCCACGTCCTCTTCCCTTCTGTGGGTTACGCCCTGCAAGATCCGCACGTGCAAATCTCAGGCGTAAGGGACACGGTCTTTGGTGAAATACTCTTCACGCTTGAGAATACAGGCGAGGTTCCTGATGAACCCGCTGCAGTGATTCTGCCGCTTCTCCGAAAGCTGGGGATTGATCATCTCGCTGACCGGAAGCCTACGAGCCTATCAGGCGGAGAGACCCAGCGAGTCGCCCTGGCAACGATCCTTGTAGCCCAACCTCCCGTTCTTCTCCTTGATGAACCAACGACAGCAATGGATCTGGCAGCTCAGGAGAAATTGAGAGGTATACTTCGCGGAATGAAACAGAGTACTACGATCGTCTTAACGGATACACAGCTGGATTTCGCTCTGGGCATTTGCGACCAGATTGTTGTTCTTGAGCAAGGGAAGGTTCTCTTTGACGGTACACCGGCTGCGTTCCTGCGAAGGCTGGATGAATTCCACACGTCACTCCCTTTGGAAAACTGGCTCCCACTGAGGCAACAGATTCTTAGACTTCTCGACCAGCCATCCAGGCTCGGATCACGACTCGCGCTCACTCTAGGTTTGAAATGAGTATTGAATTACGAAACGTGAGTTTTTCCTATGCAGGTGACCGGCCGGTCCTTCGTGACGTGTCGTTTTCGGCCGAACAGGGTGGGTTTCTTCTCATTATCGGACAAAATGGAGTTGGGAAAAGCACGCTGCTCAAGCTGCTCAATGGGATCCTGAAGCCGACAAGCGGCCAGGTGTTGGTCAACGGGGTCAACACCGCCACGCAACCGACCTCTCGCCTGGCGAAAGAAATCTGCGTCACCTTCCAGAACCCAGCCGATCAAATCTTTGCGTCGACCATTAGGGCCGAGGTTGAATTCGGTCCCAGAAATCTTCGCCGGAAGAATGTAGACCAGCTCGTCGATGATGCTCTCGTCTTGTGCGGTCTCGATGCCCTCGCATCACACCACCCCTACGATTTACCCTCGGCTCAGCGGAAACTCCTCACAGTCGCAAGCGCGATTGCCTCAGGGGCGCCGTACCTGGCTTTCGACGAACCGAGCGCGGGACTATCGCAAATCGAACGATCGGTCTTCGAAGGACTGCTCACTGCATTGAAGAAAGAGGATCGAGGAATGATCGTCGTTTCGCACGATTTGGCTTTGCTGCTGCCCTATGCTACGGCAGTCCTCATCCTCGCTCGAGGCGAGATGATCTACTACGGCAACGCAGAAGTCGTGACACAACAGGACGGACTGATCCGAAAAGCCGGGCTACGGCTTCCACTGCCATATCGATTGGAGAAGTTATTCGGAAAGTAGAATTGCGGATGGATTTGTTCTACGGCACAAAGGTATCCCGCGTGAAGCAGAGAAGTGAAATGGGCTTCTACCGCGGGGTGGCGTTCGATGCTCCAGTCGACCCCGGAATCTTCAGGATTTGATTCACCTTGATCTTCGAGGAGTGGAGGCTGTTGTACTGCTTCAGTTCTTTGATGCTTGTTCCGAACTTCTGTGCGATGACCGACAGGGTCTCCCCTTTTTTCACTTTATGAGTCTGCTCTGCGGTTTTGTTTTTTGCAGGGGCCGATTGTTTGGGCTGCAGGACCGGCTTCGAATCGGGTTTGGGCTTCGATTCACGCTTAACGTTGACTTCGGCCTTTGCAACGGACGGCGTCTCGATGATCTTCGTCCGCTCTTCCGGCTCACCGTAGATTTCGAGGGTCTGACCTACAACAATCTTGTTCCCCTTCAGGCTATTCCACGTTTTCAGATCAGCAACGCTGACGCCATGTTCTTTAGCGATAGTAAACAGCGCATCTCCCTCCTGAACCTTGTACTCAACCCAGCCTCGATCGGACTCTTTTTCGTTGGATGCGGACACAGTTGCAGTTGCATTGCCGTTGCTGCCTACTTCCTTTCGAAGCAGTTCCTGCTTCTGAGTAAAAGTCATCCCGTCGATCTTGCCAAGTTGGTCTGCTTTCGAAGCATCGGCCCAGATCGTCAATTCTTCGCCGGTCCGAATGTAGCTCCCATAACTGATATCATTCCAATTTCGGATATCGCTTGCCCTGACGCCGTACCACTCGGCTATATGACCAATCGTGTCTCCACGTTTAACAATATATGCCACTTGGACCTTGTTTCGAGGGGCTTTGAGGGATCGTTTTGATGATTTCGAGTTGCGCGTTACTTCGGGTTTCGCGGCGGCGAGGGCGGCATCTTTACCCTTTCCGAATGTGATCCTATCAACTTTCTTATCATACTCAAACGGGGCCTTGTCCGCGATCTCAACATCCTCCGGGGACATTGGTATCCAGAGCGTCGTCCCGACCTTTAGAGGACGATTTGACTTGATGCTGTTGATTTCCCGCAGCGCAGTCGCGGTCACGCCGTACTTCGAGGCGATCTTCGCAAGGCTAGTCTGACCCTTAACGACCTTATGCGTCTTCCATTGCTTCTTTTCTTCCGCCGGAATCTGAGCGTAGTTCGTCTCGAATACAGACTTCTTGCCGAAAGGAACACGGAAACGATAGCCGGTCACGCCCGCAGGCGTGTGCTGTCGTAAGAGTTCAGGATTGAGCTCCCGAAGCGTCTCCACATCCGTGTCAGCACACTTGGCCAGAACTTTGAAATCCACACAGTCATCGACGAGGACAATATCATAGAGCAGCGGATCTGCTGGTTTCACATTGAAGCCGTATTTCTCCGGTTCCATCGCCATTCTCGCCACGGCAATGTACTGAGGAACATAGTTTCTGGTCTGTTTGGGGAGATACTTCCTCATATCCCAAAAATCGAGCTTCCCGCTCCGCCGTATTCCCCGATAGACTCTTCCGGCCCCCGCATTATAGGACGCCAGCACGAGGTTCCAGTCGCCGAGGTCCGTATAGAGATCTTTCATGTGCCGTGCAGCTGCACGCGTCGACTTCTCAAAATCCCTTCGCTCATCGTACCAAAATGAAGCGCGTAGCCCGTAGAGGCTCCCTGTCGCCCTCACAAACTGCCACAGTCCCACAGCCCTGGCCCAGGATTGTGCATCAGGCCTCAGACCGCTTTCGGCCATCGAGAGGTAGACCAGTTCCTCCGGGACCCCCTCCTCCTGGAAGATCTTCTTCATCGTTGGGAAGTATTTGCCGGAAAGATAAAGCCAGCGCTCAAAATGCTCCCTTCCACGATTCATAAAGAAGCTGATCGCCCGCTCAACATACTCATTGTAAGGCAAAGGAACAGCCGTACCGACGATTTCGTTTTTAGGAATCTCAACGTGAGGTGCGCCGTTCTTTTCAATAGCTGAGTTGAGCCATTCATGAAGCGCTGAGACGGAGGCGTCACGCCCCGGCATCGGGTGCGTGTCTATGTACTTTTGATAGTCCTCGATGACGCTCTTGCTGAGGTCCAGATAGTCTTTGTTTGATTCGATGTCATCGTGATAGGTCAATTCGTTGAGGATGTTGATTGCAGCTTCAAACTCGTCGACCGTCAAAGTCGAATCGCCCGCCTCTTGCGAGCCGAGAGCCGCCACGTAATGCTGGCGGGCCAGCTCCAACTGACGCGAAACGAACGCTGACTCAGTCTCGAGGGTATCGGCAAAACCATTGCCAGCAGGCAGCGTATCGTTCGCTGCCGAGGCGAATGCCTGCGATTGCATTCCGGAGGCCTGTGCTGCAGGGGGAATGGTGTCGGGAGGAGTGTTCGACTCCTTGACAATCTTCTCAATGCGGGCCATGGCTGCTTCTTCTCTCGTCGAGCGCGAGGAAGAGCAACTGAGAACCACAAAACCCAAGAAGAGAATGATTAATCGCTTCATCAGCTCCGCATTTAAAGTGAAGTAATAACGAACCTTTACAAGATACCAAAATATCAACACAGAATCAACGCCCACACGGCCTCAACGAGAACATTTCAAGAGAGACAATCTCAAAGTGGAATATTGCCATGCTTCTTTTTCGGGTTTGCATCGACCTTGTTATCCAGAAATCGAAGTGCTTTGATCAGTTTGGGCCTCGTCTCGCTCGGTATGATAACCTCGTCAATGAAACCTCGGTCGGCCGCGATATAGGGATTTGCGAATTTCTCCCTGTACTCATTCACTTTCTGTTCAGTAGCCTTATCCTTGTCGACGGCCTGGTCGATCTCCTTTCGGAAGATTATTTCCACCGCTCCTTTGGGGCCCATGACCGCGATCTCGGCACTTGGCCAGGCGAGATTGACATCTCCCCGGATGTGCTTAGAGTTCATGACATCATACGCACCTCCGTACGCTTTCCGCGTGATGACGGTCAAACGCGGGACCGTTGCTTCGCAGAACGCATAAAGGAGCTTGGCACCGTTCTTTATGATGCCTCTCCATTCCTGGTCGGTACCTGGAAGAAATCCAGGCACATCCTCGAAAACGACGAGTGGGATATTGAATGCGTCGCAGAATCTCACAAACCGGGCTCCTTTGAGTGAGGCGTCGATATCCAGGACCCCGGCCAGCACTGATGGTTGGTTGGCAACGACTCCAACCGACATTCCCCCGAGCCGCGCAAAGCCCACGATGAGGTTTTGCGCATACAGCTCCTGCACCTCGAAGAAGATACCATCGTCCACGATCTTGTCAATGACCTCTTTCATGTCGTAAGGCTTGTTGGGGTTCTCGGGCACGAGCGTGTCGAGCGATGCATCCATCCGCTGGAGATCGTCGGAAGTAGCTTTTCGCGGCGGATCATCGATGTTATTTAGCGGTATGTACCCAAGTAACTTTCTGATTGACTGGAGACAGTCAACCTCATTTTCACACGCAAAGTGAGCGACACCACTCTTTGTCGCATGAGTCATCGCTCCACCCAGTTCCTCAAATGTCACGTCCTCGTGGGTGACTGTCTTCACCACATTGGGACCTGTGACGAACATGTAGCTCGTATTCTTGACCATGAAAACAAAATCGGTGATCGCAGGCGAATAGACGGCCCCACCGGCACACGGGCCGAGAACGGCGGAAATTTGGGGAACAACTCCCGATGCCAGGGTATTGCGAAGAAAGATGTCGGCATATCCACCGAGGCTCACGACTCCCTCCTGTATCCGTGCACCGCCGGAGTCATTGAGACCAATGACCGGCACCCCGATCTTCAGTGCCATGTCCATGATCCTGCAGATCTTCTCTGCATGAGCCTCGGATAACGAACCCCCAAAGATTGTGAAATCCTGGCTGAATACGAGGACCTGGCGTCCATCGATGGTTCCCCTCCCTGTGACAACCCCATCACCCAAATACTTCTGCTTCTCCAGCCCGAAATCCGTTGAACGGTGCTGAACGAACATCCCGATTTCTTCAAAACTCCCCTCATCGAGAAGAATATCGATGCGCTCCCGCGCAGTCAGCTTCCCTTTCCTATGTTGCTCTTCAATCCGCTTCTCTCCCCCCCCTTTCAGTGCCCGTTCCCGTTCCTCGAGAAGATGCTTGATCCTGTCAGTGCTCATAGGTGTTTTACCTGATCGGTGAAATGGAGAACCCAGTGAAGGATTGTCTTATGGCAGGAATATAGAAAACTCGGCCGGCGGATGCAAGAAGCCACAGATCGACTTGCGACCGTAGGATGAGAAATCAAAAGCCTGGGTAGTTACCTGGGCTGTTCACTCTCTTCTTGACGGAGCTCTCGTTTGAATCGCTCCTCGAAGATCGTGTACAGCGTGGGGACAAAGAATAACGTGAGTATAGTCGATACCGTGAGGCCGCCAATGACTGCAATGGCAAGCGGTGCCTGGGTCTTCTCTCCTCCCAACCCTATCGCCATTGGAATCAATCCGAGTACGGTCGCCAGTGAAGTCATAAGAATTGGCTTGAGGCGTGTTCTCCCTGCGCGGACGACCGCTTCGCGCAGCGCGAGACCTCGTGCACGTGTGTGATTTGTGTAGTCGACAAGCAGGATCCCGTTGCTCACAACAACCCCCACCATCACAATCACGCCCTGGAATGACGTAACGGAGAGCGTGGTATTGGTCAGGAAAAGCATCCAGAACACTCCGACGATGCCGAGAGGGACAGTGAACATGATGATGAAGGGATCAATCAACGACTGAAATTGCGATGCCATGACTACGTAGACCAGCAAGATAGCCAGAGAGAATGCCAGAAGAAGATCTCGGAATGTTTTTTCCTGTTGCTCCACGTTACCACTAAGCCTTATCTCGAACCCCTGCGGCATGTTGAGTCCGGCGAGTTTTGTCCGAATATCCCGCGCAACGCTCCCCAGATCTCGACCGCTGACATTGGCTGTTACATCGACGATCCTCTGCTGCTGTTTCCGGTCAATCTGAACCGGGGAGGAAGCTTTTACAATCGTCGCAACGTTTCCCAGCAACACCTGCTGACCGCCTGTTGTGGTAAGAACGATATTGCGGAGATCATCAATATGAGATCGATAATCCTCGCTCAGCCGTACGAGAATGTTGTACTGATTCCCTGTCGTCGGATCTGTATACAGCGAGGCGACCGCTCCATTGAAACAGGTGTTGATGGTGCTGGAAACCTGAGCCGCACTGATCCCCAGCACTCCTGCCTTATCCCTGTCAATCTTCACCCTGAGCTCGGGAAGGTTGTCATCGCGCGTTACCTGCACATCCACTGCCCCCGGCGTTGATCGAACGATTGCAGCGACGTCCGCAGCCAGTGCCGAACCTGCCTGCAAATCGTATCCACGGATTTCCACGTCGATCGGTGCGTTCGAACCGAAATTCAGGAGGAAGCGCAAAAACCCTCCCGGACTCATATAGACCTGCACACCGGGGATGGATGAGATCTTTGGTCGAATGTCACGGATAATGTCAAAAACGCTTCTCTTTCGTTGGTCGACAGGCACGAGAGCGACCTGCATGTTTGCCGCGTGGCTACCGGTATTTCGGTTACCGATGCTCCCGCTTCGAGACGAAGGGATTCCAACGTCCGAGATAATTGCGCTCAGCTCAGGGATGTTCTGCTGCAGGATTGCTTCGATATTTCGAATCGCCTTATCTGTCTCCTCTGCACGGGTCCCAACTGGAAGCTTGACCGTGATGGAGAATTGTCCTTCATCTTGATCCGGGAAGAATTCCGTTCCGATGAATTTTATAAGTCCAAGAGAGACAATTGCCACACCGAGAATTGTCCCTATGACCAGGCGGCGATGATCGAGCGCCCACTGGAGCCTCTTCTCGTACCACGCATCGATTGCCTCAATGGCATCGTGCGTAACAACACGAATGCGGTCAGAGAGATTCTTGGAATTCCGGTCGAGATGCTTTTCCGGCGGGAGATACTGCAAGCACATCAAAGGCGTTACCGTCCGCGAGATGAAAAATGACCCGAACAACGCCACGGCAATCGTAACGGTCAAAGGAATGAAGAGAAGTTTCGCGATCCCAGTGAGAAAGACGATCGGCAGAAAGACGATCACAGTCGCGAGCGTGGAGACAAAGATTGGTGCTGCTACCTCGCGCGCTGCATCGAGCGTGGCTTGAAGCTTCGACAATCCTTCCTTGCGCTCATTGTAATGTCGCGATATGGCTTCGAGCTCAACGATCGAGTCATCGACCAGTCGCCCAACAGCGAGCGCCAGGCCGCCGAAGGTCATAATGTTCAGCGTTGCGTTTCCAAACCGGAACCAGATAAACGTAATGAGGATCGAGAGCGGAATTGCCACCAGAATGATGAGGGTTCCTCGCATGTTCCGGAGGAATATCATAATGATGAGCATTGCAAGAACAGCCCCCAAGAGAGCTTCCCGCTGAAGTCCTGCGATTGTCTGTCGGATGTAGAGGGATTGATCAAATGTCATCGCAAGCTTGACTGACTGCGGAATGCCGACGAGGTTCGGCATTGCTTTCACAATGCCATCGACAACATCGATCGTATTGGCAGCTGCAAGCTTCTGCACGCGCAAGGTGAGTCCCGGTTTTCCGTTAATGCGCACAAGCTCGGTTTGCTCCTGATAGCTGTCTTCAACCCGGGCAATGTCCTTGACATGAATCGCAACACCATTAATAACACGGATTACGATTTCCTCCATCGGCTTGACAACGTTGAACCGGCTTTCGGTCTTCAAAGCGTAATCAAAAACGCCGGTACGCAGGTCACCTGAAGGGATAATCAGATTGGAATTCGCGACCGCATCCATGACGGACTGAACGGGCAGATGGAGAGCCTCAAGACGCTCCCGGTCGACGACGACATGGATCTCCCGGATGCGTCCACCGATCACTTGTGCCGACGCAACGCCGGAGAGGTGCTCAATCTGGGGCTCAATGACATTGAACGCCAGATCGTACAGATCACGCTCATCCATGTCACCCGACACCGAAATATTGCAGACGGCAATGGAGTTGACATCAAACCTGAGAACCGTTGGAAGCGTGACGCCGGTGGGAAGCTGATTGATGACCCGGTTGACTCGCTGCACGACATCGACCAGTCCAACGTCGACGTTTGCATTCCAGACAAAATTCACCCGGATACTGGAAATCCCTTCGCGTGTCGAGGACTGGATGTAGTCCACATCGTTGACCGAGCTGACAGAACGCTCGATGATCGTTGTGACGGTCTGTTCCATATCCAGCGGGCCGGCGCCAGGATAGAAGCAAACGGTCGTGACGACAGGTATGGAGATGTTCGGAAGAAGATCAATCGGGAGTTGCTGGAAGGACACAAATCCCAGAACCAGGATCGTGACAGCAATGAGGAATGTTGAAATCGGATATTTGAGCGCGAGTCGTGTTAGCCACATATGGACGTTGTTGTATTACTGGACCCTTACCTGTCCTCCATCCTTGACGAGCTGCTGCCCCATGACAATAAGGCTGGCATTGTCTTGGAGCCCATCAAAGATCTCGGTTCTCCCTCCCTGCTCGACCCCTATGTTCACTTTCACACGATGTGCTGCGTTGTTCTGTACGACGTACACATAGTATCCATTGTCATCCCGAAGCAATGCCTGCGTCGGGACACTGATTTGATTCGGCCGTTCAGCCACACGAAGAAGAACGTCAGCGTACATACCCGGCCGAAGCAAGAGATTCAGATTAGGAATGTCGATCTCCGCTGTCATCGTTCGCGTCGCGGGATCGACAGCCTGGCTGAGGCGGGCAACGAGCCCGGAAAATTCCGTCCCCGGGAAGGCATCAGCGGTGATGCTCGCTTGTGTGCCGACGTGAACGGTGGCAATGTCCTTTTCCAAGATGTTTACGACAACCCTTACCGTATCGAACCTCACCAGGCTAAACAGCGTTGCATTCGTCGGAGTTGTGACGACTGCCCCCGGATCCATGAATCGCCGCGAGACGGTCCCTGAAAATGGGGCTGTGATCCATGCATACCCCAGCCTGGTTTGCGCATTCTCATAGTTTGCCTCAGCGACCCTCATCAAGGCATCAGCGTTGTCCAGATCTTGTTTGGAAACAAGGTTGCCTTGGAGGAGTTGCTTGGTCCGCTCATAGGTCGCACGCGCATTGAAAAACGTAGCTGCTGTCTGCTGTACTTGCTGCGTCAGTTCCGTGGTATCGATCAAGGCGAGAATCTGGCCAAGTTTGACCTTGGAACCGATGTTGGCATACACCCGGTCAAGCGTGCCACTTACCTTAGAGAAAATGCTGGCTTGCTGCACAGCGATGACGTCGCCGGTGAGCTGGATTCTCTGCGTGATCTTCTCACGCAGAGGCTTCTCGACTATGACGACAGGGATGTTCTGGCGACGCGTTTCCGAACCAGAAGTATCTCCCAGGATCTTGTAGGCAGCCACTGCGGCGAGGAGGACAACGAAGCCGAGTGGAATAATGATTTTCAGTTTCATCGACGATGTGCTTCCTTCAGGTCCTTGGGTCAGAACCGGTACCGCACTTCAACCTTGCGACGAAGACTCTTCAAAGCAAGAAGCGCGCCCGACCGATACAAACCGGATGCCGATTTACGACAGTCCCCCCGTTGAAAAGCAATTAATGCTCGGTACTGTCGCGGCGGTGCGATTCACGCTCATCCATTTCCTTGATATAGCCGTCGAAGAGCTTGTTCTGATCTGCTGACAACAGAGCTCGTATCGACATCCTGAGTGTATCGCGCCTTAGATGAAATGCCTGCCAGTAGTGTGTCTGCACCTGGCTGAAGTTCTCCCGGAACGACTCCAGAATCGAGTCCACCTTCGTGCTTTGTACAGGGGAGAGTTTCAGGCGATCTACAAACTGCTTTTGCATCTCAACTCGATTGGGCCTCCGACTCCCCACCGGTCCTGCCAGGTACGTCTTGCCGATAAACCCACCGGCGACACCTCCGAGCAAGAAACTCAGTACGATAAACACAAATGTCTTGGTCTTGAGTTCCATGGGCTTTACCTCATTGCGAAAGTGCTGCAAACATGACATCTTCCTTCGAGATTGTGCGTTGGCTCCCAAGGACCGCGTGGGCTGCGCTGTCGGTTGGCTCGCCACTGAGATAGCGTTCCTCTCCAAGCGGCTGCTGGGGTTTGAGAACGCTGCCAAAGGCCACGACCGCGAAAACAAGGACACACAAAGCGGCAACGATGTTTCGTGCAAACCGTTCGGGCCCCAGCCATATCACGGATTCCAGCTGATCGCGCCGAATCGACCGCTGGACCGTATAGACAAAATTGTCTGGGAGGTCCGCCGTTGCAGCCGCGCGAATCCTCGCCCGAATTGATCCGAGTTCGACGATACGTCGTTGGCATAACGAACAGCCTTCGACGTGTTCCCGAACCACCTTCGCCTCAGTCTCACTCAGCTCATGGTCTACAAAGGCCGAGAGCAAGCGCTGCATCTTTGTATGGTTCATGTCCGCTCCTGGAAATAGTCCTTCAGCAATTCCCTCAGTTCTTCGCGAGCGCGGAAGATTCTCGACTTCACCGCCTGCGGAGATATATGCAATGTCTTCGCAATCTCTCCGTACGAGAGATCCTGATATTCCCTCAACAGAATGACTGTTCTATGAATCGGGGAAAGCTTATCGAGCGCGGCGCGAATGACCTCTTTCTTCTCCTTGTGCAGGAGTTCATCCGATCCTGTCGCTGTTTCTTTCGAATGCTTCTCACTCTCGAGTTTCCTCTCCGTCAGGAAATCGAGCGGTATCAATTTCCGAATTTTCTTCTTGCGGATCTCGTCAATACAGAGGTTGACGGCAATCCGATAAATCCACGAGTAAAGCGAGGAATCAAATTCAAACCGATCAAGGGAACGGAAGACGCGCACAAACACTTCCTGACTGAGGTCATCGACCTCTTCCCTGTTCCCCAGCGTCAGATAGATGATGTTCGCGACCTGTCGCTGATAACGCCGCACGATCTCCTCAAAGGCCTTGTCATCGCCTTTTCGGAATGCTTCGATCAGCTTGAAATCGTCGCGCTGTGGTTCCACGCTCAACTGAGTGATAAACGGCTGTTAGTGAGGAAAGTTTCTCTCATGGTCCCGGCTATGAGGGGTTTGCACCTGTCATTCCGGAGGGACGTCGACAGAAGAACCCTCGTTCGGGCTTGAAATAAGCCCCTTACACGACTCTTTCGATGATTCCGCCAGCAAGAAGGTCGTTGCCATCGTAAAGTACCACGGATTGCCCGGGAGTTATTGCACGCTTCGGCTTCTCAAATACGACACGAAAAGCGCCATCACCTTCCGTGAAGACCCTTGCGGGAGCTGGATCATCCTTATAGCGCACTTTCACCTGGACCGGCATCCCGTCAACCAATGCGCTCCGACTGACGAGGTTTGCCTGCGACGCCAGGAGGCTCTTGTGCATCAAGTCTGCGTTTCCGCCAATCTGAATCGTGTTGGAATCCTTCTCGATCTTCGTCACATAGACAGGTTTCCCGAAAGCACCAATACGCCGACGTTGCCCAATTGTGTAGAAGGGATATCCGCTATGCTTTCCAACAACCTTTCCATCCATGATGATATCACCTTCAGATACCTTTTCTGCCAAACCTTCCACACGCTCCTTGAGAAATCGCTCGTAGTTATTGTCAGCTACAAAACATATTTCAAAACTCTCGTCTTTCTCCGCGTTTCTCAGCCCATAGCGATGGGCCAGTTCGCGCACCTCTTGCTTTTTCAGATGCCCAAGAGGAAACATAGTCCTGGCCAGCGCGTCCTGAGAGAGACCCCACAGGGCATACGATTGGTCCTTTGCTTCGTTGATGGCCTTTGAGATTACGTATCTCTGGTGTGCCACGTCGAATTGCACACGGGCGTAGTGACCGGTCGCAAGGAACTGGGCACCCAGTGCGTCGGTCTTCCGAAGAAGTTCACCCCACTTAATCTCCCGGTTGCAGATAACGCACGGATTTGGAGTACGCCCCTCGAGGTACTCCGCTACAAAATTCTCGATGACGTGATGCCCAAACGCTTCACGGAAATCGACCACATAGTGAGGAATTCCGATCTGAGCGGCAACGAGCCGGGCATCGTTCATCGCTCCGAGACCGCAGCAGCTGGTCTCGTTGGCGACATTCCCTCCCACCTCGTCGAAGTCATACGTTTTCATAGTGATCCCGATGACGTTGTACCCTTGCTCTTTCAAGAGCGCTGCCGTCACCGAGGAATCAACCCCACCACTCATCGCGACAACAATCGTTATGTTCTTCTCTGGTGCCATACTATATGAAAGTACAAAAAAAATCGCCTAGAATAAAGGCGATGGGAACGGATCTTCTTTTCGAAGTGACGGGGGAAAAAGCTCGGTGATCCAAGATCGACGATCGTCCGCAGAACATCGCAACGGGGGACCAATGCTAACGCAAAGTCCTGACAGAGTCGACCACCCTCTTGAATTTCTCGAAAGTCCCCGCCCCAACAATAAAGTACCGTCGTTTTCCTTGTGCGTCAAACACGAGGGTGGTTGGCAATGCCCCACTCCAGGAGGGATCGACGCTATTGATGAAGTCTTCCTGATGATCGAATTTCGCGACGTAGATACGAAATGGCACGTTCTGCTTCCTGATAAACGGAAGAATTTTCGATTCGACTTCATCAGGATAGTCTGCGCTGATGCCAACCACCTCCACTTCTGATCCCGGATATGACCGCGCAAGCTTGATGAGATCGGGGAACTCCTCGACACAAGGAGCACACCAGGTTGCCCAGATGTTCAGGAACAGGATTTTGCCATTCCTCTCTTTAATAAGATTCTTCAAGCCCACCTGATCAAGTGGATCCACCGGTCCTGCCTGGTTCCGTGCTGCATCAACAGATGCGACCGCTGGTGCCGGCTGCTGCGGCTCCCTTGGACGACAGCCCGATCCCGACGTTAGAACAAAGATCAAATATCCAACAAACAGTGACCGTTGTATCATTGGACCCGCTTTATGGTGCAACCGAATGCTTTTGTTTCACGCAGGAGTACAGGCTTGCCGCTCAGTGCGAGGTCAAGTGCATTACGAAGATCCTTCGAAGAGACTCTATTCTCTCGCTGGGAGTCGTCGATTCTTCCATGGTAGAGGATCTCAAAACTCGAATTGAGCACATAGATCTCGGGTGTGACGGACGCGCCGAGTTTGTCAGCGACGACGTTGTTCCAGTCTTTCAGAACGGTGAACTCAAAGCCATGTTGCTTTGCGTGATTCTTAACTTCCTCCACACCTTCCTGCTTGTTTGCGTTAATCCCAAGAAACGTCACCCCCTTCGAGGCATAATCTTTCTGCAATGCAACCATCCGATCATCATAAGCATTCGAAACAGGACATTGTGTTGCAATGAACATGAGAACGATAACCTTCGAAGACTTGAAATCTGTCAGGGAGTGCTTCACCCCGTTGTAATCCTCAAGCGTGAAATCGCTCACCTTCTTGAGGTCCTCTCCAGCCCGAAGCGCAGAGGTGAGCACCAGTGTCATCATGAACAATACCAATGGGAATCTCTTCATGGATGTCTCCTTTCCGATTGACTGATCCTGAATAAATTCATTCCAAACCCTTCCACATACACGGTAGAACGGCAAAGCGGCCTGCCCGGTTCCCGGAGCCGACGCACGGACAGCATTGGTTCTGCCATCAAGCTACTTCTTGTTCTTCACATACTTGTCAGCCCAGTCAAACATCTCGGCCAGGACATGGAGCACAGACTCTCGCCCTGAGTACCCGTGCGCCTCAAAGGGCAAGAGAACCAGCCGCGCCGTCCCGCCATGTCCCCTGATCGCCTGAAACAGACGTTCAGACTGGATGGGAAACGTGCCAGTGTTGTTGTCGGCTTCTCCATGAATCAGGAGCAGCGGTTTCTTGATCTTGTCGGCGTACGTGAATGGGGAGACTTTCATGTAAAGGTCGGGCGCTTCCCAGAACGATCGCCTCTCGCTCTGGAATCCGAATGGAGTGAGTGTCCTGTTGTACGCACCGCTTCTTGCGATGCCGGCCGCGAACAGATCTGAATGTGCAAGAAGATTCGCGGTCATGAATGCGCCATAGCTGTGACCGGAGACCAGAACGCGACTCCGATCGGCTACACCCATGGAGTCAAGTTTGTCGATGGCGGCCTTCGCCGATGCGACGATCTGCTCAACGAACGTGTTGTTCATCGTTTCGGGATCGCCGATGACCGGCATCGTCGCATCCATCAACACGGCGTACCCTTGAGTGACAAAGAAGAGCGGCGTCGGACCCCTGAAAAATGTGAACGCATTTGGTGATCCGCGGACTTGTCCTGCGGTGCCTGGGTCCGAGTATTCCAGCGGGTACGCCCAGATCAGAACCGGAAGCCGGGTGCCTGCCTTGTATCCCGGGGGCAGGTACAGCGTACCAGAGAGCGCCACGCCATCCGGCCGGTTGTACTTGACCAGTTCCTTGCTCATTCCCGTGAGTTGCGGCGCCGGGTCCTTGAACTCTGTCAGGGCCTTCTTACTCTTCGATTTGATGTCCCTGATGAAGTAATTGGGGACTTCCGTTCTGGATTCGTATCTCGTCACCATCATCGATCTGGATGTCTTTACAAAAGCGATGAAATGCTCAAGGCTTTTCTCGTCGGACCAGAGCATCCGCTCTTTCTTTGATGATGCTAGATTGAACTTGTCGAGGAACGGCCTGTCCCCTTGCGCTGTCGCCCCATTGCCGGTGAGGTAAATCCAATCTCCATCCTGGACTATCACGCGTTCACCGTCGGCACGCGTTTCATATACCGGCCGTCCGGGATCATTGTAGGCATCGTTGATGCTCAGGTCGAACAGTACTTTGCGCGCTTCAGCTGGTTTGCCGAAATTCACAAGCGATGATGTCCTCCATCGCCGATCACGATCCATCTCACTCAGAATGACCTTGTCGGGAGTCGCGGTCCATTCCATCCCGCTGTACCGGTGTTGAATCTTCAGGATCTCAACCGGAGAACCCTTGAAAGGCGAATCAAGGCTCATCAGAGCATCCCTGAACGGCACTTTCTTCGTTGGGTCTCCGCCATCGAGCGCCTCAACCCAAACGAGCTTCGAGCTGTGGAGAGCCTGCCACTCCACATTCCGCGGTCCGGTGGGAACACCCTGAGGAGGCACCTCATCGGAAACTCCCAGATCGGAAATCGTCGCCACGAGAGTTCCCCGTGGATCCCAAACCTCAGTTTTTCGCGCAAAAAGGTTGAAAGGGACTCGGTATGAAAAAGGCGCTTTCAACTGCGTCACGAGAAGGCAATTCTCATCAGGAGAAAACGATACCGACGAAATAATCCCCGGCGAGCCGATGGTCTTGACCTCACCGGTCAGGCAATTTACCTGAGCGAGCTGTGACGCGGCGTAGAATTCAAAGAGCTTCTCATCGTAGGGATCTTTCAGCAAATCCTGATAGGTCGGGACCCTCGAAACTTTGCCTGAGGTTTCTTCCACAACCGGTCCCAACGGTACTTTCGGTTGCTCCGGTGCTTTTCGGTCGCCCGGCGGCACAAGTTTCACCAGAAGATTCGTGTTGTCCTTTGTCCAATCGAAGGTCGAACCAAGCACGTCACTTACCCGCACACCGGGAATGGCCGCCGCCTTGCCCGTCGCCGCGTCCGCGGTCCACAGTTCTACACCGTTCTCGACATCACGCGTGAACGCTATTCTCTTCCCGTCATTCGACCACTGGGGAATCCCCGTTTTCGACGATGGAGGCAGTTCAATCCGAACGACCTTACCGCTGTCAAACCACTTCACCGAGATGCCTGTGTATTGCGTGAGACGCTGTCGGGCATTCAGTTGAGGATCGAGCCGAACACCCGCCAGCCGCAGGAATGGACGTGCAAGAAGGGCAATCGGTGGGTGGGCTTCATACTCGACAAGGAGCAGCGCATCAGCTCTCGGGCTCACGAAGACCAATGGAGTAGGCGGAGCATCAAGGATGTCTACGACTTCCTTCGGGGGCAATTTGTACTTCGTTTGTGAGTAAAGGGTAAGCGACGCCAAAACCATCACGGCAACAATCGCGAGGCGTTTCATACGATAACTCCTTGTGTGGATGATGAGGACGGAGCACGAAGCCTGGGGCAGACGTGGGTACGCTGTACGAGGAGGATTAAATGGAAAATCATCCACCTCTCGCAGGCCGATTCACCGGGAATCTAAAGAATTCCGTTCGGTGAGTCAAATTTAGTTACATCTTCACGTCAATTTGGAGGGTTAGAAGATCATCCGCGTTCAACGACATGCTCTCTGTCAAAAAAGCGCTCGTCCTCACCGCTTCCCGCCGCGTTTGAGAATACTTGACTGAAACGCTGACTCGCCCGAAGAATTCTGCTTCCCCCCTGAAATACCACCTCAATCCTTTTCCATACAACGCCGGAGCCTGAGAGGCTCCGGGTACTACCTCCTCGTATTCGTAGACCCGAGAATCGAAGGACCGGGTGTCGAACGCAATGATACGCGCTGAAACTGAAGTATGTCGAAGAGGAACAAAAGATACATCCTGAAACATGAGCATGCCGATTTCCTGACCGGATCGCAGAGAATAATGAACACCGACAATTTCAACGCGGCTTCTCCACACAAGCGACTGAGACGAACCTACGGTCAATGTTGCCCGATAATTCTGCTGGCTTCGGCCATCATCGCATATCTGGGCCAATCCAGCTGGACCCATCGACGTAAAGTCCGCCGGTTTCTCCCTGCTGCGCGCATGGAACTCCAGGCTTGCCCGCCTGGACAAGTTGAGTTCAGCCTGGAGCATGAACTCATTCCCTCCGGAGGGAAACATGGCACTGGCCGTACGCCAGGGGAAAACGAATTGATCCCAGTACGCATTGATGTCCAGCCAAGTAGCCGGTCGAAGCGTGAACCCGCAGTAGAAGCCTGATTCGTTCACATCGTTTCCTCCATTTTCACTGAACCCGGAACCGTGGAACGTCGTGAAGTCTCTCGGATAGAACCGGACAAGAAGCGCGATATTCGTTTCCCGGCTCGGGTTCATCACGATGCCGACGATGCCAGCGCGAGCTCGCCTGTAATCCTGAGCCCCTTCACCAAATACTCGAACGGTAGACCGTGTCAAGGTCGCATCCACACCGATCGAGGAACAGCTCATTCCATTGAAATTGAAGACGCCGGGTAACCTCACCATTCGATCGAATCTCGACGTAAGAGCAGACACGCCAACCTGAAATCCTTCCATAAGCTCGGAGGTAAATCTGAAACCGTAGGATTCTTCCTTCACCTTCCCCATTGTTTTCATTTCTGTCTCGGTCCTGTGCAGGCCATCGACGTCAAATCGCGTGACAACTCCATTGCTATCGGTCCCTGCGTCAAGACGTTTCCTTGAACAAAAGAAAGAAAACGTTCCTGGTGTCAAATCCAACGTGGCCGCCGCGCCACGGAAGAACCACGGCTGATCTGTCGAGAACGAAGGACGGATCCCGATACCGCTCCGGGCAACCCCGGCGGTGGCCTCAGTTCCCTTCGAAAGACCGCTCGACCTCCAGAATACGAGCCCCTGACCTCCTTCAAACACGAAGTCGCCGATGAGCAGCCTAGTGGAAATACTCGGGAGTGATATGGCAAGATGACCGCCCAGGAAATCCAGGTAGTTCCTTTCACCCGGATCCTTTTCAGTGACAAGGCCGAGCGTCACCGATGGATTTGGCAGATCGAGTCCATCAAGGCCTACCTGTCTTGTTCCCTGCAATCCGTCGAATTGTGCGACGAGCTTATTGTAGACTCTGTCTGGTGAGCCGGCATACGCGCTTTGCACCACTCCAGTTTGTCCAATTGCACTCTTGGCAGCGCGCGTGCGCACGTGCACACGATGCGCTCCCAAAGCCGACCTTCTTTTCACCGTGACGAACGGGTTGAGAGCGCGAACCATCTCGGGCGTCACCCCTTCGACCCTTTCGAGGTCTTCCACTTTTTGAAATGGCCCGATGGATCTTTGAGACGCAATTCTGAACGCGATCAATGGTCCGAGCCCGGGGAGTTGTTCCAACTCGCTGACGCTGGCAATGTTAAGGTCAAGCGGGTCCTCTTGCATACTTTCAAGTACTTCCAACAGTGGCGTCACGCTCCCTTCCTCAGAAGCAAACTCAAGCGCATGTTCGTACTCAATTTGCAGAGGACTTCGAAGCGTATCCCTTGCCTCCGTTCCGTACAGGCGGGGAGCAACAAGCATCTCTGCCGCGACGATGGAGATGAGAAGTTTCATATACCCTCACTGATCCACCTTGAAGGAGATTTCAATTTGATGAGTCCACCCCAATTGGGCGTGATTGTATCCTGCGTAGGAAAGCTCGAAACCCGCAACTCGTAGCCCGAGCCCACAAGAGAATTTGTCCGGATTGTTACACATACCGACACGGAGAGTGAGGACCCGAAGGAAGGTATGTTCCAACCCCGCCTTGAGGCTGAACGGAAAGCGGATGTCTTTCTCAAGCTCCATCGTAGCACGCGATTCAGCGCTCAAGTCGTAGCACAACCCTGTTGCTAATAGCTGAGGAAGAGATTCACCGGTACCGGCGATTTTCGCAGCGGTTACGTTCTTCCAGTCGAAGCCTATCCGCAGACCGCTAACAATTTCAAGAAGGGCGCCCAAATCATATGAGCTGATTGTCGCAGTTCCGTATCGTTCGAGAGAAATCCTCACAATATTGAATGCGCCGCCGATCGCGATGCCATCATCGATCGTGCCACCCACTCCCGCGGTGAGCTCTGTCTCCCGATAGAGTTCGAATCCAAACTGCCCGAGGACGAGACCTGCCGATCCTCCACCAAACGGGATCACACCAGCGGCGCTGATCGTGCGCAGCTCTTTCATTCCGAATTGCTGAGGGCTCAGATACAGAGATCCTTCGGATCCATAGCATGACGCCAGTCCGGCGGGATTGTAGACAGTTGACCAGGGACTATTGCCCATTGCGACAAATGCGTTGGAGAGAGCAATCGGTCTGGCACCGCGACCGTTGCTTTCAAAACCGGCGAGAGCGAACCACGGAAGAGAAGTGAGGAGGAACATCACCTTGATGAGCATGGTGCCGTCCCTTGTGAGAAGCCCGGAAAATGGCTATATTGACCGCAGACACTACCTGGAATGGGGGAAGACTATGAACTCGCGTCGCGTGGTTGAATTGCTTGGGATGTTCTTGCTGTGTGCCGGGATCGCTGCAGCGCAGGAACTCAACTGTGAAGTGTCAGTCAATACTGACAACATCACCTCCGGTCAGCGTGACTATCTTCGTCCGTTTGAAGCGGATGTCAAGAAGTACCTCAATAACAATCGCTATACAGATGAAGATCTCGGAGGGGAGAAAATCGACTGCTCGATGACGATATTCTTTCTGAGCGGGGCGAACGACAAGTACACAGCCCAGGTGGTCGTCGTCAGTCAGCGCCCGATCTACACGGGCAATGATAAGTCAGGAAAGAATACCCAGGTTATCAGGATACTCGACGACCGGTGGGATTTCCCCTACGTCCCGAACCAGCCGATGAGCAAAGATGACTACCGATTCGACCCGCTGGCTTCGTTCCTGGATTTCTACGCGTACCTCATTATCGGCCTTGACCTCGAGACGTACACTTCCCTCTCGGGCGCGCGTTATTTCCAGAAGGCCCTGAATATCTGCAACCTGGCGACCGCTTCGTCGTTCGCGAATGGATGGCAGTCGGCGGCGGGCTCCTACAGTCGATTTGGATTCATTGATGAGCTGGAGAACATGAAATACCAGCCGTTCCGGGAGGCGTTTAATTCGTATCACTTCGATGGTCTCGACCTCCTTGCAACGCAACCACAGGCGGGGCAGGCCGCCATGATCAAGGCGATCGAAACAATAGCAGATCTCCGGAAGAAACAGAACCCCCGGAGCATTCTGGTGAAGTCTTTTTTCGACTCCAAATACCTGGAAATTGCAGATGACTTCTTGTCATGGCTTGACCGGTCAGTGTATGACCGGCTCTCCGCCGCAGATCCTCCGCATCAGGGGACATACGACACGTACAGGCAGCGTTAAGCCCGCGTCGCTCCGACTTACTCGATCGTGATTCGTTCGATTGTATCGCCTATCTGGATACGATCGACAACATCCTGACCTGTCATTACCAGCGCGAAGACGGTGTAGCGCCCGTCAAGGTGCGGAGCTGGTTGGTGGGTGATGAAGAATTGGCAGCCTTCGGTGTCTTTTCCCGCACTCGCAATTCCCGCAGCACCCCTCGCAAACGGAGCAAACGAAAATTCCGATCGAATCGCAAACCCTGGTCCTCCCCACCCATCGCCGCGCGGATCGCCCCCCTGGATGACGAAGTTGGGCACCACCCTGTGAAAAGACAATCCATTGTAGAAGTTCTTCCGTACCAGCTTCACGAAAGTCAAGACGGTGAACGGTGCATCGTCCTTCAGAAGCTGGAGCGTGACAGTCCCCTTGTTCGTCTTTATGACGGCTTTCGCAGTCGGGCTCAGTGACTCAAGTGCCGACCAGTCATAATCAAAATGAACCGCCTTGGTTGACTGGGGGATTTTGCTGCTATAGTCGGTTCCCGTAATTTGTCGGAGGGCAACCGCTGCTGTCGTTGCTACCGTCTTATCGGGGTCATTCAACGCTTTTTCAAGCATGGCGACAAATCTTGGATCTTTAATGCTCCCCATGGCGCCTGCAGCGGCTTGCATCGCTTCCACGTCATCAGGTGATGCAAGGAGTGCATAGGCATCCCTGAGAGCGAGGATGAGCGAATCCGCCAGATTGGCTTCACGGAACATTCCGAAATACGCAGTGTCTGCCAGCGCATTCGACACAAGCTGCGTGATCGCCATGTCCTTCCTCTTCAAGGCATTCAGGGTCTTGCGGTATAGGATCGACCTGGCATCACCCCATTCCTGGTTATTCGAGCGCATCTTGTCAAGCGTGGACGTGGTCAGGAACCTGCGGATGAAATCCCACGCAGCCATAGCGACCCTGACATTGGCATCGTCAAGAGCGAAGAGCGTAATCGACAAGCTTCGACCCGATGGGATGTAGCTCAAAGCTTCGATGACCTTTGTCTTTTCTCGAATCGTAAGATCTTTTTCACCCATGAAGTTTTTATGGGAGAATTCGTCAGGGAAGAGTTTCGCCAGGGCAACGATGGCTTCTCCACGAACAAGTTCCGCTGAAGGATTCTTTGTGGTCGCCAATCTGAGAATTTCCTGTCTCAGGCTTGCGGTATCAGCAGAGGCGTCGACTGTTTGTTTTGAGAGTCCCGAGAATGCCTGCAACGTCGCGATCTTGACGTGATCGTTCGGCGAGGCGAGATATTCCATCAAATCATTCATTTTCTCGGGAGCAAAAGCGGCAAACGCCGCAATGGCCCGGACAAGCTGTACCTCCACTTCCCAATTGGGGTTTGCCCGATCGTCGGCCTGCATTGACTGGAGCAGTTCCACCGCGTAGGATGACCGTGAGCGCCCAAGGAGCGTAACAAGATTGATGCGAACATCAAGGTTCGGATCCTTCGCTACCACTGCCAGCAACGAATCACGTTTTGCGATTTCGATGTCGATCAGGCCGTGCGGTGCGGACCGCCATAATGCAAACAATGCCTTCCAACGGACTTCAGGGCTGGAGTTTGACAGCTTTTCGAAACAGAACCAGATCGACTGTTCATTCTTGAATCCGCGCAGGGCGAACCGGGCCACAGACAACGCCTGGCCAGCGCTCACACATGCATTCTCTCCCACACTCTTGTATTCTGTAACCGCGTCCAAGGCACTTTCATTACCGATCTTCCCCAACGCCTCAAGGATACGGCACTGGACGGTTGAATCAGATTCCACGCTGAGGCGGTTCAAGAGCGAATCCTGGAAGCGGGTCGGACCTGTCTGTCCCAGTGCGAATGCCGCTGCAGCTCTCACACGCGACTCCGGGTCGTTCAACAGCAATGCCATCGAGGCTGACGTCGAAGTATCCTGGATGTTCGCCATGGCAATCAGCGCCCTGACGCGAAGATGCGGATCTGGATTCGCCAGATATGTGACCAGCTTTCCACCCCCCAACGAGCGTTGATCCTGCAGTGTTAGGATCTCCCGTTCGGGATCGGACAACTTCTGTCCGAGGAGCAGAGCCGGAATTGCGACCATCACAAACAAGATTCGAATGGATCTCATTACTGGTATTCCTTCGTAAGTACGTCGCTTCAGCAGGGTCATAATAGAATGATTTGATGAATGGAATGGAGTGTGCGTTCGTTTACCAATCTAAAGTGTCGGTAACTCGCTAAAAGTATGGCCGCATGCGAAACTCGACGCCGACACTTTTCTCCACAAACTCCCGGGCGGCATCGACATCAACCTCGTCGATCCCCACAACCGTCATCACGACTTCAGGAAGATACTTCTTGCATTCCTTCGCGAACTCGACCATCGCCTTGTGATATCGCTCCCCATCGATGCCCATGATCCTGCCATACTGTTGCGGGTCGATCGAGTTGAGGCTGATGGACACGCTGTCAACAACTCCCACCAACTCCGGCACAATGTTGCGATGGTTGATGACATTTCCATGCCCGTCCGTGTTGAGCCTGACCCGTCCCCCCTTCTCTTTCACCCACCGGGCAACCTCTTTGATCACATCAAGACGAATCGTAGGTTCACCATAACCACAAAAGACGATTTCCTCATACGCCCTTGGATCGCCGATCGCTTTGATGACCTCTTCGGATGATGGCTCGGTCTCTATCTTTAAGTTATGCCCCTTCACGATCGCTTCCCCCTTCCTGTCACAAAACACGCAATCGGCATTGCATCGGATCGTGATGTTGAGGTAGAGCGAATTGCGAAGCTTGTAGACAATCTGCGGCAGATCGGCCGGGCCAATCTTGAAGAGTCTCTTCGTATTGAATCGCGCAGCCCGCGCTACATCTTCCTCCGAGACACCAAAAACCTCAGCGATTTTGCGGGCAATCAGAACAACATTTGCCGGCTCATTCCGTTTGCCACGTAACGGGACCGGTGACATGTAGGGGGAATCTGTCTCCAGGAGGATATGGTCGAACCCAATCCTCTTCAGCGTCTCGATCGACGGAGAATTCTTGAAGGTCACGATCCCCGGGTATGAAACAAGAAAACCGAGATCCAGCAGTCTCCACACATCGTCTGCTCCTCCCGGGAAACAGTGAAAGACCCCTCTCAAGGCCGGATACCGGGTGTGAACAATCTGCTGATCAGCTCTCCAAGCCGAGTATTTCCCAACAGCCTCTTTCACCGTTGCATATGCATCATCGAGCGATTCCCTTGTGTGGACGACGATGGGGAGATCGCGGCGGACTGCGATCTCGATCTGACGTCTGAACACTTCGCCCTGGACATCCCGAGGAGAAAAATCGTAGTGGTAGTCGAGCCCTATTTCACCTATTGCCACAACTCTGGCGTTTGCGCTCAATTGCTCGATACGTTCCAGCATTGCCGGTGTTGCTCTCGAGGCCTCGTGCGGGTGAATTCCGACAGTTGCATACACATCATTGTACTTTTCCGCGAGGGCAACCGCTTCCTCACTCGTTTCCATTGTCGTGCCCGGCACAATAATAGCTTCGACACCTGCAGCTCGTGCTCGAGCCAGGACATCATCGATATCTGATTTGTAGTCTTTGAAGAAAATATGCGCGTGTGAATCAATATACATAGACAGTTCGGGTCACGATTTCGGTTCCCAGCAAACAGAACGGGGTCTAAAATACTGACAACTTCAGTCTCTTGCAAGGAAGGATTGACGAGCGGTACAGAAAAGGAACGAAGTTGTTAGAACATTCCCTCGATTGTGAGGTAATAGGTACGAACCGGGCCGAGGTTTCCCAGAAGCTCGACGTAGGAGTAGTTCAGAAGATTATTGATGTTGAGGCCGACCCGGGCTGGAAGTCCCAGGCCGATCAGATCGTACGATGCGCGAACGTCCACGATCTTGATTGCGACACGCTGATCACCATTCACGATCGGTGCAAGGCGTACCAGGTTGTCGTCTATCCGCTCGATACGGGAGAGGTACCGCGCGTCGGCCGATGCTCTTATATGGTTCCACGTGAACATTCCGCTCCCATAGAGAAGATGGCGCGGACGAAATTTTAGTATTGTGTGATCAGCAAGATCGAGCGGCCAGGTATACGTGTACCCAATATCGGTTGAGAAGAACCTCTTCCACCACTCAACACGGAGAACTGTCTCCAACCCCTGAATCCGAGCCTTCGTCACATTTTCAAACTGGATCACCGGTCCCTCTACCTCGATCGGCGACGATGGGTACGGATGATATTGCTTGATCTCCACGATTGGTTCGATCAGGTTCCGGAAGTCATTGTTGTAGAGGGCAAGATCGATCGACACCCGCTGTCCGAACGAACGGTTGATTCCCACCTCGTAGGAGATGCTCGTTTCCGGCTTCAGGTCGGCATTGGGCAGCACTGCCACTGCCGAGACATTCGTGTTGCTTTCGATATAGAGCTCGCCAATCGCAGGGTATCTGAACCCCGAGCCGAACGAAGCCCGCACGCTTGTCTCGCTGTCGGGCATGTAGACGACTCCGAGCTTGGGGTTGAGCTGAGCAGTCGACGCGAGAACAGAAACCTTCTGCCAGTCAAAACGAACGCCTGCCGTAAGCTTGACCTCGGTGCTGAGTGAAGCTTCGTCCTGAGCATACGCCGCCGCCCCAACCCCCGGATGCGACCCAAAGAGATTGGCCTCCACTTTGTCATAGTTGCCGGCAACACCGAACGTCAAAACGTTTGAGCTGTTCAGATCATATGTCGCCTGGACGTCAAAGCTGAACAGATGCGACGCGGAGACGTTGTTCACCCGTCCCGAGCTGTCATCGCGCCAGAAATTTCCAAAGTAGATTGCCTTGGCTGTAAAGAACAATTTGTCGGAGATAAATTCTTTGTACGCCAGACTGATGTTGCCCCGGTGTGAGTTTACCACACCATTGAGCTGACTTTCCGGAGGGCGCGTCGCCTCGGCAAGGCTCTTCCACCAGAAGTAGTTGCCGTGAGATCGGTCTATATAGTTACTTGAAATCGTCAGGCTCTGTGTGCTCGAGAGATCGTACTTCACCTTCGCAAAAAGGCTCCATCGATGATACGTGTCGTTTTCCCTGTAGCTTTCATCGACGGTGCGACCCGCGCTTACGAGATAGCTCAAGGCACCTGACTTCCCCGCATAACTCATCACGAGCCCACTGTTAAACCTCGGCTTGGGGGACCAATCCCACTCCGAGTACCGTGGCTTGTCATAGAGCCCGGAGAATGCACGGAATCGGAGCTCCGGCGTGGACGGACTCTCTTTCGTAATCACGTTGATGACGCCCCCAAGGGCACTCGAGCCATACAATGCCGAGCCCGCTCCTTTGACGACTTCCAACCGATCCACCTCGAACATTGGAATCGATTCCCAGTTGATTTCTCCGGTATCGCCCGTGATGTACGGCAGTCCATCCAGAAGGACCAACACCCGGCTCCCAACTCCCCTGCTGTACCCGCTCGACCCCCGAATATTGACCTGGTCTGAGAGTACGTTCACTCCAGGGACATAGCGGAGTGCGTCGTCAAGAGTGACGTTGTTCCGGTCTGCGATCATCCGCGCTGTGACGGTTGCAACACTCACTGGCACTTCCTGCAGACTCTGTTCGCGCTTGTTCGCTGTGATGATGACAGGATCTGATTGAAGGGGCACAGGACGCATGGAGATTTCAATGGATCCCACCTGACCACGGACAACACGTACTCCCTCGACCGTCGTCCGTTGATATCCAAGCATGGAGACGACGAGGGAATATGTGCCGGCAGGTATTCTCGTAATCCGGAACCTGCCGCCACTATCGCTCGCGGCCCCGATAAACGAAGAGCGGAGTGTGACATTTGCGCCAACAACCGGTTGACTCGTCTCGGAATCTTTGACGGTCCCTTCGAGGGTCCCGTAGATTGTCTGACCAAGCGTCGCCGTTGACCAGGCCAGAATAAGGACAATATGGATTGACAGTTTTCTCAAAACGGCGATGGAGGTGGCTTTCGGAAATTGACCCGGATATTTACTCCGGATACGAAATTGAAGTCACTGACAATGATCGGGATCGGAAGCGGCGGCGAATCATTCGTACCGTAGAGACCAACAACCCTGAGGCTGCTCGCGTTGATATCGTTTGCGGAGTGCTGAAGTACCCCAACGTACTTATATGTCCCCGGGGGCACATTAAATGCGAACGAGACAGAATCGACAAACAAGGGAAGGTTTTTGTCTGTCGCAGGGTACAAATAGATTGCTGGAGGATTTGAGAAGAGGCCGGTGAAAATCTTCGCCGAGTCCAGAGGATACAGCTGAGACGCGAACAGCCAGAGGTTCACAAGACTGTCCGATGCCGGCCAGGTCCCCTTCTCAAAATAGATCGTGCCGCCAAAGCCTGGTTGAAC
>JBEKOB010000021.1:0-57408 GCA_049522195.1 Bacteroidota bacterium
AAGGTCCGTCTCACTCGTTCTAACAATCGCAAGCTTCGTTCTCATTGTATGGATGCTGCGGGGACACCCAGCCCGCTTTCACTTCCTGTTTTTAACGGGGCTTTTCTTTCTTAACAGGTTCTTCGTGGTCACCGCTAATGTCGCCCGAATGGAGCCACTCCTGATCCTCGGCATCGTTGTCGCGATTGTGCTATTCCATGAAAGGAAGTCCGGCACGGCACTGGCTGTGCTGCTGGCGCTCCCCCTGATTCATCCGAATGGCTTCTACTTTCTGTGTGCCGGAATTACCTTCACTGTTATCCAGCATCTCTATCTGAAGGAAGCGACGCGGTTCAACAAAAACGATAAGTGGCTCCTTGTTCTTGTTCTCATGCTGATTACCTGCTATGCAGTGTACGCAGCCCTGCACTGGAGCGATTTTCTCCGTGACATGAGTTTTCAGTTTGTTCGAAAGAGCAAGAGAAACCTGATCGCCCCTTTCAAAACTTATGGCAGCCTGGCATTTCTGTGCATAAACCTTACCGCCATAGTTATTGCTCTCGTCAGGAAAGAAGGGAAGCTTGTTCTCCTGGGTCTGTTTGCCTTTACGTTGTGGTTCGTCAATAAGATCGGCCAGGAGATGTGGTATCAGGTTTTTGATGCGACCGCATTCCTCCTTCTCGTGATCGTTCTCATCCAGCTTCTTAACCCGTCGCGAAAGAGGATCATCTACACCGTGCTCGTGCTTCTCTCGCTCTATGTCTGTATTCAGCTGGAGATGATTGAAAAACTACGGGGGTACCCGCATTCCCTCCGGTGGTTTGGCATGGGATTCCCGACTCAGGTCGAGTATTTCAAAAATGATGACGCGCAGAAAATCAGGGACATGCTGATCAAGCATCAAAGAGGGGCTGGACCGCTCCGTGCAATGATTTATCCAAGTGCAGATGCGCTCTTCCTTCAGGAGATGGAGGGGAAGGCTCTCAAAAGCATCTATGTGGCGAAAGACACCTCGGTTTTTCCCGCTCAGGTACACGACCTTTACCTTGTCCACATCTCGCGCTATTCCCCCATAGGATGGGATTGGTCGTATCTCCCGTGGGTGCTTGAAGATGCGAAAATTGACACATCGGATAAGCAGAGCTTGCTCTTCGAAAGAAACGGGACGGAGCAGTGGTACTATCGTTTCGTCAACTCGCCCCCCGACACGATACGCGAAAAGCACAGTGCCTCACTGACAGACTGAACCCGCTGTTCCAAGCTACCTTGCTCTCCGGCTAGGAAGCCCTCATTTCACCGTATCATACTGTTGGATAGAGAAAGGATCAAGCTGCTGGTTACGATCGCAGTGGTGCTAGTCCGTCGACTTCTTCGATGGGGACGGACCGCCACTCGGCGATCTGTTTCATCGTCGCGGCGCGGACGCGGTCACGAAGTGCCGGCACATCTTCTATTCCGAGTGAGGCAGTCTCGATAGGTGGGAGGATCTTGAGGAAGACGTCCGATGGCTTGCCAAATTTCCAACTGTTCTTAGGGATACAATCCCGTGAGCCTTCGATCACGAGAGGAAGAACGGGTACCTTCGCTCGGATCGCAAGATGGAATGCGCCGTCTGTGAACGGACGCACCCGTCCATCCAGTGTGCGCGTTCCTTCAGGGAAGATAATAACAGAACACTTCTGCTCGAGATAACGCTGCGCTTTGATGATCGCCTGTGCTCCGCTGCGCGCGTTCTTCCGATTGACGGCAATGTCTCCCGAGAGGGACATCATCCAGCCGATAATGGGGAGCTTGAAGAGCTCCACTTTGCCCATCCATTTCATCTCCCATGGGAGGTTGCTGATAAGGGGGATGTCGGCCATCGATTGATGGTTGGATACTACAACGTATGGATGGCGCGGATCGGAAATCGTCTCTCCCGATATGTGAAGTCTCCAGGACGGATTTGCCTTCGTCATGGCCTTACCAAGTCTTCTGAAGAGATAACCCGTCCGGTAGAGCACGGGGTCGCGGTCGAACAGACGACTGATCGCGAGAAGCGGAAGCCACGCAAGAATGAGTATGGATGTTTTGAACCAAATGATGAGAGAACGGATCATGAGGCACTACGAAAGTGGCTGGTGGTGGTGTTTCCCGGTGCAAACAGAAGATAAGCAAATGGAGCTGAAAATCACAACTTCAGCGGCAGCTTGTCTTTACACGGCCCTAAAAACACAAAACCCCGTCTCCATGGACGGGGTTTTTGTGTTCAAGCAGTTTCTGAGATGCTATTTCATGAGCATCAGTTTCTTTGTCTGTGTATAGTTGTTCGTCTGTAGGCGATAAATGTACATTCCGCTCGAGAGCTTCCCAGCGTCAAATCTCAGAGAGTAATGTCCGGCCGGGCGCTCACCGTCTGCCAGAACAGCGACTTCCCGTCCCAGCATATCATACACCACCAGGCGAACCTTTGAAGCCTCCGGCAAGTCGAACATGATCGTCGTTGACGGGTTGAATGGATTTGGATAGGCATTGTAAAGCTCATACTGCGTCGGCATCTCGGTCGCCGCGTCTTCCTCGATGAGCTGTTGCAGGCTCACATTCGCGACCGCTGTGCTTCCGCCGGACTTCGAGACGGCGATCAGACCGGTCACCGCTCCGGTTGGACTGGCATTATCGCCCGTGCCCATCTGGTTGTCATACACCACCGCGTTGTTATGGTTTTCATCCCAGACCTTCAAGCGAAGCTTGTTTCCAGTCAACAGGCCCTGACCATCGATGACACTGAGGAGGAATCCGTAGGACCCAGACCCATCAACGGTTCCAGTTCCCTTCAACGTTGCCTGCGATCCGGAGACCACGAGCTCCTCAAACTGTGCACTCGTGAAACTCAAGACTGCTGGATAAAAGAGCCCCTTGGTTTTCAGCTGAAATGCGACGAGTCCAGTCGGGGTAAGAGGATTCTTGCCGATGTATGCCGCCGCGAAAGCAAAATACCCTCTTCCGGTCGTGGACGGACCTTTCACAAAAGCGCCAGCAGGCGAGTTCACCCATCCTGCTCCAGCTACGTATCCAGAATTTACCGGCGGTGCCGTGATGCTTGCTCTTGTGGTTGGTTGGGTGAGTGTATAGTTGCCCGCATCAGTTCCGCTTATGGTCAGTCCGGTGATGGTGACTGTCTTGGCTGTGCCAATTTCCTTGTCTGCAAAGGTGCCCGTGGCACCTGAGGTATTGAGTGTTACGACATCAGGGGAAATGACTCCCACCAGGGTTGCACCTGAGGTATTCAGCGTCGCAGTTGTCGTTCCGTCGTACACCTTGTCGTTGGCGGTTATGCCCGTGACGGTCAGTGGCAGTGGCGTAATACTGGCTGTCGCAGAGGCTGATGGTGAAGAGAGCACGTAATTGCCCACCGATGCCCCGCTCACACTGAAACCAGTTGCCGTGACCGTCTTTCCCGTTCCTACGTTTTTATCGGCAAACGTGGCAACTCCGCCGGTCAGGCTGACATCATCGGAACCAACGACACCATTAACTTTTCGAGTGGCAATTGTTGCAGTGGTGTTCCCATCGTAGGGCTTATCGTTGGCTGTAAAGCTTGCAGTCAACGGGGCCTTCGCAACATTGATCGTCACAGTCTTTGTCGCAGCACTGTAGTTCACAGCATCGGTCGGTGCGAAATCCACCTTCAGATTCTGACCAGGGCCAGCGTTAAGCTTCGTGCCTGATGGCGGTGTATAAGTGAATGTTCCCGGCACATCAGCCGTCGCATTCAACTGCGTCGCACTCAAGAGCGTCCCATAGGTGATATCTGCAGGATTTGCCCACGTGATCACCGGTGTCCCCCCGGTGACGTTGATCGTCACGGTCTTCGTCGCAGCACTGTAGTTCACAGCATCGGTTGGTGTGAAATCCACCTTCAGATTCTGACCAGGGCCAGCGTTAAGCTTCGTGCCTGATGGCGGTGTATAAGTGAATGTCCCCGGCACATCAGCCGTCGCATTCAACTGCGTCGCACTCAAGAGCGTCCCATAGGTGATATCTGCAGGATTTGCCCATGTGATCACTGGTGCCCCCCCGGTGACGTTGATCGTCACGGTCTTCGTCGCAGCACTGTAGTTCACAGCATCGGTTGGCGTGAAATCCACCTTCAGATTCTGACCAGGGCCAGCGTTAAGCTTCGTGCCTGATGGCGGTGTATAAGTGAATGTCCCCGGCACATCAGCCGTTGCATTCAACTGCGTCGCACTCAAGAGCGTCCCATAGGTGATATCAGCAGGATTTGCCCACGTGATCACCGGTGTTACTTTAAGAACGTTGATCGTCACAGTCTTCGTCGCAGCACTGTAGTTCACAGCATCGGTTGGCGTGAAATCCACCTTCAGATTCTGACCAGGGCCAGCGTTAAGCTTCGTGCCTGATGGCGGTGTATAAGTGAATGTCCCCGGCACATCAGCCGTTGCATTCAACTGCGTCGCACTCAAGAGCGTCCCATAGGTGATATCAGCAGGATTTGCCCACGTGATCACCGGTGTTACTTTAAGAACGTTGATCGTCACAGAAGCCGTCGCCGAATTGTAGTTTGTCGTCGCTGCAGCTGTCACCGAAAGGTTTTGTCCACTGCCGGCATTGAGCAGTGTGCCTACAGGCGTTGTGTAGGTCAATGCGCCTGGAGCTGAACCCCCGGAAACACCCGCAACTGTCGCGTTGAGCTGAGTCGAGCTCAAGACTGTTCCGTACACAATGTCGGCAGGATTGGACCAGGTAATAACTTGGTCCGCTTTGGTGATGTTGGCCGCCGTCGTCACCGCGCTCGCGGAGAGTTGGTAGTTTCCTGCCGCAGTACCGGTCAGAGTGAGGCCAGCCACCGTGATCGTCTTGGCATCGCCCACGTTCGCGTCGCTAAATGTACCGGTGCCGCCATTCAGCTTAACATCCTCGCTATTCACGACGCCACTCAATGTTGCCCCAGCGGTATTCAAGACGGCATTCATGTTGCCATCATAAACTTTGTTACTAGCGGTAACGCCTGTGACCGTAAGTTCTTTAGGTGTGATGTTCGCAGTAGTTGTCGGTTGAATAAGCGTGTAGTTGCCAATACTGCCGCCGCTGATGGTAATCCCTGCCACGGTTACGGTCTTTCCCAGGCCAATGTTCTCGTCAGAAAATGTGCCTGCTGTACTTCCGGCGTTGGGCGTGACATTGTCGCCGACGACAACTCCCTGCAAACCTACACCGGCAGTATGCAGTGTCGCGGTTGTGCTACCATCGTACACCTTGTTGTCCGCGGTGATGCCAGTTACCGTCAAGTTTGCCGGTGTGACCGTCAACGTGATGGCGGTTGAGATACTGGATTGGTAGGTGTTGTCGCCACTATACTTGGCAGTAATGGTGTGAGCACCCACGGGTAGTCCTTCTGCGTGAAGGAACGCGACGCCTGAAGAGACTGTGGCTGTCGGTGAAAGCGGGGCTTGATCGGCGTAGAATGTAACGCTTCCACTGTTCGGAGCGGGCGAGGCTGTAACCGTGGCGGTCAGGACAATAGCGCCGTATACCTGAGAAAGCGGCGTTCCAGTAAGCGATGTCGTTGTCGATATCTTTGTGACAGAAGGCAGGTAGAATTTTGAACCTGTGATGGAAGTGCCACCGCCCACAGGTGTAGCTGTCAACGTAACGGTGCCTCCCGACGGCGGGGGTATGATGAACAGGCGAAGCACGAGCCCATCACCTGGATCAGAAGCGGTGATCTGAGTCACCGGAGAATTGACATCGCTGGTAAAGGAATCATATACATTCAGCGGTATAGTTCCATCGGCTGTCGTGACCGTCGCCGACACATTGTATACGTCGCCGTCATTCACGTTATAGTACGAAAAAGCGGCTCGGCCATTTGCATTCGCGTCATTTACAAACTGTGCCTGCGCTGCCGCTGTAAACGCGATGGAACTCAGCAACGAGACTAAAGCAATCGTAACAAATCTCTTCATGACTCACCTCAGTTTTTGATCGTCAGCACTATATAAGAAAAAGGAGTCTCTCACCCAGTATCGATCTGCTCATACTATGGTGAGATTGCAGGAGCTTTGGACAAACCTCAATGTGATTTGTGTTTTCCAAGATCCGATCCGAAAACTCGCTTTCCAGATTAGTGTTCTGGAAAGAATGCTATAGATCCGTTCCTGGTTACCTGGCGTCTGTTGTAAGTCCGAAAAAGCGTCTCGTCGTCGAAGTTTCTGACTACCTGATGATTACACTCGTCAGGTCAGTCTTGAATCGTCAGAAAGGAAGTTCTGCAGTTTGAATTCAAAGGAATTCTGTCTCAGTGGTCAAGTAACGAACATATGATTCGAACTTTTATCCTTGATGGAGGCAGTATTCCCACCCGTGCTATCATCAAATAAAGTACCAGAAGTACAATAGGGGAGGATACAGGCTTTTTTTAGGGTTTTTCAGCACTTCTTTGCCAGTATTCGATGTAATTCTGATCTATCCAGAAAAGCCTTGAGAATCCTTCTGAGAATATCAGAATCATTCCTGCCAGTAATGACAGTGATATTTGTGTAAAGTGTATCACTTCAATGCACAACCTACCGTCGCTTAAACTGGCTGCGAAGCTCGAACACATTTTCTGTTAGCTAAGTTTCAATTGTCGAGTTTGACAACATTCTCCCGGAGTGCATCCTAGCCCCATTGAGGTTTGCATTTATGGTTTACGGGAGGAAAGCGGATGAGGAGCTGGAAGGAAAGATCAACGACTTTTCCGGGCCGACGCGTAGATGTCAAAGTCAAATCGCCTGACAAGTCATCTCACCCGTATTCAAACAAAGTTACTCTGCTCCACTGGTGGTACGTTGGTGCATGATCGCATGATGCATGACCTAAAAAAAGAAAACCGTTGTGCGTGGATTGAAAATAAAAGCATTGTTAGGTCGCTGGTCAGGAGGACGAAGGAGCCTTGGCAGCGTCCCGCCCTTTAGAGGAGTCTCAGCACCCAATGAGAAACAGACACATCATTCTGAAAGATTCTCGATTGTGAGATGACTAGGCGTGTGAACCGAAATTGCTTCTTCTTCACGTGAAAGCCAAGTTAACGTGTCGGGTAGATGAAGATCGGTTGGCCACCCGAACAATCCCACCATACTTTCGTATGCACAGATACACTTTCCAGTCGAAATGCGTCTTCTCCACTTACCGGAGGATGAATGCCAAGATCCATTTACTTAGCCCTGCTGTCTTGCTTTCTGCTTGTCTGGTCCGCCCCGGCACAAGAAGATTCCGCCCAGCGTGGAGGTGCACTCACTCTTGGCGTCGGCAATAATGGAATCTCATTCGGCAATTCTCCGAGACACAACGGCGTGCGTTTCAACTGGAGCGACGCCGAGATCGAAAAAATAAATGGATTGAACTTCACACTTTGGAGGCCGGGTGAGCCGCTCAGTGGTACTATCAATGGTATCTCGTTTGGTGTTGTCGCCTCGGGTGCGAACAATCTGAATGGAGTCTCGATCGGGGGACTTGCGGTCATAAGCAGAAACGCAATCACCGGTGTGTCGTTGGGGGGATTGGCTGTTGTCTCTCAGGGATCTCTTGTTGGGGTGAATGTCGGAGGACTGGCCGTCGTCGGAGCGAGCGAAATGAATGGCGTGAGCGGCGAAGGCTCCATTTCGGGTATCTCAATTGGCGGATTGGCAGTCGTAACTCAAGGTTCGGCAACAGGGATAAACCTCGGTGGTCTCGCGGTCGTTGGGAAAGGCTCGCTGCTAGGCATGAATCTTGGAGGGATGGCGACAGTTTCTCAAGGATCGCTCAGAGGTGTAAACGTTGGAGGTCTTGCAATCGTAGGCAAGGAAGCTGTCAGCGGGCTCAATCTTGGAGGGCTCGCCATTGTCTCCGAGGGGACTGTCCATGGTCTCAATATTGGCGGCCTGGCGGTTGTCGGGTTAGGAGGTATCAAAGGCTTGACCGTTGGTGGAATAGGGATCGTTTCAAAGAGTGACATCGTAGGATTGAATGTGACGCTTGGAGACTTGCGGAGCGACAAACCTGATGACGAGATTTCAATACGAGGGATTAATGTTGGCGGGTATCGCATCAGAGCGAAAGAGCTCTCGGGGATCAATCTCAGCGTTGTTATGACTATTGCCGAGAACATGAGGGGACTTACGGTCGGCTGTTACAATAGAGTTGATGGGACGCAGCGTGGGATCTCCATCGGATTGCTGAACCATGCTGCTGAGCTCTTCGGAGTGCAGATTGGCCTCATCAATTGGGCGGAGAACAATCCCGCGTATCTCAAAATTCTCCCGTTTGTGAATCTGCACTTATGAGGATGTTGTCTTTGCGTGCTGCAAAAACAAACGATTTGTGCGTACGGAAAGCCATCTTTCAATTGAGAAGAATCTGGGGATTACCTCCCGGCCAAACTCAGCAAGTGACAATCGTGATCGGATGGTGAGCGGGGGGTGCAGGCGCTCGCATGGAGAGCCGTTGCTACGGTTATGCAAAAGCCCTCGAGGAGTCCGAGGGCTTTTCTTTTATATGGAATGAGATGAGTGAGGGGAAACAAGTTGGGCCAGCCCTCCGCGTGGGCCGGCCCGGAAGGCCGAGGTCCAAAGCATGATACTACTGTGCGATGGCCGCGGCTGCATCATTGATTGCTTTCTGAAACTCCTCGATAGACTCGCCGAAGACTCTGACCGTCACACGCTTTTTCTCATCGCCATCAATCTTGTTCTCGCTGATGGAAATGTACTTGTGACCGTTCTTCGCTTCTTTGAGATCGACGAAGTACGTCGTCCGACCTGAGCGGACCATCGTGGAATAGAGAGCACTGTTGTTTGCCATGGCAACCTCCATATGGTTAGTGACTGAGCGTGGATTTTCCTTAGGTGATTCTCTAAGGAATGGGAGAAGCGGATTTCAGGAAGCAGAAGCTGATGAAGCGGTGGAACAGCGAATGACGGACAAGGTTACGTGGAAGAGCAGAATTTCAGGAAGTTGAGTCCGATGTAATCGGCATTCGGGAGAAAAGCCACGGATAGAATAGCAAGTGCCTGTGCCCGAGTTGGACGATTCTGTGTGCGAGCTGAGAGAATTCTCTCAGGGAATGAATCGGCTAGTTCTCGGAGGTTCCGTAGAAGCGGTGAATAGCGGCGACAATGGAATCACGCGAAGCGGAGACGGCTTTGACCCTTGTTTTCTTCCCCACGATGAATCGCACATCGGTCAGGAGCCTGCGACGAAACAGCTCGGGGACTGCAATGATGACTATGTCGTTCTTCAGCGCAATAGGAATAATCGTGAGCTCAAGGGCTGTTCTCTTTGGTATCAGCTTGAGGGCAGCGGGTTCAATATAGACTGTATTGAGATCTATCACAGCAGTGGCCAAGGACTGTTCGCGGAGGGTGGAGCCATAACAAACCTCCCCTGTACATAGTGGACAAAAAAAAGGAGGCAGTCAAGCATTTTTTGCGAATACCGTGAAATCCCGATTTCCAGGAATCATTACTTTTGATTTCCCGAAAGAATTTGGCATTTTCAAAGTTGGGAATTCAATTGGCAACAGGAATCCGTGAACTCAATCCGAACTCGTCCGGACATCCCGCTTTCAGCTGGATATGAGCAACGAAGAGGCAGATGTGCGAGCAGGACACGACCTGAAATCATTAAAGAAAAACCCATTCCCGTGCGATACTTTTTCGATGCTCCTCCGTCTATTCTAACACTTCCAATCCTACGACAGCAAGTGCGTTTTCCAATAATCACCGTTCACTTCTCACATTCCAACTAAGGAGGACCTGCCACATGATGAAACGCATACTGTGCGTTGTTATGGTCGCGCTCGTGGTTGTCTCTTTCGGCCTGGCCCAGATGGCCCCCGAAAAAGTCGACACAATCATGATCAACAAGATCAAAGAAGAAGGTTTTAAGAAATCACAGGTGATGGATTTTATGAGCACCTTCAGCGATGTCCATGGTCCAAGACTGGCGGGGTCACCGGATTACAAAGAAGCAGCCGCGTGGGTCAGCCAGAAACTGACGTCGTGGGGGTTGCAGAATGTTCATTTTGAGAAATCCGGTCCAGTCGCAAAAGGATGGGCGTTGAAGCGCTTTTACATGACTGCAATTCAGCCGAAGGGATTTCCGATTACCGCCTTTCCGAAGGCCTGGACACCAGGAATCAAGGGATCAATGACGGCCGATGTGGTGTTCCTCAATGCGAAGAACGAAGCCGAGTTGGAAAGCTACAAAGGAAAGCTGAAAGGCAAGATCGTCCTCATCAGCGGGGTGCGCGATCTCGCTGCGCACTTTGAAGCTGAAGGTAGGAGGCTCACGGATGCGGAGTTATTGAGGATGGCGAACGCTGGGCTGCCTGAGGCAGGCGGTGGGCGTCGGGGACAATTTGGACAATTCGGACAAATGACTCCTGCAGCGCGCGACTCTATGATGCGCGCGATGATCAAGCAGACCCAACCTGATGCCGATGAAGCAACGATAGCAAGAATCATCGCTCAGCGAACCGAACCGCAGACAATGGCTATGAAACTCCAGTTCTGCCAGAAAGAGGGAGCTCTCGTGGCGGTTGACGCAGGACGAGGGGATGGGGGGACGATCTTCATCGCATCGGCGACCGTTCCTCAACCTCAAGCTCAGCCTCAGGGTCAGGGTGCAACACCTGCCGTGCGCGTCAACGCGTACGACGCGAACGCACCACAAATTGTTCCTCAAGTTTCCGTCGCCGGAGAGCAATACAACCGGCTGGCGAGAATGATTGAAGATGGCCAAAAGGTAAAAGTCGAGATGGCTCTGGATGTCGCATGGACACCAGCAGATTCATCATTCAACATCATTGCTGAGATTCCTGGTACAGATCTGAAAGACCAGGTCGTGATGCTCGGCGGTCACTTTGATTCGTGGCACGGCGGCACCGGTGCGACAGATGACGGAACGGGAGTCGGAGCAGCGGTAGAGGCAATGCGTATTCTTCAAACGCTGGGCATCAAGCCCCGCAGGACCATTCGCGTTGCTCTGTGGGCAGCTGAAGAAGAAGGATTGATCGGTTCGCGTTCGTACGTTGCACAGCATTTTGGTGAGCGCGTGGGGGGCGGTGGAGGCATGGGAGGAATGATGGGGGGTGGCGGCGGAGAACTGAAGCTCAAGCCGGAGCATGAAAAGCTGTCCGTATATTTCAACCATGATAACGGATCGGGCAAGTTCCGCGGTATCTACTTGCAAGGGAACGAGGCAGCAAGGCCGATTTTCCGTGCTTGGCTTGCACCGTTTGCGTCCATGGGTGCGACGACAATCACGCTTCAGAATACCGGTGGAACGGACCACCTCTCATTCGACGGCGTTGGATTGCCGGGCTTCCAATTCATCCAGGACCCGTTGGAGTATGAGACGCGGACACACCACTCGACAGCAGATGTATACGAGCGGATTCAGGCAGACGATATGAAACAAGCAGCGACGATTATGGCCGCATTTGTCTACAATGCCGCCATGCGCGATGAGATGTTCCCGCGCAAGCCGGCAGCGGCGCCTCGTCCGGCGCGTACCGGAAGCAATTAAACACTTTTCAAGAACGCTCCTGTTCGTGCCGGATCCTGAAGGCATGGGCAGGAGCGTTTTCTTTTGTTCCGCCACATTGTGTCACTGACCTCTATGAAGCATACACGACTGATCCTTCTCGTCAGCATTTTTGCGATAGCTTTTGCCTTCGTTGAAGCAAGCGTTGTCGTCTATCTGCGCCAGATCTTTTATCCGGCTGGATTCGCGTTTCCGCTGAGCTCAGGAATTGCGTCGGAGGTGGCCGTCGAGGTGTCCCGCGAGTTCGCAACAATCGTGATGCTTCTCGCCGTGGGGATGATAGCAGGGACGAACCGGTGGCAGAGGTTCAGTTACTTCCTGATTGGGTTCGGCGTCTGGGATATATTCTACTATATCTGGCTGAAAGTGATTCTAAATTGGCCGGCTTCACTCTTCGATTGGGATATTCTGTTCCTGATCCCGATCCCGTGGATTGGGCCTGTCATTGCCCCGGTTCTGGTATCATTGATCATGATCGGCGGAGGTTGGCTTGTCCTGCGGAAAGAGGCGGAGCGAGGTTCGTTTAAAGCTTCGAGGACGGCAATTGCTCTTTCAATACTCGGCTCAGTCGCTGTCCTGCTCTCTTTTGTGCTCGACACTGACGCGACGCTTCGGTTTCAATATCCGAAGGCTTATCACTATGAACTCCTGGTGCTTGGAATGGTTTGCTATGCAGGTGCGTTGGTCGCGACGTCAAGGAGTGTCGGGGAGAGTCAGAGGGTCTAGAGGCACAGGCGTGGCGGAATGTGCAAATTGGTGAGCTACAAAGCTCTTGAGGCAGCTGGCTTGAAACGCTCCCAGATGTGGATAATTGTGACTGATCCGAAGATCATGACCACGAAGTACACGTTCATAATATTCCTGCCCACCAGATAAAATGGAGCGAGCGTCACAAGGGTGTAGATGTAAGGATAGCAAACAATCATAAGATCCCGCCACCGTTTTCTTGATAGCCAAAGGCCGAAGAGAAAACATCCGGTAAACAGCCCGTCAACAATCATCAGCACGAATTTTCCGAAAGAGAGATTGAGCGTTCCTGTGACATGTTGTGGAAGCTGCGGCTGAAAGAACAATTCCCGCCCGATCTTCGGAAATACAAAAACTACCCCGCGCTTCACAATCGACCCCGCGTACAAAAACGGATGCTCGCCGACAAACCTCAACGCCTCTCGCCTCAACACCTGCTCGTAGTGGTCTGTCTTATACTGTGCCGTTGAGTCAAGCGTGTGTGCAAAGCGGATGACTGTTTCATCATCATCGCGCACTCCGTACGGGTTGGGCATCTGACCGACGCCGGCCCAGAATGAATGCCAAAAGACTCCCCTCGTCGCCATAAACTTGTTGAAGACGACGTAGTTGCGAATCACCAAAGGAGAAAAAGTCAGTACGAACCCAACCAGGAGCAGAAACGAATACCGAAGTGCGTCTTTCCACGGTTTCGTCACGAACAGAAGCGGAACCATCAGGATGACAAACAACAGAACGGTGGATCGCATCCATGCTACGACTCCTGTTGCCACGCCAATGCCAAGAATACGCCACCATTTATTGGGCGCGGAACTGATCGCAATCAATTGATAGACTGTGACAATGAACAGGAATGTCACCCAGATATCGCGATGAGGCCGTACTGCGAGCTCGATGCCCGGAATAAAACAAGCGTACACGAACGCAGCCAGGAGTCCAACCCGCTCGTGGAAGGTCCGCGTTCCGATTTGGTAGACGAGCCAGCACATGAGGACATCGAGCAGGAGCTGGAGGACGCGTACGTACCACCAGCGGTGGGAACCGGTGATTTTCCATATTGCAGCGAGCAGCAATCCGTATCCTCCCTCATCATTATAGAGGGGGACGAGATGTTCTTCGGTCGGCGGAGGATAGTCCTGGGGATCGATGAGCTTTGACTGGTTTGTGCACTCCTGCAGGTAGCCCTGCAAATACTGCTGATCGAGCTGGAACCAGTGGCCGTTGAGGATGTTTCGTGCAACTTCTGCATGCATCAGGTAGGAAGCTGCGAAGTCCAGATTGTTCCAATTTCTGTACAAGAAGCCCAATCGCACGAAGAGCGCGAGAGCGAGAACAACGATGATGAGTCTCGGATATCGTCGTGTCGGTATGCTTGCCATCAGCCAGCCGGGAATAGTTGAGGGCTTCGAAAAGACTTGGCGCATGACTTGGGGGACAAGAGGATGGCCGTCTCAGTGTTTGCGGACATCGGTGGGCTCGAGTCCGAGAGAATCCCGGATGATAAACAATGGACGCCGCTTCGTCTCATCATAGACCCGGATCAAGTATTCTCCCAGAATCCCGATGCTGATCAACTGTACACCCCCGAGAAACAGAATCACGATGACCAGTGACGTCCAGCCCTGCACAGTGTCATTGGTGAAGAAGCGAACATACAGAGAGTAGATTCCATAGAGAAATCCCAGGAATGAAGAGGTGATGCCGAGGTACGTAACGAGATGCAGCGGGGCGGCGGAAAAGGAGATGATACCATTCAATGCCAGCTTGATCATCTTCCCGAGTGTGTACTTGCTCTTGCCTGCGGCGCGCTGATCGGCAGTGTAAGGAACTCCAACGGTTGAGAATCCGAGCCAGCCAATAAGCCCCCTAAGGAATCTGTCGCGTTCTTCAAGTGTGTTCAGACTCTTGACAACAGCGCGGTCCAGAAGGCGAAAGTCAGCACCGAAGGGCTGTATCGGGGTTTCTGAAAAAGCATTGATGATCCGATAGAACAGCCCGGAAGTCATCTTCTTGAAGAAAGACTCATCCGCCGTTGACTCGCGCATAGTATAGACAATCTCAAATCCTTCTCGCCACTTTTCGATCAATGTCGGTATCAATGATGGAGGGTGCTGGAGATCTCCATCCATCGTGATGACTGCATCTCCGGACGCGTACTGCATGCCCGCGGTCAGCGCCGCCTGGTGACCAAAATTGCGTGAGAGCGAGAGAGCCTTGACCCGTCGGTCGCGCTGCTGAAGGTCTCGAATTGCCAGATACGTGCCATCGGTGCTGCCGTCGTCGACAAAGAGAATCTCGAAGTTGAAGGGGAGGTCATAGAGGACCTTTGTGAGGTGATCGTAAAGAACGGGAATGTTCTCCACCTCGTTGAAAACAGGTATCGCGATCGAGATTGTCGGGTTCTTTCGGGATGGTTGGTTCTTCTTCACCATAAGAGCCGCTCTTTCGGTATAGCGAGTTCAGATAGTTGCTTCCCGGCACAGGATAATCTGGATGTCGGCGGGAAGAATGGCGTTCAATGAAAGCTTCAGCGTCCCGTTTCTTTCCTTCACACCATAACTCCTGGAGTACCAAGTCTCTTCGAGTGAGAATTCTCCTCTGCTGACCGTGACAATATAACGTCCGTTTTTGTTCTTTGCTATGGCTTTTTGGGTGCCGGCCAGCTCGATTGAAACCTGCGGTGCGAAGTGAAGATAGCTCTCAAACAAATGGGAGCCCGATCCCTCCAGCGCATCGGTAATGATCAGGGAGAATGGAGATTGCACTAACTCGAAGGTTCTACGGTGAGAGATTCTGGATGGAAGCGAGAGATATGCGAACTGTTCCGCCTCAAGGCAAGTGCGGTCGGCGCCAGGGTTCCATGTCAACACACGCGGACGGGTTTCGTCGGTCCTGATAGACCACAATCCCGTGAAGTCTGCAATTTCAGTTTTGTCGACGACGAGTGTATTGTGTGCCGGTGTACGGCGGAACTCGTTTCTCACATAGACGTCCGCTGAGTAGGTAAACGTTCCTGAGTCCACGATCAGCGGCGATCCGTCACACCAGAGCTCGAAGCTGAAAGTGTCGTTGTGTCCGTGTCCGCCGCGTCCCTGCATTCCAATATCACCCGCATCGATGAACACGTGAGCGTGTTCGTTACGCATCACATAGTACCCGCCGTTAGGAAAATCCCTGGAGGGAATCGGTGTCTTGGATGACTGCAGCCGCTGGTGTTTCTCAAATCCCTCACCACCGAAGAGCCAAAGGGCGTCTTGTGTAAAGCGCTCTGTCGCCGATCGAAAGTCGGCGCGGTCGAACATAAGCGCTCCCACTGAAAGCGCGTGACGATGATCGTTGAAATCTTCCCGGGCTGAGAACTGGAAAAGTCGCGCATCGTCGGCGTCACCTACTACCGGCGCAGAGCCGTCAGGTCGTGTGTACGCCTGAACGAACTCAAACATCTTTTCCAGTCGCTTCACGAAGGCGTCTTCGAGCGGAATCCTGTTGTGCTGACAGAGTATGGCGGCCGTATAGAAAAGCTCCAGGACAAGGCGATGATATCCTATCGATTTCTCATAGTTCACGCCGTCAGGGTAGACCTGCGTCTGCATCTCTTCCTGTAGTGCCTTCGAACTCCACTCTGCCCATCGAGCTCCGAATGGTGCGGAACGGAAGAATGTCCCCAACATAAGCAGGCCAACGACATCGGCAAGCAAATGATTGCCGTTGTGTTTCGCGTACTCCAGATGACTTTCAACATAGCGGCCGTGCGCATAGAGACTTTTCAGGAATTTGAGCCAGAACTCCTCCGAGAGCGACTTGGAATCACAGAAGAAATAGTAACCGGCGATCCAGTTACAGGCGCGCATCGCTACTTCCATCGCAATGCTCCAGTTCGGTCCACGCCCGACCGGGTTCTTCTGAATCCAATCCTCAACAAGCTCGCCAAACTTCCGCGCATAGTCCTCACTCTGTGTAGCCCAATACGCTTTCCCGAGCCACCATACTTGATGAAACCGGTTGATCTCCCACACGATCTTGATATCCGAAGGCTGGCCGATATCGAGAAGTTCGCCGGCTGAAAGAGATTTCAACGGCCATATCTTCCCGCTGTTGAAATCCCTCTGCCAGTGTATGTTCTCGCCCAAGCTGATCTTGCCCAATCCGAATGCCTCGAACTTGTTTTCGAGGACATCCTGGGCGTCGGAGAGCACCTCTTCGTACGGTTGTGTCTGCGTCAGGAGGTACAGAAAAAAATCCTTCTTATTGCGGGGATGGAAGAAGAAGCGGAGCCGTGCGGCCTCTTGGAAATCCTGCAGGAATCCGTTCGGATCTTGATGGAACGGGAAGAGACTCCGAAAGCCGGCGTCTGTCAGCCGCTCAACTTGGTTACACCCGTACCATTGCCACATCAACGGGTTGACGAGGCGATGCATGATCCGACGGGTATGGACTTTTATCATCAGCTTGAAAAGGATGGTGTGGAGATGCCTCAGCTGACACCGAATTCGCGCATCCAGAACTCGAGATTCAGGAAGCGCCAGGTGTCGCTGCTGGCAAACGGGAGCGCCGATTGGCCAAAATCGTTCACGAACTTCTCCGATCGCATAAAGCGTCCCGCACGCAACGGTTGTCCACGCAGCATCTTGAGGAAATCGCCGTGAAGTTCGCGCATCCAAAGCTCTTCGGGAGTAACAAATCCCATCTTGTCCCTTCTCCATTGAATGTCCTTTGGGAGTTCCCCTTCCATGGCGCGCCGGAGAAGATACTTGGACCAACCGTCGTGAATCTTATACACCGCAGGAACCTTCATCACAAATTCAATCAAACGGTACTCAACAAATGGCACTCGTGCCTCTATGGAAAACGCCATTGAGTTACGATCTTCATAATGGAGCAACTGCTGGAGGTTGAAGAGCGTCTCCTCCTCCCACAGCCGTCGCTGGAGACTGAAATCGCTCTTGGTCAAAGCCATCGCTCTCGTGGCACTATTTCCAGCGAAGTCACGGTTCAGATAGCCGGAAACTCCAAGAAATCCGGCCCTCTTGGTCCGTGGAACAATTGCTTTGGCGAGTTTCTGTAGGATTGGTTTTGCCAGGGAAATCATCGACAGGCCTGTCACCCCCCGTGTTGCCCCAAGCTCCTGGAGAAGGTCGCCGAAGCGGAGTTCCTTGAGCAATTGGCCGTGGAAGACGGGGAAATGCCAGCGGTAACCGCCGAGCAGTTCATCGCCCCCCTGACCGTCAAGGAGCACCTTGATCTTGTTCTGTGCGGCAAGCTTCATCACGTTCCATTGTGCGTACATCGACGTGGAAATGACTGGTTCGTCATGTGCGCGCACAAACGCAGGAAGATCTGCCCGCAGTCCATCGCTTGATGGCTGAATGAAGAACGGGTCGGCGTGAGTCTGGCCGATGACGCTTTGCACGAACCTTTCTTCGCTGAACCGCGCGTCAGCGTAAGTTGCTGTAAACGTCTTCTGTCGATCTCCGACGATCGCCCGACTCACACCTTCCGATCCGAAGATCAGTTGATTACCGATGCAAACAATCGAAGACGAATCAAGTCCGCCGCTAAGGCAGCTCCCGAGCGTGACATCTGTACGAAGGTGGATGCGGATGGAATCTGTAAAACGCTCACGGAATTCGTCGGCAAATTTCCGGCACTGAGCCTCGTCAAAGCGACCGACTTCCGGGGAGTATTCAAGCTGGTAGTACCGGTGTGTCCGCAAACTTGATTGATCGATCTCGAGCCAGTGGCCGGGGCGGAGCTGGTAGATGGACTCGAAAAACGTCTGGTCTGTGTGATCGATGATTCTGTGTGCGAGGTAATCGTAGACCATACCATTGTTTGCGACGCGTGGGATCTCCCGCGATTCAAGCAACGCCTTGATCTCCGAGGCAAACTGGAATGTGGTCCCGTCCCACCAATAGTAGAATGGTTTGATGCCGAAACGATCGCGGGCGCAGAACAGCTTTCGCGCTTTCGTGTCATAGAGCGCGAAACCCCACATCCCGTTCAGCCGATTGACGCACTCGGGGCCCCACGCGGTGTATGCGTGGATGATAACTTCCGTGTCGGATTGTGTATGGAAAACAAAGCCTGCTGCCTGAAGCTCTTTGCGGAGTTCGATGTAGTTGTAGATCTCTCCATTGAAGATGATCCAGATGCTATGATCGGTGTTTGCCATCGGCTGATGGCCGGTAGGGGAGAGATCAATAATGGCGAGTCTTCTCCAGCCGAGTCCAAGATTGGGAGCGTCATCGAACGACAAGGAGGCGTTGATATCCGGGTCGGTGATCTCGTGGATCGTGTCGATTCCACGGAAGGGTTGGGCCTTCGCGGATGGCGTGTGCGCGAGGATGTAGCCTTCGTCATCCGGACCGCGATGCCGCAGTGCGGTGGTCATCCGGACGAGCAGACGGCTGTCAACTGGTTTCCCTGCAGGGGAGAATATGCCGGCTATGCCACACATGATGGTCTCGAATTCACTAGGGATACCAAGTTTGAAATCCTAAATTCCAATATCGAAGCGCGAAAGAAATCCAAATTCCTAAAATCGGAATCTGACACGTCGTAGAGATGGAGTTTTGAGTTTCGAGTTTAGAATTTGTTTAGAGTTTCGAATTTCGGATTTCGGATTTGTGAGTGGCTCATGAACTCAAAAGTAGATTGAACTGAACTCGTCCTTGTTCTCTTTCACCCATCCGGCGAGGAGCTGCACGCCTCGTTCGACACCGATCTTTGGCTCCCAGCCAAATTCATTTTTCGCCTTCCGGATGTCGCAGATGAACACACGCTGATCACCCGGACGCCAGTCGGCAAATGTATAGCTCAGTTTCTTTCCGAAAAACTTCTCGAGATGGGCGATGAGCTTCAGCAACGACATCTTCTTCTGCGGTCCGCCGCCGACGTTGTACGCTTTGCCGCAGGTTTTGTCGATCTGCTGCGTCGCCATATCGTAGGCACGAACGAGGTCATCAATGAACAGTACATCACGCACCTGCTTGCCGTCACCGTAGATCGAAAGAGCGCGATTGAACATTGCCGAAATCGTGAAGTGCGCCACCCAGCCCTGGTCTTCAACTCCGAATTGGCGGTATCCGTAGATGCACGACTGACGGAACACAACCGTGTGGAGCCCGTAGATCCTTGAATAGTCAATCATGTACTGATCAGCCGTTCCCTTGCTGCATCCGTACGGTGAATGGAAATCGAGCTGTTCGCTTTCCGACACCCCGTGCGGGAGGCTTTCATAATCATACTCGCCATTCCGTTCCACGATCTTGACGTGCTCCATCCCGCCATACACTTTGTTGGTTGAGGAGTAGAGGACAACGGGCTTGTTGCCGGAGAGCCGGATGGCCTCGAGAACATTGAACGTTCCAAGCGCATTGATTTCAAAATCTTCACGCGGATCCACAACGGAAGTTGTAACAGCCACCTGTGCAGCAAGGTGGAACACGATATCCGCTTTGATCACAGTCGCCTTGAGCTTATTGAAATCCAGCCGGGTATCCCCCTGCACAACGGAGAGATTCTCTTTGTACTTCGTCTGCAGCCACTGCAGGTTTTGCAGCGTTCCCTTGCGGGAGAAGTTGTCGAAGACTGTTACGTGGTGCTTGTTTTTCAGGTAGTAGTCCGCAACATTGCATCCGATGAATCCGGCTCCACCAATGACGACGATATTCATAATCCTTGTAGACCTCTCTTGCCGTTAGTGACCGATCACAGAGCGCACGTCGGCAAGCAACGTGCGTTCGTGGATGTCGAATGTGAAATTCTCAATGATCCGCGCTCGGGCCTTCTTTCCCAATTCGGGTGATTCTAGCGCGCGCTTGATCGCTTCTGTAGTCGCCGGTACATCTCCAAACGGTACGAAGAAACCTGCGTCACCGACAACTTCGGGCAACGCTGTTGTGTTTGTCACGACCGGTATGCACCCGCATGACATTGCCTCGGTGTTGGCGATTCCAAATCCTTCATGTGCGGAGGCCTGCACATAGACCGTCGCACGCTGATAGAATTGCAGCAATTCCTGGCCGAAGGTGAACTTATCATGAAAGCGGACATTGGGCGGAGCTGTGCGACGGGCTTCCGCAACTGCAGCATCGTTGCTCGTCTCACCGATCAGGACGAACTGCGCCTCGGGTATCGAACGGGCGCTTTCAATCATTGTGCGCAATCCCTTTTGGATGAGCGTGCTCTCGTTCACTTGAAAGCAGACAGTGATCACGAGCGGTTCCTTCGGTCCGGCCGGCTTGAAGTATTCGGTATCAATCCCAAAGTAGAGCGCCTTGACGCGTTTCGGATTTGAATACTTCAAAACATCGCTCTTTGAGAATTCCGAGAAGCAGAGGACCAAATCTACCATGAAGAGTGCATATCTCTGCGCGATGCGCTTCCACCAGGTTTTCATCTCTCCCCAATCGATGACCGGGACGTACGTTGTGTCATATCCGCCGGTGATGACAACAATTTTCTTTCCGAAGAGCTTCGCCAGCGTGACAACGAACGGTGCGTACGTCGGTACCGAGAAATACATCAGCACCATCAGAACTTCTCCCTTGAGGAGAAGAGAAAGAAGCCGGAAGAGGAGGAAGAGTTTCCGCGGGGATGGGAGCGTATCAACGCCGAGAATCTCTGTGGGATATCGTTTCGAAAGGATCGCGGCATCGCTGCGAACGAACGGGGATTTTGCCCCGGGACAGATGATCAGTATTTTCTGACGGCTGTTCATTCTTCAGGAAGTCATTTCTCAGCGACAAGGACGAGGGTTTCTTTCACTTTGACGCCGAGTGAGTAAAAAAAAGACTGAGTCTTGAGCGCTCCTTCGATGGAAAGCAGCCCACGCTGGTTCAGGAGTTTCGTCAGTGGAATTCCAGTGTAGGAGTACAGGACGCTGTAGGTCGAGAAGCCGGCATCGTACGCAATCCGCTCGAGGCTTGTCGATGTGAACGGTCTGATGTGTGTGTAATCGATGTAGAATTCGAAACCGACGGCACGGACATTGGGTGTGACAACCACCGCGCGACCACCCGGCTTGAGAACCCTCAGGCATTCCTTCATCAAGAACAAGGGGTTTTCGACATGCTCAATGACGTGTTGACAATCGATGGAGGTGAACGACGCATCCTTGAACGGGAGTCCGGGTTGAACATCAACCTGCGCGACCGTAAAACCCTTGCCACGGGCGATCTTCAGGGCGTCAAGATCGTAGTCGATTCCGATCTTCCGGTCGGCGCCAAACTGCGTATGGTGACCGACGCTGCAGCCGATTTCAAGGATGGGACCCTTGGATGCCCCGTGGAACCGCTCAAAATAGAGCCGTTCCGAGAGGTATTGGGGCCGCTCGGAGAATTGCTTAATGTAACTCTTCATTTCGTTCCTGTGATCCCGGATTGATCATCTCCAAGGCCGAGTCGCCTACGCATCCGCGTGACGATACTCCGGAAATCCGTTGTCATCGACCGCAAGATCTCCAGAAACTCGCGTACTGTCATCTTCGAGACTCGCCAAAAGACGCCGACGGTCATAATTGACGACATCGTGTACGAAATACCGGAGGCGAAAGCGGCTCCGGACATACCATACCTTGGAATTAACAAAATATCAAAAATGACCGTGAATAGAAACGAAATAAACGCTATGGCGGCATTGTAGCCGGGCTTTCCAGCGGCTGTCAGGTATGTCGCGAGAACATTGGTGAGGGAAAAAATAACCACGCCGGGGAGGAGGAAAAGAAACGGGTTGATCGAGCCGACGAACCGAGGAAGAAGAATCTTAATTATTGGAGGCCCGACCAGGAATGCAGCGAGTCCGGCGGCCAGAGATACCGCGAACGTCGCCACAACTGCTTTTACCGCGATCATTTTGGAATGAGCATGTTGTCCTGCCAGTGTTGGCAGAAGAACGGCGGCCATCGAAGCAGACAGGAGCCATACGGACTCGGCGAAGGTCTTCGAGTAACTGTATATACCGACAGCCGCGAGTCCGAGAAAATAGCTGACGATGAACGCATCGAGACGATAGTTGAAGAACTGCGCCAGATTTCCGATGTGGATTGTGGCGGAGAATCCAATCAATTCCCGGTACTCGCTCCAATGAAGACGCGCACGAAAAACTTCAGCCAACGGTGGAAACGAAGTGTAGATGATGATACCAAGGGCGAGAAGAAAACTGGCCGCATACAGCCCAATCGCGATCGTCACCGTCAGGACATGAATCAAATATAGAATTGTGAGCGTAATGGCGAGGGCTCCTTGGCTGCTGAGGGATATGTAGTTGTTCAGCGTGATTTTGTTTTCGCCGACGATAATGCCTTGCGCGAACTGTGTGTAGAGAACGACAGGAATGATCCCCAGCGAAGCAACCACCGCGGGCGTAAGCTTGTCTGTCGGGAAAAGGAAATTGAGCCGTAGAGCGTACATCAAGTACAGGAGAGCGAAGCTCAAGATACTGATCGGGATCGTGAGAATGATTGACGCTCGCGTGAGCTGTGCGGGACTGAATTTCTTCTGTGCCGTGAAATAGGTGTTCGTGCCGGGAACGCCAAAGTTGAACACAGTCGTCATCGTGGTTATGATCAGGACGAGAAGGAAGTACTCTCCGCGCCCTGCCGGCTCGAGAGCGTTGCCGGTTACAACGGCAATGACCATGCCGACGACGAACTTCAGAACGAAGTTCGAGACGGCTGTATGGAGAAAATTACGTCCGAGAATTCCCATGCTCATAAGCTTTGAGAAGCGATCTTACCACAAAGGCACAAAAAGTAAGGAAGGAAAACAACTTCTGGCTTCGTGCCCCCGGCGTCTTCTTGGTTTATGTTTTTCATAATCTCTTAGACGGTGTAGCGATCATTTCGATCCGGCAGCGAGTATGGCATCGATCTGACGGACTCGTTCTGACCAACTATTTCGTTTCGCGATCTCTTTCCGTTTCTGAGCAAGCTCAGCCGAATCGTTGGAAAGAGCATCGACGATGGCGGCGAGCACTTCTTGTGGGGATGTGCAGTTGATGACAACGTCGCGATCGTACTCTTTAATTCCAACGGTGGACACGACACACTTACCGGCTGCCAGATACTCGTAGAACTTGAGCGGTGCAGCGTAATAGTTGGAGACTTCTCCTTTAACATACGGAAGAAGGCAGACATCAAATGAATTGACGTATGATGGCAGCTCTTCGGGGCGTTTTGGTCCAAGGAAATGAACGTTTGAGCGCCGCTTGAGGTTTTCGATCTGGGTGTAAAACGCAGATCGGCTCTCGGTCACAGGACCTACAAGGACAAAGTCCCAGTCCGGTTTTTGATCTGCAAGGAATCGAATGAGATCAAGGTCGAGCATATAGCGAATGACCCCTGAGTACCCGATGACAGGCTTCCCGGAGGGCATATCAACCGGCCGGCCGGCTCCTGATTCGGCAACGCGCTCGAAAAGCGGATAATCGACACCGTGACAAATGGTATGAACGGCTTTATGGAACTTGGATTTCTCTTCCGATAGTTTGTCTGAAACAGTAAAAACAATATCAACCTTTCCCATCACTTCCTGCTCGAGCAGCTCGATTCGCTCCTGAAGCGATTTTGAATCTACAAGGAGGCTGAAGGCATCGTTACAGAAGTAGAGTGAGAGGGATTCTCCCATTTTTCCGATCAGCGGACTGGCGTTGTACGCAAAAATCCAGAGAAGGGGATCACGAAATCCCAAGTGTTTCATCGCCTGTCGGAGAAACGATCGCTCGAGATTCCAATTTGTCCGGCTGATACCGGCGCTGAATTCGCCGCCGGGGATGAAGGGAAATGTGGCGAGGAGATAGAGATTCTCAAACAGACGGCGTGGCCCCTTAAGGAACCGAAAAGCGCGGGAGAGGCTCGGTTTCTGAAGGAACTTCGAAAGGGTGTACTGAGACTCGACGAATAACACTCTGTTTCCATGTCGCGCCAGCTCTTCCGACAAGAACTGCCGGATCCGTTTTGGCCCCTCCCAATCGGAAATCGAAATAATGACGATGTCTTTATTCTTAAGGAAGGTGCCGGTCCCGGAGTTCGGACTTTGAGGGGTCGAGGATGAGGCCATCGATTAAACCGGTTTGCTGGCAGTAGACGAATGGCAAGCCTTGATCAGTGTATCGCAAATGAATGCAATCTGATCGGCTGACAACTCGGGGTACATGGGCAGACTCAGAATCTCGCCGGCAAAGCGCTCCGCGACGGGAAATGATCCAGTCGGAAGTCCCAGGTGTTTATAAGCTGGCTGCATGTGGAGGGGAATCGGATAATGAATACCCGTGGCAATCCCCTCTTCCTTGAGCGCTTGCTGGACCTTCTGGCGTTCTTGAACGCGCACGACATACAAATGGTATACGTGAGTAGCACCAGCGTGAACAACAGGCGTGACAATGTCTGGTGTGCCTGCAAGGAGTTTTGAATAGGTAGATGCATTCTGCTGGCGTCTTTCTGTCCACGCGCGAAGATGACGCAGCTTCACAGAAAGAATTGCTGCCTGAAGCGTATCGAGGCGGCTATTGTAGCCCTCGATTTCGTGCTCGTATTTTTTCAGCCGGCCGTGGTTCGCAAGCATGCGAACTTTGTTGGCAAGCGCCTCGTCGTTTGTCGCAATCGCCCCGGCATCCCCGTATGCACCGAGGTTCTTGCCGGGGTAGAAACTAAAGCCCGCCAGTCTGCCCATTGTTCCCACAGTCTTGCCTTTGAAGATGGCTCCGTGAGCCTGAGCGGCGTCTTCGACCACAGCCAGGTTGTGGTGTGCAGCAATCTCATTGACCGCGTCCATTGATGCAGGCTGACCATACAGATGTACGGGGATGATCGCTCTGGTGCGCGGCGTAATCTTTTCTTCAATCTTCCTGATGTCGATTGTGTATGTCTGAGGATCATTGTCGACGAATACGGGTCGGGCACCTGTCGCGGAGATAGCTTCAGAGGTTGCAATAAACGTGTTGACGGCGGTGATAACCTCATCACCTTTCCCCACACCGAGGGCAAGCAACGACAGCTGTAAAGCATCTGTGCCATTTGCCAGGCCGACCGCAGAACGGGTTCCACAATATGCAGCGAAGGATTTTTCGAATTCCGACACAGCGCTTCCACTGATGAAATCCGTTTCATCCAGCACGCGCTGAACGGCGACGTCAATTTCTGGCTTGATGCTTGCGTACTGAGCTTTCAGGTCAACCAACGGAATCTTCATCGGCGCTCTTCATACGGAAGGTTGGACACATCATTGATAACCTTCGCCGGGTTCCCCGCCACGACTTTGTTCGGGGGGACATCTTTCGTGACCACTGCTCCGGCACCTACCAGGGCATTCTCGCCGATGGTCACACCTGGAAGCAGCGTCGCGTTTGCACCGACCTTTGCGTTTTTCTTTACATGAGCCCCTTTGAGCTCATTCTTGACGTTAGGGGAGAGAGGATAGGCGGCATTGGTGATGACCGCTTGCGGCCCGATCCATGCGCCGTCTTCGAGGATCGACATTTCCGGTACAAATGCCTGAGAATGGATGCGCACGTTGTTCCCCATCCGGATGTGGTGCTCGACGACCGACGAGCTGCCGATGCTTACGTTGTCGCCAAATTCATTCTCTTCGCGGACGAGAACGTGGTGCCCGGTCTGGAAGTTGTTCCCAATCTTGTTCCCCGCATAGATGACCGTGTGCGAGCGGATGACGGCGTCGTCTCCGATAATCGTGGGGAGCTCTCCTGGTTTCTTGCCACGGGGCGGAACACCGATGATGACATACTCTTCGATGACCGCGTTCTTACCTATCTGAACATTCGGATACACTTTGTAGTCCATAGATTACGTCCTCGGGCCGATGTTCGCTTGTGCGTAGATTCGTTCGATCACTTCAACGGTTTTCAATCCCTCGAGGCCACTGGTCGCAACCGCGTGGTTATTGGTCAGCACATCGAGCACGTTTTGGTACACCTTGTCATGGTTCGACATCGAGCCCTGGTAGAAGCCGTAATCATTGGCCGGGGCGGAATGTGCAACGTTCGTGATTTCGTATCCTTCAATGCATTGATATTCGAGAGCATTGAGGTATTGCCCGCCGATCTTGACTGTCCCCTTCTCGCCGAAGAGCGTAATCGATCCTTCCATGTTCTTCTTGTAGCTGTTCACCGTGTAGTTGATGGTGCCGAGAGCGCCGTTTGTGAACTCCAGCGCAACAACCCCTGTGTCTTCGAAATCGATCGTCGATTGATGGAAGAAATTTCCTGTAAGAACATGAAGAGCTCCGATGTCGCCGACCATCCAGATCAAGAGGTCGATGAAATGGCTGAATTGTGTGTACAGAGTGCCACCGTCGAGATCAAGTGAGCCCTTCCAGTCCGATTCCTTGTAGTATGCGTCCGAGCGGTTCCAGAAGCAGTTGAGCTGGACATTGACGATGCGGCCAAGTCGTCCCTCATCGACTGTTTTTTTCAGCGTGGCAATCGGTGGATTGAATCGATTTTGCTTTACAACAAAGAGCTTTTTGCCGCTTCGTGCCTCTTCCTCAATCATTCTTCGACAGTCGGCAACGCGCAGCGCCATCGGTTTTTCACACACTACATGCTTCCCGGCTCGCAGCGCCTTGATCGTGTGCTCAGCGTGGAGTCCGTTGGGAGTGCAAATAGAGACAACGTCGACGCCGGTTTCACCCGCCAACAGCTCATCGATGCTTCCATATGCACGGCATTTGTATTTCGCTGCGAGTGCATCCGCGCGCTGTCGCTTGATGTCGCACACGGCTGCCAGATTCGCCATTGTGCTGATGTGCTCCGCATGGCGCTGAGCGATCCGTCCGCACCCAATGATCGCAAATTTGATTGTGCTCATTCGTCTCCTTGGTTCCCCCCGGAAGGAATTCCGGGATCCCCGACACGAATGTCGGGCCTACATTGCTTTCATCTCACGTCTAACGTCTTACGTCTCACGCTTTTGTTCCTTTTATCACCAGCCAGAATCCCCATTGCCGGCTCAGGAGTTTTTGATTGATCCAGTTGACCGCGGCCGGGTATTTGCGGCGAATCGGGTCACAGGCAGCGAAGCTGAGGTCCTTGAACCGCCAGAACATTTTTCGGAGTTCTGATTTCGAATACGCTTTTCCCAGCGGATTCTCAGCTCCATCATACACCCGGACCCAATCCTCCACCAGTGATCGTGCGCCAGCGCGCAACTTGTGCGTAATCTTGAAAAGGGGAGCCCCCAGATACACATGGACGGAATCTTTGTGGTAGAGCATGATGATAATGCGGCCACCGGGCTTAAGAACTCGATACACCTCGTTGATCGACTTCTGTGTGTTCGGCGTATGGTGAAGAACTCCGAAGGAGTATACGACGTCGAATGATGCATCCGGAAAAGGGAGATTCTCCGCGTCGGCAACCCTTGCGTCCACGGGAATTCCTTCAAGAGCGAACCGCTTCTTCACAAGCTCAATGCTTGCAGGCGTAAGATCGACTCCGGTTGCAATTGCGCCTCCCCGAGCGAACTGGAGCAGGTCCGTGCCCAGACCGCAACCGATTTCCAGCAGCCGCTTACCGCGGAAGTTGTCGAACTCCATCAGCTTCCGCATGAAGGGCTGCGTGTCGTACCGGAACCTCTCGACCTCGTCGAAGAATTGCTTCGATCCCCACTCGAGGTGCGTAAATTGCGTGCCGCAAGGGTGAGCGTTCCAGTACTCTCGTATTTGCTCTTTCAATGCTTCGTCGCTCGTGTCAATCATGGTCGATTACTAGTCGGATAAAAGTCCTAAATCCGAATACCGAAATCCTAAGGAAATTCGAAATCACAAAATGAAATCCTAAATCCGAATATCGAAAACCGAAAGAAATCCGAAATCCTAAGCACGAAATACAAAAAGTTCCTAGCCGAGGAAGTTTTGAGGTTCGAGTTTCGTATTTCGGATTTGTCTAGAGTTTCGAGTTTAGAGATTCGTGTTTCGAACTGTTACTGCTAGACCACCACGTTCTTAAATCTCTTTCCCCTCTATCCAGTACTTGTGCCACAGAACAAGGTTCAGCAGGTTCCAGATATTCTGGCCGGCATCGACCTTCCGCCCGCGATGACTTTCGATCATCAATTTGATGAAACCGTACTGCAAAATCCCCTGCTTCACAAGTGTCGATTCCCGGATCGTGTTCTCAGCGTAGGTCGACCATTCATTCCTCAACCATTCGCTCACAGGAGCGGCAAATCCCTGTTTTTTCCGGTAGATGATGTTGTTCGGAACAATTCCCTCCACCGCTTTCTTCAGGATGTATTTCGGTTCTCCGTTCTTGATCTTGAAATCCTGAGGAATCGTCATAGAGTACTCGACAAGCCGGTGATCGAGGAACGGAACCCTTGCTTCGACGGAGGTAGCCATGGATACCTTGTCGACACGCATCAGGAGAAGCTCCGGCAGACGGTTTTTGAACTCAAGGTAGATCATTCGCTTCAGATAGTCCGCTCCGGGATCGCGCCGGAGCAGCTCGTCGTGCCAGCTCTTCACAAGGGCTTGGAGGAACTGCTGATCAGTCTTCCGCTGGCCATCGCGCAGGAAACGCTTGTGCGTTTCGGTGAAATTGATTGCGCCTCCCCAGAATAGCTCTTCTCCCTTCAACCCCTTGCGGATGTAATCGAGCGCCAGGTATTCCTGCTTCCTTTCCAGAAACAGCGCTGCCGCTCCGTAGATGAACGACTTCGCAAAGCCAGGGAGTGCCCCGTACGCCTTCCATGCCGTGTTGTAGAACCGCAGCTCGCGGAGCATCGATTGGTAGCCGGCAAACTGCTCGTCGCTCCCCTCGCCGACCTGAACGACTATCGTCCCGTTGTCGCGTGCAAGCTTGGAAACAAAATAAAGGGGAATGCAGACCGGATCAGCAAGCGGTTCGTCCTGATGGTAGATGAGCTTCGGAAGAAAATCGAAGGCCATCTTCTGATCAATGATCACCTCATGATGATTCGTCTTGAACTCATTGGCGATCTGCCGTGCATAGCCGAGCTCGTTGTACTTTTCAAGGTCTCTGAAGCCGACTGAAAACGTATCCACCGGACGGTCCATCAGCTCGGCCATCAACGCGACATTTGTGCTCGAATCGATCCCGCCGCTGAGGAAAACGCCGAACGGCACATCGCTCATCATCCGGTCTTTAATAGACTGTTTGAGAAGCGACCGAATCGTGCTGATACACGATTCCTCCGTCATTCCCGCCGCGTTTTGAACAAGCGTTGAATGCGGAATCGGAGTCCCGTCGATATCTATCGACGGCTGCTCGCCGAATGGAACCGGGTCCCAGTACTGCTCGTCTCTCTGGACTCCATCCTGCCCGACGACCATAAAATGTCCTGGCTCGAGCTTACGGATGTTCTTGAAGAGCGTCAGTGGAGCGGGACTGATGAGAAACGTCAGGTACGCATCCATCGCCTGTGGATCAAGTTCGCGGGACACGGACGGATGCTGGAGAATCGCCTTGATCTCCGAACCGAAGATGAACTGGCCGTCGCCAATCGTGTAATAGAGCGGCTTGATCCCGATACGGTCACGCGCGAGAACAAGGATCCGTTTTTTCTCATCCCACAATGCCAGCGCGAACATGCCGAGCAGCTTGTGGACAAAGTTCAGGCCGTACTCCTGATACGCGTACAGGATCGTTTCGGTGTCGGAGCGCGAGCGGTACTTGTATCCCTTTGCCTCGAGTTCTTTTCGTATGACGAGATGATTGTAGATCTCGCCGTTGAAGACAATGCTGACGGATTTGTCCTGTGTGAACATCGGCTGGTGGCCGGCGGGCGAGAGATCGACGATGGAGAGACGCCGGAAGCCGAACCCAACGCGGTGATCGGGGGAAACGAACGTGCCCGAGTCATCAGGACCGCGATGCTTGATGCTGTCGCTCATTCTGACGAGAAGGGCCTCATCGAACCCCTGGTTCGGGTTGCCATACTTATAGATGCCGCAAATGCCACACATCGCTACGCCCCACGCCTGGCCGAATGGTTACGCCTTAGCCTGTTCATCGGCCTGTTTTGGTGTTTTTTTCTTGCGCCAATAATCGAAGCCGAAGAATCCCAGCCCTCCCAATACAAGAATGTTTGCGGCGAGACTCAGGTTCTTGCCGAGGTAAAATCCTTTGGGCTCAAACTTCATCACGAGTTTGTGCTGACCCGCCGGTACGACAACCGCTCTGAACAAATAGTCCGCCCGGTAAATCGGGATTTCCTTGCCGTCGAGGAATGCCTTCCATCCGACCGGGTAGTAGGCCTCGCTCAGGAAGAGGAGGTTGTTGCCTCCAGTCCTGACGTTCATCTCGAGGTCTTGAATGCCATAGTGAACAATGTCCGCGACTGCTGCCGGATTAGCTGGCTCAACGGAGATTTTCGGGTCTTCCATGAAGTACATGACGTCGCGGGGATTGAATGCCATGTCCTTGATCTTGTTGAGAATCGTCAGGCCGTCTGCGACTTCGTACCGATTGACGAAGAACGCGCGCGGAAGCAGAAATCGATTACCGTACACTTTCATATCGCGGCCATTGTAAACGAGGCCGATCGCAGCGCTCGAATCCGGCGTGTTCGTGATGATGTATTTCACGTTCATCAGTCCCCACAGCATAGGGTTCCCCATCCCGATCACGTCGTCCATATCCTGATACGCACGCATCTTGGCCCCTTGATAGCCATACGCGCTTTGAATGCGCCAGTAGGCGAGCATGTTGTTGTAGGGTGGGCGACCGTTCTGGAATTCCAGGACGCGATAGAGTGTCGTATCGCGCTGCAGGTACTTGACGTATTCAGGAGTCGCGAATGCCTGCTGTCGCACGGATTTATCGTGCGGTTCCATAGGCTTCACGTCGATTCGCCACAGATCGAAGCCGATCACGAGCGTGAGGACGACAATGAAGGTCGTGTACTTCATTTGATTCTGAATGAAGATGTACAGCGCTCCAAACGTCACGATGAGGAGAACAATGGCGATATACATATCGTTGGTCGCCATCTTTGTGAGCGTTGAAGAAGCTTCCGATATATATTGTGCGGGAACCTGGCGCATGAATTGCTCGACTACCCGGTCCCGCGGCAAATTTTGTTGGGCAATGGGAGCGAGAACATTCTGCAACGCTTGTCGTGGAAGCAAACTTTCGAATGTCAGGGAAAGCAGGACGAAGACGCCAACAAGGGCGCCGCCCCAGACAAGGATGGACTTCTTTCTTTTCTGAAGTTCTGCTCCCCGAAGTTGATTCCGCTCGCGCACGAATGACGCAATCCCGTATGCCGCCAGAATCGGGACGAAGATCTGGATAATCACAAGGATCATCGACGGAATACGAAACTTGTTGAAGAACGGGAAGTACCGGTACATCAGATCGTAGAGAAATGGCAACTCTCTCCCAAACGCGATCAGAAGCGAAAAGACAATCATGATCCCCAGGAATTGCACGAAGGGATCTTTCCTGTTCTTCACGCATCCGAATACAGCGAGAATCAGGACGATAAGGCCCATGTATTGAGGCGCATGAGTAAATGGTTGAGGTCCCCAATAAAAATTGGCCGACATCTCCTGATTATTTGAAAAGAGGCCTTTGTAATCCACCTGTCCGAATCCGTACCACGAAGGGACAAGCCACGTCAGCATCTCGCCGGGAGCGAAGGACCAGCTTGTAGCGTAATCGTAGTCGAGACCACCCTGAACCGTCTTAGTATCGCCCGGCTCGTTCTTGGTGACGATGGCGTTCGAACCTCTCATGGAGTAGGGATTGTATTCGAGGACTGAAATGTATTTGTCGGCGTCCATTGCGAACGCCAGAGCGCTTGCTAGAACAAGGACGACGCCTGCTCTGATAAGACCCTTCCACGCTGACGACTCGTCTGTTCCGGTCTGTGGATCCTTCTTTTTAAGAAGAGATCTGATTAGGAAGAAGAGGAAGTAGACGCCGAGCGTAAGGTAGATGTAGAAAATCATCTGGATGTGACTCGGCATGTACGTGAAATGCAGTAAGACCACAAGCAGGAGAGCGAGAAGCCAGCTGAATTTGTGACGCAGCCGCTCAATCGTATAGAAAATGTAAGGAAAAAAGGCCATGACGGCGATCTTGGTGTTATGGTTACTCATCACCCAGATGATGATGTACATCGAAAACGTCGCAGAAAACGCGGCGATAAACGCGGCAAACTTGCTTTTCACCTTTTCGAACGTAATGAGATATATTCCAGCGGCGAAGACCATGTAGAAAAATAAAACCCAGCCTTCGGAGGGGTTCAGGATGATGTAACTGAACGCGGTTGAGGCGTTTGTGAGGATCTGCGCTGAGATATCAAAGAGCCGGTCGCCGCCAACTGTCAGGCTGCCGTAGGATGGCATACCGCAGAAAATGTAGGGGTTCCACAGAGGGAAGATTCCCTGTTGCTTGGCGTCCGAAAGAAACGTGTCGAAGCTCCGGCTCGCCAGAAAGTCGACCTCGGTAAACATTTTGCCGCCAAAAATCAGCTGATTGAAGAATATAACGAGGCTGAGAAACAGGAGCGCGATTGCAGCGAAGTGCTGGTAGCGCTCGGGAATCAGCGGCGTTTCGCCAGCAGTCTGTCGACCGCCAGTTCGTTCTTTGTGTGATTTGCTCATGAGATAATGGGGGGTGGGTTAGTGACGGGGGCTGAGAGCATCAAGAAGCGCCGCTAACTGGCGGGTGATTTCTCTCCGATCATATTGCTTCACTGCCTCCCGATCCTGTTCGAAATTTGGCTTATGATAGAGAAAATTGGCATAACATTCAATGAATGCGGCTTGTATTGCAGGAATGTCCTGATTCGCAGCCACGAGACCCGAGCGTGTCTCACGCATCAAGCCCGCGATAGCTCCCTCCGGAGCAAGTCCAATGATCGGGCGCTGCGCGCCGATGTATTCGAACACCTTTCCTGGAACAATCTCATCACTCCCGTCCGCCTCATCGACGATGAGCAGCAGCGCGTCCGAGCGGAGCAACGCCTCCACGCTTTCGCTGTGCGGGAGATACGAGATCACTTCGATCGAATCATGGATCGATGACCGCTCCAGCATCTCTCGCACTTCAGAGCCGAAGCGGCCGATGAACTTGAGATGAATCTTACGGGGATCGACCTTCCCATCGCTCACCAATCCTTCAACTGCCTGCAGAAAAGTCCTGGGGTTTCGCTTGCCGTACATCGAGCCGGTGTAAGTGACTGTAAAGCGTTTGTTCTTCTTTAATTTCAGCGTAGGGTAGTCCTCACGATCGAATCCGTTTGGATGATATACCAGCTTCTTCTGATCGATACCCGGCACTTTTCCAGTTACATCCTTCAAGATGCCGCGCCATGCAGCTTCGACGGCGTTCGCATCATTGAATACCGCGCGCTCGAGACGTTCATCGATTGCACGAGGGATGAACCATCGGTCGGGCGTCGAGAGGAATCCCGTCCATGGATCGCGGAAGCCGGCAACCCAGGGAATCCTTGTTGCACGATGCAGTTTCCTTGCGATGACCGAGGTGGTGTATGGGGGTGACGAGGAGTAGATGGCTTCGATGTTCTGCTCCTTGATGATCTTGAGCCCCTGGGGAACAGCGTAAGGATACCACCCGATGCGTGCATCGGGGATGAAGAATGTGGAGCGGACAAACTCAGCCAGAGATTCTGTCAGCGATTTTTTCTTGCCGCCTTGCGGAATATTCTCGACATCGACCGGCATATTCACTGCTTTTCCCGTCAGCTTGCGGTAGAGGCGGTACGGTTCGAAGATCTTCGTCCGGTAGACAATCGCGTGCTGCGGGATTTCAGCCAGAAGTGATTCGTCGCGGGCTGGATAGTCGCCATCCTGAACCGTGAGCACCACGGGCTGCCAGCCGAATTCCGGCAGGTACTTCACGAACTTCAGCACGCGCTGAACGCCGGGTCCCCCTGAGGGCGGGAAGTAATATGTGACAATAAGGACTTTCTTCACAACCTATTGAACATTAGACGATGAAATGCGGAATTCAGCCCTATTCGTGCGAAAAGAAGTCACGCCCGCCTGCCTCTCGGTATTCCCACCGGCGGGCAGGCAAAGACGCCCAAGCCGCGAAAGGGTAATCTGCTCTCACACAATTCTACACAATCGGCTTTGCGTCTTTGTTTACCCCGACGTCCTGAGCGAGCGTAGCGAGTCGAAGGATTGTCGGGGCGACTTGGCGTGAGATTTCTTTGAGTGACTCCTAGCTCTTTGTAGCAATAACGATGAGTCCGGTGCCTGCCTTGTTCGTGCCAGCGTAGTCAAGATACATAAGAAGGAGTGTAAATGGAAGGGTGATGAGGTAATAGAAGGGGAGGACAATAAAGAACGCCTTGCTCAAATTGAGTAGGAGCATGGGATACTTGATGCCGAGGCGCCAGGCGACAGACCCCCATGGGCCATAAGCGAATTTGACTTTCTCCACCTTGAATCCGACCGATGTCAACTTCGTCCTGATTTCCTCCACGCCGTAGCCGTTTCGTGCATGTTCCTCGATGAAGCTCTCATCTTCAGGCCCGTGAGCGTCGGAGCCGCCGAGGTCAGACGGAGTATTCACGAGCAACTTGCCGCCGGGACGCAGACTCCGGTGCAGATTGCGGAAGACACCAACGTCATCCGGGATGTGCTCCATCACGTCCACCGAGACTGCGAGATCGAATTTGTTTTCGTGCTGTATCTGCGTGAGGTCTTCGACGGCGAACGACGCATTCGTCAATCCGGCATTGCGGAAGAATTTCGTGCAATCTTCGATCTGCTCCGATTTCACATCGACTGCATAGATCGAGGAACCGGGAAAATGTGTCGCGCAGTAATATGAATACTGTCCGAATCCGCACCCTGCATCATAGATCTGTTTTGGCGCTTTCTCGCCGCCGAGCAACAGACGCAGCTCGCGCTTCACATGCCATTCACGCAGAAACATCATGCCGAGCAGCTTGTAGAACAGCTTGCGAAGGAGAACGTTTTCACGGACGATGTCGCCAAAGACCTTTTTGATGGGATCGTATTTCACTCGCGGTTTTGCCTATGTTGTTTTCAATCTTGCCCTTGCCAAAATCTGATCATCCAAATCCTGGCTCGGTAGTTTTTGGGGGTTAAAACCCTCACTGAATGAGGTTCTGGTTCCCCGACCTGAAGGTCGGGGCAAGTACCATAATGGATTCGATATCTACTCGGACTCCAGAGATCTTCTAGACTTCAGGGTCGGGCAAGCGCCGAAGAGCCTCGAGATTCACTCGGACTCCGGAATTCTCTTCGATACCAAGGTCGGGGCAAGTGTGCGACTGTCTCTGGAATTGAATTGCCCCGAGCTTTAGCTCGGGGTAACCAAACCAAAAACAAGTCGGGTTTTAACCCATCAGTCTCTCTGAGGAATTCTCAGAGAATCCATGAACTTTTATGAACTCTCCAAACTCCTCTGAAAATGTTTTCTTGCTGTGATGCTCTTGCTGGTTGTTGATGTAGATTCTCACTTGGTTGACTGCGGAATCAGAAACCGAAGCCGCGAAATAGTTATCCTGCCATTCGAATTTCCGTCGGACAAGGTTTTGCTGATTCAACCAATGAGAAGACTCTCCTTTCAAATGTTGGGCGATCTTCGACACGGTCTGATCCAGCCCGAGGGACACGAGTGCATGTACGTGGTCACAAGATCCGTTGATGCAATCAAGGTAGATATCCTTCTTGACCGCATTTTCAGAGATGTGATTGAACAGCGCGTGACGGCGTTCGTTGCCGTCGATCAACGGCTCGCGGTTCTTTGTCGACCAGACCATCTGAATCCACACTCTCAGATATGCCATAGCGTCCTCCTCTTCGGATGAAATCTCGATAAGGGTTACAGGCTGGTTCCCTCGACCATATGTTCGTGGGAACGCCTATGGCAACATAGATCTGAGCGTCGAGCCGAATCAACGAGATACGATTGGCATTTCTCTGTCAAGCTCTTCCAGTGCTTGACTTACCGAGTCACGATCTCTCCGTCAACTTCTCAATCGCTTGTACCAAATTATCCCAGCTGTACTTCTTTTTCTCTTCTCTAACGTTCTTGACGAATTCTTCTTCGCATTTGCCCTCATAGAAACGGACAACCGCGTCTGCAACTTCCTGCGGTGCCTCGGGTCTGACGATGAATCCTGTCCGGTTGTTCAAAACGACCTCCGCGAGACCGCCTACGTCTGTCGCGATCACCGGCTTGTCGAATTGATAGGCAATCTGGACTATGCCGCTCTGTGTTGCAGAGACATAGGGCAAGACAACAACATCTGCTGCGGAAAAATAAAGACTCACTTCCTCGTTGGGGACATAATCCGAGTGGACGACCACATCGTTTTGGAGGCCCTTGTGGGTTATCTGTTGACGGTATTTCTGCTCATCATCATAAAATTCGCCGACGACCAGCAATTTCACCTTCATCGATTTCAGAATTGAAGGCATCGCATCCAGAAGGGTGTGAAGTCCCTTATAGCGGCGCACGTAGCCGAAGAAGAGAATCACTCGCTCGTCCTTGATGCCGAGTTTCGCGCGAGCCTCTGACTTCACCATACTATTTCCAAAAATCTCATAGACCGGATGAGCGACGAGGGCATACCGTGATCCCGGCATGAACGCGTTCAAATCTCTTTCCACAGATGCCGACTGAACAATGAAGGCATCGACGGCGTTGAATGCATAGCGGGTAAAGGCCATGTCGCCCGGACGCTTCTCATGTGGGATAATATTGTCACAAATGAAGAGTACTTTCGCACCTGTTTTTCGACGCACAAGTCGCGCAATGGTGCCAAAGCATGGACCAAAGAACGGCATCCAATATTTGAAAATGAGGAGATCCGGTTTCTTGCGTGCGATCGCGTTGGCGGCAATGATCCACGTAATCGGATTAATTGAATCGATCAGCTGCTCGCTCGGCACGACCCCCTGTTGCCCCCCTTTTTCATCCTGCGTTTTCCCTGGAAACAGAATCGAAGGATACTGTCGTGAGAAGGTGACGATATTCACATGATGATCCCTGGACAGGTGCTTGTAGAGCAAAGCGTTGAAATGAGCAATGCCGCCACGCAAGGGATAGGCGGTTCCAACGATGACGATATTCACGGTGTACCTCCCAACTCGACCTTGTACAGAACAGCCGGTGGATTGGTGGTGTAGGTGAGGGGGCGCAGTTCTTTCGGCGCGTTCCGTGGATCGAGAAGTTTTTGGAACTGCGGGCGCATGCCAGCTTCCATAAGGCTGAAATACAGATACGAAGCTTTTACTCTCCTCAGTTCGGCCAGGAGCTGATCGTAGCTCTCCACGTACGGGAACATCTCCAGCTTCATGTCAAGGTAGTATGCGATGTGCGGCTTACGTGCAATCACGACTTTGCCGCGCTCCGAATCACCATAGTTCTGATGGAGCCAGCTGCCGAAGCTCAGAACTTCCTTTGGCCCGGAATCGATATTCGTCCGATTGAACTCCATCGAGTTGTAACCCGTCCAGATCACGAGGACGATTGCTATCACGCCGCCGACCTGAATGGTCTTCCAGAAACGGTATTGCGCAAGCGATGGAACGCTCAATGCCTTCAACGCAAGTACGCCGTAAACAGGGAGAAGGACCATGGAGAAGCGCTCGCCATAGAAGACAAGAAGCAGGACGCCGAAAAACGCCACACTGATCAGGAAGTAGCTCAGAACCCTCGCACTCGGGCGATACTTGATGAATGCAGCGATGCCCAGCACCGAGAAAATGCCGACCTGCCATCCAAGAAGAAGTTCGAAATCACTTGCGGCATGATCGATCAGATTCTTGATCAGCGATGATACAAAGAGTCCGGGGTCTGCAAAGATCACCTGCGAGAGCGAGGTAAACTTCTGCGCCTCACCATACCAATATTGGTCCCAACCGATCTTTCCCTTTGCAAACATCTCATACGCGATATTCAGGTAGTTCCTGTTGTAAAAGAAACTTCCTTTCTGAATCTGACAGTAGATTCCCCAGGGGGCGATCACCGCGAGGAAGACTCCGACGAAAATTGACGAGGCCTTGATCCTTTCCTTCATGCTCTGCTGGAAGGGATTTGCAAGTATGAGGGCGAGCGGAACTCCTACGGCAGCAGAAAGGCCGTTGTACCGTGTGAGGTATCCGAGCGCAGCGAGTGCCGCCGAGAGGGCAAGATCGATCCATCGAAGCTGCGCATTGCGGAGCAGGAAAAACGTCGAAGCCGTGATAAAAGCAACGAACAGCATGTCGGTCCCGGCTGTGTAAGAATACCGGATAAACGTTGTGTTCACGGCGACCAGAAGCGTTGCCAGGAGAGCAACGTCCGATCGGAACAATTTCTTCAGCAACTCGAAGATGAGAAACAACGAGACAGCCGCGGCCAGAGTCGAAAGAACCACGCCGGCGTGGAAAAGGTCCCGCGTGAATAATGAAATGAAAGCAAGCACCATCGGGTACGCCGGTCCGTGGAAGTCCTCGATCGGAACAATACCCTCGAAGATGTGCCTTGCTTGCGGGACATAACTCCAGTAGAAATCGGTTTCAACATTGTAGTCACCGACGACATGGTATTTCAGGCTCACAATCAGCATGAAAATGAAGTACAGTCCTGCAAGGCCGAGTCCAGCATAACGGCTGTTCAGATAGTCCGGGAAAAACGGAAACAGGGATGTTTGAGGTATCGCCGGTTGTTTGGGTTGTTTTGCCATAGCGTTTACTTGATCCCGATACCGAGAAGACGGTCGCCGAAAACTCCGAGTGACTTCGTCAGTCCGTAGTTTGGATAATGCAGAAGCTTCTTCACGGCCTTCTCAAATCCGCTTCCCCGAAGCGTGATCGCCGAAGGTGGCTTGATGCGTTGGACGACGATCGCCTCTCTGAAGCCAGCGCGCTGGATGATCGCACGCAGTGTCTTCGGTGTAAACTCATTGACATGGTACGGGGGAAGCATCATTTTCTTCTTCGTCCTGAGCATCCGTAAGCCGAAAGCCGCAAAACGTCCAGTCAGGCTGTTGAACGTCGATGGCACTTCAAGCGCGACAACTCCCGTTGTTTTTAACATCAAGTGCGCTTTTGTCAGCATTTCCAGCGGTTGGATGAGATGCTCCAACACGTCTCCCATAAAGATGACGTCGTACTTTCCCGGTTCCGGTGCGAGTTCTTCTACGGAGCCGCGTCGGACGTCCAATCCAAATTTCTCCCGGCAGGTTCGAACGCCGAGTTCCGCATACTCGATTCCGCTGACGGAGTATCCTTGTTTCCGGGCGTAGTCCATGAAGTATCCCATCCCGCAACCGATCTCGAAAAACTCGCCTGACGGCTTGAATCGGCGGATCCATCCAAGGATCTCAGGAAACTTGACAGATCCCTTGATCGCTGCTGTTTCGTAGTCTGACGCTGAGTGAGCGCCAAAGTCGGCACCGTCGTGCAGAAAATACTCATCACTATAGAGAAGCCGGAGTTCATCGGCAGTCAGCCTCGGGTCCAGAAAGACGAATGAGCATGCCGAGCACTCTTTGGCCTGATACCTCTTGGCGTTGAACTCGTAGGTCATCGGGAAATCACGAGAGACAGGCTGATGGCACAGAGGGCAGGTCGTCACAGGTCCGCTCCAGTCGGCAACACGTTTGGTTTACGATCGGAGAAGGCGCTCACATGCATCAACGACGCGGGTGACAGAGAGATGCTCCATGCAGCGATACTTGGCGTTCGTGCACGTCGGCTGGTAAAAGCAACGGCACGGTTTGTCGGGCTCAATGATGGTTCCGAGGCCGTACACCTCAAACTCATGCTTGTTGAAAATGTTGTTGAACAGCACGATCTTCTTTCCCAAACCGATGGTGATGTGCATAGCCATCGTCACGCCGGTGACGACAAGGTCGCACTGATCGACGAGCTCGATGAACTGCTGGAGGGGATAATGTCCGAAGTATTTCGTCTTCGACGCGCGGGCCAGCTTCTGGTTCTTCAAGTGCTCCTGCTCGCCGCCGAGAAGGATGACTTCGTATCCTTTCTTCTTGAGTGTGCGAGCGAGAGCGACCCAGTTCCTGTCATCCCAGAGACGCGAAGTCCAGCGTCCGCCGCACCCCGTGTTCAATCCTACGACCTTCTTCCGTTTGTTGATCTTCCACTTCGTCGATGGTATAGCGGGCCGATCGAGGATGTATCGCTCACCGTTGAAGGAAAATCCGCAAATCTCAAAAATCTCTTCGGGATAACTCTTTGTGTTTGCCTGGCTCAAATCGTCAAAAACGCCTGTGAGGTACTTGCTTTCTGCCGCTGCATCGACGGGTGAAACGATACCATCCTTGAGGCGGAAACCCTTCTTGGTCGTCGCGGAAATCTGTTCACTCAGCGCGCACGCTTCCCGGTCTTTGTCCAGATTCAAGACCAGGTCGAAGTGGAGTGAGCGAAGAGAGACGATGTTCTCCAGGGAAAAGCTCAGGGCCTCATCGACAAGGGACGGAAGTATCTCGGGAGTCAGCGTGAGCCACCAGATCTTTGCCGAGGGATACTCGGCTTTCAGCTTGTGCAGGAGCGGTGTCGTACGAATGACGTCGCCGATCGCCCCGAGCTTGATGATAAGGATGTGTTTGTTGACGGGATCGTAGTGCGGACAGGTTGTGCCGGCTTCATCAACGCAATGCACGCCGAAGCGCTTGTGCGGTTTGCAGGGGACATCACCCCGAAAGAACCGGCAGTCAGTTTTCAGTGGAATCATGTCGGTTCTCTGGCCTCTTACCTGAGAATTTCCCGTATGGAGTATGTCGTCTCATCCTGCTGTTGGCGGTTGATCATTTCTCCGAGCAGCCCGAAGGAGACAAACTGGACACCGATAATGATGAAGAGAAAGCCGAGCATGAAGAGGGGGCGGTTGCTGAGAGAGGTCCGCCCAAGAAACCACTCGATGGAGAGGTAGCCATCGATGGCGACGCCGATGATTGCGGAGATGATTCCCCATACGCCGAAGAGGTGCAGCGGCCGCCGGATATACCTTGTTGTAAAGAGAACAGTCAACAGGTCGAGAAATCCACGGGCAAACCGGCCGATCCCGAATTTGGTGTGACCATACTTGCGCGGATGGTGGTTGACCACCTTTTCGCCGACCCGGAACCCTGCCCAGTGTGCAAGCGCCGGTATGTACCGATGCAGCTCCCCGTAGACAATGATCCCCTTTACCACTTCTTTCCGGTAGGCCTTCAATCCACAATTCATGTCGTGAATCGGGATTCCCGTCATCATCGCGGTGACTGAGTTCGCTAGACGGGAGGGGATGGTTTTCGACAATGGGTCGTGACGTTTCTGCTTCCAACCGGAAACCAGGTCATATCCCTGCGCAAGCATGCCAAGAAGGGAGGGAATTTCTGCCGGGTCGTCCTGCAGATCGGCATCCATCGTAATGATGAAATCTCCCTTCGCCTCATGGAATCCTACTGACAGCGCCGCTGATTTTCCAAAATTCCGCCGGAAACGGATGACTTTGACACGCGGATCCTTTTTATGAAGTTCCTGCAGGACGGAGAACGATCCGTCAGTGCTCCCATCATCCACAAAGATCATCTCGATTGGCTTCTTCAGTGGGTCTGTCGCTGCGAGAATCTGAGCGTACAATTCGCCGATAGATTCTTCTTCGTCGAGAAGAGGAATAACAATCGAGAGATGAGGAGCCTTGACAGCGGCTTTGGAAAGGACCTTTGATGGAGCTTTTGGGGTTTTGGCCATGAGAGAGTGTCAATAAACGTGTGTGAAAGTAACGGAATTTAGTCCGAAATGCAATGGCGTGACGCATTCATTGAAAATAGCCCCCGCGTTCTGTATATTGACCCGGTCTTTGCGCATGCTGCCACCAAAAAAATCCCTCGGACAAAATTTCCTTCGCGACGAGAATGTTGCGCGCAACATTGTCGACAGCCTGCATTTGCGCGCCGACGATGTTGTCGTCGAAATAGGCCCGGGGCAGGGGGCGCTAACCAAGCACCTCCGCGATCGGTGCGCACGGCTCATCGCCATCGAGATCGATGAGCGGGCGGTCGGCATTCTCAAAGAGTTGTTCGGCACATCGATCGATATCGTGCACGCAGATGTTCGCACGGTTTCTCTCGCCGAGTTCACCGGCCGAACCAAGCAGCGGCTTCGCGTCGTTGGAAATATCCCGTACAACATCACAAGCGAAATTCTGTTTTGGCTCTTTGACCAGCATGACGTTGTCGGTGACGCAACATTGATGGTGCAGCTCGAAGTTGCCCGGCGGTTTGTCGCGCCGATCGGGACCAAGGACTATGGCATCTTGGCGGTGTCGGTTCGGTACTACACCGAGCCCGAGCTTTTGTTCAAGGTTTCGCGGAACTCGTTCTACCCGCGGCCGGGAGTGGATTCGGCCATTGTGCGACTCGGGTTCCGCCAGCGGCTTGCTGAGTGTGATCGAGAGCTCTTGACTGCCATTGTCCGATCGACTTTTGGGAAACGACGGAAAACGCTTAGAAACGGGCTCCGGTATATGGGGTTCCCGGATTCTCAGCTTGACGCGATCTCCTTTGATCTTGCAAGAAGGCCGGAGCAACTCTCACTTGAGGAATTCCTGGAGCTTACACGCCTTCTCCATCCGTTCCGGGACCAGGTCGGCAAGGGAGCATTTGCTCTGCCAGGGGCGGGATCGAAACGAGCAGATTGAATGTCGACGGTGTGCTTCCTTTGTACCTCAATCGAATAATTCTGTGTGCTGAATGAATCCTCGCAAGCTCTTCTCTCTGCTTTCACCAGCCGATTTGGTATCAATCGTCTTTCTCCTCTTTCTGATCGCTCTGAACCTGATTTTCTTCGCGCGTGTTCCCCAGTGGCTTGAACTTACCGCAATTAATCTGGCGGTCATTGGAGTCGTGTTTTTCCTGGCCTGGGGGGCAGAAGAGAAAAAGACCCGACTGCTGAAGGGATTGCACAGATGGTACTGCTATCTCATCATCCTCTTCATTTTCAAAGAGCTGTACCTGATGGTGCATCCCATTCATCCGACTGACTACGACACTGTCCTTATTGCCATCGACCACTGGATCTTTGGCGTCAACCCGACTCAATGGGTCAGTCAATTTGCCCGTCCGGTGCTGACCGAGATTCTCCAGATTGCGTATTTTTCGTACTATATTCTTTTTATCATCCTTGGAGTCGAGCTGTATCGACGGTACGCCATCGAGGATTTTGACAAAGCGGCGTTCTTGATCGTCTACGGTTTCTATCTCTCCTATCTGGGGTACTTTTCCCTGCCGGGAGTTGGACCGCGCTTCACACTCCACGATTTCTCCATGTTGGAAACAGAACTTCCGGGAATCTTCCTGACGAATACGCTGCGCGCGATCATCAACGCGGGAGAATCAATCCCGCAGCTAAAGGATCATGCGATAGACGTCGTGCAACGCGACGTGTTCCCGAGCGGACACACACAACTGACGTTGATCGTGATGGGGCTTGGATTTCGCTATAAGCTGAAGTCGCGCTGGGTTCTGCTCACATTCGGGAGTCTGCTCATTCTTGCAACAGTCTATCTTCGCTATCACTATGTCGTCGATCTGGTTGCAGGGGCACTTCTTGCCTGGTTCACGTTCTGGACGGGGGACAGGCTGGAGGTGTGGTGGCGTGGGATGAGGCGGCGTCTCGGCGGAGAACAAAAGTTGACTTGATACTCAAGTCAAAATCTCCTATGTTTTTGAAGTGAGTTTCGGATCTTTGATGCAGAGGAGGTTGGTGAGTTGCTATGACACAGGAAATGATTTTGAAAGAGCTCGAGTCGCTTGCTTCCAGCAGCGGGATAGCGGTCCGCTACGAGAAGGGGGATTTTGAAGGAGGCTTCTGTGTGCTCAAGGCAGAGCGGCTCATCGTTGTGAACAAGAAACTGCCACCGTCCAAGAAGGCATCCGTCCTCGCGCAAGGGCTCGCGGAAATCGGCATCGAAGACCGGTATCTCAAACCCGCGATCCGGGAATTCATCGAAGAGGAGCTTGTGAAGCTCGTGCGCTCATAGCGTTGCTTCCGGCTCCGGTAGTTGCCTTCATAGTCTGTCCGTATCCGATCCCCATACGAAAGGCGAAAAAATTCTCCGACACTCTCCTACTTCAACTCCGATCTCTGCGTGGACCTGTCTTTCGTCATAACTGAGCACGAATAACGAGAGCCCCGTGGAATACACTCTCCTCCTCAAAGGGATCATCATCGGCTTCGCTCTGGCGTTGCCCATCGGCCCCATCGGTATCCTGTGCATTCGGAAAACAGCCACAGAAGGGCATCTTTCCGGCATGGTGATTGGGTTTGGGGCGGCCACGGCAGATGCCGTCTACGGGTTCATTGCAGCGTTCGGCTTGACAGTTATTTCGGATGCCCTTGTAACAAGGCAGGGGTGGCTCCGTCTTATAGGAGGAGCATTTCTCTGTTACCTCGGCATCAAGACGCTGATGGCGAAACCGGCGGAGAACTCGCAGGGATCGAACGGAAAAGGACGTCTGGCTTCCTATGTTTCCACATTTCTCCTGACGCTTACAAATCCGCTTTCGATTATTGCTTTCCTTGGCGTCTTCGCAGGATTCGGACTCCGAAACACTGATTTGAGTCTGGGCTCCGCAACGACGCTCATCGGGGGGGTTTTCCTCGGTTCCTCGCTCTGGTTTTTTCTCCTGAGCTATGGCATCACGCTTTTTCGTCAAAAGATTAACGCCACAGGACTGGGGTGGGTGAATCGGATCACGGGTATTCTGATCATCATATTTGGCGTCATTGCGATGGCCAGTTTTTTGACGTAGGCGGGTTTCCGGCTGCATGTCGTGAAGTCCCGCTCGCATCCTCTTCAATCAACGATCTCGGCAACGGTATCGTCCCTGGGAGTGGGTTGACATGGATAAACTCAAAAAGCTTCTTCCCTTCCTGCTTCTCCTCGTACTCTCCTCTTTTGTCATCGTCGAGTTTTTTCCCCGCGCGTACCCCTCTGGCGGTCTCCGCCTTCCGCTCGATGCACAGGCGATTGAGCTGCGTTCCCGTGAATTGATGGTCCGTTTGGGCATCAGCCCGGAGGGATTGACACCGCAGGCTCAGCTCAAGTATGATCAGGCGCTTTTCCGTCAAGTGGAGGAGCGGTACGGTGTTGAGAAGTCGAACGAAATAATACAAAGCAGAATCCCGGTGCATCACTGGGATGTGACGTGGAGAAAGGCCTCAGCGATTTCGATAGCAATGAATCAGGGTGAAGATCCATCCAAACAAGGGGAACGGGTAGCCGAGATCATTCGCGGAAATGTGTTCATGCAGCTCGGTACGGACGGACGGTTGCTGGAGTTCGAGCGGAAAGTTCCGGACAGCCTTTCACTTCCCAGCGTGACCCAGCCAGAGGCAAAGGCGCTTGCCGGTGCCTTCCTGCGCGAATATGGAGCTCCGGCTGTTGTGCTTTCCGACACTGCTCAACCTGCATCCGAGAAACGCATTGAACAGAAGAAGCGGAATGATTATGAATTTGTCTGGAGCAGCAGATCAACGGAGCTCGGCAACCCGATGAGTATCACGGTCATGGTCGCTGGCTCGAGCGTTGTCCACTTCCAAGTTCGGGAGGAAGTGCCGGAGCAATTCAGGAAATCCGATTTCGAAACCGCATCCCAGGTGATCATTTTGATCGTGTATTTCCTCGTTGTGATTCTCATGTTAATCGTGGCGTTCCGGCGGTTTCGTTCGTTCGAGATCGGCTTCCGCCTTGGGGCGATGATTGGTGTCGTTGGTGCACTGGTTCTGGGAATTGAGATTTATCTGACGATGCGTGGGGACAGGGGTTGGGCTATTCTCATCCCGCTCATCCTCGGTCCGCTGTTCTATGGCGGCGGATTGGTTGTGGTGTGGGCAGTCGGTGAATCTGTGGCGCGTGAATCGTGGAAGGAAAAACTTGTATCATTAGACCTTCTCTCCAAGGGTTATCTGGTTCATTCCAGGATCGGGGAAAACGTTGTTCGTGGAGTGACACTGGGGTTCGCGGGATTCGCGCTCTCCTTGATCCTGACATTCCTCGCGGGAAAGATGACGCACACGTGGATCAACGGTCTTGATGAGTCAGCGACAGAGAGTTTCGGCACATTCGCTTCATGGTTGTACGTGCTCGGCTTCGGTCTGAGCACAAATGCCTACAAGGTCGCCATTATTATCCTCTTCGCTGTTTCGTTTCTCCGCAGAAGGATCTCCTCAGCGTTCCCGCTCATTGCACTGGGTGCTGTCTTCATGGCCCTGACATCCCCCGGATATCTGTCCCCCTTTTGGATCGGCGTCCTGATACAGGTACTGGTGGGAGCCGTATCAGTCTGGGCCTTCTATCGCTATGACGCGCTTGCGGCATTTCTGTCGCTCTACACGATCTCGGTGTTGCAGGAAGCGGGAGGGCTGCTCGTTGCAGGGAATCCGACCTATGCACAATCAGGGTTCATCATCGTTGCAGGGTTGGGGCTTCTCGTTGTCGGTGGACTGGCGAGCCAGATGCGAAAACGGGAGGTCACCGATTTTGACGATATCGTGCCCGCGTTCGCGAAGCACATAACCGAGCGCCAACGATTGCAGCAGGAGCTGGAGATTGCCAGAAGTGTGCAGATGAGCTTCCTGCCGAAGACGAATCCGAGCATGGTCGAGCTTGACATTGCATCACGCTGCGCCCCCGCGCTCGAAGTGGGAGGCGATTACTACGACTTCATCGATCTTCCGGAGAAAAGGCTCGGTGTTGTTGTCGGAGACGTTTCGGGGAAGGGGACACAAGCGGCATTCTTCATGACGCTCACGAAAGGTTTCGTGCGTGCGCTCGCTGAGGTTTCGGGCTCACCATCTGCAGTGCTAACGCAGGTCAACAAGCTCTTCTACGAAAATGTGGACAGAGGGGTGTTTATCAGTATGGTGTATGGCATCTTCGACACTCAGCGCCACCTTCTGACGCTGGCCCGGGCCGGTCACAATCCCGTCATTATGCGCAAAACACAGGCAAACGAGGTGCAGGTTGTCAATCCGATGGGGTTGGCACTCGGTCTCGATCCCGGGGCGACCTTTGTGAAGTCTATTCAAGAAGTCTCCATCCCTTTCCAATCCGGTGACCTTTTTGTATTCTATACGGACGGCTTCCCTGAAGCGATGAATAAGACACTCGAAGAATTTGGGGAGGAGCGACTCTGCCGCACCGTTGAGAAGTACGCCGACGGCTCGGCAGCTGAGATTATGGACGGCGTGTTCGCTGATATGCGTCAGTTCGTTGGAAAAGCGAAACAACACGACGATATGACGATTGTCGTGGTCAAGGTCGTCTAGAGAATTTGGCGGCGTCCAAAAAATTCCACGCAAAGGCGCCAAGACGCAACGAAGATTTGTAAGCAGTTGCACTTTTTCTTTCAAAACTTTGCGTTCTTTGCGGCTTTGCGTGATATTCTCTTCAATGATGGGAGTGCATATGCGGATTCTGGTTGTAAGTGGACCAAACCTGAACCTTCTGGGAAAACGTGAGCCGTCAACGTACGGCACCACAACGCTGTGGGACATCGAAAACCGCCTGAAGGCAAAGTTTCCCTCGGTAAAGTTCGAGTTCTTCCAGTCGAATAGCGAAGGCGCGCTGATTGACCAACTCCAAAAGGCGATCGACGGCGCGTTCGACGGCGTGGTGATCAATCCGGGAGCGTACGGTCATTACTCTTATGCCATCCGCGATGCAGTTGCCGCGCTGAAGACGCCGGTGGTTGAAGTGCACGTCTCAAATATCTACGCCCGTGAAGAATTTCGAAAACATTCCGTCATCGCTCCCATCTGCAAGGGTGTGATCACCGGATTTGGCGGGATGAGCTATGAGCTCGCCGTCCATTTTCTCATCGATGCCAAGAGCTGAAAACATCTTAGCTGACCGCTGATTGCTGAACGCTGATCGCCAGTCGCTCACAGCTAACCGCCATCAGCTAACAGCCTGAAAATACATCACCACAATGATCAAAGCCGTCGTTTTCGATCTCGATAACACGCTTGTTGACTTCATGGCAATGAAGAACCAGGCGATCGATGCCGCCATTCATGCGATGCGCGATGCCGGCCTTTCCCTGTCAGCTGAAGAAATCCGAAAACGGATCGATGCCATTTATGCGGAGCGCGGGATCGAGTTTCAGAGCGTCTTCGATCAGTTGTTGTATGACGAATTCAGCAAGGTCGACTACAAGATCCTTGCATCAGGCATTATTGCTTACCGGCGCGCTCGTGAAGCGGCGCTCGTTCTCTATCCGCATGTGTATCTCACGCTCATCGAACTGATGAAGATGAATCTCAAGCTGGCGGTCGTGTCGGATGCTCCCAGCAGGGAAGCGTGGCTGCGGTTGTGTTATCTCAACCTGCACCATCTCTTTGATGCGGTCGTCACGTTCGACGACACGAAGATGCGAAAGCCGAACCCGGAGCCGTTTGTTGAAGTACTCAGGCGACTCGGCGTTCGTGCGGAAGAATCACTTATGATTGGTGATTGGGCTGAGCGGGATGTTGTTGGAGCCGCGCAGGTTGGCATGAAGACGATCTTCGCTCGGTACGGAGATACATTTGGCACGGTCATCTCTCACGCAGATTACGAAGTCGATGACATCACACAGGTCATCGACATAATCACGCAATTGAACTCGAGGTCGTAGCGTCATGGGAGCAATTCTGGGTGTCGGTGTCGATGTGGTTGATGTCAAGCGGATGAAGATCGTGCTTGATGCACGCGGGGCGTCCCTGATGAAGAAGCTGTTCACGGAATCGGAGATCGCATATTGCTCACCAAAGAAAAACCCGCACGAGCACTTCGCTGCGCGATTTGCCGCCAAGGAGGCGGTCAGCAAAGCAATGCAAACTGGCTGGAGTGGCAGATTCCGGTGGCGTGATGTGGAGGTTATTAACAATCCATCAGGAGCGCCGAAAGTGATTCTTCATGATTTCGTTGCGGACCAATTGGTAAACTGCAAGGTGCACCTCTCGCTCTCCCATACCGAGAACACCGTCGTCGCCTTTGCAATCATTGAAAAAAACGGCTGATGGATGTGATGAGGCGGCTCTCCTTTTACCACAGATTGCAACTCAGGCCAATATTCCATATTTTCGTTCAAGCGCTTTGATGACGACTCCTTACAGAATGGAGAACATCGTATGAAACATATTGGGATCAAGAAGCTGTATTATTCGATCAGTGAAGTCAGCACGATCACTGGCCTCGAACAATATGTCCTCCGCTACTGGGAGTCTGAATTCCCTCAGCTGAAACCCGCAAAGAATCGCGCCGGCAACAGGATCTATACAAACAAAGACATCAAGCTGATCCTGTACATCAAGAAGCTTCTTCGGGACGAGCGGTATACGATTGAAGGAGCGAAGAAAGTGCTGGAAGAATACGTGCCGGAGTCGGAATCGGTGGAACAGCTTGAGCTGCTCTCAGTTCCGCAGAAGAAAAAAATATCGGATGATGAAATCCGGGCTGATCTGGTCGAAGTGAAAGAATTTCTGGAAGATCTGGCCGTTCGGCTGAAGTAAGACTACTTCATCGTTTCATTTCTTGTCGAATTCCTGCAGGGACACCCCCCAAAGTCCCGTTTCACCTCACCTGGGAGTTACAACTTCGGATGTTCATGGAAGAACTGCCACATTTTTTCTGTGGCGTTGAGCGTTTTGACCGTCGGGCCGAAGAGCATGCTCGGATGGAATCTGTCCGTCGGCGAAGGATATGCGTGACCGTGTCCCTTGATAACGATGGAACGAACTTCCGTTCCGTCCTGTGAGGGTCCCCACAACAGAATTTTCAGCTTCTCATCATCCTGCAATACCTTCGGTTCGGGAGCGAGCCCGAGCATCGTAGCCCATGAACGGGGGCTTTGCAGCGCAGGCGGGACTGTAGCCGTGCGTCCCGCGATTGTAATGTCTCCACCTGCCATAGGTGTGAACGGATCTTTGTCGCCAACAATTTGAATGAGAGAAACAACATTGTGGAGCGGTTTCGGTTCGAGGAAGAAATGTCCCGCGACGACTCCGACTGCCGCGACCAAATCTGCCCGCTCGAAAGCGAAACGGTATGCCATGCCCGCCCCGTTTGAATGTCCGGCAACGTAAATTCTTTTTGGGTCGATGTTGATCTCGTGCTGCACCTTATCGATGAGTGCGCCGAGAAATCCTACGTCGTCGATGTTTTTCGCCGTCGCGGAAAAGTCTCCTGCCGCGAGGCTCTGCTTTCCTCCCGAATTCCACGTCTGTGGATTTCCGATGAAGCTTTCTGATCGCTTCTCGTTCCTGGGAGTGCTGTTTGGAACGATTGTAACGAACCCCTCTTTTTCTCCAAGCTCGGTCCACCCCGTGCTCTCAATGACGTTCTTCGCCGATCCGCCTGCGCCATGAAGCATCATGACCAACGGCCAACCCGTTGTGGGAACATGTTCGGTTTTCGGTACGAAGATCACTGCGGTTCGCAGTCGTCCTTCATGTTCGAACTCGACGTCATTTCTCCCTGGATGGAGCTGAAGACGTGCAGGCAGCATCCCGCCTGAGGTTGAAATGAGGGCGAAGAGATTGAGTGAAGCGAAGGTCAGCAAAGAGATGCTGAAGATCATATCGAAATCCATTTGTCTATAAGTGAGAACTGACAGCCCTGAAGGGGATTCGCTCCCTTAAGGTACTGAGACGGCTCCGGAGGAGCAAGGTTTAATGCAATCGTGCTATCGTTGCTGCGGGGTGAGTTCCAGGGTCTCTTTTGTATGCCCGGAGGTAGTCTCTCATACTTTCTACTTCTTATCCCGATACTCTATTACTTCCATCTTTCTCGAATTCTTTATACCTTTTCCGCCATCTGAAGCGTTGCGGCCTTCCTTTGACTCGCACCGTCGTTCCGTGCTTCGCTTCGAATCACCTATTACCCATTCCATATCGAGAGGAGCAGTATGGATTTCTCATCGGTCGGACGCGGGCTTCTGGGACTCATCATCGTCACTGGGATCGCCTTCCTTTTCTCTCCCAACAAACGGGCAATCAGCTGGCGCCTTGTCGGCGTTGGTCTTGGGATGCAATTCGTCTTCGCTCTCTTTGTGCTCAAAACGGACATCGGGAGGCAGATCTTTGACGCGATCAGCAAGGGCTTTGTCCGCCTCTTTGCGTTCGCCCTGAACGGAGCACAATTCGTCTTCGGCTCGTTGGCGACCGCTCCCGGAGAAAAGGGGAGTCTCGGGTTTTTCTTTGCCTTCCAGGTGCTTCCAACAATCATTTTCTTCGCTTCCTTCATGTCCATTATGTATCACCTCGGCATTATGCAACGTGTCGTGCAGGGGATGGCGTGGGTCATGGCGAAGTTCATGAAAGCGAGCGGCGCAGAATCACTGTGCGTTGCAGCGGCGACATTTATCGGTCAGACGGAAGCACCGCTGGTCATCCGGCCGTACATTGCTAAGATGACGCAGTCTGAGCTCTACACGATCATGACGAGCGGCATGGCGCACATCGCGGGGGGCGTGATGATCGCGTACTACACGCTCCTGGGCGTTGCCTACGCGAAATCATACGGCATGGGCCTCGATGCATCGCAGATTTACTTCGCCGGACATCTGCTTGCGGCCGTCATCATGGCTGCCCCTGCAACGATCGTTGTAGCGAAGATGCTCTTCCCGGAGACGGAGGAGCCCCTGACAATGGGAACGGTGAAGCTGAAGATCGAGAAGACTTATTCCAATGTCATCGAAGCAGCAGCATCAGGTGCATCCACCGGCGTGCAGCTTGCACTAAACGTCGGCGGCATGCTCATCGCTTTCATTGCATTTATCGCTCTGATGAATTTCCTGCTTGGATTGCTTGGTGATGCAACAGGGCTCAGCGCAACGTGCCAGGCGCAGTTTGGGAAACCGCTTTCACTGGAGCTTCTGTTTGGACTGATCTTTCAGTTCATTGCGTTCGCGATCGGTGTCCCGTGGGGAGATGCGCTCAATGTCGGAAGCCTGATGGGCTTGAAGCTTGTCCTAAATGAGTTTGTCGCCTACTCACAGATGGCGGATGTCGTCGCGGCGCATCAACTTTCCGAAAAAGCCATCGTCATTTCAACGTATGCACTCTGCGGGTTCGCGAATTTTTCGTCGATCGCGATCCAAATCGGCGGCATCAGCCCGCTCGCGGAGAACAGGCGAAGCGACATCGCTAAACTCGGTTTCCGCGCTCTTCTGGGAGGCACCATTGCAACATGGATGACGGCCTCGATTGCAGGCATGTTTGTGAGTTAGAGTCTTGGGGGAAACTTGGGGGTGAACAGTAAACAGTGAATAGTAAATAGTGGCGGCGAACCGGGTCCAATTGGTAACATTTCGTATTTCGAGTTTAGGGTTTCGGATTTCCTTGGTATTTCGATATTAGGATTTCGAATTTGAATTGGTCACGAAGAACAAACTGAGGACCATGCTATGAATGCACCTTCGAAACGTTACCAGTGGTTTGCACTTGGGGACTTGAACGGGTTCTTCGGGCTGATGTTCGATAACCTGACCGTTCTCTCTTTCCTCGCGGGCATACTTGTTTTCGTATTTAAGTTTCCTGCTGACATTGTCTACACCAGAATGTTTCCCGGCACGGCGTTCGGTGTGCTCTTTGGTGACATCGTGTATACATGGATGGCCTTTCGGCTCTCAAAGAAGACGGGCAACACTACTGTCACCGCAATGCCTCTGGGCCTGGATACTCCATCCACCATTGGTATCGCCCTTGTTGTGCTCGGTCCGGCGTTTGTCGGCCTGAAGGCAGAAGGGTTATCTGAGCATGATGCAGCGATGATGACGTGGTATATCGGCATGGCGACGATGGTGATGATCGGCGTGCTGAAAGTCGTATTTTCTTTCATCGGTCAGTGGGTGCAGAGAGTGGTCCCGCAAGCAGGGCTCCTTGGTTCGCTGGCGGGGATTGGGCTCGCGCTGATCGGATTGACGCCGCTCGTCGATGTTTTCGGCATGCCCATCGTAGGGATGATTTCCCTCGGACTAATCCTCTATACGCTGGTCGCGCGGATCCGGCTTCCGAAGAATTTCCCGAGCGTGTTCGCTGCTGTGTTCGTCGGGACTGTCATCTACTATCTCTTCGGTCACACAGGGTGGATGGGGGGGACATATGCCGGAGCGCCGGCGATGGACCTTCATTTTGGATTACCCACCCCGACGCTTGGTTTCACTGAGGGTTTCACGCGCGCATTGAAGTACCTGCCGATCGCGATCCCGTTTGGCTTGTTGACAGTCGTCGGAGGTATCAACGTCACGGAGAGTGCCCGCGTGGCGGGAGATGATTATAACACCAGGAGCATCCTTCTCACCGAAGCGATTGCAACCCTCATAGCCGGGCTGTGTGGAGGGGTGGCACAATCGACGCCTTACATCGGTCAGCCCGCATACAAGCACATGGGGTCTCGTGCAGGTTACACGTTGCTGACCGGGCTCTTCATCGGACTCGGCGGGATCCTCGGATATGTCTCATTCTTTGTCGAACTTATTCCGCGCGCAGTGCTCGCACCTATCCTGATTTTTGTGGCCCTGGACATTGTCTGCCAATCATTTCTTGCATGTCCTGCCAGACACGCGCCGGCCGTGGCATTTGCCTTTTTCCCAACTGTTGCCCGGCTGCTCTCGATCAAGCTTGGGAATCCGGATTTCGTACCGGTTGAGAATTTTCAGAAACTGATGACTGCCCCCGGCAAGGCGCTTCCCGAACTCCTCGTGACATTTGCACTCGGAAACGGATTCATCGTCACTGCAATGTTGTGGGGTGGTTTCCTGGCAGAGCTCATCGATCGCCATCTCCGAAAAGCCTCGATCTATCTGCTCATACTTGCGGGACTCACATTTTTCGGTGTTATCCATTCAGCATCGGCGGACGGAGTTATGTATCTCCCCTGGGCATTGGAAAGTGTTTTGCAGAAAATCCCGTACCAGTTCGCGGCCGCATATCTTGCGTTTGCATTTATGCTCTTCTTGTTCTCGTTCACGAAGGAATCGCTTGAACCGATGCCTGAGCACGAGTAGCATGCTGCATGGAAGACCCGTCAGGTTTTCATGGGAATTTATTGGAAACCTGACAGCTCTACGCGAGTCTCGTTAAACCTCCCGACCTCCTGCGATGTCAAAGGCCTACGAGGAGGAGGAAAAACCATATGAAACCGAATAAACTGCTTACCATTCTTACCGTTCTCAGCGCTGCCATTGCACTTGCCCTGGCAGGTTGTTCCGACAAAGGCAATGTGAACGCACCCCAGCAGGTGAATTTCGATGGAGCGCAATTCGCCGTAGTGGACTATGGCGATGTTCAGAACGGCATCGAGGATGCGACCACAACGTCCGACATGACGTTCAACAGCACACTCTTGAACTACAATTTCGTCGACGGAGACCGATCGTTCGGCCCGGGCGATCCTTCCCTGAGGGGTATGCTTTGGTTCGATCGTTTCGACTTCAGGAAACACCTCGGCCTTTTCTTCAAGCAACTGAACCTGACCGACGACCAGAAGACTCAAATCCGCGCTTTGGCGAAAACGTTTCAGCAAGACATGAAGCCGCTGATTCAGCAATTCTATGACGCTAACAAGAGCATCATCCAGGACGCTAATGCGAAACGGCGTGCGATCATGGATGACGTGAAGGGCGGGAAGATCACGCGTGACTCAGCTGTCGCGCAAATCAGGGATCTCAACCAGGTGACGAGAGATCTGATCAAGAACAACCCCGCATCACAATCAATCAAGATGTTGATGTGTGCTGAGAGGGATAAGCTTTTTGCAGGTGTAGGGGCCGTTCTTCAGGGAGATCAGATTACGAAATGGAGCGACTGGATAGCGAAGATCCAAAATCCCTGCGCTTCGTAAGAAGCTGGCAGATTCGTGAAAAGCAAAAAGCCGGTCGATGTCGACCGGCTTTTTCGTTTCTTGTGGATAAGCGCATCAGGCGCCTGGGCCTTTTGCTTCAGGGATCCCGAGCTTTTTCATCGCATCGAGGTGAGCATTCAGAGCTTTGGTCGCGCCGTCAAAAATTGCCGTGGAGAGTGTCTTGACTGCTGCGATATCAGGTGTCGCCTTCTCCATTTCTGCCTTCAGGGTCGCAAGGGCAGTGACCGCTGTTGTCTGTCCCCTCAGAATGATCACGTGGTCGTCCGCGATCATCTTCGTGTCCGCTTCTGAATAGGTCTTGTGAACCATTGCGTGATAGACGCGGGCATGATCAAGGTCGCTGCTGATCTGTTCCAGGAAGTCCTTGGCGATATCCATGTTCAATTCGCCTTTTGATGCCTGAGCGAAAAGGGCTTTTGCATGATCTGCAGTGTGCTGATAGCAGAGGCTGAGGGCATAATGATACTCTTCAGCATTTCCTTTGACGGTTCCGGCATTGAGGCATGTTGTGGTTAGAAGAACAAGAATCGCGAGTGTCGCGAATATGAAAACCTTTTTCATGAACTTCATCCTTTCTATAATAAGTTGCTGATACCGGTTTTGCAGAAATGATACTGCGTTTGTGAGCACATTAATTAGACGGCGGGATGAGCGAAAGGTTGTGCACAATTATAATTTTCCATTTCCTTTGCCAACGTGAACGTGAAACAGGGTCGGAGAATATCAAAAGTGAAAATCCAATTTGCGAATTTTGAGAAGACGACTTCAGCTGCTCCCATATTCACACTTGAAATTCGGGAACCGTCTTGGAGAAGTAACAATTTCTCACTTTTTGAAACAATTCTGCCTGGGCGTCCTCACAATTGCGGATCGACTCAGAATCCGCTACCTTCACTTCAATACCCACTGCATCGTTTCTTTGGTTCCAGGACATCGAGAAGTCTCGAACCTCCGTCCAAAAAATGAGAGACCGACAATGAATTCACGCGAACGAGTCATCAGTGCCTACGAACGCCGCGGTTACGACCGCATCCCGATCAAACATGAAGCCACGCCAGAAATCAACCGTATGATTATGCAGCATTTCGGCCTTAGCAATATGGAGCAGGTGCTGCGGCTCGTCGGTGACGATTTTCGTTATGTCGAGCCTGTCTATGTCGGTCCGGAACTACGGACGTTTCCGGATGGGAGCATTGAGGGGTATTTTGGGGAACGGTACCGATATGCACAGTTTGAAGGGGGACGATATCTCGAAGCATGCTATTTGCCATATGCGGGCATTGAAACACTAGACAAACTCGACCGATCGCATTTTCCTAAGGCAAATTGGTTTGACTATTCGACGATTCGCTCGCAGTGCGAGGCTCTGAGAGATCGTTATGCAATTTGTTTTGGAACGGCCGGCGATATGGACTTCATCAACAGTATCGGCCGTGCGCGGGGAATGGAAGAGGTGCTGATGGATCTCCTCGAGGACAATGAGGTTTTTCTGGAGATCATGGAGGCGCGCTTCAACTTCTACTACGAACAGCACCGGCGGGTTCTTGAAGCTGCTGGAGGATTGATTGACTTCACTCACGTCGGGGATGATCTTGGCAATCAGCGTGGACAAATGATCAGTCACGATATCTTCGAACGACACTTCGCTCCGCGATACAAAAAGTATTTTGACATGGTACACGGCTACGGTGCACGTACGATGATGCACATGTGCGGTACCGTTGAGGCCTTCCTGCCTCGCCTTATTGGACTAGGGCTCGATGTTCAGGACGTTGTCCAGCCAACAACGCCGGAAATGGATATTGGTTACCTCAAGTCTCATTATGGCGATCGCCTGACGTTTTGTGGTTCAGTCTGTGTGCAGACCACAATGGCCTGGGGCACGGTGGATGACGTCGAGCGTGAAGTGCGACGGAGGCTTCAGCTGTTTCCGGAAGGGGGGCTTTTCCTCGGCCCGTCGCACGCGATTCAGGTCGGCTCGCCGCTGAAAAACATCATCGCACTCTACAAAACTGCCGGATCACTTGCCGAGAAGATTGATGCAACGATTCTCGGAGCAACAGATGGCAGCGATCCGGAAAAGGTCAACATGTCGAAACTTTTTTGATTTGCTCGAACATGAGAACTCCTTGAGAATTCCGAAATACCAAATACTGGACAAATCCGAAACGCTGAATTCAATGAGGAAGTGCAACGATCCGACGATAGCGTTCGCGAGGGGTGTCGTAATGTAGCACTTTCCTTGGACGATTGTTTAGCCAACGCTCAATGCGTTTGAGTTCT
>JBEKOB010000022.1:0-56865 GCA_049522195.1 Bacteroidota bacterium
CATCGACTTCTTCGCCTTGAACTTGTTCCGGCGACATGTATGCCGCCGTTCCCACTGTGCTGCCAGCTTTCGTCACGCCCACCTTCCCCTTCAGTTTTGCCAAGCCAAAGTCCATGATCTTGATGAGCCCATCATTTGTCACCATGATATTGTCTGACTTGATATCGCGATGGACAATCCCTTTTTCATGTGCCTTGGAGAGTCCTTGGGCTATCTGTTCTGAATAGCCAAGAATTTGAGGGATGGGAAGTTGTGTTCCTTTCTCTTTTGCTTCGGTCACTTTTGCTTTGAGCGACTCTCCTTCGACGAGCTCCATGGCGATGAAGCTTTGTCCTTCTTCCTCATGGAAGTCATAGATCGTAAGGATGTTGGGGTGGTTGAGCGCAGAGGCTGCCTTTGCTTCCACAACAAAGCGGGCTTTGTCTTGTTCTGAGGTAGACAGGTTGGAAGGAAGAAACTTGAGCGCGACATCGCGATCGAGCTTGGTGTCGTGGGCCTTGTAGACGACGCCCATGCCACCTTCGCCTAGTTTTTCGATAATCTTGTAGTGTGATATGGTCGTGCCGATCATCTCAGACAATTCCACTGTTTCATCAATCGCAAATCGTTAACATAGATCGAATGTGATCCACCCTCATTTGAACAAGTTGTCAATAATAAGGAACCTCGTCTTACGGTAGTACTCGGTGTACACCAACTCTTTGCCATCACGCCGAACACTAAAATCAATCATTCGCTCAGGGAATACCCGACCAACCCGTTCATCCTTCCCATCCGGAAAAGACACACGATGAAGCTCGCGTGCGCCTCCCGGCTCGATATAGTAGAATTCCCCTCCACCCCTTGCCCACGCTGGTAACAGTGCATTTCCCTTGACCAATAGTCTCGCTTCTTTGAAGCCAGACGACTGGAATGACCGGGCCGTAGTGGTCCATATTCCCTGGCGGCCAATGTGGAGATCGTATGCAGCAATGTACTTGCCGTCGAGAATGGGCAATACCTGCATCGAGTCTTCAGAAATCTCGACGAGATCGGAGCGATCGATTGACCCGCGGTATGATTTTGTTGACCTCCAGACCATGAATTCTTTCTCGTTGAACCAATAGGCAGAGAGCCCCTTGCCGAGCAGTCTCGGTCGGCCGGGATTGATCACTTGGACAAGATACACACTCGACGAATCCGAAGGCTCGTTTGGAAGTTGAGCACTGTATGTAATCCATTTCTCATCAGTTGACCAAAATGGATGGCGCTTCATCTCCGGGCCATCGGTGAGCTTGCGTATATCTGCCCCCTGTCTGTCCATGACATAGATGTCTGTTCTAAAGCTATACTCATTTTCTTCTCTCGCTCCAAAAGCTATATATGCTCCGCTTGGCGAAAGGGACGGGTCGGCTCGAAGGCGCTCGTCAACTGTCAGTTGACGAACAGATCCGGTGACGAGATCACTGAGTTTGATCTGCCCGAGATTTTGACCCTCTGAATAGATCATTCTTCTGCAATCTACAGATACCCACACCGGAGAATCAGGCCCGCTTCCTGGTGTCAATAGAACAGGCTCTCCCCCTGAAGAAGGAACAATCCAAAGATTGACATTTCCGGCTCTGTTGGAGGAGAAAATGATATAATCATTCTGGGTCCACAGAGCGTCGTCGGCAATTTTCTTGTCGAATGTGAGCTGACGTTCTTTTCCCGTTTCAAGATTGCGGATAATGATCTCAGTATATCCTCCGAGGTAGTTTCTCGTCCACACAATCGATTTCATATCAGGCGACCAATTCCAGGAAAAGGGGAGATAGAAGAGACGCTGCAGCGTGTCGGCAAACTCAAAGTGTCGATCGGAGCCGTCAGGTTTTGCAGTCCAGAACTCATGGGTCAGCCGTCCTGATCCGACCTGCGAGACCAAAAGGTAAGCAATGCGTTCTCCGTCCGGTCGCCAGCTCCCTGCTTCAGCCCTCTCGATGATGACTCTACCCCTGCCTCCAAGAGAAGGGACGGTGACAATTTCCCGCGGTTGTCCTGGCGAGCGTTGGCGCACATACAAAATCGTGCTTACGTCTGGCGAAATGAGGGCGCTGAAGATGTAATTGGACGAATCAAAGGTAACCCTCCGCGGCTGACCTTGAGATACATTCATCATATATACATCATATTTTCCATGATCGTCCGCAGCGGGGAACACCAGCCAGTTACCATCTTTTGACACGTTCGCATACCAAACGGTGCGATAAGGTATTTGCAGTGTGCTGGATTTCAGGTTCTGAGTATTGAGTTGCGGCCCGTGGGAAAACAATATGATCACAACTGCCAGACACACAACAAGAATTGCACCTGCCAGAATGATCAGCATTCGCTTCTTTGATCGAGGTGGCAACCTTTCCGCAGATTTCTCGGCTAGATCAGTTGACCCTTCAGAAGGTTTCATGCTTGGGGCCAAGCGCAAAACTCGGCTCGTTTCCTTCCTCAGCCTGCGCAAATCGATCACCATATCATGCACAGACTGGTATCTATCCTCCGGATCCTTCTCCAGGGCACGATTCAGAATGTGCACCAACTCAGACGAGATCTCAGGTAGATACTTCTGAATCGGTGTCGGTTCTTCGTTGACGATCGAGTACACCATCGCCGCTTCGTGCTCTCCCCTAAACGGCATATGCCCGGTCAGCATTTCATACAGTACCACTCCAAACGAGAAAATGTCGCTTCGTGCATCAACTTCACCTCCCTGAATCTGCTCAGGAGCCATATATGCCAGCGTTCCGACCGTGCTCGACGTCTTCGTCAGCTTCAACGATCCTTTCAACTTCGCCAGTCCAAAGTCCATCACCTTGATCTGGTTTTTCGAGTTGACCATAATGTTATCGGTCTTCACATCCCGGTGCACGATTCCTTTGCTGTGTGCTTCCTGGAGGGCATCACTAATCTGGATGGCGTAATCGATAGCTGTCTGCGTTTTCTGCACGGGGACCATCTGTCTCAATGTCTTGCCGTCAATGCACTCCATCACAATGAACTGCTGACCATCGTGTTCGGCAATATCATAAATCGTGCAGACGTTGGGATGATTCAAAGCGGAAGCAGCACGCGCTTCCTGGAGAAATCGGGCTTGTTCATCCGTTGTGGCAGTGAGGTGATGAGGGAGAAACTTCAATGCAACATCGCGATCGAGCTTGGTGTCGTGGGCTTTGTAGACTACACCCATGCCACCTTCGCCAAGCTTTTCAAGGATCTTATAGTGAGAAACGGTTTGCCCTATCATGGCTTCTATCGAGTCTCATTTTTGAGGGAAGTTCATCCGCCGAAGCAGGGGCTTTATGCGCTCGTCAGAGCGCAACTCAGCCCACTCTGCAAACACTTGAAGATAGGACATTAAACCATCTCGCTCTTCGAAGGCCATTTCAAGAAAGGCGAACGCTTTCTCATGTTGGCCCAAATGGTAAGCAAAGGCGGCCAGGGTAGAAGAGGAGACATTCATTCTTTTCTTCCGTTCGATGAGGTCCTCAAGGACCTTCTCTGCCTTCTTCCGTTCTCCTTGTAAATCATGAATCCATGCGAGACAAATTTCCACCACATCCCAGTAAGGAACCAGTCTCAGGGCTTTTTCAAAAGCAGATCGGGCTTCGTCTAGCATTCCTTTTGCAAAATAAATTCTGCCCGCGTGCATATAGGCCAGAGCGAAGTTTGGTTCTAACTCGATTGCTTTGTGAAATTGTTCGATCCCTTCGTCGAGTTTCCCCGCCGTGAGGTGAATTCCAACACCCATTGCATAATAAAGAGGCGTGAGTGGATCGATCTCCTGAGCTTTCTTGACTTGCTTGATAGCCTCATCGAATCTTCCCATGGCAGTCAAAAACCATGCGTAATAAGTCCTGCATATGGCCATTCGAGGGTTCAGGGCCAGCGCCTTCTCGAAATGGTTCTCTGCTGCTTTCCAATCCCATTCAAGCGTATGCGCAATACCAGCTGCAACGAAATGAGCCTCGGCCAGACTATCATCCAATGCCAGAGCTTTGCTTGATGCGGCCTTGGACTTGGCGAGAATCTCTGTGGGGGGAAGAATACTGAGCATCCCATACGTGAGAAATACCAGAGCCACCCCTGTGTACGGAAGGGCGAAGCTCGGGTCTCTGTCGATCGCCTCTCGAAAATATTGAAGTCCCTTTTCAAAGCCTTCGGGTGTCGCTTTGTTAAAGAAATAAAGACCTCTCAAATACAGGTTATAGGCCTCCGGGTCGCGGCCGTAGCGTTTTTCGATGGCCGCTTTCTCAGCAGGAAGTAATTTGAGTTTGAGATTCTCCACAATGCCCATGGATATCTCATCCTGGATGGCAAAAATATCCCCCATTTCTCTATCGAATTTCTCCGACCAGAGATGATAGCCATTCACCACATCGATCAATTGGGCAGTAATCCTCAGCCTGTTCCCTGCCTTTCGTATGCTTCCTTCCAATACGGTGTTGACATTCAGTTTCCTTCCGACCTCCCGGAGATCCTGTTTCGCCCCTTTGAATGAAAAAGCAGTGGTCCGCGCAACGACATGGAGATCTTTGATGTGGCTTAGCGCATTGATCAGTTCTTCAGCAATTCCATCGCAGAAATATTCCTGGTCTTTTTGTGGGCTCATATCCTCGAACGGGAGCACTGCAATGGAAGCGGTAGACTTCAGAGCGAAGAGTCGTTCTCCTGAGACTCCTGATTCGAGTCCCTTGCGGAGGCTTTTCAAATCAACCAGAATATCTCCGGTGTTCTGGAAACGTTCCTCCGGGTCCTTGGCAACAGCCTTCTTCACGATCCGTTCCAACTCCATTGGTACATTCGACCGTAGACTTGTGATCGCCTCAGGCTCTTCGTTGGTGATCGAGTACATCAACGCTGCCTCGTGTTCACCTCGGAATGGCAGCTTTCCTGTCAACATTTCGAAGAGCACAACTCCCAGCGACCATATATCTGTCCGATGATTAACATCCAGTCCTTGCGCTTGTTCCGGTGACATATATGCTGCCGTGCCGACCGTCGAGCCCGTCCTTGTCACTCTTGATTGTCCCGCGAGCTTTGCCAATCCGAAGTCCACGATCTTCACTACCCCGCTGGCGGTAATCAAAACATTGGCCGGCTTAATGTCTCGGTGAACGATTTGATGTTTGTGCGCTTCCTCCAGTCCCTGGGTAATCTGGATTGCGATGTCGATTGCCTCGTCGATCTTCAGCGGCCCACGTTCGATCTTCTTCTTCAGCGTTTCGCCCTCGTAGTACCCCATCACAATGAACAGCTGACCGTCTGGCGTCTCATCAATCTCGTGGATGTTGCAGATGTTGTTGTGGTCAAGGGCAGAGGCAGCTTTAGCTTCGTGAACGAAGCGTTCTTTGGCTTCCGGATCTCGAGTGAGATCAGGAGGAAGAAACTTGAGGGCAACCTGGCGGTCGAGTTTGAGATCTTGGGCTTTGTAGACAACACCCATACCTCCGCCGCCAAGCTTTTCGAGGATCTTGTAGTGAGAGATAGTTGTCCCAATCACGTGGCCTCCGATATTAGGAGTCGGGACTAAAGGAAATGACGGATACGGTGTTGGAGGGGAAAAGCTTCCTACAAAGCTACAACGGTCTTCGATGGAAAGCAAATCGCTTGTGGCAGAATGTGCCCGGAAGTAAAGGCGGCAAGAATTGGCCAGAAGAGACGGCCATGCCTGCTCTTAAACGTAGAATAGTGTCATTGGGACTTGGGATCGTCGAGCGGCTGATAGCTGACCCCTCGACTTCGCTCGGGGCAGGCCGCTGACTGCTGAATGCTATTCTTCACCGTTTTGGCGTGCTGACAACATCCCCCGGCAAATCCCGATTCACAGTCTGCCGAACGTCGAATGTGAATACTTTTTCCGGATGCGTCAGGCGCACAATCTTGACGCTCTTCACTTTGGAAAGGGGACACATTACCACATCGCTGAATCCGTTGGTGCTTTTCTGACTCGACCAAAACACCATGCCGAGCTCATCGTTTTTCTTGAACCAGCCAAGAAACACGACCGAGTGCCCCAGGCCGGCGGTCCATGCTATGTTCGCAAAATCGCCGGGGCGGGCCCGCTCGGGCGTGACCTCCTCGCCCATCCCTGAATACTGCACCAAAGCATACTGCGTTCCCCAACCGTCATCGTTCCACTTTCCCCAGAATTTGATCTGGTCTTCCCTTCGTGAGCCATCCGGCTCCTGCATGCGAAACGATTCGTATCTGTCGTCCGAAATTTTCGATCCGCCATCGGGGAAAATGAAATTCAGTGCTTCAATGAGAACACCATAACTCGAGCCGCTGCAGTAGCTCGTCGTGCGTGGAGGGTTGAGGAGCGATTTCCCGAAAAGCTTCACCTCGTAGCCGATCGGAGACTCTGTCGGCTTTGCCTTGATACCGGTGAAGTATCCGCCCCCGTCCATCGCGTGGGACTGAACGACGTCGACGGCTTTCAGAACCAGGAGGTTGTATCCGTCCACATATTTCTTGAAGACCGATTCGTGATTGAGATGCTGTTTCACGTTAGGGATGTCAGTGGTATCGATGAACAACCACTTGCCGTTGTCGGTTGTCGCGTGGCGGCTCTCCTGCGCGATGGAGAAGGAGAGAAACAGGCAGAGAGTTGCAGAGCTGAAAAGAACCCGGTTCATCATACTATTTCCTTTAATTGTCGAGCCTGACCTAGTGTTGTGTTTCGGAAGAGCTTTGCATAAGGCCACAGCAGCTTGCAGAGATCTCAGCAGACATCGACTCAAGAGTTCACGAAGAAGGCACACACCCCTCTGCTCCCCTCTCACGACCCGCTACCCGTCGCTCGAGAGGGGACGTGTTGTTCTGGATATCGGTTTCAAAAGTCCCCTCTGTGTGTTGGCCGTGGAGTTGGGGAGAGGGGATGTAAGGGGTGTGTGCTCTGCTCTTTTTGAGATTCCCCGCAAATCGAGATTTTGACCTCTGGGTCGCATTCTCCGCCGCAAGAGTTTGATCGCACGACTTATTCAGAAGACATGCGAGACGCGACACTCGTGGACTAGAAGAGGGGCGTGCACGTGAACACTGGTGGACACCCATACGTCAAATATGTCATTGATTGCGTGAAATGTCAACTTGTGTACGGGCAGCGGGATGGCGAAGAATGTGTTGTATCGTGATCTCTTTGAGAGTATCTTGGTGACAAGCGTTGAAGCGGAAAACACTTCCACTTCACCCGGGGATTTCCATGGGAGAGCCGATTCCGGCTTGGATCGATGGAGCACAATCGATACATCTGACACAAGAGCAACTGCTTGGTCAGGGACGAACAGCTGAAGTTTACTTGTATCAGAAAAAATACGTCATCAAGCTGTTCCGATCCTCATTCCCAAAGCCGGCAATTGACAACGAGTATCTCGTCTGCCGCGCGATCGGTTCGCTGATCGACATTCCAAAAGCGCACGCTCAAATGGTGATCGATGGCCGTGATGCGATCGTCTTTGATTTTGTCAGGGGAGAAAGCGGTATGAAGTACCTCCTCCGGAATCCATGGGGCCTCAAGCATCTTGCCGAACAATTCGCGAGCCTTCACGCCAGAATTCATGCGACATCGATGCCGGACGAAGTTCCGGGCCTCAAGGCAATTTTGATCAGAAACATGAATATGCACGATCTGCTTCCAGCGGAGTCGAAGAAGAAGATCATCGACTATCTCGAGGGTTTACCGGAAGGTGCCACACTTTGTCATGGTGACTACCATCCTGATAATATCATCCTTCAGGATGGGAAGGCGTTTGTGCTGGACTGGATGACGGCTTCACGTGGAAATCCGCTGGCCGACGTTGCCCGGACTGCCGTGTTGCTGCAGTGGGCCCAGCCGGGACCCGGAACGCCTGGAGTGATCAGAGCCCTCCTGGGAGCAGTCAGGAACAAGTTCTACAACCGCTACATCAACCACTATCTGAAACTGACCGGCGTCGGGCTCGAAGACGTCACGCGATGGGAGCTTCCTGTGATGGCTGCGCGACTGATGGAATGGATACCGAAAACCGAGAAGGAGCTCCTTATCTCAAAAATCAACGACAAGCTAAAGAGCGTCTGAATCTTCGAAACCATCCCGAAGCTCTCAGCCAACGCCGCCACACTTGCATGCAAAGTCAGTGATAGACTCAAAAGTCGAAGCACTCGAAAAGAACAAGATCGGCAGTCTCATCGCCAGTTACTCCATTCCCGCTATTATTGGCATGGTGGTAATGGCTTCCTACAATATCGTTGACCGCATTTTCGTTGGCAGGGGAGTCGGGACCGACGCGATCTCCGCGATCGCGATTACGTTTCCTATCACCATCGTGATCATGGGGTTCGGTCAACTCGTGGGCATGGGATCGATGGCGCTCATCTCGATCACTCTGGGGGAGAAAAAGACGGGGGAAGCCGAGAAAATTCTGGAGAACGCCTTCCTCCTGGTTATTCTCATCAGCCTGAGTCTTTCAACCATTATTTATCTGACGATGAGCCCTCTGCTTTCACTGCTGGGCGCGGTCGGCGACGTGCACACACTGGCAATGCTGTATCTGAGCGTCCTGGTCTTCGGCATTCCCTTCCAATTTGCGTGCTTTTCTATGAACGGCGTCATCAGGGCCGAAGGCAGTCCCACGATGGCGCTGGTCACGATTCTCATCAGCGGAGTCCTCAACATCATTCTCAATCCTATTTTTATCTTCGTGCTCCATATGGGGATTCGCGGATCTGCGTTTGCCACAGTAGTGTCTCAGATCATCGGAGCAACTTGGGTGCTGGCGTACTTCACAGGCAAGAGAAGCTATTTGAAGCTCAGAAGACTTTCGTATGACCGGAAGGTGGTCGTGAGAATTCTGGCGATTGGCGTCTCGCCTCTCATTATGCAGGTTGCAGGAAGCTTCATCGCGTTCATCTTCAACAAAACCGTTCTATCCTACGGAGGAAACCTGGCGATAGCGGTCATGGGTATTGGGACCAGCATCATGATGTTGATTATGATGCCTCTCTATGGCCTCAACCAGGGGCTTCAACCCATCATAGGGTACAACTATGGGGCCAGGCACTTCGGGCGGGTTCTTGAGGCTCTGAGGAAAGGGATCTTCATTGCGACTTCGGTCTGTTTGTTAGGATTCTTCATGACGATGCTCTTCAGCAGAGAGATCATGAGCGTTTTCAATTCAGAGGATGAACATTTGATCCGACTGGGAGCGCGGGCGCTTAAGATTTTTCTCCTGATGCTTCCTCTCGTTGGATTTCAGATCGTCAGTTGGGCATATTTCCAGGCGGTGGGGAAGCCTAAGCAATCGTTGATCCTGACGACGACGAAGCAAATCTTGTTTGTCATTCCTCTTGTTCTCATCCTCCCGCACTTCTTTGGTCTCGACGGCGTATTTGTGGCCGCGCCAATCGCGGATTTTCTCGCCGCATGCTTTGCCGGTATCCTGCTCTACCTCGAAGTGCGGCGATTGAAAGAACTTGAGAAGGACCTGATTGTTGTGAGCGTCTGAGGCAACGGTGCATCAGCGTGAGGCTGTTTTTTCAGTTGAAAATCTACGTGCTCATCAGTAACTTGATGGAAGCCACGAGAAGAAGTGAAAATGGAATTATGGGAAAGAAGAAAGACAAGGAGTATTATGGAAAAGCGAAAACTCGGTAAGGATGGTCCACAGGTCTCCGCGCTTGGACTTGGATGCATGGGGATGTCGGAATTCTATGGACCCAGGGACGATCGTGGATCAATTGCAACGATCCACGAAGCGATAGACCTCGGCATCACGTTTTTCGATACAGCTGACATGTATGGAATAGGTCACAATGAACAACTTGTCGGGCAAGCTATCCGTGGGAAACGGGATAAGCTTTTCATCGCGACCAAATTCGGAAATGTCCGCGGGGCGGATGGAAGCTTCCTGGGAGTGAACGGCAAGCCCGAGTACGTGCGTGCTGCATGCGAGGCAAGCTTGCGGCGTCTTGGCATCGACACCATCGATCTTTATTATCAGCACAGGGTTGATCCCGAGACTCCCATCGAAGAGACGGTGGGCGCCATGGCAGAGTTGAAGCGTCAAGGGAAGATCAGATACCTCGGCCTCTCGGAGGCCGGTGCTGCCACCATTCGTCGCGCATTCGCGGTCCATACTATCACGGCGCTGCAGACGGAGTACTCCCTTTGGACTCGTGATGTGGAAGCGGAAATTCTCCCTGCGTGTCGCGAGCTGGGAATCGCGTTCGTACCATATTCCCCTCTCGGCCGGGGTTTCCTGACAGGGAAGATCAAATCCACTGAGGACTTGACCGAAACCGATTTTCGCAAGAAGACGCATCCCCGTTTTCAGCCTGAGAACCTCGCCCAGAATTTGAAGATCGTGGAGAAAGTCGAGAAACTGGCGTCTGAAAAGGGCTGCACACCTGCCCAGCTGGCGCTGGCCTGGGTTCTTGCTCAAGGGACGGATGTCGTGCCTATTCCGGGGACGAAAAAAGTTCAGTACCTTCGCGAGAACGTTCAGGCGGTTGCCGTCAAGCTGACGCCTGATGAAGTGCGAAGAATAGGGGAGTCTCTCCCCAAGGGGATTGCCGCCGGTGAGCGGTACGCGGCAGCCCAAATGCAGCGGATCGGAAAATAGTTTTTGATCTCCACGCTCTGCCCGGAATATTGGCCGGACGAACTCAACACCATTCCCATCACAACGCACCGAAATGCCGCGTAAGTATATCATAGTAAGTGGAATGGTACTCCTGTTGCTCATTGTTCTTCGGCTCGCCTCCGGGCCGATGAACAAACTGGAGCAAGGTCTCCTTGATGCCCGCTACCACATGCGTGGACAGGTGCAGGCCGACACCAACGTTGTCATTTTGTACTTCGACAATGACGACATTTCATCTCTCGGCGGTTTCCCTCTCAAACGCAATATCTACGCGCTCCTCATCGATGTCCTGATGAAGAGCAACGTCAAAGTCATCGCGTTCAACATTCTCTTCAGCGATCGCAACCTGGAGTATCCTGAGCACGATGAGCTCCTTGCGGCAAAAGCCGCTTCTTCGGGGAGAGTAGTGTGCTCGTCGTACTTCGGTCGGGTCGATACGAAAGAGATCTCATCACCGACTCTCTCGCCCGACCAGTTCCCTGCGCTTGGAAAAATGCCCAAGCCCGTCCTCTTCGGTGCCCAGATCCAGCTTCCGTATCCTGAGCTCCTCCAGACTGCTGCCGGGATCGGGCACCTGAACACGACCGACGGCTTCCCGTCAGAGCTCCCCCTGCTCTTCGATGTAAACGGACGAACGGTGCCGGCATTCGGACTTGAAGCGCTTCGCATGTTCGCTGGTGTCGATCGTGCGAAAGTTCGTCTGGAAAACTATGCGGTCTCTTTGCCATCGGGCGACGGAGCGATCACCATCCCGATGAACGGGGATGGGACAACCTCGCTGAATTTCCCCGGACCACTCAGCTCGTTTCGGCATTACAGTTGCGTGGAAGTTCTTCGATCGTTTGCCTCTGATTCGGCAAGCCTGTCAGCATTGAGGGGCAAGATTGTCCTTATCAGTGTCATCGGTGTGGGCAGGGGGAATTTTGTCCCCACGCCGTTTGACACCCAGTTCCCTGCAGTCGGGCTGCACGCAACACTGATTGACAATGCGCTTGAAGGAAGGTTTCTGACAAGGGTCTCGCCGGCCTTTGGGGACGTCCTCATTCCGCTCATGTTGTCCGGTCTGCTGATCGTACTCATTTACCGCTTCGGCTATTTCCGCGGCGGGATATTTGCTCTTCTTCTCTCCGTCCTGTATCTCGCATCGGCCCAGCTTCTGTTCGTCGCCGCTTACGTGGTCGTGCCAATCGTTACGCCGCTCTTCATGCTTGCTATTGCGTGGTTGGGCCCGGTGCTGTATGACTACTTCGTTGTGGAGATACAGGTTGAACGATTGGAATCAGAGAAAGGAAGATTCGAAAGCAAGCTTCGCGAAGCGGAGCTGAAACTTCAGATGCTGGATAAGGAGCTGTTCGATCAAAAGACGAGTGATAGTTCGCCGCGCACCTCCGGACTCCTCGAAGAGATCAAGCGCTACAAAGATGAGATCAGGACCCTGTCGGCCCAGGTAAGCGACATGGTCACGTTCGAGGCCGCTGAGGCTGAACCGTCCAGTGGAAGCTCGGCCTTCAGGGGAATTGTGTATGACACGACGGGCAAGATGAAGGACGTGATAGGACTGGTTCAGAAGATCTCTGCCAGCGACGCGAATGTTCTTATCCTGGGTGAAAGCGGAACTGGCAAGGAGCTCATCGCCAGAGCGGTCCACGATCTGAGCAGCCGGAAAGGTAAGGTCTTCGTAGCCGTCAACTGTGGTGCGCTGTCGGAGACGCTTCTCGAGAGTGAACTGTTCGGTCATGAAAAGGGTTCGTTCACAGGTGCCGTGAAAGAAAAGATCGGGCGGTTTGAATATGCGGCCGGGGGGACGATATTCCTCGACGAGATCGGAGAGACGAGCGAGGCATTCCAGGTGAAGCTGTTGCGTGTCGTGCAGAGCGGAGAGTTCGAGCGTGTGGGTTCCACCATGACAAAGAAAACTGATGCCCGGATCATCGCTGCTACCAACAAGAACCTTCGCGATCTCGTTGCGGCAAAGCAGTTCCGGGAGGACCTCTTCTATCGATTAAATGTCTTCTCGATCGAGCTTCCTGCGCTGAGGGAGCGGAAGGGGGATATCCCGCATCTTGCAGACTATTTCATCAAGAAGGAGGATGGTTCACTGTCGCTTTCATCGACGGTGATGGACGCATTTCTCCAGTACCGCTGGCCGGGTAATGTGCGCGAGCTCCAGAGCGCCATCACAAGGGCAGGAATTCTCGCCCGTTCCGAAAAAAGGACACTCATCCAACTACGGGATCTCTCGGAAGAGATCGCTGTTTCCACCAAAGGACACGTCGATATCGAGGATCAGATTATTGAGATCCTCCGGTCGAAGAAGTTCTCGAGGAGCTCAATTTCCGAAACTGCCGAGGAACTGGGAGGCTTGAACCGGGGGACCGTTGCCGAGTATTTCCGCGGCATCTGTTTCAAGCACTTCTTCGAGAATAGTTGGGATGAGAAGAAAGCGGTGGATGCCATCGTGAAAGATGGAGATCCCGAGTCCAGCGAAAAAGTCCAGAAGAAACTCCGCGAATACCTTGCCAACGTTGTAGAAGGGATTTCTGCCGGCCAAGACTTTGAGGGTCTGCGGAAATCACTTCGTCCCAAATACAAGAACCTGCCTCAGCGCTATCACACCATACTCGATGAAGTTGTCCGATCGTATCTCGAAGGGAAGTGGAGTCAAAAAGGTTAGACGTGAGAAGTAAGACGTGAGACGTTCACCCTGAGCGAGGGAGCGAAGCGACCGAGTCGAAGGGTAATCCGAAATTCATTTCGGGAAGGCAGAATCCAGAAGTCAGAATTGAGAATGCAAAGCGGAACAGTCGTTGACTGAACTTTTCCGCTCACCAGCCAAAGCAAACTCCCCGTTCTTGTAACAATTACACAGACACCGCCGGTACGGCTACTGTCCCGGCACTTCTCGCACCGAATTCCCGCACTTCTCGCCCATCCGGCACTGGCCACATCCGTCCTTGCAGTTCCTAAGCCCTTACAAATCAACTTGTTGCGACGAACGCCGTGGAATCAGATCCCAGGCTGTAGTGGCACAAGAGTTGGATAAGGATAGCGCAGGGAATGACCAGAGAAATTCAATCGAAATAGCCTGATAAGGCAATGTTGACCTCCAAGGACAGAAAATATCTCGAGATGCTGATAGTGAACGATGCGCTGATCGACAGCGACATCATTCCGCTCGATGATGGAGATGCATACTCGTCCGACTATTGCGGCGGATCAACAAAGATAAACGATCGTGGGTATCCGTTGCGTTGGGGGAGAATCATACATCGGGTGAAGAAGTCGGTGGGACTTGAGGAAGTGAGCGCCGACTGTGTGGTTGCAACGGTTACCCGCACGATCGACGGGATTATGAAGATCTCAGCGCCTTATCAGCTCAGCACACGAATGCGGCATTCGCTCATCTCCAAGCCTTTCACCGAGCACAGCGTACGAAAAGCCCGGTTCATGAGGATCGGCGAGACCGGATATCCGGCCAGGAACTGGAAGCTGAATGGCGTCTCGATCGTTCACGGTGGGACCGAGAACTCTAATGTTTCGATCAGCGAGTTTGAACTTCGAACGCAATCTGGTGACACGATTTTTTTGAAATCCCCGGACGAGCCAACATGGCCGTTCAGGGTTAACGGGCACGGTCACTTCGCGACAGTTGGAGGGGAAACCGATCTCGATGTGAGGGTGAAGGTCCAGACGAGTGAAGTCGAGCCGAACATGGTTGTCCTTCGCTCTGGATACCGGGGAAAATGGGGGCAGCGGACGCTTTTACCGCTTAAGATCGAAAATCGGATTGGCGACCAGTACATTCACACGTATGAGAACACTGTTCGCGCGCAGCCTCGTCCGGGGGTGTTTCATGCAGTGGTTGAGGCGATCTCCCGAGAATCGTTATGCGATATGGAGGCGCCTGTCTCAACAAGGTTTTGGGGTATCCCGTATACGGTGCAATAGACGTGGCGTAGTGGATCCCCAACCTGGCTCCTGCTCCGGGGAACAGCGGGAGCCAGTTTTACTTTTAGGCTGGTTTTGTTGTCGATTTTAGCACAAATCAACGAGTGACGCGGGATATTTCGGAATAGGGAGGATTTCAGTATATTGTCAACGGATGGTAATGGCTTATGCGTAGTCTGAGTTTCATAGTTCTCATAATCGCGGCGCTCTGGATTGTCGGCTGCCAGGAAAAACTCCCGGTTGAGCTGGCTTCGGAGCAAAGCGCAGCTGCGCTGGAAGTGAAGGTGCTTCCGGCCATCGATTCCACCTTGATCGTTGATGCCTCCGTCGATACTTCGGGAGTCCTTCAGGCTGAAGAGCAGGCATATCCTGCGACCCTGTTGGTGAGTGGGGTCAAGACGGATTTCGGAACGTATCGCAGCACGTTTTCCTATTCCCGGATCCTCTTCAACGATACCAAACATCCGATCACAAATACCGATCCGCAGGTCAACCAAAGTAACCAGGCATCGGCAAAGGTGATTGGCTATCAAGGCCTTGATGTTGGAAATGCGAAGGTTAACAGTGTGGACCTTCCAAAGACATTCAGGCCCATGAGGACGTGGTCCAGTGTGGTCCCCGGTCAAAACGCCGGGAAGACCTACTTGCTCGTTGACCAGGATAATGTCCCGATTCCAAACTTCACGTATGCGGCGGGACAACGGTACCAGTTTGTTGTGGATGGAAAGAACGCTGTTTCGACATTCACCAGGGAAATTGACAGTCCTGACGAGATCACCGTTCTTGAACCAAAAGCCGGTTCGATCCTCTTCCGCACCGAGGACATTCACCTGACCTGGGACGGGAAACGGGGGGAGCAGTTGCGCCTGTTGATCAGCTCGTTTGACGCAAAGTCCAATGTCCCCGTAAAACCACTCCTTCAGCTCAGCATTGAAGAAGGGGCGAACTCCATCATTATTCCGGCAAAAGTGCTGCAGAGCGTACAGACGAATAGCGACGGTCGATACCTCCTTTCGTTTATTTCATCGAACAGGGTCACGACCACGGTCCCGGGGTATGATGGCAACGTTCTCGTGCAGGCGGCATCCATTCACAACGTTCTTCTCTGGCTGAAGTGAGGATACGTTCCTCGCTCCGGCTCAACGATCACTCGTAGCCCATAAAGGAGAGATAGTCAGAGCTTTGATGTCGATTCACAACGGCGCCTAGATTCTTGCGTGTTCCCCACAAAGCAAAGATCTTTCAGACTACGCCGGGCATTCATACTGTTCCAGTTCGTTACCGTCACTGCCTTCGGGCAGCACCTGACGTCGGCGCGCGGTTCCGCGCTCGGCGCGTTTACGGCGCTCTCGGATGACATAGCGAGTATCGATTGGAATCCTGCCGGCTTGGTGTCTATACGTGATTGGGATCTGACCGCGTCTTCTTATGCAGCTTTTCGACGCGATGTTCCTTTGACAGGTATTTCTCTGTACTCGGCAGCAACTGCGAAGCGTTTCCTTGATGCCCACGTCGTTGCAGCCGCTTATTCACCGGGGATGAATCTCGTGTTTGATGTTCCGAGTACGGTCACCTTCCCCGATAACAGCACGAAGTATTTGTACGACGAGCGCATCACGTACCGCGAAATGTACGCGCTTGGCTATGGATATCAGATCACTCCGACTGTCGGTCTCGGAGTAAGTGCCCGCTACAGGGAGCAGTTGGTTTCGGATACGAAGTTTCTGACGGAGAACGGCATACCGGGACGTATCGTGACGGTCGACTACGCTGCGAGCGCCTGGAATATCGACGTTGGATTGAACTGGAAGCCTGAGGGAGATTGGAGTTTCGGAGCCGTGGCGAAGAATCTGTTTCGCCTCACGGAGAGCGAGCTCCCCGAAACTGTGGTGAATTGGGGGTTGCGAAATGTGAAGTCGCTGCGCGTTGGCGCAGCATACAGGGCTACCCCAACGACAACGGTCGCTTTTGATTTCGATACGCAGGCGCAAGGAGGAGTCGGTTCCGAGTGGTTGTTAGGGGAACGATGGGCGCTGCGACAGGGGGTGTTGTTCGGCGGTACGTCGACGCAGTTTTTCGCAGGGCTTTCTGGTGGTGTCGGATTCTCGTACGGTCCGGCAAAGATCAATTTGAGTTATGTTCACTTCCTGGACCGGCGTAGTCAGCCGACAGTTCAGGAGTTCATTGACAGGGGAGTGCAGGACCTGGGATACAATGCCTTCACTCCGAGTCAGATTACGCTGTCAGCTATTATTTCGCTTGGCCGGACACGCGACGTCTGGGCCAAGATCGAGTACGTTCAGATACTGAGCGAGGTGTATCCGTCTTCTTATCAGGCGCTGGCGAACAGACCTCTGGGAAAAGCAAAGGTCAAGAACATTTCCTCGAGGCCGATTCTCGCAAAAGTGTCGTTTTTCGTCGAGCAGTACATGGACGGTCCGACGGAAACACCACGGGCAGAGTACATCGAGCCGAATGGTGAAAAAGAGATTTTTCTGTACGCGATCTTCAACGATGCGATAAAGTTTGTTCCTTCAATGGTCCTTCGGGCAGCGGAGGTTTTTGTGAAGGCGTCTCCGGCAGAGGACTATGATGATAAGAGCCAGACCAGGCTGATCATCAGGGGCCGGAACGATTGGGACGGCGATGCGTTGTCGCTCCGGTATTTCGTAACGCCTGCAGACGCGGACATCATGCGCTTCACGCGCCTGGTGATGAGCCAAAACAAGGATACGATGGCTGCTGCGCCAAAGCAGCTTGAGAAGTTCAGGTCGGCCAGATTGCTCTTTGATGAGTTTGCGTCTCGCCTGACATACGTGAACGACCCGAAGTTGAGCAAGGACAGGGTGCAATTTCCGTCGGAGACTCTGGCATTGCGTGGTGGCGACTGTGACGACATGACCGTCTGCTTCTCATCCCTGCTCTCGAGCGTGGGGATCAACACGGCGTTCATCGACGTGGTGCCGCCGCAGCGTCTGGATGATGCACACATCTTCATGATGTTTGATACGGAGGTCCCTGCTTCCCAGTCAACCCTGGTAAGCGACAATCCGAAGCGTTACGTGATTCGGAAGAATGAACGGGGAGAAGAGACCGTCTGGGTGCCGGTCGAGACGACGGCGATCACAGAAGGATTTCAAAAAGCGTGGGAAGTCGGAGCGAAAGAATATTTTGACGATGTCGAAGTCGGGCTTGGAGTTGTCAGAGGTTGGGTAAAGCTCGTCGATCTAATGCTTCAATAAGGATCTGATCTGAAAGGATAGGACAATGCGTACTCGGTTATTGTGGATTTTCGTGGCGAGTCTTCTTGCATTCCCTCTGTTTGCAGGGGATTTCGTGGTGAAGGCGGTGAAAGGAAGCGTCGAGGTGCGGAAAGGGGTCATGGAGGAGTGGAGGAAGGTGAAGGTGGGTGACCTGCTCAAGCCCGAAGATAGCATGAGGACGGGACCAGGCGCGAGTGCGACGATTGAGGCCGATAAACGAAAGCTGACAGTTCCGGAGATGACGATCCTGGACATCTCGGACGTCCGTCAGCTCACTCAGGAAGATTTCCTCCTGAAGCTGGCAATGCAGAATATTCTTGCGGTGCCACCGCGGGAACGCGATGAGCTTTCCATTCCATCGGCAACTGTGATTCACGGCGACAACGCATCAAAAACGAATGTGCCGGTATTCACTGACACCAAAGTGGGAGAGATGGAGCTTCATGGAGCCCGTGTCCTGTTTGACAATTCCTACTATGCGACATCCATCCTGAAGTCCAAAGAAACGCTCCGCACTCATCCCGAGCTCAAAGCGAATTTCGATGCCAGATTGACCGTCGCGACGGCATTCGAGAAGATGAAGCTCACGAAGGAAGCCGTTACGGAGTACTCGTTGCTGGCAAAAGAAAATCTCCCTTCAGCGCAGGCAAAAAAGGTACAGGGGGCGCTGGATAGGTTGAAGCAGGGGAACTAGATCCAAGCTTGATTGTTTTCACCCAACGCCGCAGCATAGTCTGCGGCGTTGGAGTTTTATGGTAGAAGTCCGACTTCTCATAACGTTTTATCGCTTTAAGAAGTCGGACTTCTTACCCCGTCACCTTGAAAATCCCTCAAATAAGCTCTACATTGACCGCATTGAAATCCATCAACTGTTGTCTCTTCTCTTAATACCCCCAGGATTCCTTGACGGGCGAGACCATCCTACAAACCAAGAACCTTGGCAAGCAGTACAAAAGCCGATGGGCTGTGCATCATCTCGACCTCGAGGTTCATCGCGGCGATGTGTTCGGATTCCTCGGTCCCAACGGAGCCGGCAAGAGCACGACAATCCGCATGCTTCTCTCTCTGATAAGGCCCACCGAAGGGGAGGTGTTCCTCTTTGGCAAGTCGCTTGAAAGGGAACGTGAGAAAGCTCTTATGTCGATCGGCGGAATTGTCGAAAAGCCTGACTTTTATAACTATCTGACTGCGCACAGAAATCTTGAAATTGTCGGCGCTCTCAACGGCGGCATCAGCCGGAAGCGAATCGCTGAAGTGCTCGATCTTGTAGGCCTGGCCTCCCGGGCTTCCGACAAGGTCAAAACGTATTCGCACGGCATGAAGCAACGTCTCGGGATTGCCCAGGCGCTTCTCGCCGACCCGGAGTTTGTCATACTCGATGAGCCGACAAGCGGACTCGACCCGCAGGGGATGAAGGAAATCAGGGACCTCATTCGCCACCTCGCGAGCGATCAGAACAAGACCGTCATGCTCTCTTCGCACCTCCTGAACGAGGTGGAATTGGTTGCCAACCGGATGGCGGTGATCAACCGGGGTGAGTTGGTCACGCAAGGAGAAGTCTCCGCATTGATTGAGGGAGGAGAGAAGATTGTCACCGTCAAGGGCGGCCCGGCGGAGAAGGTGCGGAGTGTCCTGTCGACATTGGGGACCGTTGGAAAGGTCGTCGAAAAAGGGGATGCGTTTGAAGTCACAATGTCGTTCGAAGATGTGCCTGAGCTTGCCCGTGCGCTCGTCAGGGAAGGAGTAGACGTTCAAGCGCTTGTGCCGCGCCGGTCGCTCGAAGAGTATTTCCTTTCAATCACGGAGAGTGGCGTCCCAGAGGGGAAGGAAAGCAAGCAATGATTCGACTCGTCTACTACGAACTGATCAAGACTTTCCTGAAGAAGCGCACGTACATCGGCTTTCTTCTTGTGGCGGTTATCGTTCCTCTGGTCGAAGTTGCGATGAAGCTCGAAGGAGGCCGGTTCCTTCAGCATTCGCTCCGTTCGTTGCAGCAGGATTTCTTCTTCGTAGGCAATCTCTTTAATGGGTGGTTTGTCGCTCACAACATGATGAACAGCCTCTGGGTTCACATCCCGCTGCTCATCTCCTTTGTCGCCGGCGATCAGCTGGCCGGTGAGGCCACAGCGGGAACCTACCGGTTGATTCTCGTCCGCCCTGTCTCGCGCACGCGAATCTTTCTTTCCAAATTCTACACAACCGTCATTTACACGATCATTTTTGTTGGTTTTCTTGCAGTGCTGAGCATTGGCTTGTCACTCCTTCTGCTTGGCAGGGGAGACCTGATAGTATTGGGGCGTGGAATCCTGGTCCTGCCGGAGTCTGACGTGGCCTGGCGGTTTCTCGTCGGTTACATTCTCGCAGCTTGGGCTATGCTCACGATCGCCTCACTTTCATTCTTCTTCTCCTCGTTTGTGGAGAACGCAATCGGACCGATTATCAGCACCATGGGTGTCAACATGGTATTTCTCCTGGTAACGGTGATTCCGCTCGAGTTATTCCAGGATATCAAACCGTATCTGTTCACCAATTATATGAATGTGTGGCTAAAGATTTTTGAGGATCCTGTTCCGTGGGATTCTGTCTGGACATCATCGGCTGTTCTTGGTGCCTATTCGTTGGCGTTCGTATTCGCGGCGTGGCTGATCTTCCGGCGCAAAGATATACTCACCTAGTCACAACCATCCACCATCAATCAGGGAGTTCCTGTGGAAAGCCAAAGCGCTCTTCAAAGAATGCGAGAGGGTTTTCATCCCACCTTCTGGGTCGCAAATGGCATGGAATTGTTCGAACGCCTGGCTTACTATGGCCAGCAAATTGTGTTCATGATCTACATGCGGAACAAGCTCGGCTTCACGGAGACGCAGGCTGGTCAACTCTCGGGAATTTTTGGCGGACTCATCTATCTCCTGCCAATCCTCGGGGGGACCCTTGCAGACAAGTGGGGTTTTCGCCGCGCTTTTAACATCGCGTTCTCCATCCTTGCCCTCGGATATTTCCTGATCGGTTCAATGGGGATGACGGCTTTCGCAGGAATTTATGGCGGCGTGTCACAGTACTGGCTGTTGGTCGTTTTCCTTGTCTTTACAGCATTCGGAGGATCGTTCATCAAACCGTCGGTTCTCGGGACGGTCGCGCTTGCATCCAAGCCGGAGACGAAATCACTTGGTTACGCGATCTACTACTGGCTGGTGAACGTGGGAGCGATGGTTGGTCCGACGATTGCCTATTTTGTCAGAGACAGTCTTGGAAACGAGTTTGTGTACATGGTTTCCTCGGCCAGCTGTCTTGCGATGCTGGTTGTGAATCTTCTTCTCTATAAGGAGATCAAATCTGAAACGACAGAGGTGACGGAATCGCTCGGGAAGAAGTTCGCCAACTTGTTTGTGGTCCTCGCGAATGTCAAATTCATGATCTTCCTCCTCATTTATTCCCTGTATTGGATCATCTTCTGGCAGGAGTTCATCATCGTCCCGTACTATGTCACGGATTACATCGATAAGAGTTATCCGTACGAAATTCTTCAATCGTGGGCTGGGGCGGGCGCGATTATTCTCTTTCAGATTCCAATCAATCGCCTGACGAAGAATATGGCCACAAGGTCGGCGATCCTCGCTGGATTCGCGATGTCGAGCCTGATCTGGATCATCATCGGCCTTGCTCCAAGCGTGCCGACGATCGCGGCGGGAATTGTGGCGTTCGCGATCGGGGAAATGACTCAGGCCCCGCGTTATTACGAGTATATTTCAGAGATTGCACCTCCGGGTCAGCAAGGGTTATTCCAGGGTTATGCTTTTTTGCCTATTGCGATCGCGCGATTCGTTGGGGACCCGGTCGGGGGCTGGCTCTACCAGACTTCCAAGGCTGCAGGAAAACCCCAGTACGTATGGTTCGCGCTGATTGGCATCGGCGTAGGGGCGACATTCCTGATGTGGATTTATAACATCGTCGTTGCTCGAAGTGAAGCACCTCAGGGGGCGGCATGAACAGGACGATAGCATACGCGGGGATTCTTGTTTCTATCTTTTGCTTGCCAATCCTTGGGCAGAAGAAAGCGCCCGATGTGTCGGCCGCTACAATGATGCTGAACACAGAGAAGGGATTCGAGGGAGTTCATGATTTCGTGGCCACGATCGAAGCCGAGGTGGACATGGAGCGCGTGCGCGTTCCAAAAGTGAGCGCGACAATGTACTTCAAGAAGCCGGACAAGGTCCATTTCTCATCGACGAGTTTTGCCATACTGCCGCGTGAAGGGCTTGCTCTGAACCCCGTACTTCTGAGGGAGCGTTACGAACCGAAGATTCTGGGCGACGAGATGCTTGACGGCAGGAACGTGCACAAGCTGGAACTGACTGCGCGCGAGGCAAAGACCAGGCCGGGTCAGCTTATCCTTTGGATCGATCCGACCACCTGGACGATCAGTCGCATGGAAACAGCCCCTTATCAGGGGCGTGTTCTCCGTCTTGTGTTTTCGTATGAACAGCAGGCAGGGGGTTTCTTGCTTCCGAAGACAATGAAGGCAACGTTTGAAGTTACGGCCCGTGATTCCTCTGCGAGGCAATTTAACCTCGATATGCAGGCTCCGCCTCAATTTGATGAAACGCCGCGTCCGAGCCGCAGCGGCAGTATCACGGTAAAGTACCTCGAGTACAAGGTAAATGTCGGGCTTTCGGACGATCTCTTTGAGAAACGGGACGAAGCGCCGAGGGCAAAGTAATCGGCGGGCAGGCGTGCGGGGACGACGGTTCCCCCCTCGAGAATGTTCCTGGGTTGGTTTCTAGCGTTGTGTGACGCGGGGAAGCACGATCGTGGCGGTCGTGCCAACTCCGGCTTTGCTTTCGATGGCGAACCGTCCGCCGTAGAGTTCTATCATCTGCTTGACGATCGCGAGGCCCAGCCCGGAACCCTGTTGCTCCAAGCGATGGCGGTCGAACTGCTTGTAGGCCCCAATCTCCTCAATATTCCTCGCATCAATTCCGACCCCATGATCTCTCACTGAAAGGACAAGAAACCGGTCGGTCTGCTCTGTCGTAACTTCGACCACTGATCCGGCTTTTGAGAATTTCAGTGCGTTGTCGATGAGCTCTTCGAAGATGCGCTTCATTCCCTGGGTCGAGATTGCCGCTTCCGCCGCTCCGACCGAGAGGTGCAAGTCATTGGAGCGTTCGTATTCCTTCGCCTTCACGCGTGCAGAATCCTCGATGTGAGTCTTAAGAACAACGCTCGCCTCTTTGCCCACAAAGGACGTCTTGTTCGGACTGGCGGAGAGAATTTGAAGCTGAGCGTAGGTGAGGAAATTCTCGACGAGGTGGCCCAGGCGAGTTGCCGACTTGAGTATGATCTTCGCCATCTCTGAGATTTCATCGGGTTTGAGTGTGGTGTTATCATCGCGAAGGATTTCAGCGAACCCGATGATTCCGCTGAGCGGGGTGCGGATTTCATGTGGAAGGGAAAGGCTGAGGTTGATGCGGAGCTCGTCGAGTTTGCGCTCGGTTTCCTTGCGCGCGAGCTCGTGCCTCTGCAGGCGAGTTCGGATTGCCGCTACAAGTTCGTTGACCATGATCGGTTTCGCAAGGAAGTCATCCGCCCCGAGCTCCATGCCCTGCCTCATATCGGATTTTGTCGTCTGACCTGTAAGGAAAATGAACGGCGTTGTCGCAGTGGAGGGGTCATTCCGGATGGCGCTCAGAGTCGCATAACCATCCAATCGAGGCATCATGACATCGCAGATGATCAGGTCAGGTGAGTGTTTCCGGGCTGCCTCGATTCCCTCGTGGCCATCCAGGGCGCTAATAGTCTCAAAGCCCTCCAATTGCAGCGTGGAGGAAATCATCTCGCACACAAGTTCGTCGTCATCAATCACCAATATCTTGGGCACGCGGAGTCCTGGTTGCTCTGGGAAATGAAGCCAAGAGTAGAAGGAAGTTGCGTGAGAAACAAGGTCGAAGCCCTGATGGCACTACGTTTCTTGACTTTCTGTGCACCTTAGTATATCTTTAGGCTAACCTAATAATCCTGAGCGCGGGGTCTCTTCACGCGGAACCCAGGAGAGGAACGATCGATGGCAAGCGAAAACGTCGAAGACTATCTCAAAAGTATCTACAGGCTCCAGGAAGGGGGAGGAAGAGTATCGACGTCATCCCTTTCTGAATGGCTAGGGGTCTCTGCCCCCTCAGTCACAGAGATGATCAAGAAACTTGCGGACGAGGGAATCCTTACCTATGCACCGTACAAGGGAGTGGAGTTGACCGCGGAAGGACGCAAGCGAGCTCTCAAGATTCTCCGGCGTCACCGGTTGTGGGAGCTCTTCCTCGTCGAGGTCCTGAAGTATCCCTGGCATGAGATTCACGATGAGGCCGACCGCCTGGAGCATTTCACGTCCGAGAAGCTCGAACGTCGTCTCGATGAGGCTCTGGGGTTTCCGCGAACAGATCCCCATGGTGACGTCATTCCCGCGACTGACGGAAGTATCGAGCCGGTTGAGTATCGTTCTCTCTCCGAAGTTGAGTCTGGCGAAACGGTCACCGTTGCCCGTGTAAATGACGCAAGCTCGCAGGTACTGCAGTACGCTTCCAGGCTTGGGATCGGCTTGAAGAGGAGGATCAAAGTGAAAGAGCATATCGAGTTCGACGGATCGCTCCGGGTTGAGATCGGACGCAAGGAGCAATTCGTGAGCGCGAAGCTTGCTGAGAATATCTTTGTTGAGGAGAAGTGAGTGGGCCTGCAATCTGAACAAACGGGTGTTTCGCTCTCTGAGGTCCACCGCTCGGTGAAGATTCCAGAGGGGGCAGGGGTCGTGAAACGGGTCCTGGCATTCATCGGTCCTGCCTACCTCGTCAGCGTCGGTTACATGGATCCCGGCAACTGGGCGACCGACCTGGAAGGAGGGGCACGATTCGGCTATCAATTGATCTGGGTTCTTCTCATGTCCAACCTGATGGCCGTCCTGCTTCAGACCCTGTCAGCAAGGATGGGAATTGTTACCGGACGGGATCTTGCACAATCATGCCGTGAGAACTATCCAAAGTCGGTGGCATATATTCTCTGGGTCCTGTGCGAAATCGCAATCGCAGCCTGCGATCTTGCAGAAGTCTTAGGAACGGCCATCGGACTCAACCTGCTGTTTGGACTTCCACTTATCTACGGCGTCATCATCACGGGTTTTGATACCATCCTGCTTCTCGTCATCCAGAACTACGGCATCCGGAAGATGGAGGCGATGATCCTCATGTTCATCTCTACCATCGGGATCAGCTTCATCATCGAAGTATTTCTCGCAAAGCCTGTGTGGGGCGATATACTGACGGGGTTCGTCCCGCGATTGAATTCAGAAAGTCTCTATGTAGCCATAGGAATCCTGGGAGCGACGGTCATGCCGCATAACCTGTATCTTCATTCTGCTCTCGTGCAGACCCGCATTGTCGGGAACACAGAGGAGAGCAAACGGATCGCGTGCAAGTACAATCTGATCGACACGTCGATTGCTCTGAATGCTGCGTTTTTTGTGAACGCGGCAATTCTGGTTGTCGCCGCGGCCGTCTTTTTCACGCGAGGTGTCGTCGTCACTGAAATACAGCAGGCCCATGAACTGCTCAGCCCGCTCATGGGCACGGCACTGGCCGGGACACTCTTTGGCGTTGCCCTGGTGACGGCAGGCCAGAGCTCGACCCTCACCGGCACGCTTGCCGGTCAAATTGTGATGGAAGGGTTTCTGAAGCTCCGTGTCCGCCCCTTCTTGCGGCGATTGATAACCAGGCTTATCGCTATTGTGCCCGCAGTTGTCGTCATTTCCATGAAAGGGGACCGGGGCTCCTACGATCTGCTGATCCTGAGCCAGGTCATTCTCAGCGTGCAGCTCCCGTTTGCGGTCATTCCGCTGATACGATTCACGAGTGACAAGCAGATTATGGGTGTCTTCGTCAACAAGGCCTGGGTGACAGTGCTCGCCTGGATCGTTGCCGGAGTCATCTGTCTATTGAATTCGACTCTTCTGGTCCAGCAGATTTCACAATGGATCTCCAACGCCGGTCCGAATGCCATCTGGTTCTGGCTTACGGCAGTCCCGCTTGCCGTCTTCGGTGCTTTGTTCCAAATCTACATCTCGCTGCCGAAATCGTGGAAGATATGGCGAAAGCCCGCGCCGCGTGTGCCGGAGAAAATCGAACTTGTCCCCCAGCACTTTTCGAAGATTGGTGTCGCTGTTGACTACAGTGCAGTCGATCCTAAAGTCCTCTCTCATGCCCAATCGCTTGCCAAGGGGTACGGCGCCTCGCTCTTTCTCTTCCACGTTGTGGAGGGAGTTGGAGGACAGCTCTTCGGGTCGGATGCTTTCGATGACGAGGCTAGGGAGGACAAAGAGCACATTGAGAGTGTGGCCGAACAGATCCGCAGGACAGGAGTTGAGGTTACTACGGCTCTCGGCTACGGACGCGCGCCGGATCAGATCATCAAGCTCTCCCGCGAAGCGGGTATCGATCTCCTGGTGATGGGAGGGCACGGCCACAGAGGACTGAAGGACCTTTTCTTCGGCACATCTGTTTCAAAGGTCCGACACAGGCTGGCGATTCCGGTGCTGGTGGTGCAGTAGTGGCGTGGGGGCAAGGTAGCCTTCCGAAGGTTCTCCGGACAACCTGGCGACCTCCGGAAGGTACCATGCGCGAAGGGGGGCTATTTCAGCAGAACCATTTTCCTCGTCATAACGGATGTTCCTGCCTGAAGCTGGTACAGATAGATTCCGGAAGCTACAGTTTCTCCCCGATTGTTTTTTCCATCCCAGATGGCGGTATGCGTCCCGGGCGTCCCGATTGCATCGACCAATGTCGCCACTTCGCGACCGAGCATGTCATATACCTTCAAGGTCACTTGGCTGATCCCTGACAGCTGATAGCTGATCGCCGTTGATGGATTGAACGGGTTTGGATAATTTTGGCGCAAGTCAAATGTAGCGGGTATAGAGGCAGTCACCGGCTCGACGGCTGTCACCGTTCCTTTGGCAACCTGTAGCTGCGCAAAGTAAATGGTTCCTGATGTGATTTTAGAACCTGACGGGTACATCAGCTGGAAACTGTCAAACCGCAACATCCCTTCGAGTTTTCCATTCCCCAGCCAGGTGCCGAGAGTGTCCGTATCAAAATTCCATTCCACCAATTTCCAGCCGACCCAATTGATGGGGGTCCACTGATTGACCTCGTGGTTCTGCGTGGTTCCGGCAGGAAAGGCGTCGACACTATCGTCAACGGCGAAGCGGAACAGGGTTCCACTTCCATCTCCGTAAAGATAGACCTGTAATCTCGTTCCCGTTTTATTCCAGGTGACCGAGCGGCCTGTCCCACCACTCAGATATTCCCGAATGAGCCAGTCTGTTGCCGTTTTTGTGTTCCAGTAATAGCTTAATCGACCCGACTTGGAAGTCGAGGGCAAAATGCTCAGCGTTGTGATGGAATCGCGCGCGAAGCCTGCGCTATCAATTCCTATGGTACTGCCACTTGTGGCCGGCTGGTACCACGAGGCGACCGAAGTAGCAAAGTCTTCTACACTCGTCAATTGCAGGTCAAGAGGAGCAATCGTAAATGTCCACAGCGGAGTCGAAGCAGGGATCGCGTTGCCGGAGATGTCCGTGAGTCCGCTAATCCGCACCTTGTAGTTTCTTCCAAGTTTGAGGCCTCCCTGCGGAAAGATGTTGATCCCGCCATGGCCGTTCGACTCGAAGTACTGAAGTGTGAGTTGACGATTCCCAGTGCCCACTTCCTGCACGACGACGTTGGAAGAGGTAATAGACTTTGGATCGAGCGGCTCGTCGAATGTGAAATTGATAACGCTGTTCGAGGCAGCAATTGTTGAAGCGTTGGGAGGATACGCAGATACCACTACCGGGGGCCAAACGTCCACGGGACGCGTCCTGAAGGTGATTTGAAATGCATCACCCGCAACGCCGTCGGAGTTTCCGTCGAGTAAGAGACCATTTTTCGTGTGGGTTGTCGGCTGGGATCGCGCTGAAGAGTCCAACCGCAGGAGATAAGTAGTATTAAATGGCAATACAACCGAGTCTGGTTTGAAAACAAGGACAGTATTGTTGTTGGACCAGAGAAAGGCACCTTTGACCTTGGGACTCAACGAAAAAGCGGTGCGGACTGATGCTGTGTCCATTATCCGTGAGAAAACAAGCGTGATTTGACCTGAAGCCGCAAAAGACGTATCCTTGTTCAGTGGAGTGGAGGAAATCACAAAAGGCGGAAGAGTTGATTCCAACTGTTTGTCCGAGAAGAGGGTCCCGCCCGCTGGCATATTAATTTGAACCGAATCAACATAGTAGTTTGGAGTCTCAAGAACGAGTGTATGTGGACCGGCCCGAAGGCTATCAAACATGTAGAAGCCATTATGATAGAAATCGCCCCTGTAGACAATATTCTCCGGTAGCAATCGGACTCGCACGGCATCGATCATCTTTCCTGTCCCCAACTCGGAGATGATGCCCGCAACGATGCTGAGGGTATCTGCAGGAACCCCGAAGTATTGGAGGAATGCATCCCGTATCGCATATGCCTCCATTTTGAGGCAGCTGTTATTCATCAATAGACGTGTCTGTGGATAATAATCGTGGAATTCACCTTCGGAGAGTTCGCCCGGCATCTGAAGGCCGCGCAGCACTCCGAGCGTATAACCTCCGTTGCTCCCACCGTAAAATGTCCAATCGAGAACCTTCAGGGACCTCTGTGTTCGCATCTTGTCCCTGATGTTTGGGCCGAGGATATCAGCGATGTTCCATGCTTCTTGCGTTTCTGGCTGGCCTGTGCCAGGGCCGTACACGGGATCGCCGCCAGTGACCACTTTTTCCCGAACCATGATCATCGAGTAGTTGGTCGATGTGTTTGAGGTGAGCCCGGTAGCGTTGCTGTGAATTGAGTGGAACCAGTTCACATTGTTCGCGTTTGCTGTTGCCACCCGTGCAGCGAGCGATGGCTCAGCGTCCGTCGGGTAATCATTCGTATTGCGCGTGAGGATGACCCATGCCCCCTTCGCTTCAAGGAGAGGCTTGAGCCACAACGCTTTTTCAAAATTGCTTTCAGATTCCCAGAAGTTCGTCCCCGGATCAGGGACAACGTGACGGTCTGTTGCTTCAAAATACCCGCCATGCCCGGGATCGATGCATATCTTGATGCCAGACAGATCGGTTTTCTGGGCGAGGGCTGAGCTCCAGACGAGTAGGGAGAGGGCGAGGAGAATCAGTGATTTCTTCATTGTTGCTCCTCGTACTCTAGAATGATGATGGCGCCGTCGGCAGAATTGCACACGATTTTGTTCTCCGTTGGAGAGCACTGGGGATTAAGCTCCATCACACCTGCGGTCGATGTAAGCTGAACCACGTTCTTCCCATCAGGCGAAACGGCGAAAATATCCGATGAAAGAAGCTTGTGGCCGTCATCTTTATCATTCATATAGACAATCCATCTCCCCGATCTGGTCCATGAAGGTGCATCCCGGCGTCCCAGCCTGCTGACAATCGTCCCTCTCAGATCACAAACGAAGGCGCCTCGGTCCGCTTCGTATGCGACGATCTGTTGCTTGTCGGGGGAAAGAACAGGCCAGACATAACTCCCGTTGCCGAATGGGTCGAGGAGAGTCTTGGCGCCATTCACGTTGAGCGCGATCTTCGTGTCTTCGATTCCGAGAATGGCTACGTTGTTGACGCTCGCTGTCTTCGGTAATCCTTCTATCTTAGCTTTTGCAGAGTACACGGGCACGTTTTCCGAGAATGAAGGGATGGGAAGATCCGAGCCGGACGCGAGCTGCGATGCTGATCGCTTCGCCAGATTCATCAGGACTACATCCTGTTTCCTTGTCCGCCCGGAATTTATGTATGTCGTTCGCCGATAGATGATCCTCTTGCCGTCATTCGAGAGGTTGAACGCGAGCCCTGACTTCGGGTCGGAGGTAATCTGTCGAACGGACCGGGTCTTGGGAGAATACTCCCAGATGCCGTTACCGTCGAGATTTGTGAAATAGATCAGGCCGCCTGTAGGTGAAAACTGCGGATGCGACCAGGCCTGCGAACGCGAGAGAGCCAGCTTCTCGGTTCGCTTAATACTGATCTGGGCCTGAGCGCCTGAGGCGCACATGATGGTCAACAGAAGAAGAAATGAAATACTAGAACGAGTCATGATCTTTTTCTCGATTTTCGTGATCTGAGGTGATGCTAAGGTGTAGAGTTAATTAAAGCAAAGAATCCGTTCGAAGCAACGTACTTGGTCCCGGGCGCGCTATATCTGAAGATTCAAGATGTCGACGATCGTCAGCATGCTTGAGGCTCAGTTTCCTTCTTTTTTCGTTGATCGGGAGAGAAGGTCTTTCAGATCCTGAACGCCGATGACAGTAATCACCACAGCCGTTCCGAAGAAAAGCAACGCGGAGATAACGAACACGATGAACCACATGAGCACTGAGGTGTCCATTGAATCACGCTCCTTCCTTTTGCGCCTGCAGGAGGACAGGCGGGTGCGACCGCTGGGTGAGGAGCGATCCGATGACCATTCCAAGCACAGCGAGGATGAAACTCATGAGCCCGGAGAAATTGACATCAATAAGAAAGAGCATTGATTGCGGGAGAAGCCCTTTCAACTGTTCCAAAACCAGAAATCCAATGGGAGCGATGGCACCAAATCCCAGCGAGCAGTACGCGCCGACGACGTTCGCACGCTTCCAATAGAGTCCGAAGGCCACACACCCGAACGCACCTGCGGCGTACATTGCACCCGTGATTGCGATGTACTGGAATGCCGTTGCCGGAAGCTCGTAGAACAAGCCAAAGACCAGAATGAAAATCCCGATCAACGTCGAGATGATTCGGCTCAGTCGAATAGTCGTCTTCTCAGAAAACTCTTTCTTGCTGAGTGGTGCGAGGATGTCACGGGTAGCGACGGAACTCCAGGCGAGCATGTAAGCGCTGTATGTCGACATCGAAGCGGCCAGCATGCCGGCGATCATCAATCCCAGAAAGCCCGAAGGGACAACGGCGCCCAGCAGCCGCGGCATCGCTGTTGTGGGATTGAGCGATGGACCGAACATCGCCAGCGCAGCTACTCCCCAGAACATAGGAATCATATATCGTCCGGCGAGGGTAATGCCGGTGAAGAGAAACACTTTCCGGCCAACTTCGGGGCTCTCCGACGCAAATGATTTCGATACGGCTGGCTGGTTAAGCGCGGAGATTGCGACACTTCCAATCATCATCCACAGCAGGAAACTCCATCCGAACCGGGGGTTGACGATCGGATTGACACCCGCCTGGCCGAATTGCTCGATGACCACTTTGCCTACGGTGGCAAAGTCGACGTGAATGAGGACGAAGAGTGTTGCAATGAGCATCCCGAACGTAAGGAGCACAAACTGCATGAAATCGGTGATGACAACTGAAAACATGCCCCCCAGCACCGTATAGCTGATGACGATCAGGAGCATGACGGACATGACGATGGCGAGCACATCCGGACTGAACCCCATTGTCTCAGTAAGAAAAATACCATCCATTCTCAGAAAAACGCCCATATTGAGGACCCCGCCGAGGAAGAGCAGAATGCCCCCGAGAAGCCGGACGCGCTTCCCGTAGCGAAGCTCATAAAATTCCGGTATGGTAATAATCTTCAGGCGTCTTAAGCCTGAGACGATGAATCCTGTCTTCCCTATGAAGAGGTACCCGAAGACGCCGACGATTCCAAGGGCGAAGCATGAGAGTCCGGTGACGTACCCAAGTTCTCCGAAGTACATAAACGTTACAACCCCGATTTCGGTGGCTATGAGCGTGGCCGAGCCAAGCGCCACCTTGACTCTTCTTCCGGCGACAAAGTATCCTTCCATGTTCTCGACGTACCGCTTTGCACGTATTCCGACGAAAACGGAGATCCCCAGATAGGCGAAGAGAATGATCCAGTCGATAAGATGAAAGTTCATAGGGCTGTGTTTGAGTGGTTGGCTCGCTCTGAATAAAAGATTCGTTGTCGGAGTCAAGTATCAGTACATCAAATACTTCGACCGAATGTCCCCGAATGCTCTGAGTTCTTCCGCCCATCCTTCACAGATTTCGTCGGGATGGTACCCTCGCTCGAGCTGTTGACGCACCGACTTATTTCCCGTAAGAATGTCGAATCGCCTGTTGCGGAAAACCGTTTCCGTGGGGTGTGCGCGTTTGAAGGCCGAGAGAACTGCAACACCGAGATGCACAGGCCTGACGGCGTTTCGATCAACCACAGAAAGACGTATGCCGCGGCAATGGGTGCCTTCGTATTTGGGTTCGCTTGCTGTCCCGGGAATCTCTGTAGGAGTAAATTCCGCCCCGGAAAATTTCACGCCGGGTGTATTGAACGCCGAGAGTTCCTTGAGAAGTCTATCAGGATTTGCCCACGGCGCGCCGAGGATCTGAAACGGAGTAGTTGTTCCCCGGCCTTCGGAAACAGATGTGCCCTCAACAAAGCAAATCCCCGGATAGATCACCGCGGTTTCAAGTGATGGCATATTCGGAGACGGGGGAGTCCAGCTCAGGCCGGTTTCATCGTACCACAACGATCTCTGCCATCCCTCCATTTCGACCACCTGCAGCGGAGCCTTCACGCCGTTGGCCAGCCAGCCTTCGTCATTCCACAGTCGGGCGAGCTCTCCGATTGTAAGGCCATGGGTGACGGGAATAGGCATCCATGCGACAAACGATCTGAGTGAAAGGATCCGGACAGGTCCGTCGAAGGAAAGACCCCGGATGGGATTTGGCCGGTCGAGAATGATAAAGGGAATGCCATGTTCGGCCGCCGCTTCCATCGCAAGCGCCACCGTCGAGATGAAGGTGTAGAACCTCGCACCGACGTCTTGGATGTCGCAGACCACGACGTCTACTCCGTCAAGCATTTCGGAAGTTGGCTTGTGGATTTTTCCATAGAGGGAATAGACCTGGATGCCATAGCGCGGATGCAGCGCGTGGTCAACGACCTCGCCATCAGGAATATCCCCTGCGATTCCGTGTTCAGGGCCATACAGCGCCCTTAGTTTGCAGAGTCCCGAATCGGCAAGCGCGTCGATGATCGAGCGACCATCGGAAAGGCGTCCGGTGTGATTGGTCAGGACGCCGACCCGTTTGCCGTCGATGAGATCGGATGCTTCATGAAGAAGCCGGTCGGCTCCGATGCGTACTGTGTACTTCTGTGTCGATGCAACTGCGATATTTGTCAATTCAGACCTTCAGGAAAAGTTTACGCCGGTACATCCAGTAGCAGAGAAGCCAGCCGATGAGAATAATCATTGTCGAATAGAGTATGGACCCGATGGTTGGACCGGCGAGACTGGCAAAACTCTTATAGAAATAGCCGGTCAGTGACGTCATGGCTCCCTTATAGGAAACTCTCCAGGAAAGCATCACCCAGCGAACAAGGAGTCCTGTGAAGACATACAGGGTGATGGCGTTCATGCCGTAGACGATGAGAGGAAACGCGAGCTTCGACATCTTGCGGACTTCGATGACCCAATAAAACAAAAGGAAAACCAGGCACGACCAGCCGGATGTAAACACCGCGAACGAAGATGACCAGAGAATCTTATTGAGAGGCACCACAAAGTTCCACAGAAGACCAAGAACAATGCCGGTCGCACCGGCGATGGCCAGCATCCGCATCACAATCTTCTGATCGGTCTGTTTCATCAGGAATCGCCCCGCGAGCACGCCTGAGAGAACTGTCGAAATGCCCGGTATCATGCTGATGATTGTTTCCTTGTCCTCGGGAACGAGGATAAAGCTGTCGAGGTATTGTGCCGCGTTGACATCACGGTCGAACGACCCGGGGATGACGCCCGGCCCATGAACGATCGCCAGTATAGCCCACCAGACGAACAGAAGCGTTACGCCGATCGCCGCTTGCCAACGGGCTCTGAGCGGCAGCAGCAAATAGACGATGAAGTAAAGGACCCCGATTCGCTGAAGAATGCCGAAATGAAGCACAGGTGCGTTAATCGATGCAGACTTGAGGAACGCGCCGAGGAGATACAACAGCAGCGCGCGTCTCGCAGCGATCAGAATTCCTTTCCAGGCCGATACTCCGTGTTCGCGCCGTTTTGCGTCGCTGAACGGCATCGCCATTCCGACTGCAAACAAAAAGAAAGGGAAGATTAGATCGGCGAACGTGCATCCGTGCCATTCAGCGTGGAACAGCAGGCTCGGCACAACAGCCGGGTCCCAGGTGCCGGGGTTGTTCACAAGTAGCATCCCGGCCACCGCAAAGCCCCTGAAGGCATCGAGTGACGTGAGCCGCTGGGGGAGAAGGAGGTGGTTCTGGGTCATGGGTGCGTTTTCAGTTTTACGTTGCAGAATGTCACTTGGATATTGGAGATTCATCATTCGACATTGGACATTGCCACTGCACCATCACGCAAATTGAATTCACTTGTCTTTGCTTTAGACAGTTCTAAGTTGGTGAGCAACAATCAGCTTGAGGGAACCCAACAATGGCTAACAACTCAACCACCTCTAGAAAGTACGATCTGGAGGATCGGCTTGTCGATTTTGCTGTTCAACTGATTGCTCTTGCAGAATCCCTCTCCTCTTCGAGGACCGGAAATCTTTTGGCAAATCAGTTGATCCGATCAGGAACATCACCTGCTCTCAACTACGGCGAAGCACAAAGCGCGGAATCACGCAGGAATAGGCAATGAATTGGGTGATTCTTGACAATTTCCAATGTCCAACGCCCAATATCCAATCGTGAAGTGTTGTTACTCCCCAAAAACAGCTATCTCTCGTATCGAATACGCCGAAATGCCCTTCGTCCCCTTCTTCCCGTCGATGCGGAGGTAGCGCGCCTTCACGGGGGAAACATCGAATTCGTCGACTCCACCTGTGCCGTTGACTACTTCACGCAGTACCGACCACTTCTTTCCGTCAGTTGATGATTTGAGCTGATACTGCACTGCGTAGGTTTCACCCCAGGTGATTTTCACATGCTTGATCATCTGGGGGGCTTTCCACGTTAGCGCAAACCACTGTTCCTCCTGCCCGTTGGACTTTGTCCATGCGGCCGAATTCCAGCGTGTATAGAACTTGCTGTCGACAGCGCTGGCCGGTTTGAAATGGGGTCCGATTGTGGAGAATGACGAGGCCGAAGGAGTCGCCAACGGAGCGATATCGCGTGGCATCATCAACGAATCCTGATCAATCATCTCGACCGCAGTGAGTGAAGAGGGGGGGACCTTCACGGAGAAATTCTCAGAAACGTTCTTGAGATCCGGTAGTCGAGTGTTTTTTCGCTTCTGGTTTAGGACCCATACTTTGGCCAGCGGTCTGGGCTTAAACCCTGACAGCTGCAACTCCGCGCTTGTTGCTGATTTCCGGTTTTTGTTGATCAGGATTACGGAAAGCGTCTTCCCCATCCTGCTCGCATATGTCGATAGGGTTGGAGTATCGCCCGTTGTCTTCAGCGCTTGTCCCTTCATGTGTTCTGCGAGCATAGGGAACACATAGTAGCTGAAGCGGGGCGTGTTGCTTCCTTTCGATGAGAGGTACCCATAGTCGCCGCCGCGGGGAGGATAGAAATTGTGCAACGCCCAGAAGCAGGCGATGTCCGTACCGAGCTCGGCCATGCTTCCAAGCATATCAGCGGTCCAGAGCGCGTTGACGATCTGAATTGTCTGGGGTCCAGGTGAATGGCTGACAGAATTATAGCCGACGTTTACATACAGAATCGAAGCGGCCTTTTCCGGGCCAACGGCGTGTTCAATATCCATACGCAACTGTGTGTAGAGCTTTCTGTACCTTCCCACCGTTGTCATCAGCGTGTCATCGTTTTCCTTACCCGACAGCTGAGGGAAATAGGTGAAGGTGATCATGTCAATGTAGTCGGGAGCGGCTTTGAGAACTCGCTCAGCCCAATTCTCGGGATGAGGGCCCAGGGGGACATTCGTCGCGACCTTGATTGATGGATCCACCGCACGCATGGCTTTCACAAAACCGACATATTTCTGTGCGTACTGCTCAGGCGGGACGTGCCCGCGCGCCCAGGTGCCCCACTGTTCATCGCCGACTTCCCACAATCTGACATTGTAGCCTCGTTCGAGATTGCAGTACCTCACCCATGCCGCGGCCAGTTCGGGAGGCTCATTGAAGTTTATCGTGATGAACGGCTCGGCCCCGACGGCCCGGCAGAGGGCGATATATTCATCCGTATCCATCTCGGAAGCGTTGTTCGCCTTCGAATTCCAGACATATTGATCAGCGTCATTCCCGCCGGGATACTTCAGAAGAGTGATCCCCGACGCTTTGATTTTCTCAATGGCATCCCGGTCGGCGCTCATGAGCATCTCGGATGTCGGGCCGGGGAAGAGGGATTCGTCCCATCGCGCAGTGTTGATGCCATACAGCCACGGATTGATGGTGGCGACCCCTTTGCCAGCATCAACGTGCACGTGTGCTACCTGGGAAATGGCTGCCGTCAATCCGGAGACAAGAAGAATGATGAGTCGAACCAACAGACGACGATCCATGGAGGGATTCCGATCTAGTCAAATACCTTGTTCATGATCTCGTGTCGGCGGAGGACACGAAGTCCAACCTTGTAATAGAAATCCTTGGCACGCCCGGAGGTCCAGGCAAGCCAGAGGTTCTGTCGTCCTTTTTTTCGCATCTGTTCGACCGTGCTGTAGTAGAGCATCGGTCCCAGCCCGCGTCCGGCGTACTTCTCGTCGATGCCAAACGGCCCGAAGCGTTCATCCATGAAGTGGCTGAAGCCGACCACTTTCCCGTCTTTCAATGCAAGGAGTATCTCGTCGCACTGCGGGTTCTCCCGCAATCGGTCGAGAGCGACACGAAAGAGGTCGCCGGGGTAGTTTTCCCTGAGGAACTCGAGAAGCACGAGGATGAAGCGCGGCTCGAAAACACACGTGGAAAAGCCGGCAGTTTGTAGCTGACAGAATCGTTCCTTCATCGTGTCGGGGATGCTGAAATCGACTATGGATCGGCCCATACTGTAGACGCTCTGCACCTTTGAATAGCCTTTCGTTCGGAGGAATTCATGTGCGTCGCCGTATGCGTCGAGGTCGACGCCGGGGATGAAGTAGTTCGGTGTATAATCCGATATGTGAACCTCTTTGACTCCCTGCTGCAGCAGGAACCGCTCGGCTTGGGCCAGCATATCCGCGCAAATCCCCCGGCGTCGCCAGTCGGGATGCACAAAAAAAGTGGTGATCCACCCGCGGCCTGTTTCCATACCCACATCAAAATAGGGGTAGCGGCGGGACAGGCTGAGCATGAACCCGACGATTTGGGAATCGGCCACAGCGACGAAACACCCACGGGAATCAAAGTTGGAATCAAGTATGATCTTTCGACGAAATGTATTCAACGTGATTTCGTCACGCGGGAGACAGAGGTTCCACAACGCGACGACCCTCAGCTCATCCTCTGCTTCATACTGCCGGATCTCTGACGACATGAAGTCGCTCTCTTTCTGAGTGGTGCATCACATCAGGGAAGAACGTCGACAACGCGTTTTTTTTCAAACGGGTCGATGTCAAAAGCCACCGCATAGCCTTTGCCGGCCTCGGCACCCCGAACGCGCGCCAATGCCTCATAGTACTCCAGGTACGGGAAGGAAGAGATCCCTCCCTTGATGAATTGATACTGCGTCACTGCCTTTTTCCACGTCTCCAGTTCGGCTGAAATATCCACGTAGAGGTACGGTTTGAAATCCTCCGGGTCCTCCCAGTTTTCCGTGTAGTAGATCGCCTGGATGCCCCGGTGGCGGGGATGATCCGTTACCACGCCTTCAAGCGAGGCAAGGAGAACGGCGTCGTTCACGATGGCGTGCGTTGCAGCATGGTCCTTGTGTATGCTGGTACGCCAGTGCGTGATAATGTGTGTTGGTTTCACCTGCCGGATGACGTCGGCAACGTACCGGCGTACATCCTCCGTGTTGGGAAGCTCGCCATCGTTGTACGGTGCGAAGATCGCTTCAGCCCCGATGACCTTTGCAGCGGCTTCCGCTTCGCGCCGCTTCTGCTCCCCGTATGCCTTGGGGGACATGTTTGGATTTCCCCCTTCGCCAAGCGTAAGGTGAAGAATGGCGATGCGATCACCGACCTTGCTGTGCTTGGCGAGGACGGCGCCGCACGTGACTTCAATGTCGCCGCAGTGTGCTCCGACCGCGAGAATAGTCCTCTTGGATTCCTTTGCCATGGTCTCTGTTCCCGTCTTTTCCGATGAGAGCTATGAAAGGTTTTTCTTCAGCAATGCAAACCGGCGTGTCTCCTTGAAGCCGAACTTACCGTACACCTTGGCAGCGATATCATCTGTCCACATGACCCATGCGTCGTGATACCCTTCCTGGCGCATTCGTTCCAGAGTCCTGGCCAGCAAAACTGTTCCGATTCCTCTTCCCTGAAATGCATCGCTGACGCCGAATGGCCCAAAGTGCGACCCTTCAAACTGGCAGTACCCAATAATATCGTCCCCTTTGGTAACCACCATCACCTGTTCTTGATGAAATCCTCCTTCGGCGATCTTGCGGAGATTGCGTCGCTCAACGCGCACCCAATCTGATGGCATCGTCTGTTCGAGGAAATTCATGAACCGCACCAGGTCGGTGCGGCGATACGGCCGGATTTCTATCCCGTCGGCATTGAGGGTCTTTTCGATCCCGATGGTTTTCTCCGGGACGGTAAAGAGCACGATGGGTGCATCCATGCTCAGCGCCTCATGAAATACTTCATAGCCGTGGGACGTGAGCAGCTCGAGATACTGCTTGTAGGCCCGCATATCGATCCCCGGCGTGAAATACCCGGGCGGATAACTGGACACCCTGCATTCTCTTTTCGCCAGCTTCCTGAACCTTTTCTCCACTTCGGAAAGTAGCAGCTCTCCGAGTTCTTTCACATTCACGTCAGGATGAACTCCGAGGGCCGTAATCCAGCACCGGTCTCCCTCAGGATCGGCATCGCCGAGGTGCATGCGCTTTGCATGAACACCGAGGACGAAACCGACCAGCGCTCCGTTCGAGCGGGCGAGGAGAAAAGTTCCGGGATCAAAGTTCTCATCAAGCAGCACGCGCGTTTCGAGTATGTCAACCGTAATAGCATCAAGCGGCAGGGCTGCCGCCCAGAGCTTCAGCAGCTCTTCACGGGAAGCATCGTTATATGAGGTAATCGAGACAGTCATAGACGCCCTCAGTAGTTGATCAATAACTCACGCCCAGGGAAATGTGATGAACGGCTCCAAAGATGCCAAAGGCCTGGTACGCATAGTCTGCCCGCACAGGGAAGTCGCCTACAGAATAACGAACCCCGATTCCCGCCGTAAGCCCACGCTCGTCGTAGTTTGTCGCGTAACCGAAGCGGGCGATAACCGTGTCAAAGAAATGGTACTCGGCGCCGATCTTGAGCTTCTCACTGAAATCGCGCGGATGGCGTGACTCAAAGCTCAGGACAAAAACGTCTGTCGGATTGTCCATGAAGAACCGGAATGGTTCCACAGTGGCTCCAAAGCTTATCGCGAACGGCATGGGAAACGGCTCGTTCTCGTATCGGAATTCCCGAGAAACGTTCTGCAGGCATGCACCAAATCGGATCCCGTTGTAAAGGAAATCGTAGTAAGCGCCGACGTCCATCGCGAGACCATTCTGAGCGTACTGCCGGGTGGTGATGGCAAGGTTCGCGTCGGTAAGGCTCGTGCCGGTTGGAGCGACCCACGCATCGCCGAGGTTCTGACTGACATATTTCAAGTGGACACCGTAGGAGAACCGATCACTGATCTTCTGTGAAAACGCCAATCCGACGGCGTAGGCAGAAGGGGAAAATGTGCCCGTCTCGACGTACCCCTGGTCATTGGCAGCGAGGCGCGTGCCGTAGAATGTGCCATAATCCATCGCAAGGAGGCTCACACCAACCACGCCCATATTCCCGATCCGGATTGCCGCCGCCGCCGCGTTGTAGTTGATATCTGCAATCCCCTGCGTATGATTCACCTCCAGATCGACGGCCGATGAGACCCACCCGAGTTCGCTCGGATTCCAGAATATCGAATTCGCGGAGAGTGTCGACGTGACACCGATGGTCCCCCGTCCCACGACCTCGGCAGAAACAGGATTCTCAAGGAACCGGAATCCGACCTGAGCCTTCTTAACGATTTGGCCTTCCGCTTCGAACGCGAAGAGGACCAGGAGAATCAGAAGAAAGCCCGGCGCTGTTATTCGCTTCATCATTGCATCCTCCTTAGGAGTAAACCTGAAACCCAACAAAACACTTTTGAGATCACCAACGCTCAATTCGTTCAAACATCGTTCGGGCGAGGTCGCTTTCCGACCTCAACCGTGTGGATGGAATGTCCTCTATCTCACCAGTACGAATTTTACAAACTGATTATCAACCGTTTCACCATTGAGACCCTGACAATCGGTGACGGCAAGAATGTAGATACCGCTTGTCACGTACTGGTTGTTATCAGTACGCTGATCCCACGCATGGTCAGCCGTGCCAAAATGGTCGATTGCCTTCACAAGGTCTCCGGTCTCCGTGTAGATTCTCAGCGAGCACTTCACGGGCAGATTGACAAAGAGAATCTTGTTCGGTGTTCCGGCAAACCCCAATCCTCCGGCGGCGACCGTCGCAGGATTCGGCACGACTCGCACCATATTACTCACGCTCAGCCCCGGCTTGAACGAGGCTGCGGGGAGCTGCGATCGTGTTGCATACAGAGAGCTTTCAAGTTTCATGCCGACGTCCAGGCCGCTGCTGTTCTGCGTGCCGTTATCGACGGCCGTCACAGCGTAGTAGTAATCGACGCCGCGCTGAATGTTCTTGTCGATGAAACTAATCTGGCTCCGATCTTTCGTTTCGTAGATGAGAACCCACTGCGCCCCGCTTCGCTGATCTAACGGATCGTTGACATAGAAGGCTCCCTGTTTCCGATACACACGCCACGAGTACCAGTCGTCCACCCCCGTCTCAGGATCGTTGAAGTATGTCGCGTCCGGGTACGACCATGCAACGGTAATCCGATCGGGGCCGGATGTGACCGTGATATCGGGAGGCGGGGGAGGGGAAGGCACCGCAAGTCCGCGGCTGATCCTGTCCCACGCCCAGTTTGCACGATCGATCGCTTTCCAGAGAGAATCCCGCCCCTTGAGGATCCACGCATCCTTCTGCTGATCGGTAATCTGTTTGTTGAACCACGCGCGCCCGATTGAATCCGCTGCATTCCATCCGATGCTCCCGACCCCGACTCCGTACACAAACGTTACCGAATCATAGCGGCTGAGGGCCCTGTTCTTCGTCAGTTGATACGGCCCGACAGTGACGAACCGCATGGGACCTTTTTGCGGCGTGGTCGCGAGGCCGGCGGTGATCGCGTCCAGAGGGAAGCGTCCGCGACTGTCGTCACCGCGATACGTTTGGAGCAATCCGACATCGCGCCTGCCCCAGAGGTCGAGCGTAATGCTCGCATGAGGCAACGCATACGGCTGTTTCCGGTCGTCCGTGGCATCATTATAGGATTTGCTCGCGTACAACAGGGCATATCCCGGGATCTGTGTGGAGTTCAGGAAACCCGTCACGCGATCCGGGTCTCCCGAATCGTCCTTCGATCCGTTCGCGAAAACCTGGGCCGCCTGATATATCGAATCCCAGTAATAGGCGATATACAGAGAATCGCGTGAGCGATTTGTGACGAGGTCAGATTTTCTTGCGAACCAGCTATCCAGGTCGTCTTCTCCTTCGAACGAAAAGCCGCCGAACGTGCTGTACTCACCTGCTTTTGACGGACCGAAGCTGAACGCAATGGGCCACCAGAAACGGATCGTCTGGTCAGGGAGGGTGTCGATTGGAAGGGCGGCCTCTCGTGGTCGCTTGACTTCGCCCGTAAATTTGTGCGTCGCCTTCCAGATAAGGCAATCGGCGAAATTTGGATTGCTGAAAGCATACACTTCCACGTGGCTTCGAATTCCAAACTGAGCACAAACATCCTCGAACTCGATCTTGATGTCGGATTTCAACCTGGGATCGACATTCCATCGGTACGGGGCGTTCACCTGGACGCCATCCACGGTAATGTTGGGTGGCCGGTAGCGCCTAACTTCGAACGCCCAATCGGTCGTGCCGGCATTTGTCAAAGCACTGGTGCCTCGATACATTGGTTGGCGTTGACCGAACTCGTCGAGAATCCCGTTGTCATCCAGTACGAGCGGGTTGAAAATCTGATAGAGCATGTTTGACTGCCACCGGTCCTGGGGCCAGTAAAAGATTTCCGTCTTCTGCGGATTCGTGCCGGCCAGGTTCCAGCTGAACTGTGACTGCAATCCGCCGTCACCGTTCAGTTTGTTCATACTCATGTTGAAGTTGCCCACATCGATCATCATCGGAAACGGATTGTAGTTCCGTTCCTGTCCGAAGAGGACCGATGTGAAAGCAAGAAGTGTGATGAGGAACGTACTGCACTGAAGAATGCGTTTCATAGTGACTCCTATCGTAAGACAATCATGGTTCGCGCCAACGCGATACCTGCACCGCTCAACCGATAAACGTACATGCCGCTGGACAAATTCTGGGAAGAGCACGAGACCTGGTACGAGCCCGGCTGGAGCTCAGCCTCAACCAGCACCTCCACTTCTCGTCCCAGAAGATCATACACGCGCAAGGAGTATTTGCCCGACTGTGTGATGGTGTACCGAATCTGAGTTTGTCCATTGAAAGGATTTGGATAATTCTGCAGAAGCTCGAATGTCTGAGGGATTGCGCCCGCAACATCTCTGGCAACTCCCGTGACGATGCGCCCCAGCGCGCTGAGAAGGGGCGCCTGGCCGTTGGAACTATTGTAGTCCTGTCCGAGAGCCCAAATGATTGTGCCGCCGAGGTTTTGATTCTTGACATACTTCATTTTTTCAGAGACGGAGGTCGAGTCGTCGTAACTGATGATGGTTGTTTTGCCCGGGTTGATGAGATACGGAACCCATGCGAGTTGATCCCATGACCGGGTCCATCCTTGCTGCAGGAGAGGCGCGATCTGAGTGTAGGACGATTGTGCAGTGCCGACACCGGGTCCGTACATTGTCGAACCGTTGAATTGCCATCCATAAAATGCTGTTCCGATCAACAACTTCGATTTCGGAACGCCCTTCCCGAGATAGAAGGAGACTGAATTGGCGATCCATCCCTGGTCGGTTTGCGATAGGTTGCCGTAGAGTGGAGAGTTCGGGCCGACTTTCGTCGTCCAGCTCCCGTAAAAGTCGTACGTCATGACCCCGACCCAATCCAGGATAGTAGGCATCACGGACCAATCGTATGCGTTATTCCAATCCGTCGCCGAAGCCGCGATGCTCAGAGTCAGCGAAGGAAAAGCATTTGCCAACGTATCGTGGAGTTCCCGGAAAAAGAGCGTCGTGTTCGCGCGTCCGGCCGGGAGCGGATATTCCCAATCGATATCAACGCCATCGTAACCATTCTTTAGGCAGAAGTCTCGCACGGCGACGGCAAACCTCGTCCGGGCTGCGGGATCCGCTGCAACCTGGGCGAACCGGGGTGTGCGAGTGACGTCATACCCTCCAACGGAAATGATCATCCCTACGCTGTTCATGTGCGCCCTGAGGATGAGCTCTGGATAATAGGTAAATCCCGAGAGATCCAGCGATCCGTCGGAGTTCGGAAAGATGAACGCGTGAACGATGTGCGTCAGATACTGGTACTGTATCACGTTGTACGGATACGACGATTTCATCCAGCTCGGATAGTAACCAACGACGAGCTTGGACTGGCCGAATGCTCCGCAGACGCACAAGAGCGAAATGAGAATGAGTTGACGAAGTTTCATAGCTTTGAGGCAGTCCCGATATTAGAAATTGAGTCTCAGTCCCACGAGAATTCTCCGCGGATTCAGGAATATCGGAGCGTCCCACCAGCCGACATTGATGTGATTGTCGTCCGATTTCCACTGTCCCCACTTATCGTTCCCTCCCTGGAAGGGGAGACGTAACGACGCTTTGTACGCGTCATACTGCGTACGGAGCATGTTCTCGGGGATCAGCCATTTGTTGTTCGTGAGGTTTTGGATGGTGACAACGACCTCAAACGTCGTCGGTCCGGCGGTGAAGCTTTTGGAGCCGCGGAAATCGATGTTCCAGTAGTCCACGCGGTCGACCCAGATCCAGTTCTTCACGTCCGGTTCGTTCGGGTTCCAGAGAATCCTTCCGCCGTCGCGCCACTCGAAGAAGAAGTTGAGATAGATTCCGCCGAGGAAATTGACGCCCGCAAAGGAAGGGCCAAAATTATTCGGCGAGTGGAGGTTCAGATTGATGTTGGCGCGCGGCAATGGATCCGTCGTTGTCAAATTCGCTGACCGGAGTGCATCCTGGGCCTCCAGAAGGTTCTCGTAGACCTTAGCAAGGCCGGTCTGGCCGGAGCTCTGAATCATGTAGTCATACATACCCGTGAATGTGACCCAGCTCCCCAGCGGACGCTCGAGGCGAAGCTCGAAACCGCGGACATCTCCATAAGCATCCGGGAAGTATTCACTTACAATGTTGTCGTGATAGTAGTTGATGAACTGGCGCACGAGCGGTTCATTCCGGACGTCCTTGTAGTAGGCGGTCACATTGAAGAGAATGTCGAGTGGTATCATCTGCTCGTAGCCGAATTCGTATGAGATCGTCTTCCCCATCGTAAGGTTCGGTGTTGGAACCGTCACGCCACCCGGGTTGATGACCATGTTGTACATGAAGGAAACCGCCGGGCGCTGGTAGAAATGACCGTAGTTGAAGTAGAGTTTACTTTTCTCCGTAATGGGGAAGGAGACGCCGAGACGGGGGGAGACATATGCCTGGACCTTGTTTGGAGTTCGCGGCCATCCGGGAGGATTCTCCAGAAGTCCGCGGAAGAGCAGCCATCGGTCGTAGCCTCCCCATGAGCCGCCCAGATTCTGATAGATGTCATTGTAAAGTGCGCTGTAGTCGGCGTCCGGGGGCATACCGACTCCGAAACCTTCCTTCATCGGGTTCAGGTAGTCGAGTCGGACACCGGCATTCAGTATCATCCCTTCGAATTCGAGCTTGTCCTGGACGTACAGTCCCATTTCGAGCGGCGTAGCGGTGTAGTAATCCCAGAGATCGGGTGTAAATGACATTTGAGACTGCAACCACGTTCCTGTGTACACGAAGAGTTTCTCGATCCTTGCTGAGAATCCCGCCTCGAACTGATGATGTCGGCCCACCTGGGCGGTAAAGTCTCCTTTGAGTTGAGCAACCTCTGAATAGGAAGAGTCGATACGTTGCAGTCCGCCATAGAGCTGGAACATATTCAGCTCGTCGGCTCCGAAGTTTGTCGACGCATTCGGACTGCCGCCGACGGGTACATTCAGGAAGCGCACCGGCTGCCCGTTCTTTCCAGTCAGCGTAAACCAGGCGTCCGCGTTTGAGGTATCCAGCGCAAACGGTTTCAGGCGCTGATCGGTGTATCCAAATTGGAGTTCCATTGTATAAAACGCGTTCGATGACAGGGTTTGTGTCAATTTCGCGCCGCCGACAATGTAACGTTGATCATAGAACTGGAGACGGCTCTTGTTGAACATCTGCCACAAATTGTCTCCTGCCAGCAGGCTTGCTTGTTGGCGCACCGACGAAGATGTGCTGTTGAGGAAATTGAAGCTCGAGGTTTGATCGACGAGAGCTCCGCCATAACTGGTTGTCTGGCCGCCGCTCACTGTCTGTACGTTCGCATACAACACATTCACAGAGAGGCGTGTATTGTCACTCAACATCGACGTTAGTTTGAGTTGTGTGTTCCAATCGAGATAATCGCTTCTGGGTCCAATGGGAAAAGCAAGCTGAGAATCTTCATACTTGAAGCCGAGGAGGAAGGTCGTCCGTGATGCATAATTACCAAATATCGGGATGTCGGCTCCGGGTAATGGTCCGGTGACGCTTCCCTCTGCAAACACATCCGGCTTGTCCGCGAATTGGTAGAGCGGATGTTGGCGCTTCCAGAGCTCAAGCCTCCCGAGGGAATCCAGCTGGGCGTTACCGGTTGTCCTAAATGTCCATCCTTTGAACGAGCGAAACTCCGTCGGGACCGTGGTATCTCCCGATGGGACACCATGCATTGCATAGTCTCCCTGGAACACTTTGTAGATCCACGAGTCCGTTCCCCACGGATTGGTGCCGAAGAATTTGTTCTGCGCGGGGGCGACGTCTGCCTTGAGTGCTACCGTGTAGCGATCCCGGTGTCCGTCCTTCGTTACAACGTTCAACAGACCTGACCGGATGCCGCCGTACTTTGCCTGAAAGCCGCCCGTCAGGACCTGGATTTCTTCGATCGTGGTTGAGTTGAGTGCGAGATATGAGTTCTCAGAGCGCGGATCCTGCAGCGAGATCCCGTCGATTCTGACATCAGTCTCGCGGATGGAACCGCCTCTGACACTGAGGCCGTTTCCGTCAGCGCTGCTCACCAGCTGTACACCCTTGATGCTCCGTGCGAATTCATCGACGCGGGTTACGGGCATCTCCTCCAATCGGGATGTCATGATGACTTCTTGAGTTCCGGCCACATCGGGTTTGATCGTTTCGCGTTGGGCAGTGACAACGACCTGCTCCATTTCAACGGCGGAGGATGTGAGCTCGAAATTGACAGTGATCGTGCGATCGAGATCGACCCGTATGAATTTTTCAACGATGGGTGCGTAGCCCACCATGCTCACTTTCAGGATGTACGTCCCTGGAGGTACATTCAGGATGAAGTAATACCCCGATGCATCAGTTCCGGCTCCCACAGGTCGATCGAGAGGCACTTCCGTTCCGTCGCTCAAGATCATATGAGTGATCATGACATTTGCACTCGGCAACGGTTCCCGGGTTTCGCGGTCAATCACCCGGCCGGTGATTTTCCCGCTTGCTCCATACAAGGTCGCTGACAGAGAAACAAGGAAGAACAATGTGGCGATCAACGTAGTGGAGAGTTGTTGGGATGAGCTTAGACGTTTCATACCAAACCCCGCTGATGGAATGATGCAATGTAAACACACTTCGACATTCAGCATTCATCATTGGATATTGGAAATTGCCCGGTGAACAACAGCTCAACCTCTGTCAATTTCCAACACCGAATGTCGAATGTCCAATAATGAAGTTTTGTTGGGATGAAGAACGAAGGAAATACTGAGCGGACCAACGCTCGCCTAGATCTGGCACAGCCTGGTTTATCTGGAAGTTGCGATCATGAGGTCGCCACGGACATCAGGATGAACATCGCCACGAGCTATGGAGCACCCATCACTCTGTGTGCACTTCTCCTTCGGGGTCAATATAGAAAAGGAAGCGAGCCTTGTCAAGAGGGAAGAGGTGACATGACCCGGGAGGCGAAAAGCGCGTTGTCGGTTTTGAGAATGGAAGGGCACGCGGAGTTTACCCCGACGCAGCCGGGGTCGTGACCGAATCTAATTGTCAATGGTCAATGACTAATGGAGAATTGATAACCAGAGTTGCATGCAGAAAAAGCTGGTCGTGACTGACTCCCATTATCAACGGGGAACGAATAATTGACAATTGACCGTTCACAATTGACAATTAGATCTTTGTCAAAAAAAAACGGGCATCCCAGCTTATGCAGCCAGAATGCCCGAATTCAAATCCGAAATTCGAATCTCGAAATTCGAAATCTGAAATGTTCTTACTTCACCAGCACCATCTTGTTCGTTAAGCGGGCGCTTCCCGAAGTCAAGACGTACATGTACGTGCCAGATGAGAGGTGAGACGCATCGAACTTCACGGTGTATGCACCGGGACTCAAGCTTTCATCCACCAACGTCGCCACTTCGCGTCCCATCACATCGTACACCTTCAGCGTCGTCATTCCGGTCTGCGTAATAGTGAACCGAATTTGCGTTGACGGGTTGAAGGGGTTCGGATAGTTCTGGGAGAGCGTGTATCCGGTTGGGATCACATTCTTGTCCTGCTCGACCCCCGTTGTGCCCTTCGCAAATACTTCAACCCATGACGAAGGAGGCGTGAGGTTTGAATTGAAACATGCTACATAGGCCGTGTCACCAGTCTTGTTGAAGGCAATGCCGCGAGGACGCTGGTCATTGCCGTACATCGGTATCTGCGGATCGTACCAAGCAAGGCTATCGACTGCTTTCTTCGTTGTCGTGTTGAAGGCAATCCATTTGTACGCCCCATACGGTCCGAACGGCAAATTAGAGGTTACGTTGCCACTCGTTGTCCAGAGATAGCCAGTCTTGGGACCCCAAACCGCAGTTTCGGCGGCGACACCCGTGATGGAATCTTTGATCACATATGGTCCAAGTGAACCATTGTCGCTGTGGAACTTTATCAACTTCTCCTGGCTGAAATAGGCGGCCCAGACGTCATTTCCATCGCCCGACACTGCAAGTGCACGGCAATAATCTTGGGTAGCATTTGTCACCGTTCCTGCCGCAGTGAAGTCGGGGTTGAGAATTGCAATTGCGGCACCCGGAACAATAGGTGGTATGAAGACCTCACCGAAGTTGTCCGCACCTGGAGTTCCGAGCGAGCTTGTGTACCCGGGAATCGGCATGTTAAATCTGACAATCCCTGCTCCTGTCTTGTAGTTGATCTTCCAAATCCTGGCGCTCGATTTTATCGACAGGATGTTTCCTGACGATGGATCCACGCCCAAACCGTATCCGGAGCCGAGGCTGAGAGAGTCTACCACTGCAGCTCCGGTTTGGTCCTTGCCAGAGAGAATCTTGATAGGCGAGAATGAGGCTGGGTTTCCGTTTGGATAGAAGACCTGGATCACGCCAGTCTTGACGCCATTTGCGAAGCTATCGACGCCGGACGCGTACGCGTATGACTGAATCCATATCTTGCCATCGGGGTCCACGGCGATCCCGTTATTTATCCCCGTGGGCCATTGCTTGTTAGGATATTTGACGGTGTCGGGAAAATACTTTACGAACTTCCACTGCGCGTTCGCACCGACAGCGACAACCAGCAACAAGCAGATTGTCAAGAAGAGTAGCTTTTTCATCATTGTGCCTCCTATGAATTAGGTTGAATGGATTTGAAGCAAGTCAAAAGCAACATTTGGGATTAAAATGAGTCAATCACCTCCCTTTCGTGGTTCGATATTCGATTGATGGTGAAGGTTTAACCAAGAACACAATCCAATTGAGAAATTTACAGTGTGCTTCCGTAGTAGGGTGCGCTCTTCTTCCCCCGGATGGTAAACTTCATCAAGACGCCGCTGGTGGAGGTTGCATAGAGATCGTCTGCGGCTCCCCATGCGAGCGAGAAGAATCCGGGGGTATACAGGCTCTTGTAAGCAGAGAAGGGAGCGCTGTAGGTCTTGTTCGGGTTCACGACAACGAGCCCGTCCGGAGAGTCGGTACCAATATACAAAATTCCATCAGAAGAAAAAGTAATTGCCGCGGGCACATTTGCAGGATATGCCAATGCGAAATCAAAGTAGATTTCGGGGTTTCCGAGTCCGTTGGCCGAAATCTGGGCGCGCCAGATCTTTTCTCCAGCATCTGTTTTGGCGGAGAAGTACAAATAGTCGTTGTAGACCCTCATGGAATGTACAGCGCCGACGAACGGGTATGACGAAACTGTTTTGTCCTGGGCAATGCGATAGATGTTGGCATTGTTCCCGCCTGCCCAAAGGTTCCCGCTTTGGTCGAAATCAATATCGGTAAACGTTGTGCCTACGACTTGTGTCCAGAGGACCGCCGAGCTGCCACCGCCAGGTGAGTAACGATAGAGGGCCCTCACATTTCTTGCCCCGTAAATGTATCCGCCCGGACCCATCTTGAAGCCCGACCACAAAGCGACGCCAGCGGTTCCAGGTGCATATGCCGATCGTACACCTGCGGGTGTAAACTTCGAGATGCCCGTCTCTATTCCGATACTGGAATATCCAGCATACAGATTGCCGGCATTGTCGGTCAACAGTGCGGTCCCGGCTTCGGTCGACTGTAGCCCGCCGAACGTGGCGACACCCGCCTTCAGCTTATACTGGAACGTATTGCTAAACAGGTCGGCCCCGAACACGTTGATCCGTATGGCAACGCTGTCTAACGCGACCAGCGGTGCCACAAGCGTGATCTGCGTTGCGGTCGATTTCGCGAGCGCCGCGATCGTCGTATTGAAAAGGACAGTATTCTCCGCAAGTGTCGTGGAGAAATTCGTCCCGTTGATAATGATGGTGTCCATTCCTGCATACGCGCTGCCGGCCGGAGAGACACTGCTGATGATGGGCTGCGGATTGGTACCTGCGTTGGGATCGAACAAGCTCCCATTTTTTGGATTTGAACAGCTGCTCACCAGGAGCAGACCGACAGACGCGAGGAGAATAAACAACTTGGTTCGTGCAAAGGTACGCATTGGTATACCCAGTAGTAAATTTACGATTGTCGATTTACGATTGTCGATTTCCAGGTGCAGGCGGAAAACACACAACCCCGAACCCGTACATCCCAACTTGAAACTTTAAACTCCAAACTTGTGGTGAGCGTAGTCGAACCACTCAAAACTGCAAACTCTTTTTAGAACCACATCCGCACAGAGAACCTCTGGACCTGATTGAAAATTCCAAACGGGGTGTACGCGTAGTCAACTGCAAAAAGCTTGTACTGCACACCAAGCCCGTACGAAAGGCTGTGCTCGTCTGCAGGGCCTACATAGCCGACCCTACCCGAGATCATGTCCATAAACACATATTCCAAACCAACCTTCATCTGCTCCGGGTAATCCCGCGGGTGCTCTGCGTCGACGGTAACGAGAAGCGATTGCTTCTCACGATCAAAGCCAAGAAAGTCGAGCACGTTCATCGCAACGCCGAGGCGGAATGAGAGCGGCAGCTGGAAGCTCTCTTTCTGGTACGTGACCTCGCGTGAAAAATTGCGGACAGCCATCCCGAGAGTCAGGCTCTTGTAGCCGGTCCGGTAGATCAGGCCGAAATCGAACGCGACGACATCGAGCGCATTGTTCGAACTGACCACTGTTGCATCCGTGTAGCTTCCCGCCGTTCCGATATACGATGCCTGTGTGATGCCGGCGCCAAGATCTTGGTGGACAAGCTTGACGTTGCCGCCGACCGAGAACTTGTCCGTCAGCGCGCGGGCATACCCAAGGCCGGCAGAGTACGCATTGGGGTGAATCGTTCCAACGTCGAGGAAGCCCTGTGTATTGTTCGCCAGGATGGTCGCATCGATCTTGCCATAGTCGACGTATTGAAATGAAACCCCGAAGACCCCAAGGTCGCCGGCTGCTACCGCAGCACTCATACTGTATTGCTTGATGTCAGCGATCCAGTTCACCGAACCGAGGGAGAGGTCTGCCGTGCCGTCGAAGCGTGCCATTCCTGCCGGGTTGTAGAACATGGAGACTGAGTTTCCGTCGGCGGCGGTGAATGCGTCGGCAAGTGCAGCCTGGCGTGCATTCAGACCGACGTTCAGGAATTTCATGCCTGTCTGTGCCAGCTTCGCGTCTGTCCGTTCCTGGGCCCTCGTCAAGGTTGAAATCAGAGTGACCATCATCGCGAGGAGGATGAGGTACTGAGAGAATGTTCTGCTCTTACGCATGAGATGTGCCTATCAAATGAGTGGTGTGATTATTATCGGACGACGACGAGCTTCTTGATCGTCTTTTCACCAGTGTCTTTGTTTTCGATGACCGCGATGTAAATACCGCTCACAATAACCTGATTGGCTGATGTGATCGAGTTCCAGTATGCGTCACCCGTTCCATCCGTGTGAACGATCTGCTTGATGAGCTCCCCAATCTCGGTGTAAATGCTGATAACACAGTTCCCTGGAATGTTGAAGAAAGCGATCTTATCAGGCTCATTCGGGAACCGAAGCGCATTCGCGTCCGAGGAAATGATGTATGGATTTGGAGCGATGCGAATCTGACTTGATGACGTACCGGCGGGCCGCTTCAGGAATGCTGGGTCGTAGGTAAGCGTGTAGAAAAGATTGCTCTCAAGCGATCCGGCGGGTGTTCGTGTCGTCGGATCGGCCGCGATGGGAGATCCAAATGACGTGATGTAATAGTAGTAGGAAACTCCGCGGGTTGCAGTCACGTCGTTGTATGCATAGGTCTTGGTAGCATCATATTTCACGTTTGGATCGCTCGGTTTCGTGCCACCGCATTGATAGACCAGACGGTACGTACTGTCGGATCGTCCAGTCGCCCGATAAATCTTATACCCGACGAATCCGTTCGACGATTCTTTTGGATTCGGATCCCACGTCAGAGCAATGCGGTCGCCGCCGCCGTTGACATTGAATGTGGCAGGTGGATATGGTGGCCTCGGAATATTGAAACCGGAGTTGTAGTTCGCAACTGCTCGTCGAATGGTCTCAAACAGTCGCAGACGACCGGAGAGGACGGAATCGTTTTTCGCTTTCGTGTTAATGGTCCCTCGCTTGTACTGCAACCCAACGCTGACGCATTCGTCGAATGTCAGTCCACTCACGCCTTCTACCCACGCGATCTTGACGCTCTGACCGGGGGCAAGCGTGTAGGGGCCGTACCCCATCCCGTGCGACCATCCACCCGGAGCGCCGGAGCCTATATTTCCCTCGACGGTCTGCTGATCGAATTTTCCGGTCGGGTCAACAAGCCAAGCTTGACGTGGGGCGTGCCCCTGCGTCATCCTGTCGTACTCGTTCGACATCGTCGCTTTGTCGAACTGCGTGTTGGCATTGTTTTGTGTGATCGGTTCATCCGAAGCTATGAAACTCGTGGTCGTTGGTTGATTGGGATCGTTTGTGTGGTCCGTGGCCGATTTGTCAGCATAGATCGGTCCATTGCCGTCAAACTGTGCACCTCCAAGCCTCCAGTTGGTGTCCGCTGCCTGTATGTACGTTGATACTCCGGACAAGCCGGGGTCGAAAATCGGCTCGCCGATGTTGTCAAAGGTCGCTGCGTTCGGTGAACTCCCAGCCTGCGGCCGGTTGGCTGTTGTATGAAGCCCAAGCCATGTGAACATACACCGGACATCATTCTCCGAAGCCGGTATAAGCGGGTTGTTGATGTCCGCCGGATAACCGCGGGCATCGTTCATCGCGTTGATTCCCCATCTGGCTGAATTGTTGACTTCGTAACCCGGACCGGGTCCGCCCGGAGCATAGCGGAACTGCCAGTAGAACACCACGCCTGTCAGCGTCTTTGTCGGAAGTCCAATGTCGGAATTGCCCGTATTGGTGAACGTGTACTCCATGATATGGTAATTGTCATGATACTGCTGGCTGAATGCGTAGATCCTGCGCTCAACGGTGATTCCAAGTCCCGTGTTCACCGTGTTGATGATGAGCCGGTCAGATTTAATCGTCGGGTCGACAGCTTTGAGCTCTTCGGGATTGGCGAACGAGGCGGCCCCGTCGACGAACACACGCGGCGGGTCGAACTGCGCATACGAGTCAAATCCCTTCGGGAAGAATTCGTTGTCGCCTTTCCACCGTGGTCCGACGTCGATCACCTTGGGATTCCAGGTGATGCCATTTGCGTCCGTGAAGTTGGTTGCTCCAATCCAGAAACCTTTTGCGGCCTGACCGTCAGTCCGATTGACTATGGCCGGCCAGCGCAGGCCGTACTGCTGTTCCAGCACGTTGCCTTCCTCTATTTCGCCCCCTTTTTCAGAGTACCAGTTGTGGAGCGAACCGATCTGAATCCACTTGGTCAGTCCCTGGGCCTGAGCCTGATTGCTCATCACGACCAGAAGAGTCACTGTCGCGAGGAGGAAGAAACACCACGTCGTTAGTTTCATAAGCTTGTTCATAGGTTCCTCATTATACTGATGCGCACATCGGGAGATTTCGCGTTTCTTCAATTCAGATTGCTAAAACACGTCAAAGGACATTCTCAAGCCGAAGTAGAAGTCGCGAGGATTCAGGAAAGTCCACCAGGCCTGCGTCGGCATATGAATATATGCCTTGTCGCTGAGCACTTTGTTCACTTCACCCTGATCCGCCGCCACCCATCCGTTGTTGACCCAGCGGAAGTACGACCGGGTTGAGTAGTCGTAGTAAATGGGGGTCGTGTAAGGAGTCCCAACGGCAGAAAGCGTCGGAGTGAACACCATCGGTGTGTAGGTTGCCCCGGCTTTCATGTAGTCCCCGGGACGATCGTTGCCCGGGATCTGACCATAGTACTGATTGAACGACTCAGGCAGGTGCAGCGATTTCAGGTAGTTTGTATAGTCGGTCCCATCGACGAATCCGAGCCCCGTGAGCGGTGAGCCACCCGTCGACATCTGCTTAATGTTCAGGACGTTGTTGACGTCCATGAAGAACATGAGATTGACCCGGTCGAATAGCTGGAAGCTCTTGCTGAGCCGGATGTCCATGCCGTAGTTGTCTCTCCACTGGATGTTGTTCGAGACTCCGGGGAATGATCCTCCGCCCACCCAGGTGAAATAGAAACCTGCGCTCCACGAAGCGAGCACGCTGAGGCGCCAGTCGGCGAGAGGATTCATGCTGGCGAACCTCGGACCGAAATCCGTCGGTGTAAAGAAGTCGATGTTCGCACGAGCATAGGGTTGCGGAATGGGCTTGGTCTGAATCGGATTTGTGCGCTCGTAGTTTCTCTGGTCAACCGCGTTCTGATATTCCACGGCCCATCCGAAGTGGCCAAACGTGCTGACCATGTACGTGTAGTTCGCAAAACCCTGGATCCAGTTTCCGCGGTTCTTTCTGAGTGTGATCTCAAAACCCCTCACATCCTCGTACTGATTTGGCGTTGAAACGGTGTAGTCCGGTGAGCTATTGTAGCCGATATTCTCGACCAGGTACCGTTCATTGCTGATGTCCCTGTAGTACGCCGCTACGCGCAGGAGGAACATGTCCATGATATTGTGCTCATAACCTAACTCATAGGCCACCGTTTTCTCGAGTGGCAGGTTCGGATCGGCAAGCCGGACGATGTTCGATGTGGCGGTCTCGTGCCTGATCAGGTAGAGGTTTTCCGGCGTCGGAATCGCACGGAAGTGGCCGTAGTTGAAGTAGAGCTTGGCATTGTCAGTGATAGGGAAGGCGACGTTCAAACGGGGCATGAGGGTTGTAATGTACTTCGTCGGCTGCATCTGCAGCGTCGTGTCAATCCCGAATGATTGCGGGCCGGTCAGAAGTCGTGTGTAAGGATCATACACGAACCATTCACCCCCGGCGTGCGACATCGCAAGACGAAGACCTGCGTCTACGATCATGCCTTCAAATTCGAGTTTATCCTTGACATACGCTTCCAGTCGCGTTGGGTACGTATGCCAGTCGGAAATTGTTCGGCCCGAAGGGAGCACAAGGTCGACCGACCCATAGTTGACCGCATTGTCGGTATATGCGAACTCGAAGCCACCTTTGACCTCGTTGTACCGGTCGAGCTGGCTTACGAGATCGAACTTCACGAGATACGAGGCAACCTTGCTGCTATCGCGAGCGTTGCTCATACCAACGGCCATACGCATGCCTTCGATTCCGGTCAAAGACCAGACGCCCGGATTCGGGTAGAATCCATAGGGTGCTTCATCGAGATAGTAGCCGTTTCCGAATTTGTAAATGCGTGATGTGTCGCGGATATGGCCCGGATTGGTGCTGTATTGCGACGAAAATCTCTGGACTGCCACTTCGTAGAACGTCGTCGGGCTGATCACGTGCGAGAACTTGACGCCGATAATCTGCCGGTTAACGCTGTTGGGTGCCCAGTAGTCGGTGGTGAAGATGCGGGTGTCGATGTAGCTCACCTGGTTCATCGACGCCGCCTCTGATAGCGCAGAGCCGAAGCTCCCATAAGCGCCGGTCTGCTGATTGTCCACAGCCTCATTGCGTCCGACGGTCCCCTCAACTGTCAACTTCATCGTATTGGATATGTCGGAAGTGATTTTTACAGTCCCGTTGTAGTCACCGTAATAGTCGCGTGAGAGCGGTACGGCGTATTCATTGTTGGTCGTGCGGAACGATGCATAGAATCGCAGGTTGCCAAGATTTTCACCGCCCGGTACCGGTCCGCCCAATCCTAAATCGATATCATAGTCGGGCTTAGTGACGTCAAAGCTTTTTCTGTGCTGCCACTTCCAAACTTCCTGGGCAGCCTGTGGTGTCAGATCGTTCGTAGGATCGTTGTCAGAGAGAAGTGCTTTTGAAATTGCATTCCAACCGGCGAAGGGGGCGTATTGTGCTTGCGTCCAGGGATCCCACTTACCGTTTGCTGTACCTGTCCATGCAACGGCATTATCGAGAAACGGGCGTACCCAGTACGAGTTAGGATCGTTCGGCGACATGCCAAAGTACTTCTTCGTGGGCGGGCTGACGCGCGCTTGCATGCCGAAGTTGTACTTTTTCGGGCTCCCCTCTTTCGTGATAACGTTGATCAAACCGGAACGGATGTTGCCATACTCAGCGCTGAATCCGCCTGTCTGGATCTGGAAATCCTGAACAGCAAGAAGACTGATCGCAGTGTATGGTTGATTGTTGCGCTCGTCCCTGAGTACGAAACCGTCCGCCATGAACGCTGTCGTTGAGGGATCACCACCACGGATCGTGAGTCCCTGCACACCAGCTTCAAGACCGATCACACTCGAAACCTGGGCGATAGGGAGGTTCTCGACTTCGCGCGCGGTGATATTGGCTCGGCTGGCGGCGACATCCCGTTCAACGACTGGCCGTGTGGCGACGATGACGACTTCCTGTGTCTGGATCGCCTGTTCGCTCAGCTTGAACTCGAGATTCGTGGTTTGGTTGATATTAATGCGAACGTCGACTTGCGTGAAAGGAGTGTAACCCAGAACGGATGCTCGAACCCGGTAGGTGCCCGGCGGGACGCTCAAGATCGTGAAGAATCCTTCGAAGTTCGAAGCGGCACCGGTCTGCGTGCCTTCCACAACGATGTTTGCACCGACGATTGCTTCTCCCGTCCGCGCATCGACCACTTTTCCAGCTATCTTGCCTGTTTGCGCCCAGGCGATTGAAGCCGAGAATAGTAACAGGATGCTGAGGACGTATCTAACGGACTTCATATCATTATTCTCCTGATACGATTGTAAGATCGATA
>JBEKOB010000023.1:0-56261 GCA_049522195.1 Bacteroidota bacterium
TCGGGCGCTTAGCTCAGCTGGTTCAGAGCGTACGCCTCACACGCGTAAGGTCACTGGTTCGATCCCAGTAGCGCCCACGAAATAATTGGGAATGGTCAATTGTGAATTGCCAATTGTCAATTCTCAGTTGACAATTATTCTGTTTCTGGACATATCTATGGCTTCTCGAGTGTTGGTGTCCGCAGAGGCCGAATTCCTGAAGAGCGCAAGGCACGGAACTTCCAGCATGCGCTCCCACCAACCCGATCAGTCCCGCCGATTAAATTCCAAGCTGAAACATCGTACAGAGGAAGTCAAAGCGTCCATTCAGAAGCCCTATAAGCCGGACGACATTCTTATTGTTCTCCGCGAAGTTCTGGATGAAGATCGACCCGCGCATGCGTTCCAATTGATTTTACCCGCCTGATTCGGTATGTTGTTCTCCGCAGACGTACACACGGTTTAGAAAGATCTGGCCGCCAAGCAGGAATCGTAGGGCGAAATGTCACTTCGCTCTACAAGTGTGCCCTTGCTTGCTCCGAGCGGTCTTTGTTCGGGGGCGGTTCATCTTTATGCTTTGACCGGAGATCCCGGCCTCACGTCACGAAACAAACCATGTCTGAAATCGAAAACACTTCCGAAACCACAGAGTCAAAATCATACATCAAGACCGGCCTTCTCACCCCGCGCTTCCTCAAGTTTGGAGTCGTTGGAGCTAGCGGAGTCGTGGTCAACATGGGAGGCCTCTATGTTTTCAAAGAATTTGCCGGCATCCCGTACTTCATCGCAAGCCTGATCGCGATTGAACTCTCTATCCTTTCCAATTTCACGATCAATCTCCTCTGGACATGGAAGGATCGGTCAGGCGATGGAAGTGTATGGACGAAGATCTTCAGGTACCACGTAGGAGCAGGCGCCACGGCGTTCCTTGGCAACTACCTTATCTTGATTGCGTTGACTGAATTCTTCGGCATGCATTATATGATTTCCAACCTCATCGGCATCGGGGTTGGAACATTGGCGAATTATGTCATCAACGATTTGTGGACCTTCAGGAAGCATTCCTGAAATCCAACTATGAAGAGTAAAACACACACCCCTTCCATCCCCCCTCTCCCCAACGCACCGGCCATCGCACAGAGGGGACTGTCAGTTCTTAGAGCGTGGCTCCATGCAGATCGTGAACAAAACGTCCCCTCTCGTGCGAAGGAATGCGGGCTGTGAGAGGGGAATTGAGGGGTGTGTGCTATTAACAGGCAAAGTGAAAGATCAAAACACATACGCCTGCTTCCCGTGGGAGATTCCAGCAAATCAGACTTTTCAAAATCCAAATGATGATGCTTGACAAGCTGAAACGATTCTGGAATGATCGCCCTCTCCAGGCGCTTATTCTGATAGCCCTGGTCCCGCGACTCGTCGCCGTGGTTTTCGCGAGGGGTTATGGCATGCACGATGACCATTTCGGTCCGATCGAGCAGCCGTTCATCATCATGAATTACCTGACGTACTGGACGGGGCGCGTCATCCCGCACGGTCACAGCATCCTGTATCCCACAATTCACTACGTCCTCTTCAATCTGCTCGAAAGAATCGGGATCCACGATCCCCAGGCAACGATGTTCGTGGTCCGCCTGCTCCACGCCCTCTACTCGCTGCTCATTGTCGTGTTTGGATACAAGATTGCGGAAGCGGTCAGCACGAGAGAGACAGCCAAGAAGGCGGGGCTCATACTTGCACTGTTTTGGGTGCTGCCATATCTGAGCGTTCGGAATCTCATCGAGGTCATCTGCATACCGCCTCTGATGGCAGGATTCTACTATTCCCTGACGTCCCGGGAGAATCTCCGCAACGCGTTTACCGCCGGTTTGTGGTTTGCCCTTGCATTCGCGTTTCGGTATCAGACCCTCCTGATCACGGGAACAGTGGGGCTTGTATTTCTCTTCAGGAAGGAATACAGGCAGATGATCTGGTGTGCCGTAGGGTTTGTCCTCGCTGCATGTGTCATCCAGGGGAGCCTCGATATCTTTGCCTGGGGATATCCTTTTGCTTCCTTCGTCGAATACGTTCGCTACAACGCAACGCATGGAGAGGACTACACAACCGGACCGTGGTACAACTACCTGCTCCTGGTGTTCGGCGCATTGCTCCCGCCGATGAGTGCTCTCTTCCTGTATGGCTTTTTCAAAAACTGGCGCAAGACTCTTCTGGTCGTCGCGCCAGTGCTCGTGTTTTTCATCCTTCATTCATATTTCCCGAACAAGCAGGAGCGATTCATCCTCCCCGTCGTTCCGGCAATACTTCTGCTCGGTGTGATCGGCTGGGAAGACCATGTCAAAGGCTCGCAATTCTGGTCACGCCATCGCACAGGTCTGAGACGTCTTTGGATCTCGTTTTGGGCTATCAACGTTATCCTTCTCATCCCATTCTCCACCTTCTACGGAAAGAAGTCCAGGGTCGAGGCGATGTACGCTCTCTACGGAAAACCGGTGACCGGGTTATTCCTCGTGGGAGGGAAGGTTGGCACATCACAGCCGCCGTTCTTCTACTCCGGCCACTATCCGGTCACGTTCTACGAGATCAATGATGACGCCCGGCTTGCTGATGCGAAGGCGGAGCTCGCGGCATCTTCCACACGAATCAGCCATGTGATTTTCTACGGAACAGAAGACCTGGACGCGCGTGTTCGGCACATCGAAACTTCCCTCGGAGTGAAGCTGTCGTTTCAAAAGCGGAACGATCCAAGCTTCCTTGACTGGGTGTTCTACCGGTTGAATCCGACACATAATAAGAACGAGATAACGCTGGTGTATGGTGTAGCGGAGTAGATGAGTATTGGAGTAGGGGAGTAGTGGAGTATCTGAGTACTGGAGTGATGGGGAAGCTGAGTAGCGGTAATCTTGTTTCCTAACCCCATTCTGCGGGCGGCAGGCGGGTACCTCGGTAATGTTTTTCCTTCCTTGTAGAAGGAATCTTTTCCCTCGATTGTCGGTTACATAGAAGGAACACTTTTCCAACCGGCCGTGGCTGTTGATTGTGACAGTGAAAAGCGTCTCTCGCCGTTCAATTCACGTGTGTTTCGCCGCAACCTCCATTCCTGAACAGACGGAAGGGATATCCTTATGAGCAATTCCAAATCCACCACCAAAGAGCTCCATGGTGAGTTCTATACTCCTGCTCCAGAATTTGTGGCTCAAGCCAACGTGCCTGACCCTGAGGCTGCTTACAAAGAAGCGGCTGATGACCTCGAAGGGTACTGGGCCCGGCGGGCGCGTGAGCTTGAATGGTACCAACCCTGGGAGAAGGTGCTGGATGACAGCCAGAAGCCGTTCTACAAATGGTTCGTCGGAGGCAAGACCAATATCGTGCTGAACGCCATCGACAGGCACGTGAGGACCTGGCGAAGAAACAAGCTTGCGCTTATTTGGGAGGGAGAAAATGGAGAGGTGCGGACGTTCTCATATCACGCGCTCAATCGCGAGCTCTGCAAGTTCTCCATCGTACTGCGGAGCATGGGGATTGGCAAGGGAGATCGGGTCACCATTTACATGCCGCGCATCCCAGAGACATGGATCGCGATCCTCGCGTGTGCGAAGATCGGTGCCGTCCATTCAGTCGTCTATGGCGGCTTTTCGGTTGAGGCGCTCCACGGTCGTATCGAGGATAGTGAATCAAAGCTCATCATCACTGCCGACGGCGGATACATGGGGGGCAAAGTCGTTGAGCTGAAGAAAATTGTGGACGAGGCACTGACTCGCACTGCAGCCCCTGAAAATGTGGTGGTGGTAAAGCGGGTTGGCAACCAGGTCAACATGGAAGCCGGCCGTGACTTCTGGTATCACGAGCTGATGAACCTTCCACTGACGAAGAACTCCGGTAAATGTGAGACGGAAGTGATGGACGCGGAAGATCCGCTCTTCATCCTCTATACTTCCGGCACGACGGGAAAGCCGAAGGCGGTTTTGCATACGCACGGCGGATACCAGGTGGGAGTCTATGCAACGCTGAAGGATGTCTTCGATCTCAAAGAGGAAGACAGGTGGTGGTGCACTGCGGATCCCGGGTGGATCACCGGGCACTCATATATTGTCTACGGTCCGCTGCTGGCGGGAGCGACGACGTTCGCCTATGAGGGAGGGCCGACGTATCCATTTCCTGATCGCTGGTGGTCAATGATCGCGAAATATGGCATCTCTGTGTTCTATACGACACCAACGGCGATTCGCGGACTCATGCGGTTTGGTGAAGCGTGGCCAAATCGGCACGACCTCTCGACGCTCCGTTTGCTCGGAAGCGTTGGCGAACCGATCAATCCGGAGGCGTGGCGATGGTTTCATAAGAACATCGGCAAGGAACGATGCCCGATCATGGACACCTGGTGGCAAACAGAAACCGGTGGCTTCATGATCACTCCGTTGCCCGGTGTACCGACAAAACCGGGCTCAGCGGCACGCCCGTTTCCGGGTGTGGAAGCGGATGTGGTCGATGAGCATGGAAAATCTGTGAAGCCCGGCGAAGAAGGATTTCTGGTCATTAAACGCCCTTGGCCATCGATGATGCGGACGATCTACAAGGATCCGGATCGGTACGTGCAAACGTACTGGAGCAAATTCCCAGGAATGTACCTCGCGGGAGACTCAGCGCGGAAGGACGAGGACGGATATTTCTGGATCATCGGCAGAGTCGATGATGTGATCAAGGTGAGCGGGTACCGACTCGGAACAGCGGAGCTCGAATCAGCCTTCGTCAGTCATCCTGCAGTGGCAGAGGCGGCCGTGATTGGTCTGCCGCACGAGATCAAAGGCGTTGCCATTCATGCGTACGTGATTCTCAGAGCAGGTCACGAGCCGGGAGAGGCGCTTTCCGAGGAATTGAGAAAACACGTTGGTCATGAAATGGGACCTATCGCCAAACCGGAAACAATCGAGTTCGTCAAATCATTACCAAAGACGCGCAGTGGCAAGATCATGCGGCGAGTCTTGAAAGCGCGGGCATTGGGCATACACGAAGGGGACCTGTCAACGCTGGAAGAGTGAGTTTAGCGAACGTCGGGAAGCGCACAGCACAGACTCGATACGGAAGCACGAAATCCGAATCGCGAAATCCTATTCAAATCCGAATTCCTAAAATCGAAATACCGAGGAAATCCGAAATCCTAATATCGAAATACGAAACGTTACCGACAGTGGGGAGTCTTGGGATTCGAACTTGGGATTTCTAAATTGTTTCGGATTTCGTGCTTCGGATTTGTTCAGGATTTAGGATTTCGATTTTCGCCCGCCTGCCCGCTTGAATCCTATGAGGCGGGCAGGTGTTTCGGATTTTCTACTTGTGGTCGTGCATCATCTGCGGTGTTGAGCCTGATGAGAGTTTTGGGCTGATCATAGGAATGCCCAGATTCAGTCCGCGCAAGATGAGTAGAACGCCGATGAGAAGGGTGAACGCCGGAAGGACTCGCGAGATTTTCGAGCGGAGCCCGGGTGAAACGAGCTGGGGAGAGAATGAAAAACCAACCATCGCCGGCATCGTCCCAAGCCCAAAACCGGCCATAAATATCATACCTCTTGAAACATCTGCCGTGACCGCGGCAGTCGTTATCGCTAAATACACAAACCCGCACGGCAGTAATCCATTCAGCATTCCAAGAAGGAATAACGGCGGGAGGGAACTCTCTTTGAGGAGAGAAGCGATCTTTGCCTGGAGTTTCAGCAGTACTGAGCCGGATGGGAGTGGGGAGGGAAGCGCAACGTGTGAAATCCGCTGTAGAACAAACGCGAGCAGAATCGCGGCTCCCGCTATGATCGAAATGTTCTGCTGAAGAAAAGCGAGAGACAGGCCAGCACCGACCAAACCTATGATGCCCCCCATAAGGCTGTATGTAACGACCCTGCCAAGGTTGTAGAGCACCCTTCCGAGCGTATAGCGCCACATTCCCTGATTCCCCACCGGGAGAGCGAGCACGATCGGGCCACACATGCCAATACAATGTAAGCTTCCCAGAAACCCAAATGCGAATCCGGCAAGGATTTCCACGAATCACCTTTTACTGAATCATGATCGGTTCTTCGTGATAGTAGGTCTGGTTCTGCTGGGTCCAGCGGACCTTCACGCGCCAGAGTCCTTTCAGAAGCGAAGCAGTGTGTACGATTTGAGAGTTGCTTGAATCGAGCCTGAGTGGAATGATAAAATCCTTCTTGCGGTCGGCGGGACGGTAGAACGTGATCGTCCCGACAGTGCCGGATGCGGAGAACACCCCCGGAAGTTTCACGGTGACGGCGGAGGCAGAGACACCAATGCTCGGCTGCTCGGCAAGCACGTTTGACCGTTTCGTGCTTTCTATCTGATCCTGATGTCGCAATTCCTGCCGGTAGTAGTCATCCGAAACGAGATCGACCTCCCGATTCATGGAGATGATGACCATCGTCAGAATCGCGGCAGCAAACAGGATGAATGCGATTGCGATCCCGGTTCCCCAGTGCAGTTTCATGGACTACCCCTCCTTTTTCCGAACCGGTCCGAGAAACGAGCTTTGCACGACCCCGACGAGGCGGTCACCGCTGTACACTTCCACGTCAAGCGGTGTGTTCATCGCCTTGACCTGATCGCGCTTGAGAAGCACAAACAGTTTTGCCGCATTGGCCTCCTGGCTTCTGAGAATGAGTGAATCTCCCAGGACCCTGATCGTTCCGTCCACATTCCTGAGCTTGAATGAGAGAGGGAGGGGACCAAACGTCTTGTTCACCGCCTTTACGTCGTACAGGTTGCTGATGTAATCATCGGGCTGTTCCTGGAAATACATGCCGGGGGTCCGGAGGATCGTCACGTCAATATCAGATCGCGTGGCGATGAAGTACGTCAGGGTAGAAACGAGAACAACGAGCACCAATGAATAGCCGATGCTTCGGGGGGTGACGATAGAATGGACTTTTTTCTCGATCCCTTCCAGCGAATCATACCGGATCAGCCCACGCGGCCGCTCGATCGAATGCATAATCGCGTCGCACGCGTCGATGCATGCGGTGCAGTTGACGCACTCGAGCTGGGTCCCGTTCCTGATGTCGATTTCGGTGGGGCAGACGTCCACACACTGATGGCAATCAATGCAGTCGCCGGCATGCTGCGGTTCCCCCCTTCGCAATTTCCCCCGCGGCTCGCCCCGTATATTGTCATAGGCAATGACGATGGAGTTCCCGTCAAGCATCACTCCCTGAAGCCGTCCGTACGGACATACAAGGATACACGCTTGCTCTCTGAACCACCCAAAAATCCAGTGGAACACGCCTGAGAAAATGATGATGGCAGTCAGGCCGCCAACGTGTTGGGAGGGAGGGTCAGTGATAATGGCGAACAGCTTGTCGGTACCAATGATCCAGGCGAGAAGGGTGTTGGCGATGAGAAACGAAAGAGCGAAGTACAAGACGTGCTTGAGCGTTTTCTTCCAGATTTTCGCCCCTGTCCATGGAGACTCATTCAACGCCCGTTGCTCACGCGGCGATCGTTCAATCAGATAATCCAGTTTCCTGAACACCATCTCCATGAACACCGTCTGCGGGCAGACCCAACCGCAGAAAAGTCGACCGAACACGACAGTGAAGAGGAAAATGAAAACGATGGTGGAGATCATCGCGAGCGCGAGGAGGAAGAAATCGTGCGGACCGAAGATCAAGCCGAAGATGATGAATTTCCGCTCGATGATGTCGAATAACATGAAGGGGTGACCGTTCATGCGCAGGAACGGAACGCCGAAGAGAATGGCGAGCAGAATCCAGCTGAAGATGAGGCGGGCTGTGTGAAATCTTCCCTTGGGTGCTTTGGGATAAAGCCATTTTCGCTTTCCCTCAATAGAAACGATCCCGAGGTGGTCGCGGAAGGAATTCTCGGTTGAACCGCTCGACATATCCTTCTTTCACGTAATGAAGCTAGTGTCTTGTCTCAGATGTTCGTTTAATATGCCGTCCCGCTGAAAGACATTTTTCTTCAAGCTTCTATGGTTTGAAGGATCTACAGGTGAGTCTTATGGGTGTATGACAGGGCAGAAAAGCACACACCCTTCTGCTCCCCTCTCACATCCCGCTAGCTAACGCTTGAGAGGGGACGTTTCGTTCCTGAAGCCTCGCACACATCACAGTTCTAACAGTCCCCTCTGTGCAGAAGCATGTGCGTGTGGGAGAGGGGATGAAAGGGGTGTGTTCCTTGATTCTGAAACCGTGCCCTTTCTTTTCCACGTATCGCCTGGTTCCGTTGCTGACTTATCCAAGTTATCTCCGAGACGCGTCTCTAGTGCCACTTTCAACAGTAGATCTTGTAGCGAATAAAGCACAGTGCTAATTTCCACTTGTGCGCTCTTGATCGACAACACACGAAGACTCATTGGAAACGGCGCTACAGCCGTCGCGCAACGTTGGTGCTATCCTTTGGTTGAGGTTTCGGCTCTGTGTAGAGATTCCCTTCCGGCTTCTTGGCGTTGGGGGGATTGCTGCCCTGAAGTGAGAGAACATAGCTGGCGATTTGCTGGATCTCCTTCGGTGTAAAGACGAGCTTCCAGCTGATCATCCCTTTTTCAGGGACTCCATTCTTGATCGTGGTGTAGACGTTTTTGACGCCGCCGCCATGGATCCAGTACTGGTCGGTCAGGTTGGGTCCCACGATCCCTTCGGCATGCGTGCCGTGACATGTGATGCAATTCCTCAGGAATCTCTCCTGACCTGCCTTGATGGAGGCCTCATCGACAAGCACAACCAGATCATCTTCGTTGATTGTTCCTTCCGACGCCATTCGGACGCGCCGCGAGAGGTCCGCAGCAGCCATTTCTTCAGCATATTCAGCCTGAGGCAGAGGGCTCGATTGCCAGACGTGATAGTTCAGAAGATAGATCACGGCAAAAACAATTGTCCCGCCAAAAAGATAGCTGAACCACGGAGGAATAAGATTGTCCAGCTCTGTGATCCCATCGTGGTTTTCGTCTAGAGGAATCGCCTTTCCGGTTGACTTCGGCGCAATGGAAGCGTACGCGGATTTTAATGCCCGGAGGATTGGGTCAACTTCACCATCGAGCACGAAGATAACGAAGAGTATGAGGCCTATAAAGAACAGGGTCAGGAGTCCGGTGAAGATGAGCGCTGAGCTTGTGCCCTCCTCGGCGACCTGGGTCTGCGCGTGTAGGTCTCCCAGAATCAGGGGCAGAAGCACACTGATGATGAGGAGTCGGAGGAGGACTTTGGCGAAATGGCGGTAGATGTTCACGGTCACACCTATGTGCGTGATACGGTCAATCAGTTCAATGGCAGCTGGCTCATCCTGTCGGCATCTTCTTTCTTCATCCTCACGACGTAAATCAGCACGCCAACGAAAAAAGGGATGAAGATCAGGAGCGAGAGTAAAGGATAGGAGGCGATGCCCTCAATCGCCTCAAGATAATGTGAAAACATTTCTTACATCTCCTCACATTGTGGAACTAAAACACACCCGGAAAAATGACTCGACAGATTGTTGCCCGACCTTCAATCAGCCTCTTGCGCGGGTGCTCAACCATCTTGTTGGCCCGGCCTTCCTACAGTTTGTTGCCCCGACCTTCGAGCAGCGAGTTGCATCAATCTTTAACTGGCCTGTTGCCCCGACCTTTTTACCCGCCGTAGTCCGAAGGACGAAGGCGGGCAGGTCGGGGATCAAAGAACTCACAACCAAAACCCAGAGGGGTTTCAACCCCTTCCTGAGGAGCTATCGTTGAACCGCAATGTCAGTCCCGAGCCGTTGCAGGTAAGCAATCACCGCAATAATCTCCTTGTCGGATTCGGCTGGCGCGTTCTGTTTCTGTAAATCTCCCGCAATACCGCCGGCCTGCGCCCTCATGTCTGCGACGGCCTGCTTATCGTAATCTTTTGGATAGGGGACACCGAGTCTCTGCATCGCACGAATTTTTGCATCGACAATAGACTCATCGGTATTCTGTGTATAGAGCCATGGATACGCGGGCATGATGGAGCCCGGGGAAACCGATCGCGGGTCTTCCATGTGCATGAAATGCCAGAGGTTCGGATACTTCTTGCCGACGCGGTGAAGGTCCGGTCCTGTCCGTTTTGAACCCCACTGAAATGGATGGTCATAAACAAATTCGCCCGCCTTGGAGTATTCACCGTACCGCTCTGTCTCCGATCGGAACGGCCTGACCATCTGGGAATGGCAGGTGTAACATCCCTCCCTCACGTAAATATCGCGGCCCTGAAGTTCGAGTGGAGTGTATGGCTTAACCGAAGCGATCGTGGGAATATTCGACTTGATAAGGAAGGTCGGTACCAATTCGACAATGCCTCCAATCAAGACCACGACGGTGGCAAGGAGCGCGAATTGGACCGGTCGTCGCTCCAGCCATTTGTGCTTGTTCTGCCGCATGGGGCGCTCTTCCCAATGTGCGGGGACTTGCACTTCTTCGTCTCCTACAAGTTTTCCCTGCCGAGCTGTTCGGATGAGGTTGTAGATCATCAGGAGCACTCCTCCGAGGTAAAGTGCACCTCCAAGGGCCCGTATCATATAGAAGGGGAGTATCTGAACGACCGTTTCCAGGAAGTTCGGATACTGAAGCACGCCGGATGACGTGAATTGCTTCCACATCAAGGATTGCGTGATGCCGGCCCAGTACAGAGCGCTTGCATACACCACGATTCCGAGGGTCCCGATCCAGAAATGAAAATTTGCCAGTTTGCGGGAGAAGAGGCTTGTATTCCACAGCCTTGGGATCAGCCAGTACAGTATGCCAAACGTGAGGAACCCGTTCCATCCCAGCGCACCGATGTGAACGTGTGAGATAGTCCAATCCGTATAGTGCGAGATTGCGTTGACATTCTTGAGAGACAGCATCGGCCCTTCAAATGTGGCCATGCCGTACGCAGTGATGGCAACAACCATGAACTTCAGAACCGCATCTTCGCGAACCTTGTCCCATGCCCCGCGAACCGTCAGAAGACCGTTGATCGCTCCCCCCCACGACGGGGCAAGGAGCATGATGGAGAAAGCCGTTCCGAGCGATTGCGCCCAATCCGGAAGCGCTGTGTACAGCAGGTGGTGCGGACCTGCCCAGATATACAAGAAGATCAGGGACCAGAAGTGCACGATTGAAAGTCGGTATGAATAGATTGGGCGCTCTGCAGCCTTTGGAAGGAAGTAGTACATCAACCCCAGGTATGGAGTTGTGAGGAAAAATGCGACCGCGTTGTGTCCGTACCACCACTGCACCAGAGCGTCCTGCACACCTGCATAGACAGGATAACTTTTCAGATAGGAGACAGGAAGCTCGATCGAGTTTACAATATGAAGAACTGCGATAGTGACGATGCCGGCGATATAGAACCAGATAGCGACATACATGTGCTTTTCCCGCCGCTCGATGATCGTCCCGAAGACATTTACTGCGAAAACAACCCAGATAATCGTGATGAGGATGTCTATGGGCCATTCGAGTTCCGCGTACTCCTTGCCTGTCGTGAAGCCTAGCGGCAGTGTGAGTGCTGCGGAAACGATTATCGCCTGCCATCCCCAAAAGTGAATCTTGCTGAGGATGTCGTTGAACATGCGGGCTTTGCAGAGGCGCTGCAGAGAATAATACAGCCCCATGAAGATGCCGTTGCCAACAAATGCGAAGATCACTGCATTTGTGTGCAGCGGGCGGATGCGCCCAAACGTGACAAATTGAAGCTTCAGGTTCACCGCGGGCTCGAACATCTCAAGAGCGATGATCAGTCCGACGAGCATCCCCACTGCCCCCCACACCATCGTCGCGACGGCGAAATTGCGTACGATTCTATTATCGTACCTGACGGTTACCATCTCCATTCCAGGCAGATCCTTCTTCTTTTTTTGTTGAATTTTGCTGGTTGAAAGTACTGGTTTTCTTTTCTTCCTCAAAGAGAATTCTCACCGAGGGAGTGTACTTGTCGTCGTACTGTCCGGTTCGCACCGCCCAGATGAACGCGATCAGAAATCCTAACGCGACCGCAACGCTAAATCCGACAAGAATCCAAATGACGGACATTAGATCACACCTTTTGTCTTGGCGAGCTGCCGGACAGCAGTTGTTGAAAAAATCACCACCGATATCGAGCTCAACGGCATCAGGATTGCGGCAAGAAGAGGGGAGAGTAATCCCTGAACAGCGAACCACAATCCGCCGATGTTATAGAGAATGGATAGCGCAAAGCTCGCGTAGACCACGTGCTGACTCGTGGACGCGAATTCGAGGAGACGGTCCAGCATTCCAAACGAGGAACCTTCCAAAATTGCATCACAGGCAGGTGAGAAGGAGGTCACATCTTCTGCTACTGCTATTGCAACGTCACTCTGCCACAACGCGCCGGCGTCATTGAGCCCGTCGCCGATCATGAGCACTTTCCGTCCGGCGTTTTGCAGTTCCCGGATGAACGCCAACTTGTCCGATGGCTTCTGATCGAAGCGCATGTCCGCGAATTGACCGTAGATTGACTGAAGCCTCTCTCGTTCCCTGTCTCCGTCACCTGAGAGAATCATGAGCGATCGTTTCCTCCCGAGGTGAGACAGTACCTCGGTGACACCCTTTCGGTACGTATTTTCAAAAGAGAACCACACGCGGTGCTCCCCTTGTAGTGAAAGATGTACCCGCGTCTCCGTTGTCTCGGGTTCATCACACGGTTTCTTTCCTCTGACGAAATTCGACGAACCCAGCTGAACGGGAATCCCTTCGACGATCCCGCGAATTCCTTCTCCTTCAACCTCTTCGAAGCTATGGACATCGGACAGATCTTTTTGAGCGAGATGTTCGACGATTGTCCTGCTAAGGGGATGAGTGGAGTTGCGCGCCAGAGAGGCAACCAACCGGATTTCTTTCTCACTCAGGGGCATTCCCACAAATTGGATAGAGGAGTGAAAAGTCTGAGTTAGAGTCCCAGTCTTGTCGAAAACAATCGTGTCCACTTTTGACAACGATTCAACAATTCCCGCATTCTTCAGATAAAATCCCCGTTTCCCGAAAATGCGCATTGTCGTTCCGAACGCAAAAGGGGCGGCCAGCGCAAGGGCGCAAGGACAAGCCACGATGAGAATTGCCGTCGCCGCGTTGAGTATCCTGGTGTGATCGACCATCCACCAGAAGAAAACTGTCACCGCCGTGAGCATGAGGATCGCAATTGTGAAGTATTTGCCGATGCTCGTCGACAGAGTCAGAAGTCTTGATTTCGATCTCTCCGAACCGCCAAAATCATTCCAGAGCTGAACGAGTTTGCTCTCAGAAACCTCTTTGATGACCTCCAACTCAACTGTGGCACCTGCCTGCTTCCCGCCTGCATAGGCAACTTCACCCACCACCTTGGTTACGGGATTTGATTCTCCAGTCACGAAACTGTAATCAATCCGTGCGGAGCCCTTCATCACGACCGAATCGGCGGGAATGATTTCATTGTTGCGAAGGATCATGCGATCCCCCGGCCGGAGAGAAGTGATCGGAATAGTGCGCTCGTCTCCGTTCTTCCGAACTGCAGCAGCGAGCGGGAAATAGGATTGATAGTGACGTTCGAAGTTCAGCCCTTCATACGTTTTGTTCTGGAACAATCTTCCAATCAGCAGGAAGAAGACAAGTCCCGTGAGCGAATCAAAATAGCCGGGACCGGTGGCGAGAAGAACATCTACCACGCTGCGGACGAACACCACCCCAATCCCGAGTGCGATCGGAACGTCGATGTTTATGATCTTCTTCCGAAGACCTTGCCACGCGGAGACATAGAAGAGTGAACTGCTGTACAGCGCGACCGGAAGGCTGAGAAGGAGATTGATGTAGCCGAACAGACTACGCGAGGAGAAATCGGCTCTCGATCCTGCAAAGTACTCCGGCAAGCTGAACAGCATGATGTTCCCGAAACAGAACGCCGCGATCCCGAGCTTGAGGAAGAGACTGCGGTTCATCGCTTGGGCCGGCTTTTTCTGGATGCTCCCCAGATTGAGTTCGGGTTCGTAGCCGAGTGAGGTGAGAAGCGTAACGATCTTGCGAAGCGAGGTCTTTTGTTTCGCAAAGCGTATCAGAAGCGTCTTCTTCAGGAAGTCGACACGGGAAAAGCCAACCCCTTCATCCAGCTTGTGGAGGTTCTCGAGCAGCCAGATGCACGAGCTGCAGTGCATTTGAGGAATCCGGAGCGTGAGTACGGTCGCTGAGCCGTCGGAGAAATCAATGAGCTGTTGTATCACGGCCGGGTCGTCGAGGAATTCAAACCGGGGGGCCGCGTGAAGGGAGGGAGTGATGCCTGGGTTCGGGTCAAAATTGTAGTACTGGCAGAGCTGGTTAGCCGAGAGTATCTGGTATACGGCTTTGCAGCCGGCGCAACAGAATGGCTTGCCGTCCACCTCGATGTCGGAGTTGCCGGCAGGAGTTCCACAGTGAAAACAGAGCGCCTGGGCTTCTTCCACGGTCGCCGATTCCATGAACCGTCGCTTATTCTGTAGAGGAATTCAACTTAGAGAGGATTAATAATCATAATACCATTCCATGTCAGGAAGTTCAACACCATGAACGGGGTGTGTGATCCTCCGGGAAAAAATACTGTCGGAGGCTCGACATACGAATTCGTGATCTTCGGTCGAGGACGGCGGAGGGGAAACCTTAGAGATGAAGAAAAAAATACTTTGGCTCCTAAAATATTTGCATCGAACCGGAACTTTTCTTAATATTGACTATGTTTTTCTGCAGTCCTGCTTCATTCCTGTGTTTTGAACCAGTTTTTTCCTGAAGAACAGTGGCCTTTCCGGTATTCCTCCCGGCCCATTACTGAGTGTCCTGAAGAGTTGATGCATGAAAAAATCGCTGCTTGACTATACGTTGCGGGTTCGTCTTCCTATAGTCGTGTTTGTTGCGGCCGTATCCTTCATCGCCACATATTTTCTTTCCCGGGCAGAGCGGGACGGCCTTGGGTATGCCCCTGTGCAACCCATCGCTTTTTCTCACAAGCTTCACGCCGGGACGATGCAGATCGATTGCAATTACTGTCATACGGCAGTGACGTCATCGCCGCACGCGACCGTCCCCGCTGTTTCAATCTGCATGAACTGCCACTCTGTTGCCCGCAAGAACCGTCCTGAAATAATCAAACTGACAAAGTACTACGAAGAGGGGATCGCGCTGCCGTGGAAACGTGTCCATAAGGTTCCTGACTATGCGTATTTCAATCACAGTGCGCATGTTAACCGTGGTATCGATTGCGCTAACTGTCACGGGCAGGTTCAGAACATGGATGTGGTCATGCAGGTTTCGGAATTCACAATGGGGGCGTGCCTGAAATGCCACAGAAATGCACCCGAGGTTTTGAGCGGCGTTCCCGGAATCAAGAAGGGACCCGATTACTGCAGTACGTGTCATCGCTAGGCCAGACGAACGGATAACACTATGAGTCAGAATTCGAACGAAAAAAGTGCCCAGAGATCTCAACGCCGCGCATTCTTTGGCCAGCTTCTCGCTGCTGTCGGTGGAGGAGTTCTCGGAGGAAGCATTCTGCAGAAACTGTTCGGTTCCCGGAAACAGGCGCGCGAAAAAGAGCGCCCGGTCAATATCAGTATCAATCCGCTAGCGGTTCCGAGATCAAAGGAAGGCTCCAAGTCGAATGTCTAATGACCCTAATTACTGGAAGAGTCTGCGGGAATTGCACGACAAGGATGCGGTGAGTGACGCCAAGGCCCACGAGTTTATGGCCGGCGTCACGGACGACTTTCAGATATCTGAACTTTCCGCGATGTCGCGGAAACAATTCCTCGCTCTCCTGACGGCATCCGCCGCGTTCGCAGCGGCAGGGTGCAGTAACTACCGGGACCGCGGAGAAATTGTCCCGTACAGCAAGAAGCCTGAAGAAGTCACGCCCGGGGTTCCTAATTACTATGCTTCCACGTGCAACGGGTGTGCACAGTCATGTGGCATTCTTGTTAAGACGCGCGAAGGCCGGCCAATAAAGATTGACGGTAATGCGGACCATCCAGTGAACCGCGGCAAAATCTGTGCAACGGGACACGCGAGCATTCTGAATTTGTATGACCCATATCGTTTGCGCGGTCCGGTCTTCGGCAGCGCATCGGGAAAATCGGGTACGCTGACCTGGAAGCAGGCCGACGTGGAAATTGCTGGCCATCTTGAGAATAGCGTCAAGGCGTCGAGAGAAATCGCGCTTGTTCTTCACTCGGTTCAGTCACCGACGGCGGCAAAGGTTCTTGCGGAGTTCAGCGCGAAGTATCCGACGACGCGCCTCTATGTGTACGACTTCTTTCATGACGCGAATCGCCGTCATGCGTGGGAACAGTGCTACGGAACAACCGAGCTTCCCTCCGTCGACTGGGACAAGGCAAAGATCGTTCTGGCGCTGGAATCGGACTTCCTCGGGAACGAGGGAATGACGATCGAGCAGATCCGCCGCTTCACCGATGGGCGCGATATCATGAAGACGAAGGACTTCAACCGTCTCTACTCCGTTGAGGGATCGATGAGCCTCACCGGCGCAAACGCGGATTACCGGTTGCGGCTGCGCCCGGATGAGCAGCTGTCGTTCGTGCTCGCCGTGATCAATGAGATCGCCGTCGTGAGGAAGAAAGGATCGTTCAAAGGATCGATTCCTCCTCCGGTGAATGGTGCCTCGCTCAATCAGTTCGCATCCCAGCACGGACTTTCTGCGGATGTATTGAAGCACCTGGTTGACGACCTCATCGAAAACACCGGTCGGTCGTTCGTCATTGCCGGCGATGTGCTTCCGTCGGACGTCCATGTGGCAGTGAACTATTTGAATGAGCTCCTGGGCAACAATGTTCTGTATGAAACGGCACGATCCGAAATCTTGACGCCGCGCTCGGGACAGGCGGATTTCGAATCGCTCGTGGAAGGAATGAAATCGGGGCGTGTGGGGATGGTAGTCCACGTTGGCACGAACCCCGTCTATCAGCTCCCTGCCGCGTTTGGCTATGAAGATGCCCTGAAGCATGTCCCTGTCAGTATCAGCCTCCTGGAGGAAGAAGACGAGACATCGCGATATTGTTCTTATGTCCTTCCGGTGAATCATGCTCTCGAATCGTGGGGAGACTTCAAGGTCCGGACAGGCGTATATTCGTTCCAGCAGCCGGTCATCGCTCCTCTTTATGATACTCGACAGAAAGAAGCAGTGCTGCTTTCATGGATCCAGGGAAAGGACTCCTACAAAGAGACTCTGTATCATGAATACCTGATGTCACAATGGGAGAGGACGCACTTCCCGGCTCTCAACAAGAAGACTGATTTCAAGACGTTCTGGTATTCAGCTCTCCACGATGGCGTGATCACTGTGGATGAGCGAGAGAAGAATGAATACAGGTTCAAGTGGGACGCGCTCGCAGCGGTTGTCCCCGCAGCCTCCAAGGGATATGCCATAGGCCTGACCCGAAGCTACTATATCGGCGATGGCACGTTCGCCAACAATGGATGGCTGCAGGAACTTCCGCATCCGGTTTCGAAGATTGTCTGGGACAACTATGCGGCGATTTCCACGTCGACGGCGAAAGAGCTCGGCGTCAACATGAACGACACAATTGACATCACGCTCCCGCAAGGAAAGCAGACGGTCCCCGTGTTTGTTCAGCCCGGACAGGCGGACGGCTATATCTCTATCGAATTGGGATATGGGCGGACAAACGCCGGACCGATTGGATCTGGAGTAGGAACTGACGTGAATGTCCTTTTGCCGAAAACGTCTCTGACTGGCAGCCGGGTGGTTGGCGGAGCCAATGTGGTGAAGGCGTCCGGAACCTATATGCTTTCCTCGACGCAGGAACACCACTCGCTCGACGACACGTTTGTCAAGGATTTCCATCTGAAGCGCGGAGTGATTCAGGAGGGCACAGTCCTTCAGTATTCGAAAGAACCCGATTTTCTTCATAAGGAAAAGAAAGAGTTGTTCAGCATTCACACCGAAGTCGAGTACAAAGGTGTGAAGTGGGCGATGGCGATTGACCTCAACAAGTGTATCGGCTGCAACGCGTGTGTTGCCGGCTGCAATGTGGAGAACAACGTCCCCGTTGTCGGCAAAGAACAGGTCGCGAAGGGAAGGGAGATGCAGTGGATTCGGCTCGATCGGTACTACTCCGGTACGTCCGATGCTCCTATCCCAAGCCACCAGCCGATGCTCTGTCAGCATTGTGACCAGGCCCCATGCGAAAACGTTTGTCCCGTTGTAGCCACGACCCACAGCCCAGATGGCCTGAACCAAATGGTTTATAACCGGTGCGTAGGAACCAAGTATTGCTCCAACAACTGTCCGTACAAGGTCCGTCGGTTCAATTTCTTCAACTGGAGAGACTACGTCGCTGACGGATACTATGAGCAGCAACCCGTCGGACTTCTCTACAACCCGGAAGTGACAGTCCGGTCGCGCGGTGTGATGGAGAAATGCACGTTCTGTGTCCAGAGGATCATGGAAGCACGACAGCATGCAGCAGAGAAGGGAGTTTCGCTGAAGGGGAGTGACGTCAAGACCGCGTGCCAGGAGGCTTGTCCGGCGACGGCTATTGTCTTCGGCGATATGAGCGATCCGAAGTCTGAAGTCTCGGTATATCGGAATCATCAGCTTGGGTATCACGTCCTCGAAGAGACGAATGCACGGCCGAACGTGACGTACCTCGCGAAATTGCGCAACATTCATTCGGAGAACCTGACTTGAGCACTGCTGTAGTGGACTACACGCGTGAGCTTCCTGTCGTTGAGGGAAGACCACACCCTGCCGAACTTGATGCGACGATTGCGGCTCCGCTCGATCAATTTCCGACGCGCACGTGGTGGATTGTCCTGGCAGTGACACTCTCGTTCCTGTCGTTTGGTGCATTCTGCGTTGGTATGACGTTTTACAAAGGCCTCGGGATGTGGGGTATCAATCAGCCAGTCGCCTGGGGTTTTGATATCGTCAACTTCGTTTTCTGGGTCGGCATCGGACACGCGGGGACGCTGATTTCCGCAATCCTCTTTCTCCTTCGTCAGCGTTGGCGAACGGGAATCGCCCGTTTCGCCGAAGCGATGACAATTTTCGCAGTGATATGTGCCGGGATGTTCCCAATTCTCCATCTTGGGCGTCCTTGGTTGCCTGTCTATCTCATGCCGTACCCGAACCAGAATGCACTCTGGGTGAATTTCACGTCTCCTCTGGTCTGGGATGTCTTTGCTGTCTCCACGTATCTCACTGTTTCGTTCGTCTTTTGGTACGTCGGGTTGATCCCGGATTTCGCCACCCTCCGGGATCGGACATCGAGTTCCATCAAGAAGACAATTTACTCGGTATTGAGTCTCGGTTGGCGTCATTCCAACCGTCACTGGCAGCATTACGAGCGAGCGTATCTGATCCTCGCTGGCTTTGCAACTCCTCTTGTTCTCTCTGTTCACACCATCGTGAGCTTCGATTTCGCCGTGTCAGTCCTCCCTGGATGGCACACGACAATTTTCCCACCATATTTCGTCGCAGGGGCGGTGTTTTCAGGTTTCGCCATGGTGCAGAACGTCCTGATCTTTGTCCGGCAGGCGTTCAATCTCAAACACATCATCACGCTTGATCATCTTGAGAAGATGAACAAGGTGATGATCGTGACAGGATCGATGGTCGGGTATGCCTATGCGATGGAGTTTTTCATTGCGTGGTACAGCGGCAGCCAGTTTGAGTCATTCGTATTTCTGAACCGTGCGCTCGGTCCGTATGCCTGGGCTTACTGGACCATGGTCAGCTGCAACGTGATATTCCCGCAGCTCTTCTGGTTCAAGAAGATCCGCCGGTCCATTCCTTTCATGTTCGTGATCGGCATTCTCGTCAATGTAGGTATGTGGTTCGAACGATTTGTAATTATCGTGACTTCCCTGTCTCGCGATTTTCTCCCGTCAAGCTGGGGTCATTACATTCCCACGATGTACGATATTGGGATCTTGCTCGGGAGCTTCGGCCTCTTCTTTACTCTGATCCTGATCTTTGTGCGCATCTTGCCGGTGGTTTCCATCAGCGAGGTGAAGGCTGTCGTCGAAGGGGGACAGCCCTCGCATCATTAAGAATGAAATGCATCTATGAACGAACAGCATCTCTTTTCAATTACAGCACTCTTTGAAACGCCGGATGAAATCATCCACGCCGCTCAGGAGACGCAGAAGGCCGGGTATACGCACTTCGATGTGAATACACCCTATCCGGTCCATGGGATGGACCGCTCCATGGGGTTGAAGCCCACGCGCCTTGGAGTATTCTCCCTGGTGTTCGGCATCATCGGCGCGGTTTCAGCAGTCGCGCTTATGACTTGGGTGACATCTTCGGACTATCCGCTGGTGATCGGAGGGAAGCCGTTCTGGTCGTGGCCGGCATTTGTTCCTATCGCGTTCGAGGTTACCGTCCTGCTGGTGGCTGTCCTGTCGGTTGTGACGATGATCGTCCTCTATTTCAAGTTCCCAAATATCAGCCATCCCCTTCACGACACGCCGTACATGAAGAGAGTTTCGTCGGACAGGTTCGGCATCAGTATCGAGGCCGATGATCCTGCGTTCAATGAAGCAGCGGTGCGGGAGTTTCTGAAGAAGATTGGCGGGAAAGACATCGCGGCCGTTCACTACGACCTTGAAGATCTCAACCATGGCCAGCGGATGTTCGATCCAAAGTTCATCGGAGTCCTTGCCTTGACGGCGCTCCTGGTATCCGGCGCCACCTATATTGTCTTCAACCAACTCCTCTTTATGGAACCGTTTTCGTGGATGATGACCCAATCCAAGCTGAAGGCGCAACGGCCCAGTGAATTGTTCAAAGACGGGATCGGGATGAGGCCGCCGGTCGAAGGTACGGTCGCACGCGGGTTCCTGCCGTATCCGTTCAAAGGGAAACCGGACGAGGCAGGGAAGAATCTTGTCAATCCCCTTCTCTCTACTAGGGATGTTCTCGACCGCGGCAAGTCAAAGTTTTTGACGTACTGCAGCCCCTGCCATGGTAATTTTGCGCGGGGAGACAGCCGGCTGAGGGGTCAATTCCCCAATCCGCCGACTCTCCACTCGGACAAAGTACGAAACTGGCCGGACGGCAATATTTACCATGTGATTACGGAAGGACAGAACGTGATGCCTTCGTATGCCTCGCAGATCTCACGGGATGACCGGTGGGCAATTGTTCGTTACATCCGTGTGTTGCAGCGCGCCCAGAACGCAAAGGAGTCCGATCTGAAATGAATAACTCCGTAACCGCTGCAGAAATGAAGAAGGAGCTCCCCGGCCAGGTCGCGCGGTACGGCTGGATTCTTCTTATCGTCGGTGTCGTGATAGCCGCAGCCGGGTATCTGATTGATCCGAGACGTATGGCGTTTGACAACATCATCGGGTTCCTGTTCCTCACGAGTATTGGGATCGGCTCTATTTTCCTCGTGGCTCTCGAATATATTGCTGGGGCAGTCTGGAGCGTGCCGATGCGTCGCGTCAACGAATTTCTCGGCGCTTTGACGCTCCTCATTCCTCTGCTGGCCATTCCCATATTCCTGAATCTCCACGATCTGTATCATTGGACCCATGCTGAAGCCGTCGCGGCAGACAAGATTCTTCAGGGAAAGTCATCGTATCTGAACGTCAACTTCTTTGTCCTCCGTTTTATTATCATTTTCGTTCTCTGGAGCCTGTTCTATTTCCTCTTTACGAGGAACTCATCCAGGCAGGACATCACAAAAGATCAAAGCCTCACAACACGCAACATCAAGCTTTCCGCAGTTTTCATGCCGGTCTTTGCAATCACGCTTACATTGACCGCTGTCGACTGGGCCATGAGTCTCGAGCCGCATTGGTACTCTACGATGTACGGTGTATACTATTTTTCGGGAACGATCCTGGCAGCTCTTGCCGCCGCTACGTACATCATCGTGAAGATGTACGAGTCGGGCTACTTCCCGCAGCTCCAACGCGATCACTTCTATAGTCTTGGCGCTCTCCTGTTCGCGTTCATCAATTTCTGGGCGTATATCGCATTCAGTCAGTTCCTCCTGATCTGGTACGCGGACCTGCCGGAGGAAACGTTCTGGTTCATCAGCCGATGGAAGAATGGATGGGAGTACGTGTCTATTCTCCTGATTATCGTCCATTTCGCTGTCCCGTATTTTGCGCTCCTGACGCAAGATTCCAAGATGGACACGAAACGACTGAAACTGATGGCCATCTGGATTCTCTTCGCCCACATGCTCGACCTCTACTGGCTCGTGATGCCGACATACAGCAAGACGGTTCCGTTCAGCTGGAATGAATTCGGATTTCCGATACTGCTTGTCGGACTTATCATGGTCGTGTTTTCGTTCAAAGTGAAGCGAAACAACATCGTCCCGATAGGTGACCCCAAACTGGAGCGCGGACTTAGTTTCAGGCTGTAACTCTCAAAGGCAGGCATGGAAAAGAAACCGGATCTCAAACCAGAAATCGATTTCAAAGATCTGATCAAAAAGCCCGAAAAGCTCTTTGGTTACTCTTATGTACTCTTTGCACTGATTCTTACGGTGCTCGGCATTTCCTACATGGAGAACCTGACCGCGATCGGAAAGAATTCTATCAGTCCTTCTGTTGTGACCGACTCTTCTTCTTTCGTTCAGGACATTCCGTTCCAGAGCGCCAGGTCGCTTCCTCCTGTCGATGTGGCGAAAGCATCTGTAGCCACCGTCGAGCTGGTGAATAAAGGAAAGGAAGTGTTCGGGACACTTTGTGCATCCTGCCATGGAGATAACGGGGAAGGAGACGGACCGACAGCCGTTACGCTGAATCCAAAACCGAGAAACTTTCACCAGCTGACAGGATGGAAGAATGGTTCAAAGGTCTCGCAAATCTACAAGACACTGCAAGATGGAATTCCGGGCAGCGCGATGGCATCATTCAGTTATCTTCCGCCGCACGACCGGTTTGCTCTGATTCACTTCGTTCGTTCTCTGGCAGCCGGACAACCGCTCGATTCGCAGGCGGAGCTCCAGGGGCTTGAGACCACATATCAGCTTTCGGAGGGGACAAATACGCCCGGCCAGATTCCCGTGAAAAAAGCTGCACAGATTGTTGAAGGGGAGACCGCACCTGAAGTCGCCAAGATCGCAGAGCTCATAAGGAGCCTGGAGGGACAGACAAACAGCGCAGGCCTGCAGGTCTTTGAACGGGTAGCGCGCAATAAGCAGAGAATACTCGCGGGCATGCTGTTTAACAGCAATTCATCACTTCAGAACGTCGATCAGTTCATCAAAATTGTCAGTGCTGAACCCCTACAACTTGGATTCAAAGCCGAGGTTGTCCAACTTTCTTCATCTGATTGGACATCTCTCTACCAGTTCTTGAACGGGCTGAAAGCTCGGAGAGGGTAGTCATGAAAATATTGCACAGTTTGCTTGCCGGTTTGCTCGTGCTGGCACTCAGCGCCCCGCTGCGAGTGAACGGTCAGACTCATCCCAAGGTTGGAATCGAAGAGAAACTCGGCCAGACGATTCCGTTGGACCAGGAACTGTATGATGAGACCGGTCATCTAGTGACACTGAAGAGCCTCGTCAACAAGCCGACCATCTTCACGTTCGTTTATTTTCGGTGTCCCGGCATTTGTACGCCCCTCCTGAACGAGCTCACGAAAGTTGTCGACAAAACGGATTTGGTGTTGGGGAAGGACTACCAGATCATCACGATCAGTTTTGACTATCGTGAGACTCCAGATATGGCTGCTGGTAAAAAGGACAACTACATGCAGCTGCTCAAGAAACCGGAAGATCCGAACGGTTGGCGGTTCCTGACCGGCGACAGCCTGGCAATCGAGCGAGTCACTGACGGGGCCGGATTCTATTTTACCCGCAGCGGAAATGATTTCATTCATGCGGGGGCGTTGATCGTCGTTTCTCCCGAGGGGAAAATCACCCGGTACATCAATGGCATTCATTACCTTCCCTTCGATGTGAAGATGGCCGTGTACGAAGCATCGACGGGAAAGATCGGACCTACGATCGCAAATATCCTGACCTTCTGCTTCAGTTATAATCCCGAGGGACGCACGTACTCGCTGAATTTCATGCGCATCTCATTCGTCGTGATACTGGGATTCGTCGGAATATTCGTCATCATTTTCATCGTACGACCGAAAAAGAAGCAACCCGAAAGGTAAATCAATTATGGCGACACCTGCTGTGCTGGCTGGAGCGGAACCCGACTTCTACCACGTTTCGACGAAACGGAAGGGGATTCTCTCCTGGATTCTCAGCACCGATCACAAGCGGATCGGCCTTCTGTACCTGGGCACAATCCTATTCTTTTTCTTCGCGGCTGTCACACTCGGCTTTCTCATGCGTTTGGAAATGCTGAAACCGGAAGGAACGATTGTCCAGCCGCAGACGTATAACACGTTCTTCACGCTCCACGGCATCATCATGATTTTCCTTTTCGTGATCCCGATTGTTCCGGCGGTCTTCGGGAATTTCATGATTCCATTGATGATCGGAGCGAAGGATGTGTTCTTTCCACGTTTGAACCTACTTTCTTGGTGGTTGTTCGTTGCCGGCGGTATCATGGCCCTGACCTCGGTGTTTCTGCCCGGTGGCGCTGCCGATACGGGGTGGACTTTCTACGTTCCTTACAGCATTCGCACGACGACAAATGTGATACCCGCACTGCTGGCGGCGTTCACGCTCGGCTTTTCATCCATCCTGACCGGACTGAATTTCATCACGACCATCCATCGCATGCGGGCTCCGGGGATGGATTGGTTCAAGATGCCGCTGTTCGTCTGGGCTTCGTACGCGACCTCGTGGATTCAAGTTCTGGCGACGCCCATTATCGGTATCACACTCCTTCTCGTTGTGATCGAGCGTCTGTTTGGCGTCGGGATCTTCGATCCGACACTTGGCGGAGACCCCGTTCTTTATCAGCATATGTTCTGGATGTATTCTCATCCGGCAGTGTACATCATCATCCTTCCGGCGATGGGGGTGGTTTCAGAAATCATCCCGGTCTTCGCGCGCCGGACAATCTTCGGCTACAGGTTTATTGCCTATTCAAGCCTCGCTATCGCGTTTGTAGGGTCGCTTGTCTGGGCGCATCACATGTTCACCGTAGGGATGAGTAACACCGGGATGTTCGTGTTCTCGTTCCTGACATTTCTCGTCGCCATTCCCAGCGCCATAAAGATCTTCAACTGGGTCGCAACTCTGTACAAAGGCTCGATTGATCCCGACGTACCCCTCCTGTACGTTCTCTCCTTCATCGTGCAGTTTTCCATTGGCGGGTTCACCGGATTGATGCTTGGAGCGTTGTCTGTGAACATCCATGTGACCGATACCTACTTTGTCGTCGGACACTTCCATTATGTGATGTTCGGCGGCACCGGATTCGGGTTCTTTGCAGCAATTCATTACTGGTTTCCAAAGATGTTTGGCAAGATGTACAACAAAACGAGAGCAAAGATCGCCTGGGTTCTCGCGACGATCGGGTTCAACACGCTCTACATCCCGTTTCTCATTCTGGGTTATCTCGGGATGCCGCGGAGGTATTATCACTACCTGCCGCAATTTCAGACATTGCACCAGATAGCAACCGTTGGATCGTGGATCCTCGTGTTGGGGCTGATCATCATGTTTGTGAATCTGTTCGTCGCCTTGTGGAACGGCTCGAAAACGTCCGCGAATCCATGGGGAGGTGAGACGCTGGAGTGGACCGTCGCGTCGCCGCCACCGCTTGAGAATTTTGATGAGATCCCTACGGTGACGACGGGTCCATACGATTACAGTAAATACGAAAAAGCATCGCAGGAGGCAGTTTGACCACAACCGCAGTAGGAACGCATGCAGTGGGGCACGTGCATCGGGACGACTACGGCTCGAAGATGGGTATGTGGCTGTTCCTGTTCACTGAGCTCATCCTCTTCGGCGGGATGTTCGTCATTTACGCAGTGTACCGCTTCTCACATCAAGCTGAATTCGAGCTGGGAGCCAAGGAACTCGATACGCTGGTGGGGACCATCAACACGATGGTGCTGCTGACAAGCAGCCTCACAGTTGCGATGTCCATCACTGCCATCCAGCGGGGCAACAAGAAACTTTCCATGCTTCTGGTTGGGATCACAATTGCCCTTGCCCTCGTATTTCTCGTCAACAAATACTTCGAGTGGAGCCACAAGTTCGCCGTCGGACTGTATCCCCAGTCTCCTGAATTGTTGACCAAGCCCCAGGGGGAGATTCTCTATTTCGGACTCTACTTTGTCATGACCGGATTGCATGCACTGCACGTGATCATCGGCGCCATTGTGCTTGCAGTGAACATACGGTTTATACAGCGCGACATTATCACCAAAGATTCGTACGTCAAGCTCGAGGTCGGCGCACTGTACTGGCACCTTGTTGATATCATCTGGATTTTTCTCTTTCCGCTCTTCTATCTTGTTCATTAGGCAGAGAGTATGACAGAACACACTCATCCGCATTCAAGTGAAGTCCATGTCGTGGGGTACGGACAGTACATTCTCATCTGGGCCGGTCTTATGGGCCTGACAGGGGCTACGGTGGCGCTCGCGGGGATGGAGCTGGGGCGATGGATCATCGTCACAGCGCTCACGATTGCCTCGATCAAGGGGTACCTGGTGCTGAACATCTTCATGCACCTGCGATTTGAAGACCGCACCTTCCGTTTGTTTGCGACCGTGGCTGGGGCGGTGCTCCTGATCTTCATTGTCTTAACATTTTTCGATTACGCTTTTCGCTGAGGACAACTACGAATGTTCCAAGGTACCTCTCCATTTTCCGACTCCGTGGATACGACGTTCCTAACGATCGCCGGCATCTCTGCGCTCGTTCTCGTCGGCATTCTGGCGTTCATGGTATACTTCCTGATACGCTACAGCCGAAAGAGGAATCCTCATCCTAATAACATCGAAGGGAACATCACGCTTGAAGTGGCCTGGACGGCGATTCCGCTTGTCCTGTTCATGGGCATGTTCTATATGGGTTGGAAAGGATATCTCGATGAGGCGAACATCCCCAGCGATGCAATTCCCATCAAGGTGACGGCGCAGATGTGGTCGTGGACGTTCGAGTATCCCAACGGCGTGAGGGCAGATACATTCTACGTCCCTGTCCATGTGCCGATCAAAGTCACGCTCCATTCTGTGGATGTGAACCACTCGTTTTTCATTCCGTCATTCAGGATCAAGAAAGACGTGATCCCGAATCGGGAAAACCAAATGTGGTTCAAAACCACGGCTGTTGCCGAGTATGATATTGCTTGTGCGGAATATTGCGGCCTCCGGCACTCCTACATGTACAACAAAGTAATATCGATGGACTCGGCTGGTTTTGAACGGTGGTATCAGAAGGTTTCGATGGCTCAGGCCAAGCCATACAAACCGCTGTTGACTCAGTCACAATAGATCCTCTTCATCACAAGGATCATACTAGAGACAAGGTACGATGGATCTTCTCAAAACTCTCGCAATCCCTCAATCGGTGGAGCATTTCCATGTGCTCATCCTTATCGGGGGGTTGATCTCGATCGTTCTCTATCCGTATCTCGGATTTCTCCTCGGTTCGTCCGTCATTTCATATTTCGTCAATCGAAAGGGGACGAGAGAGCGGAATGACAACCTCACTCGATTTGCCAAAGAGTTGATTGATATTGTTCTCTTCAACAAAAGTATCCCTACGTTTCTTGCGCTGGTTCCGAGCTTTTCTTCCGTCTTCGTGTTTGCGCAAGTGCTTCAGTCAACCGACGCGATCTCAGTCGGGCTGGCTGCCTATGGTTTCATCGTGCTGCTGATCGCAGTTGTCTCGCTGTACGCGTACAAGTATACGTTTCGGCTGCGCGATGTACTGACAAATTATGAAGGGCTTCTTGATGGCAAACCGCGCGGAGCCGATGGTTTAGAAGAAATTCGTGGTTATTCAAAGGAAACGGTTCTTTCTCATTTTGCTGCCGGACGGCTTGGCGTCATCTGCCTGATCGTTGCTTCGTTCCTTCTTGTTTCCGCGTTGACGATAGCCACAAATCCTGACACCTGGAGCGATGTCGATTCGGTGTTCGCGCTTTTTATCTCGCTCGATGTGATCATCAGATCGCTTGAATTCACTGCTCTTGCAGCAGGTGCGACTGGTGTCGGCATACTCTACTTCTTCTTTGCCTGGGAGAAGGGAATACCCCGGCTCAACGATGAACAGCGGGCATTCGCTCGCCGACTGGCCATTCGACTCATCACGACATCATTTCTCTCGCTTCCTGTGTTCGCTGTGTTGGCGGTTCTGATGTTGCCGCCGGCGTCACTTTCAGGCATGCTCTACGGATTTGCAGGAGTAGCCCTCATCCTTCTGTTTCTCGCTGCTCAATACGTTTATGCCTTTGTTCGTGATTCTCATACCCCGTACCTGAATTCCGCAGTCTACTCGCTCGCCGTCTCCTTCGTTTTCCTCTCGGTGAACGACCAGGTGGCGATTCACAATGCGACCGCGGTGGAGGCGGCGTATCTTGCGTACCAGTATGATCGTGCCACCGAGGAATTGAAATCGAAACTCGGTGTCGCAGCGGCTGCCCTCACGGGCGAGGATATCTACAACGGCAGATGCTCCGCTTGCCATCTTTTTGATTCGAAAAAAATCGGTCCGGCCTACAAGGATGTGATCCCCAAGTACGCGGGGAATAAGGATCTGATCATGGCTTTTGTGCTCAACCCCGTCAAAAAAGATCCGGCATTTCCACCCATGCCTAATCAGGGTTTGAAGCCCGCGGAGGCTGATTCAATCGTCAGCTATATCCTGAAGAGGCTTGGATCCACCGATACAAAGCCCGCTGGTACTGGGCAGGCGGCCCCGCAGAAATGAATGAGAGCATAACACAGACAGGCGCAGTTCCCATACGTCGTTCGACGCTGTACGACTATCTGGTGCTGACAAAGCCGGAGCTCACACTACTCTCGGTCGTGACGGCGCTCGGCGGTGCATATCTGGCCGCTGGAAGCACGCTTTCATATTTCACACTGCTGCACACATTTCTTGGGACGCTTTTGGTCGGGGGCGGTGCCGGTGCTCTGAACCAATACATCGAACGGGATCTGGATGTTCAGATGCGCCGGACTGAAAACAGACCGCTACCGTCTGGCCGCATCCCGCAGCAGCATGCCTTGTTGTTCGGTGCAACACTGTCGGCCGCTGGGGTTCTGCAACTCCTCCTTTTCACGCACACGGTAGCTGCGTTTCTGGCTGTGGTGACTCTGGCCACTTATCTTTTCCTCTATACTCCTCTAAAAAGAGTCACTCCTTTTGCCACAGTTGTCGGGGGTATTCCCGGGGCGATCCCGCCTCTTATTGGCTGGACTGCAGTGACCGGTGAGCTCTCGATGGGAGCGTGGTCGTTGTTTTTCATACTTTTTTTCTGGCAGATGCCCCATTTCCTTTCATTGGGATGGATGTATCGGAAGGATTACGCCAGGGCGAACTACAAACTTTTGATGGTTGTTGACCCCAGCGGCGAGGCCTCGAGCCGCCAGATTCTCATTTACTGCATTGCTCTTCTCCCAGCGGCTTTTATGCCCACGATGGTGGGAGTTCTCGGAATCCTCTACTTCGTCGGAGCTGTCATCCTGACGACAGCGTTTCTGTGGTTGGCGATCAGGCTGTATAGGGACCGAACCAACGCGAACGCGAAGAGACTCTTTTTTGCTTCACTGCTGTATCTCTCGGTCCTGGTTGCCCTGATGATCGTCGACCGTGTGGTTTAATGGCAGGCTCTTTGGTTATGTAACAGAAGTTGCTTGCGGTCTTGTTTTCTGTCGGTTTCGGTCGTATATTATGCCCGAGTTTAATTGTTCTTTGAATCGATCCTTTAATCCTATCCGGCGAGGTAGGGAAGGAAGTAGAAAATCAAAATGAGAAAGGAAAAGTTAAAAAGGGGGTGACCCTTTTCAACTTTCGAATTTTGAATTTTGCATTGCTGGCCTCCTTTTCCGATATCGACGGATCTGGAGGCTTTTTTGTTTATAAGGAGTGCACATGACAAAATCCAAAATCATAGACACCGACAGTTTCCGGAGGACGGTGAACAGGCTCGCCCATGAGGTTGTCGAAAGGAATAAGGGAACGGAGAACCTGGCCCTCGTAGGAATCCGGACGCGCGGTGAATACCTGGCGCGTCGCCTGGCGCAAAAGATCGAAGAAATCGAAGGGAAGGCCGTTCAGATTGGAATTCTCGATATCACCCTCTACCGGGACGATTTGCGTGGCCGCCTCGACCAGCCACAGCTGAAAAGCACCGAGATTCTCTTCGATGTCACCGGCAAAGTGATCGTGCTGGTGGATGACGTGCTGTTCACTGGCAGGACAATCCGTTCCGCCCTCAACGCCCTGACCGACCTTGGGCGGCCTGCGTTGATCGAGTTACTCGTCCTGGTTGATCGCGGGCATCGGGAGCTCCCGATCAAGGCAGATTTCATCGGTAAGAACATACCGACATCGTTGAAGCAGGAGATCAAGGTCATGATGACAGAAACCGACGCCGAAGATGGAGTTTATCTTGTCGATGTGGACGACGACGGAAAGGAGATGACACGATGAAGCTCGCAAGCCGCCACCTCCTTGGATTGGATGGAATGTCCAGGGAAGAAATTGCTTTGATCCTTGACACGGCAGTCTCGTTTCGGGAGATCCTCGATCGTCCGATCAAGAAAGTGCCGCCTCTCCAGGGCAAAACCGTTGTCAACCTGTTCTTCGAAAGCTCGACCCGGACGAGGATCTCGTTTGAACTCGCCGAGCGACGTCTTTCTGCTGACGTTGTCAGCTTTTCGACCGCTGCAAGCAGCGTCAGCAAGGGGGAGACTCTGAAGGACACGGCGCGGAACATTGAAGCGATGAAAATTGACATGGTGGTCATCCGCCACGCCGCAGCCGGCTCTGCGCATTTTCTCAGCCGCGTTGTCGATGCCAACGTGATCAACGCCGGTGACGGCGGGCATGAGCATCCGACGCAGGGCCTGTTGGATATGTATACGCTCCGGGAAAAATTCGGCAAACTCGAGGGGCTCCGCGTCTGCATCGTTGGAGATATCACTCACAGCAGGGTGGCACGGTCGAATATTTACGGTTTGATCACCATGGGTGCGCACGTTTCCGTGTGTGGACCCGCGACGCTCATTCCGCGTGACCTTGAGCAACTGGGTGTAAAGGTGTATCACAGGCTTGAGGACATCATTCCGGAAGTCGACGCACTGAATGTCTTGAGAATACAACTGGAACGTCAGAAAAGCGGTCTGTTCCCGTCACTCCGGGAATATCATCGATTCTTCGGGGTAACGAAAGAGAAAGTCTCGAAAGCACCGGGACCGATTACGATTATGCATCCCGGGCCGATCAATCGCGACGTCGAGCTCTCGGCTGATCTTGCGGATAGTGAACACTCAGTTATTCTTCAACAGGTAACCAACGGCGTCGCCATCCGGATGGCGGTCTTGTATCTCTTGGGCACTTCAAATTGAGCAGAGGAACCTATGAAGCTTCTCCTAAAAGGCGGCAGACTTGTTGATCCTGCTTCAGGCAGGGACGAAATAGTGGATATTCAAATTCTTAACGGACGCATTGAGAAGATCGCTGGGAACATCTCGCTTCCAACAGGGTTTGATGAGATCAACCTTCGCGGAAAAGTCGTTGCGCCCGGGTTTATCGATATGCACGTGCACCTGCGGGAACCTGGATTTGAACACAAGGAAACGATTGAAACCGGGTGTTCCTCGGCGGCGGCGGGCGGCTTCACGGCTGTCTGTTGCATGCCCAATACGAACCCGGCGATCGATGAGGAATCGGTCGCGCGCTACGTTCACGAAAAGGGAAAAGCAGTGTGCGGTGGCATTGTGGACGTCTTTCCCATTGGCGCGGCGACGAAAGGGAGGCAGGGGACAGAGCTTGCCCCCATGGCTGAGCTCGCTCAAGCGGGTGCGGTCGGGTTTTCGGATGACGGCGCTCCCATCGCCAGCGCCGAAATCATGAGACGCGCACTCGAGTACTCTTCAATGTATGGTGTGCCCGTGATCCAGCACGCTGAGGAACCGACGATGACTCAGGGCGGGTGTATGAATGAAGGCGTCACATCGACACGCCTCGGGATGCTGGGAATTCCTCCAATTGCCGAGGAGCTGATGGTTGCACGCGATATCATCCTGCTTGGTTATGTCCCGAAGGCTCGGTACCACGTGGCTCACATCAGCACGAAAGGGGCTTTAGATCACGTGCGGAAGGCAAAATCAGAGGGAATGAACATCACGTGCGAAGTCACTCCGCATCATTTCACATTGCTCGAGGAGGTCGTCGCGAGTTTTGATACAAACACCAAGATGAACCCTCCGCTGCGAACCAGACAAGACGTCGAAGCGATGATCCAGGGGCTGAAAGATGGGACGATCGACGTCATCGCTACCGACCACGCTCCACATACCATCGATGAGAAGGACGTGGAATACACACAAGCCCCCTTCGGTATCGTCGGTCTGGAAACATCGATCGGACTGAGCATGACTGAACTTTTCCACAAGAAGGTTCTGACGCTTATGGCTTTAATCCAAAAACTTTCCACGAATCCGCGTCGGATCATGTCACTCCCAACCATCAAATTCGCGGAAGGAGAGTGGGCCAACATAACGCTCCTCGATCCAAACGCAGAGTGGGTTGTCGATACAGCAAAACTGCATTCCAAATCGAAAAACTCTCCCTTCAACGGTTATCGCTTGAAAGGAAAGGCGATCGGCATCATCAACAATGGAACGGTAGCATTGTCATAAGCGCCGTGATGTTCCGGTCTTACCTCATGCTAGCATTCACCTGCAGGCCTGTTCACTATCGTGAACAGGCCTGCGGCTTCATGGTACACCATCCTTGTCCGACTTGAAGAATTCGGTGCCAAATGGGGCCCATCACATATGGCATATGCTTTGTCATCTTCATCGGTGCACGTACTCACTGCTTCAGGGAGGGACACCATGAAAAACATCGGACTCATTCTCGTTGTGACAATGATGATGGGTTGCCATCACTCATTGTATATCGACCTAACGCCGCCAAGCCCGCCTCACGGAATTCTTGCGACTGCCATGGATAATGCTGTCGAGATCTCCTGGTTGAGAAATCCTGAACCGGATGTGGCTGGCTACAGGATCTGGGTTAGTGATCGGTATGATGGAAAGTACCTCGTGCTTGGGGATATCGACGGGACGAAGTTCGTGGATTACGGAGCCAAGAATGGAGTCCGATTGTATTATGGCGTGACTGCGTACGACTATGACGGCAACGAAAGTGACTTGAGCACCGACCTTGTGTATGCCACGGCGAGACCCGAGGGATACGGCACCAGACTCAACGACTTCCATGCGTCGCCGGACCTTTCGGGATACGATTTCTCGACCTATTCCGTGGGGAACTACAATGACGATTACACAGACGTCTTCTTTGAATCCGTCAGCGGCCACTTCTACCTCAATGTGTGGGACGACTCCGATATTCAGGATATGGGATATACGAATACCTTCTATGACATATCCGTCGCCCCATCGGCCGGATGGTCGCCGTCGAAATCGGTCGAGGTGATCCCTGGTCATACCTATGTCATCTGGACGTGGGACGATCACTTCGCCAAAGTGCGTGTTCGGGAGGTGACGTCATCGCGTGTTACCTTCGATTGGGCGTACCAAGTTGCGAAATCGAATCCCGAGCTCAAGCGGCAGCTTGCCACGGATGGTTCCCGGTCGATTCATCCGAAATCGATGATGTTCACCGGTAGATGATGCTCGCCACACACGGGGGATGTTGAGTGCTGGTAAGAAAAGCAATGAGCGCCACCCCTGAGGGAAGATCGAGGAGAAGAGAAGAGGGTGGCGTCCGCGCGTTACTACGCTTGAGGCGCCTTCGGTTGACTTTATTTGCCTTTTCTGATACTTTGTGTTCGCCTATGCGATCCAGTGCTCTGGTCCTGATAGCTCTTGTTGTTATCCTGCAATGTGGGGTGGCCCAATCGCCAAGTCAGCGGGTACCGCCACGGCGTGAACCTGCACTTGGAAGAGAGATACAGAATCGCGTGCCCAACCAGGAAGATGCCCGCAAACTCTTCGGGATCATCGAGCAGAGCATCCTCAGGTCATCTCTTACCTCTGCATCCTCACATTTTGCACAGCAAGTGTTTGTGAACATGTCGGGGGGCGAAAGCGGCTATTTTTCCGCAAGCCAGACGGTCTCCATTCTACAACGCTATTTCTCGAATCGATCTTCGCTCTCCTTTGAGTTTTCACGATTCAGCGACACTGGATCCACTCCATATGCCACGGGCCGATTGACCTTTACCGCAAAAGGGAGAAGAGAATCGGCACAGGTCTATGTGTCTCTCCGGTTCCTGGACTCCCGTTGGGTCATCAGCCAGTTTAACATCTACTAAGCATCGCACCCAAGACATGTCCCTTTATCCTGCCGGAAAATCTACGCGCCTCGCTGTATGGGGGTTTCTCGTTTCGGCCGGAGCCGTGCTGTTGCTGTTCGCCGTTCAATTTGCCTGGCGCTCTCACATCGAAGCCAACTGGTCACAATCGAAGTCCGAGCGGCAGCAGGATCTCGGTAAGACCATTCAGTTGAGCTTCAACGATCGCCTTGAAAGTCAGCGGCAAAAGGGGGTTGAGATACGGCTTGATGAAGAAATCAGCCGGGCAGTTGATACGCGGGCGCCAGGGACCCTTGCCTCGGCATTTCAGCGACTTAGCAAATACAACTCTGAGGAGGACCTTAGTGTCGACATTGTCGATACGGCTGGGACGATCATCCTCTGGTCGGGTAGAAGCGTTGTCACGACGTATGCTTCGATACTTAAGCCCTTTCATGGCGATCGAGTTGCCTTCGTATCACAGGCCCGTCTCCACCGGTATCTATCAGTGGGAGTCGGATCATCGGACAAACGGTACTTTGTGTTTGTCGGTCGACCTCTCGAGACCACATACCCGGTGTCGAATCGCTTTGTCTCAAGCACGAGCCTGGCTGACGAGCTGCTACAGGACACGGGCCTTCCCATCCATTTCGTAACAGAGGTCATGCCGCGCGATACAGCGTCAGAGTCAGCGTTCGCCATACCGCTGACGGACGTCGAAGGCAGACTACTCAGCTACGCTCTCGCGCCTCTTCCCACGATTGCAGCCGAAACTCAGAAAGCAGATCGATACTTCGATTCGGGAAAAAGCCTTGCCGCCGCGGTTGGCATGTGTTTTCTGGCGGTCCTCCTCTTTATAGCAGCAGGAAGTGCGGGGAGCCGCTGGTTGAGATATGGTTTCGCCATTCTTCTGGCCTGGGCTGTCCGAATTGGATGGCGATTCCTTGGGTTCCCTTCGACACTCGTTGGTGGTTTTCTGTTTGACCCCGCAATTCATTCATCCCCATTTCCGCTTGGACTGGCAGGCTCGCTTGCTGAACTAACGCTTTCCGCTCTGACGTTATTGTTCACAATGCTCCTCCTCTTGAAACTTACTCTGGATTGGTTCCGCTCTTCGACTCATACCGACCTTGGAAGATCGAGATATCCGGGGTACGCAGTGGCATTTCTTCTGCCCTTCGCCTTCCAGCTTCTGGTCCGTGCGTACGGCGCCGCGTTGCGAAGTTTTGTGTTCGATTCGACGATTCGCTACCGGGACCCGATGTCGCTGCTGCCAAATCCGCCGATGTTGGTGATGCACCTCAACATAATTCTTCTGACGATCGCCCTCGGTGCAACCTGCCTGGCAATTTTCCTTTTTGCAAGTCATTTCATGGGGGGTGTTGTTCGCGATGGAAAGATTGCGTGGACTCGAGTGACGGTCCTGGGATTGACAATCTTGGTTGGATATGGCGCCTACCTGTTGTTGGATCAGCCACCCCAGCTTCCGTTGTATGTGCCTCTCTCGCTCTACGGCTCGGTTCTGGTGTTTGTGCTCCTGCTGGAGTTGCGCGGTCCCACATGGTACCCTTGGAGAGTGCGCCCCCTGGTAGCGACGGCAATCGTCTTGGCCGGCGCATTCATTTTTGCTGTGCTGGCTCTCGACGCGAAGACGCATGAAAAGGAAAGGGAGCGCGCACAGCTCCTGGCCGAAGAACTCCTGCGTCCTGTTGACAACTGGCTCTCGCTTGTCGTGTCCGAAAGCCTGCGAGGAGCGACTTCGAGGGCAGTCGATCAACTCGCGGAGGGAGGAAATGACTCCACTGCCTCGGTTGACCTTGCATTCGGACTCTGGGCGCAAACTCTGATGAGCAAGGAAGGATACAATTCAGCCCTGGTGGTCTATGACCCGTTCGGGAAGGAATTGAGCCGGTTCTCCGTCGGCCTCACTTCTGTCGACCAGATGAATCTTCTCACGCAGTTGTTCCACAAGGAAGAAGAGGCACTCCTTGTTGTAGACCGCAAAGTGCCTGATGGGACAGTGAAGTATTACGGAGAATGGCAGTACGTTTTGGCGCCGGGCAATCAACCCGTTGGTTCCATTGCCATCGTGATGTCTGCGAGTCAGAGAACACTGTTCCGTGGTGAGGCACCGGAGCAACTGCGCAGCACATCCCGCGAACCATTCGAGGACGCGTTCCGAAAAGTGTCGATATCAGAATACCGGGATGGAATACTCTGGTCGACCAATGACCCTATTCTTTTCAGAGGAATGCGCTTGCAGCCGTCGATTGAATCAGACCTGAACAACTCGACAGGAAGATTTGTATGGTCGGAACAAGACCTGGAAGGCCAATCCTACGACGTTCTCTATGCCAAAGATGACGCCGATCGCTCGCGAATTCTCTCTCTGAGCATTGGGTCGCTTGACATCCGATGGCATCTCTTCAACATCGTGAAGACCCTCCTGGTGTATTTGCTCATGTTCGGACTCATCAGCATTGCCGCGTCGCTTTCGTCTGTCATTGCGGGTCGTCCACCACGATTCGGTTTCCGTGAAAAGCTCATCACTTCATTTGCCATCCTCTCGGTCCTGCCGCTCCTCCTGATGGCCTATTACAACAAGGAGCTTGCCATCGATCGGCTCGACCAGAATATCACCAAGCGGCTCTCACAGGATCTGGATGTGACTCAGCAACGTATTTCTATTTTAGTCGAAGATGAGCAGGATTTTTCGCAAGGTGTGAATAATGATTTCTGTGAAACCGTTGCCTCAGACCTCGGGGTGGATTTCAGCATCTATCAGGGAGCGCAGCTGAAGGCCAGCAGTCGGCCCGAGCTGTTTCGGGCGTCCATTCTGGACAATCGGTTGACCGGGACGGCGTATGTCAACACGGTCGTGCTCGGACGCGGGTTCTACGAAACGCAGGAACGAATCGGGGAAGTGAGCTACATCGTGGGGTATCGGCCCATCGTCATTGGGGACAGCATCAGAGGTGTTCTGGCCGTCCCTGCTTTGTATCGCCAGCAGGAGATTGATGAGGAGCTTGCTCAGAGGAATGCTTTTGTCCTTGGCGCCTACGCATTGGTCATTTCGTTCGTCATCGGGGTTGCGCTCGTCCTGGCGAATACGTTGTCCAAACCGTTACGAGATCTCTCCAGGGCTGCCCGGAGTGTTGGGAAGGGGGACCTTGATGTTGTGCTTCGGGCGCAATCCGCCGACGAAGTGGGCGATCTCATTCGCTCATTCAATGAGATGACGAGTGAGCTCAAAGCCAGCCGGGAGAATCTCGCCAGGGCGGAACGGGAGCTCGCGTGGAAGGAGATGGCAAAACAGGTCGCACATGAAATCAAGAATCCGCTCACACCCATCAAACTCTCCATTCAGCATCTCGTGCAGGCTTACCGACAAGGCGCGAAGGATTTCGGTGACATCCTTCAGCGTGTTTCGCAGACGGTTGTCGAACAGATCGATGTACTGACCCGTATCGCATCCGAGTTCTCGAACTTCGCCCGTATGCCTGAGCGGACCTTTGAACGGGTCGATCTAAAGCAACTCCTGCAGGAGACGATCGATTTGTTCAAAGCAGTCCAGGGCATCGAATTCCGCCACACCTTCTCAGCCGCACCCGCGATTGTCGTGGCAGACCAGGATGAGCTACGGCGCGTCTTTATCAACCTCGTCCGCAACAGCGTGCAGGCGATGGAGAAGGGGGGCGTTATCGCGGTTGAACTGAGCGTTGAGCACCAGGTCTGCTCAATCCGAATCAGCGACACGGGAAGTGGAATACCGGAGGACATCCAGTCGAAGGTATTTCAACCCAATTTCTCCACGAAGACCGACGGTATGGGTCTCGGCCTCGCAATAACCCGGAAGGTCATTGAGGATTTGAATGGCACCATCAGTCTACACAGCAAGGTTGGAGAGGGGACGATGGTTGAGATGAACATTCCACTTCTTCACAGCTAGGATGAGCCGACCGCGGATCATTTCTTCTGATATACTTTCGCGATACCGCACTCTTCGTTTCGGAATGAGCACTCGACAGGGTGGGACAAGCCGGGAACCTTTGGGCATGAATCTGAGTTTTCGAGTCGGGGACAAACCGGAGCGTGTCGGGGAGAACCGGCGCCGATTTTTCGGAGCGCTCGGATTCGACCCTCAACGAGTGGCAATTCCCCTGCAGTGCCATTCAAGCCACATTCAGAGCGTCAATCTGCCGGGCGAATACGATTCATGCGACGGCCTTGTGACGACTACAAAGAACCTCCCACTGGTGATCACCGTGGCTGATTGTTTGCCGATTGTACTCTTCGATCCAAGGGCTGCTGTGCTTGGTCATGTTCATGCGGGCTGGCGAGGATCCGAAGGTGCCATTGTTCGCAAGGCAGTGACGATGATGATGGATGAATTCGGTGCATCTCCTACTACGATGGTGGCATACCTTGGACCTTCCGCAGGCGTTTGCTGCTATGAAGTGGGCCGGGAGGTGGCTGATGCCTTTTTGCCCGACAAGCTTGACATCCGAAACGGGAGGATCTATCTGAACTTGAAGAAAGCAAACACTGATCAACTTCTCGAGTGCGGTCTGCGATCGGAGAATATTGAAGTCTCAGACTCTTGTACCATTTGCTCGCCGGAACTCTTTCATTCATACAGAAGAGATCGGGAGAAATCGGGACGTATGATGGCGGTGGTAAGTATCGTCGGAAACGAGGGGGACTGAGTCATGTGCGGAATCGTCGGATATATCGGCACGAAGAACGCTCTGCCGGTCGTCCTCAGTGGATTGCGGAGGCTGGAGTACCGCGGCTATGATTCGGCAGGTGTTGCAATGCTTCGCGATGGACACATCAGCGTCGTCAAACGAGCCGGGAAGATCGCCGAACTTGAGAACGCCCTGCTTGGTGAGTCTGAAGGATGCACGGTCGCCATCGGCCATACCCGATGGGCCACGCACGGCGAACCGAACGAGATGAATGCGCATCCTCATCTTGACTGCCGGAATGAGATCGCTGTCATTCATAACGGCGTGATCGAAAATTACGCCGTTCTCAAACGGAAGCTTCTCGACGCAGGTCACGTCTTCAGATCGGCAACAGACACTGAAGTGTTGGTGCATTTGATCGAGCAGTTCCAGTTAAGAGGGTCCAGCCTGGAACAATCTGTGCGCTTGGCCCTTACGCAGATCAAGGGAACGTACGGGATCGTCGTCCTGGCTGCCTCGGAACCCGACAAACTCATCGTCGCTAGAAATGGCAGCCCTCTTGCGATTGGAGTGGGTGAGAATGAGAACATCGTCGCTTCTGATGCCTCTGCGATCGTTCAGCACACGCGGCGTGTCATGTATCTCGAGGATGGAGAAATGGCTGTCGTAACGGCCGAAGGTGTCACAACAACCACGCTTGCTGACATCCCGGTTGAAAAGTTCATCCAGGAATTGAGTATAGATTTGCAGGAAATTGAACGGGGCAAGTACGACCACTTCATGCTCAAGGAAATCCACGAACAGCCCGACACGATTCGGAATGCCATGCGCGGCCGGCTCAACGCCGGAGAGAATGAAATCAAGCTTGGAGGTCTTGAGGACGTACGTGACATCCTTCTTGGTGCGAAGCGGATAGTGTTTGTTGGTTGCGGGACCTCATGGCATGCTGCCCTGGTTGGTGAGTACCTGCTCGAGCAAATCGCAGGTGTGCCCGTAGAGGTGGAGTATGCTTCTGAGTTCCGATATCGGAATCCGGTCGTAGGTCCGGGTGATATCGTATTCGCAATCAGCCAGAGCGGTGAAACCGCAGATACCCTCGCTGCTCTTCGACAGGCAAAGGCCAAGGGCGCAGCAGCCCTGGGAATCGTCAACGTTGTCGGGAGCACGATCGCCCGTGAGTCGCAGGGTGGGGTGTACATTCATGCGGGACCTGAAATCGGGGTTGCCTCGACAAAGGCCTTCACTTCTCAGCTGACCGTTTTGTCCCTGATCACTCTGATGATCGCGAAAGCAAGGGGGATACCAGGCGATAAGCTCTCACTTCTCATTCGGGAGCTGCAAGAACTGCCTGAAAAAGTTGAGTATGTCCTGCGAACATCGGGGCGAATCATGGAGATTGCGCAGGAGTTCAAGGGGGCGACCAATTTCCTGTATTTGGGACGGGGTTCGAATTTCCCGGTGGCACTTGAAGGTGCGCTCAAGCTGAAGGAAATCTCCTACATCCATGCCGAAGGCTATCCCGCGGCTGAGATGAAGCACGGACCAATTGCCCTCATTGATGAGAACATGCCTGTCGTCGTCATAGCGCCGAAGGATGCAATCTACGACAAGGTGGTCAGCAACATACAGGAAGTTCGTGCTCGCAAGGGTCGACTAATCGTCATCGCAAACGAGGATGATCATGAAATTGCTCACCTTGCAGAGGTCGTTCTTCGGGTTCCACGCACCTATGGCTATTTCGGGCCGATCATCAATGTCATTCCATTGCAATTGTTGGCCTACCACATCGCTGTCGCGCGGGGAGTCAATGTGGATCAACCACGAAATCTGGCGAAAAGCGTCACCGTCGAATGAGTTTTGATTTTCCTCGAAAACTTGGTATCTTTTATATCCCTTGTAGAACTTCCATCAGGAGAGAGCAATGAAGAGCGAAACTCGGTTCAAGCCGACAGACTGGGCAGTTGTTCTTGGAGCATCGAGCGGTTTCGGCGGAGCTGCTGCAATCGAGCTTGCCAGGCACGGCATGAACATCTTCGGTGTACACCTGGATCGCCAGGCGACGATGCCGGCAGTTCAGCATGTCATCAAAGAGATCAAGCATACCGGTGCGGAAGCTATCTTCTACAATATCAACGCAGCCGACTCGATCAAGAGGGAAGAGGCGCTTGATGATATCCAGGAACGGTTCTCGACGGATTCGTCAAACACTGTAAAAGTTCTGCTCCATTCTCTCGCATTTGGGACGCTCAAACCATTTATCGCGGCGAAACCTGAAGAAGCTCTCTCGCAGGCCCAGATGGAGATGACGCTTGATGTCATGGCTCACAGTCTTGTGTACTGGACCCAGGGGTTGCTCTCCCGCAAGCTCATGAGAAAAGGGGGGCGGATTATGGGTCTGACCAGTTCCGGAGGGCACAGCGTGATCCCGAACTACGGGGCTATCTCAGCCGCAAAGGCGAGCCTGGAATCGCATCTCCGGCAGTTGTCCATGGAACTGGGGCCGCTTGGCATCACTGCCAACGCGGTGATGGCTGGCGTCACTGATACTCCTGCGCTCCGCAAAATCCCCAACCACGTTCGCATGCGTGAAGTCGCACGTGCCAAGAATCCAGCGAACCGGCTCACGACACCGGAAGACGTGGCGAAAGCCATTGTCCTCCTGGCGGATGAAAACGCGTACTGGATTTCAGGAAATGTCATCGGCGTTGACGGCGGCGAAGATGTGGTGAGCTACATCGGTCCCAAAGCATCGATCGAGTAATCCCCCCCTTCCACAGTCGTATGAATTGTAGCGCAAAGGATAACTATGTTCGAATTTGAATTATCTGAAGAGCAGAAAATGCTGCGCGAGATGGTGCGCGATTTCACGAACACCGAGATCAAGCCGATCGCGCGTCGAATTGACGAAGAGGAGAAAGTACCCAGAGAGCTGATCACGAAGCTGGGTGAGTTGGGGCTCCTTGGCGCAGTGTTCCCAACGGAGTACGGAGGGGGTGGGTTCGGCGAGGTGGGGTACTGTCTGATACAGGAAGAAGTTGGGCGCGGATGCCTCTCCACAGCGACATTCATCGGTGCTCACCAATCCATTGGATCGAACGCGATTTACATCGGCGGTTCTGAGTTCCTGAAAAAGAAATACCTTACGCAGCTGGCGGAAGGGAAGATGATTGGGGCGTTTGCATTGACCGAAACACTCGCCGGATCAGACTCCTTCAATCTGAGAACGAGAGCTCATTTTGACGGGAACGAATGGATACTCAACGGAGAGAAACTCTGGATCACGAATGGTTCAATTGCAGATGTCATTTCTGTATTTGCACGCACGGACAAGGGCATCACGGGGTTTGTCGTCGAGACGAAATCACCTGGATTTAGCGCCGGTCCTCCCGAGAAAAAGATGGGCATTCGCGGAAGTGTGACGGCCGCAATTTCCTTTGAAAATGTCCGCGTGCCGAAAGAAAACATCATAGGCGACGATGGACGGGGCTTTCTCGTCGCCATGAAGACTCTCGACGCCGGGCGTCTCGGCCTCGGGGCTGCATGCCTCGGTGCCTCGAAGGAACTTCTTGAGCTCTCCACGAAGTATGCGAAGGAGCGGAAACAGTTCGATGTGACAATTTCCCAGTTTGAGGCAATCCAATTCATGATTGCCGAAATGTCTACTCTCATTTATGCAATGGAGTCGATTATCTATCGCACAGCAGCAGCGTATGATGCAGGAAAGCCGGTTTCGCGGCAATCGGCGATGGTGAAACTGTTCTGCTCAGATTCCCTGGTCAAGATTGCCGATCGCGCGGTACAGATTCATGGTGGAATGGGATACTCGAGAGAGCTGCCAATCGAGCGCTTCTATCGCGATGCAAGGATCAATCCGATTTTCGAAGGGACGAACGAGATTCAAAAAATCGTGATCGCTCGCGATGTTATAAAAAGAAATGGAGTGTTGAGCTGAACCCAAAAGAAGTTTCCGAGAATCAGATATTGATTTTCGGCTGATTCTGTCATATCTTGTTGTAACCAGAGGCTGGAAGCGGCCAATGGTGGTGGACCAATGGTCATAGGGACCTGCGCCTGCCCCCTTCCAAGGGGAGGCAAGTCGACCGAATCCCTGAGCCGAAAGGCCTGGGGAATTCGGACCCCCGATGGAATCGTCGGATTCGCGAAGTCTTCAATTGCTCAGACCAGTTGAGATTTCGGATCCCGACGTGGAACTTCGGGATCCTGAAATTTTCAGCAAACTTACGTTCGCTGTCGGTCCGTAAGTTTGGAAAATTTCGGACAGGTAGCTCAGATGGTAGAGCAATGGACTGAAAATCCATGTGTCGGCGGTTCGATTCCGTCCCTGTCCACGAAAAACGCCATATTTTGGGCCAAGTGTTAGTAGCTGCTAACAGTCTGCTAACACTTTTTTTATGTACGGAGGTCCTATGGCGTCCCTCTTTCGTCGCCTCAACGGTTTTTACTATGTAGTCACCACCGTCAACGGCCGCCGCAGTTGGCGCTCAACCGGTTGCCGAAACAAACCTGCGGCTCTGAAATCCCTCACCTCGAATCAAGGTTCCACTCCCGGAAGACCCGCTACAGAAGAACCTACGCTCAAGCTATCACAATTCCAAGCACAAGTACTCGCGTACGCGAAGACCAACGTCGCACCAAGCACTGTGGTCCTTTATGGGTATGCGTTCCGCGACCTTCTAAGGCTCATCGGCGATCACCCGATCAAGGACTATACTCCCCAAATGGTGGAGCAATTCAAGGTAAAACGGCTGGAGGAAGTCTCAGATGTCAAGGTGAACATCGACTTCCGCACGTTGCGAGCCGCATTCAGCCTAGCGGTGAGGTGGAACCTCATACCTGATAACCCCTTCAAGAAATGCAAGCAGCTTCGTATTCCGGAGCGGCGGCCGGTCTACCTGACACTCGATGAATATCAAACACTGGTTTCAGTGATCGACAAGGAGTGGTTCCGAGATATCGTGCGCTTCGCGGTAACCACGATGATGAGGCTGGGAGAAATCGTGAACTTGAAGTGGGACTCCGTGGACTTGGATCGCAGTCTTCTTCACGTAGAAAACAGTGCCGATTTTCGGACTAAGACACGAAAACGTCGCATACTACCCCTTGACAAATGGACGATCGAACTCCTTCGACGCAAGGAGAGGATCTCTGAACTTGTATTTACTTTTCCTGACTCAAAACGCTTGCAGGTTGGGTATGTTTCCAGTAGGTTCAAGAAGTATGTCAGGAAAGCCGCAATCAGACCCGACATCCACTTCCACAGTCTCCGCCATACGGGCGCGACGTGGTTGGTACAGAACGCCGTGCCCATCTACACCGTCCAACAGATCCTTGGCCACTCTTCGATACAAATGACTCAGGTCTATTCGCACCTTGAAGCCGAAAACCTAATTCAATCGTTGAATAAGATCTCGCAAACCTTGGACAAGATCAAAATGGCGGATGGCACGCGGAATGACGTCGGAACTCCAGGATTGGATTGAGATGAAACGATATGAAGCGTCACGAAATGTCATCAGCTACAAGGATTATAAGCGTGATAGGTCTAAATTCCCTCTTTCTGTGGCCGGCCAGAGGTTCCATTCATCGCAAATAGTGTGGATCCCGAATTAGTTTGACGGTGGATTTGATAAGAGGTACAAAGAGGGGATGCGCGTAGTTAAGGTCGCGATATTGACGGAAGAAGACGTGAACTAATGAGAGGAAAGGGTGTCACAAATGCGGTAGAATGAAGTCTCATCTGGCGGCAAGTCATTAGGGCCTCATAGTTTTCCATGTGTTTATCAAGTGAACATGGAATCAAAGGATTGGTTCAAATACCTGGAAATTGGAAGGAAATAGATCATGAAATGGAACAAAACGGAATTTGAAAAGGTACAACAAAAGAGATTCGAAGCAATCTTATTACCTTTACCATTCCCTTTTCACGACGATACTATGCCGGTGGCGACCATCGAAATCATAAAGATGATATCGAAGGACCAAGATTTCCATGGATATGTCAATGACTTATTGCACGTTTGCACACAAATCGTTGACGAGAAATTCACAAGAGAGTATTGTGAATCAGTCTTGGAGGCGTGGCGAGAAGAAATCAATTCCAAGATTGTGTCTAAAGCAATAGAATACGAACGATTGGAGCAGGAATCGAAGATGCCTGCTTCCATTCTCAAGAAGGAATCGAAATCTCTCAAGCCAGAGATACTGAAGTGGATTCGGGCGTATGAATCTTTGTTGCAATTGAAATCATTCCACGCGCCCACGTACGGTAACGTATCCTGGTGCAGATATGAGCAAACAGTTAAAGACATATGCGCATTCAAGGAATTCTCGTCTTCAGACCTGATAGCAGAGATATTCAAGAAATCGAGAATAAAGGAAAACCGGCCGCGAATCTATGCACGGAACAAAGTATACTTCACCGAAAGTGGGGACCCTAAGATCTATAATGAAATCCGCATCGAGATACTGAACCATGGCACAAATGATGAGCAATGGATCGAGATGGATCTGACAACCTATAGCCGCCTTTGCGCCCAGGAATTGATCAAAGATCTTATCGTGATCGAAGCAACAGAACGGCATGGCGAGTCCGGGCGAATTGTTGCAACTTGGCTCCTGGACAGAACACTTTATGAGCAAAGGCCTGCTCCTGCAACAAAGAGCGGGTCCAGAGGAAGACCGGCGAATGACTTCGTCAATAAGCTGATGCTCGACATGGATGCAAAAAAGATTGACAAGTCCAAAATTAGATTGCTGGTCGACGCTCTGACAGCCAGGGAAAATCGTATCTACCTTGAGAAATCACGAGAGGCTAACTGGGATGTGAAAAGACGAACGTTCAGGAATCGAGCGAATGTGAACGCAGAAAAGAGCATTGCGAAGCAGGTCAGGGAGCTCGGAGGCAACCTGTTGAAATACTTGGCAGATGAATCAGTCAGGAAGCATCGCCAATGTGAGCAATGCGATTGGCGGTGGAGTCCGCAAGGCGAACTGACAAGAGCAATCCCATGTGCCAAGCATAAGGGTTTGCAGGAAAAGACTGTGATTGACAGGATGCATCAAGCTAGAATGGATGATTTGATCAGACACAGGGGACGAGATCATTTTGCGAATGCCCTGAGTGGTATTGTCAATGACAAAGCGACTGGCACGAGAAGGATGGAAGTTGGAGACATGATTAGTCGCGACGGTGTCGAAGGGAGCGGTAATGATCTTCAGAATGCGTCGACTACAGGATCGTCGGGCCCCAGAAGGGACGAAGGATTTTAGCAGCAAGGCGTAGATAGATCGAATTTTCCCATAATCAGTTCTCCTCGGAACAATTCTATGAACAAGGAAACCTAAATGACGCGACACTGATATAAGAAAATCTATTATTGTTTCCTCGAAAAGGCACCCCGACTGCTTACCTTGAATCTAGGCAGTCGGGGTTTTTTTGTGACAAAGATTGAACCAAAGAACAGTGTAGCCTGGAGAAACAAAGTCTTTGCAAACATAACGGATGTGAAAGGCAAACCCTCACACCGTAACCAGCGATAACGGTCAGTGAGTCTTCTCAAAAAGGTTTCTGTAGAACTGATTCTCTGATTTTGGAAAGGGACAAGAAATGGCTTCGCCACAAATTGAAAGCGGTTTCACAATGATCCCGAACAAACTGCTTGAAGCGATTGTGCGATATCCTTGCTCCGGCGGTCAAAAGGACATAGTGCTCGCAACAATACGGCTCACCTATGGCTTTCACCGTAATGAGCATCAATTAAGCATCGCCTATCTGGCCAAGGTCACGGGTCGGCACGAGAAGAAAGTGGCAACAGATCTAAGGAGCCTAATCCTCAAGCGAGTGCTGTTGGAGATCGCTCCGGCATCATTTAGCAAGGGTAGGGTAATCGCTGTGAACAAGAATCATCATCAGTGGGTGTCCTGCAGGTCATTCAGTCTCAGCCAATACGCGGAAGGAAGAGTCAGCGCTGTCGATGGGGAGAGAGTCAACGAATCCACTGAGCAAGTAAAGAAAGAACTAAACAAAGAAGTGAAAGAAAGCACTCCAGCCATTCCGTCGGGATCCTTCGAGGTGAACGAACCCATCCAAGAAATCGTCACAGCTTGGAACGAATTCGCCGACAAGCACGAATTGTCCAAAATGTCCAAGCTGACCAAACGTCGAAATGTTGGCCTGCTTGCTCGAATGGAAGACAAGGAGTTCAAAATGACGGAGCTGATTCAAGCCATCGAGGAGCAACCGTTCTTGCTTGGTCAAAACGGACGGGGATGGCGAGTTGATTTTGACTGGATTTTTCTCAAAACGGACAACTACCTCAAAATTATGGAGAGGAAATACAAAAATGGGCCAACCAATGCACATCTCGAAAATCAAACCAGGACTTCGCAAGCCGCAAGAGCAAGTTTTACGCACAGTCCGGCAGATATCCAGCGCCTGCGCAATTTTGAAGCGACCCTCGCCGAGCGTGATCGAGAACGGGGTGAATGCACTGAGTCTCATTGAATCCGTCCCGGTCTCGGCGACGACATTCACAAGAGCCAAAGCAATGCTGGAGGCGAACTTCGGCGGACCGATTGGAGAGGAAAAGATGGCATTGTTCTTCGATCTATGTCGAGAGGAACGATGGTCGGAGGAACAGTTCCTTCGCACATTCAAATGGTTCTTGAAAAACAAACCATTCCCGGCTTGGACCATAGCCGACTGGTTCCAGTATGGAGTAAGAGTGTATCCCTATGCCTGGTATCTCGACCAGCAAAGTAAGGCCGGACCGTACGTCGATGTACTCCAACAAATGGATCGTTATAAATTACCAGACGGGACAATCGTGTTTAAGTGGAGCGACGGGCAGGACTTACCTTTTGAAGAGATTGTGGCGGAGAAGAAATCCCGGCAGGGAGTGGGATCACAGGGCGGTAGCCGGAAGGGATGACCGTACGATCAGATGAAAAGCGAGAACTGCACCATTTCTGCGTGTATGACTTGGTGAGGCTCCAAAGTGACTGATGTGTGACCAGCACTAAAGTGGAATTGGCAATACCCGGAAGGAGCGAGATATGAGCGCAAAGATGACGGATGAACAAGTGATGGAGCTCTACGGCGAGAAATCGGTCAACGAGATCGCAAAGGAACTTGGAGTTAGCAAGACCGCTGTGCTGAATCGGGCGAAGAAGTTGGGCATTACGAGGCGGGAGAATCGCAAGAAAGTGCTTGAGGAAGTTCAGCGGCGTCAGGGGGAGGAGATCATAAAGCGAATGGATGAATTCGGTCCGCAGCTCAATGGCTGGATGCTTGAGCTACAACAACACATGGCGGACTATCAGGTGATGATCCAAGTCCTGAAGGACAAATCTGAAACTGAGGCGAATAAACCCCGGCCTAACAACGATCGCGTGTGCCGATACTTCGATCAAATAAGGAGAGTCATTAGAGCCGAAGGCAAGACGCTAGACCAGATCCTGGTGCTCTTCAGCGCTTTCGTGGAATCGAAAAACTCTTGGGAGGAGCTAAGTTCTCTTCTCTCTGTCGACGGGATGTTGACTTTGATTGACTTTCAGAAAAAACCTGGCGGAGACGCTGGAATCACACCCAAGAAGTCCGAGGGGTCACTCTAAGGGCAATGGAATCAAGTGTTTGAGCGCAGTTGCGCCAGGACGGCTTAAGGCATGATTCAGTCCTACGGAGAGCTTCTCCGGGACAGACTGAACGCTTGCACAACAAGGAACCGTTGCTTGAATCAAGTAGCTGAAACGCAAATACTAATATGGCTTCGATAATTCAAAGGAAAAACGGCGTGTGGTACGGGGTGTTCTCCTACCGGGGGAAGCGGGTATGGAGAACCACGGGCACGCGGTCCAGCGAAGAAGCCAAGAGCATCGTTCAGTCGATGGAGAAGGAGTATGTCACTTGGAAGAACGTCACGGTTGGAAAGTTCCGGGTACAGTTGACAGATATCCTCAAGGGCCAACTGCAGGATTCAACGATTGCCTTGTTCGATCAAGCGCTCAGGAAACTCGCCGAATTGGTCGGGGACAAGCTCCTCCGCTCTGTCGGCCCGTACGACGTTGAGCGCTTCAAGAGCCAGAGGCTTAAGCAAGTCAGTGCAACAAGGGTCGCCATAGAATACCGGCAACTCAAGGCGGCGTTCAGCCGGGCGGTTCAGTTCGGCATCATTCCAAAGAACCCGTTCAAGGAGGTCAAAAACGTGAAAATACCAGAGAAAGAACCATTGTTCCTCAGCCCTGACGAGTTCGGCCGCCTGATGGAATCAACCGCGGATCAGCAACTGCGAGCGATCATGCTGTTCGCCGTTTGCACTTCGATGCGGGTTGGCGAGCTGGTAAACGTCCGTTGGCCGGACATCGACTTGGTCAATCGTGTCATTCAGCTGAAGAACCGGCCGGATTTCACTCTCAAGGGTAAGAGGCAGCGTCCAATCCCGGTCAACGATACGTGCCTGAGCCTGCTCGAGACGATGGATCGAAGGAGCGAATTTCTGTTCTGCAACCGCAAAGGTGGCAAACTCTCGGCGCGGTGGGTCTCCGAGCGTTTCCGGCGGGCAAAAGAGAAAGCGGGATTCCCGAAGGGGATTCATATGCACTCCCTGCGCCATACCGGAGCATCATGGTTGGTTCAGGCAGGAGTACCCCTGGCCTACGTCCAGCGCATCCTGGGGCATTATTCGATAACAACGACGCAGATTTACGTCCATAGCGTTCCAGAGCACCTCCAGGAGTCTGTGGTGAGACTGGACACCCTGCTGGCGTCGATCTATCGAACGCCGAAACCGTTGCAGCTGGTTGCCCCGCAGATTGGACCGCCGTTAGCAAATCGTTAGCAGTCACGGAGGGAGATTCTGCAAGTGCAGTCGGAAAATAGATTTACACTACTGACAAATGGATCAAGCATCCATTGTTCATTCAACAATAACTGAAAGGGAACAACCATGGGTTACGTGATCAATATCGAGATGAAATTCGAGGAGTGTCCTTCAGATAGGGACCTGAGGGAGCTGCAATACAATTTGATGCACAGATTTGGCCCGGATCGTTTCTATCTCGAAGGAGAGGGCGGGGACAAACAACATTTCGCAAAAATAGTTGACCGAGGTGGTCGAGAGACCTGGGTGTCAATCGGCATGAGAGGTTCTTTCTACGGGGAAGGATACGAGCGAGGGAGCGGTTCGGACATTGCTGCGGTGCTCTTGTTTCTCATTAGGAAGTATCCGATGGCGGAGGTGTGGTATGGCCCCGATTTGTGTGAGCCAGACGACAATGGTCGCAGAAGATACGATGAACCTAAAGCGCTCGAACTTCTATGCCATTATCTGGACGTCGGAAGATTGCCTTATTTGAGAGCGTTCAGCGACCTTCACAACGAGACCGAAGGGGTTCAAAGCCCTGAATGTCCCTTTTGCGGGATCCCGATGCTTCGAACTGGCAATGGAACAAGGTCTGCACAATTTTGTTGTGCTGGATGTAACGAGGAATTGATTCTTGAAGGCAAAGGTTATTTCACCTGGGTGCGAGAGGGACAGAAGCTGGAGAGGTGGAAGAAGACGGAAGTTGGAGATGACTCCATGCTTTCAAGCACGACTTGACCGATAACCAGATGTGGCGAGAGGGATCGTTTCGCAAAGCTCAAATAGTAACCGACATCAAGATCCAAACAATCGACTCACATACTACCAAGGAGAATGAGATGAACGGAATAGATCTCAAGCTAAAGTTCAAGAATCGTCCCTCAGATCAAGAACTGCGGGAACTGCAGTACAATCTCATGCACCGTTTCGGTCGGGATGTTTTCAAGATGTTGGCAGATCGCGGAAGGAAAGTCCCGTTCGTGAGGATTGTGGATTCCCGTCCTGGCGAGACTTGGGTGGAAATTCTCGTGAGAGGCGGTTACTACCACATAGGCCTGGAGTTCGGCGCTGGTCTCCACATCACAGTAATACTTCTTTTCCTCAGCCATCACTACCCCGAGGCGGAGGTGTGGTATCGGCCTGAGGAGGACGAAGGTCTTGCTGATAAGGAGCTCAAGTTCGATAAAGAGCAATCACTCAAACTTCTCGATCACTTTCTAGACCACGGGTCTCTAATGTTCTCGGGGGCCCTTACCGGCCTTGAAAGCCTGGATGGATTGGAGCGGCCAATCTGTGCTTTCTGCGGCGTACCGATGATGAGGCAAGGAGGAAAGCAAGGAGGCGTTCAGTTCTATTGTGCCGGCTGTCTTGAAGTTGTCAGTTTGGATGCCGAAGAATACAGGAAACGAAAGAGCAAGGCAACCCCTCTGAGATTTTGTCAGAGCGACAAGGACGTCGACGATGAAAAACCGTTTTAGCAGCGGAGTCTCCGGAAGTGTTTAGTCGGGTAACCAATGGCTCGTCTTAGTATCCGAAGGACGATTCGAACGGAATTACATAAAGCAACCAACTCTTAGGGAGGATACACAATGGAAAAGCTCTTCTATGTGAGATCGCTACACGAAGCAAGTGACGGGGAGGCTTTCGAACGCTGGTGGTTGATCATCTGTAGACCTGAGCCGCCAGTTCCGCCGTCAAAGGTAATTAAGAACTACGATGAGTTAGATTCGAACGATCAAAGCAGGGCCAGAATCTGGCTCTCAAGGCTGTTCACAGAGGATGAGGCAAGATCGCTCAGAGACTACCTGACAAACTTCTTAAGGCTTCATTGCTGGATACAGGAGGTTCCTTTGCCAACCCAATGGACGTCCAGGGACACGGAAATGGAGGCCGAGCGATGGAGGTACGTCCATTCCTTCAGCGATGAGGGATTTGGTTTGCCACTCTCCTGCACGTATGAGGAAGTACCGTTGAATGGAGACATTAATCATTACAGACAAGTTTCCGACTTGTTGGATAATACTAAAGGCCGCGATCGTGCCTCCCTATATGATATCGCCGTGCAAATGACGCTGGAAGGTTGGTTTGTCGGCAAATGGGAAGACCAAATCAAAGAAGCAGAAGCGCATGAGAAATTGGAGGAAGAATTCTATAAACTCAACCAAGAGGCCAATCTGTATGCCGAATTCGTCAGAAGCTTGATCGAGGGAGGCTACGCTTCTGAGAGTCTGGCGGCGCTGCTAAACAAAGTAGAGATCTTCAAACCAGAGGTATCTCAGGTATCGACAGAGAGCAATCGGATTTCAGACCTTCCATTTTAGCACAAAAGAAGACGTGTGGGCGTATTGGGAAACGGTCCAGGAAAATCAAGCCATGGGGCAAGGCCAACTGTCAGGAGCGGGAGAGGATGTGGTAACCTGCCATAGGTAATCTAGCGGTGCGGGCCGGCCAAAGGAATGAGATGATTCTTCAGTCGGAGTGGGGGATGGCGTTCAAGTCGGCGGTCCGTACTTTCGTACGAGCTCCTTGTCCGTTTGCGTGTAAACGTCCCAATCGTGACAACGGTCGATCAATTGATGCTCCGTGAGACCGCAGGGATGAACAGTGAGGTTGCTTGAAACATTGATCACGTACTCTGGACCAACCTCATCCATCAGCTTGACCGTGAACTTTAAGGGCCTTTCAAAATCTTCGGCAAGGAAAGCATACTTCATAACCTCCGGTATGCTACCAAACCCAAGAAAGACCTCCTCGCCGCGGTAAAAGATCTCAGGGTAGCCGAGGCTCTCTTCTCCGTTGGGATGGATGAGTTTCGTGAAGAAGACGATCGGTTCTCGGTGGCGGTACTCGAACATCGGGAACGTGTCCGGACTGAAGCGGTCGACCCAACCCACAGCTCTCCAACCGATTCTCTCACTGAGGAAAGTGCTCACGAAATCACCCAGCTCATCCGAGATCGGTGTGCCGAAAAGGTGAAAGGTCCAGAAGGGGCGGCTCTTGCCGCCGTTGCGCGGTGTTATGTACGTAGGTGATCCGTCGGCCCAAATCATGAAATGACTTTCCCGGAGGATCTCGCTGTCCGAGTTGGACAACGCTCTGAAGAGGCTCTGTACGACGCCATAGAAGCCAAGGACCGCATCTTCCCGGGAGTGCAGAAGTGCCAGCTGATCGAGATTTGCAGTGAAGGCCCATATCTTCCTGGACGCGCTTTCGATTGCCGGACGGCTTGGCAGGTCGAAAAGTTCGAGTTGATGATTCTTGGTAATCAGTTTCAGGTGGTTGGTGGAGGGTGGATCGGGGAGGGTGGGGGGTGTTGAGGGATTCGACTTTCTAAAGACTAGGTGGTCCTTTGCCATTCAGTCTCCGTGGTTGTTGATGATTTGTGATTTCTTGACTTTCCGCTCAGGCTGGGCCTTTCCTCTCTAAGTAGGCTATAATTTAATTATGTAAATCTGGAGACCAAAGTCAAATGTAAGCCCTAGAAGCGGTCGTCAAGACACTTAAGAAATGGTAACAATCTGCTTGCATAATAACATTATATATGTTATTATGCAATATCAATGTTATTAAGGGCACTATCGTGGGCACTCTTGTAAACAACTTTGAAGCATACTGTCACGAAATACTTGGTATTCAACCGCGCATGAAACCATGGAAGGAAGCCGCAGCATTGCCCCTTTTCCTAAGGCAAGCCTACGACTTCTATAAGGGGAACATCCTGGAGATTCCATTGATCTTTGCGGTGGACAAACGAAACGACGAGCAGTCGCCAGCAACGATTCAGAAACAGATGGCGCAAGTGCGTCAGAAAGGGCACCATGACGTCGCATACTTGCGGCCCAGCATTACGAGCTACAACCGCCAGAGACTGATCAGACACCGAGTGCCGTTCGTTGTACCTGGCAATCAGCTGTATCTTCCCATGCTTGGTATGGCGCTGCGCGAGAGATTTGTGGAGCCCCAAGTAACAAGACCAACGATGAGTCCGTCCACTCAGGTCTTGGTGCTCCATGCACTTTATCGGGCCGAGCCTGGTCCCCTGACGCCAGGAAGGATGGCGCGGCTTCTCCACTACGCACCTATGACTATGACGCGCGCGTTTGCTGAGTTGGAGCAACTGGGAATAGGGGAACACGTCGTGGAGCATAAGAACCGTAGACTTGTTTTTCCGGAGCGTGGAAGGAAGTTGTGGGAAAAAGTTGCACCCCTCATGCATTCTCCCGTGCGAAAACGGATCTTCGTGGAGGCGGACCTACCGGGCACTGAATTGCCTACTGCCGGCCTGACCGCTTTGGCGCGATATTCCATGATTGCCGAGCCTGCCATTCCAGTATACGCGTGCGGCGCGGAGATGTGGAAGAAATTGCGGGGGAAGGTGAAGATGGTCCCTGTCCCCGATACAGGAAGTGCCGAAATAGAGTTGTGGCGCTATCGGCCGGATCTCTTTGCCGAAAAGGGGACAGCCGACCGACTGTCTTTGTTCCTCAGCTTGCAAGGCGAGAAGGATGAACGGGTTGCTGCAGCTCTCGAAACGATGATAGAGGAAATGAAATGGTAAAGGGTCTAGACCTATTCCAAAAGCAATTTGAATCCTTCAAAGGACAATACATCCTGATCGGCGGGGCGGCGTGTGATCTGCTCTACGAGGACGCGGGTCTTGAATTTCGTGCAACGAAGGATCTGGATATTGTCCTTTGTCTTGAATCGCTTGAGACGAAGTTCACAGAAGCACTCTGGGCGTTTGTCCGAGCCGGAGAGTACCAGATGCGCGAGAGGAGCTCTGGCCGACCCGAGTATTTTCGCTTTATGAAACCGAAGAACGAGAAGTATCCATTTATGCTGGAGTTGTTTTCCCGCAAACCTGATACTTTTGTGTTGCCGGATGATCAGCGGGTTACCCGTATTCCGACTGGTGAAGACTCTTCCAGCCTCTCGGCAATTCTCCTCGATGACGATTACTATCATTTGCTCCGTAGCGGGACAAGGGAGGTTTCGGGAATGCCTGTGGTGCGGGCGGAGTATCTGATCCTATTGAAGGCGAAGGCATATCTTGACTTGACTCTGCGAAAGGACAAAGGGGAAGCGGTCGATGACAAAGTCATCAGGAAGCATAAGAACGACGTTTTCCGTCTCTTTAGGATAGTCGAACCGGAATTGTCAGTCGAGGTTTCGGCTACGATCCGGAAAGACATGCGCAAATTTGTAAACTCCATGGAAAGAGAACAAGTCGATTTGAAGGAGCTTGGACTCGCGGGAGAATCGATGGAATCCGTCCTGATGACAATCGAGAAGATCTTTATGATTGAGGACTAGTCTCATCGAGGGCAGAAGCTAGACTGGTAGCTGAAGTGAACTCCCGTCAATGTGCCTTACCTCTCAAGAGTTTGTCGCGATGATGGGGACGATCACTCTGATGATGACGATGGCTCTGCTGTTCCTGCTGCCTCTCCCATCACTGGCCAGCACTCAGCTGTTAGCTCTTAGCCGTTAATTCTCAGCGCTCAGCCGGCGCCGTCCACCCGTGCACCCGGCCGCCCGGCCGTCCGTCCGCCCGTCCACTCGTCCTCCGTCACCGCCACTACCTACTACTCCTGCTCCTCCTACTCCTCGTACTCCTCCTCCTCTTCCTCCTCCCATCCTGCCGCCGATGAGCGCACCCATTCCTCCGTGAATCATGATGATGATCGGGATGTCAAGGATGATCACGATGATGATGATGATCACAATGATGATGATGATCACAATGATGATGATCGCAATGTTGAGGATGGTGACGATACCTATTGATCTTTTGTTTTCATCTTTTTCCCTTTTGTGGCTTTAGGCTTGCTTGATCGTTGTTTGATCCTCGGCTGCCACTGCCTTTCCACATTTCAGTGGTTATTTGGTGCTAAAGTGCACTTTGGGTCAGATATGGCGTTTTTTTGCTGAAATGTGGCATTGTTCAGTATTCACGTGTGTTCATAAATAATGAACACGACAATATAATGAACAACGCTCATTTCCAGACTATTTTATTGACATTTGTTCGGTAATTCCATATGTTCATCACAAATGAACATATGAATAATATGAACACAAAAGAGAAAAAGACCAAACTGGCTGGAGAAGGCCTTGAGATCCTTGAGGACGCAATCGAGGCATTCAAGCGAGAAACGAACCTAAGAGCCGAGAAGGGGCGACTTGAAATAGACGTTGCCGGGAAACGCATAGATGCCACCCTCCAAATTGAAGGGCAGAAGCGGACGATGGAGTACTTCGTCGAGATCAAGCCCGACATCACAAATGCGACAGTAGGGAGACTGGCGCATCAATTCAAGGACGCTCCAGGTAGGTGGCTTG
>JBEKOB010000024.1:0-55437 GCA_049522195.1 Bacteroidota bacterium
GCGTGTCGCATCCCCCGGGTCCGCTGCCGTGCCTGAGCACAATCCCTTGATCCTTCGCTGCGAGAAGATAATGCGCTGATGGTCGGGCATCAGGGTAGGAAACGGGCTGATGAATAATGCTCAGGCTTGTTCCGGACTTCTGAGTTGCGGCGCCAGTCTGTCCTGTGCAGTTGTCAACGATGACAAAGAGAACGAAGATAACAGCAATAAAGAAGAAAAGAGGACTTCTTGTACCTTTTGTGTTCATGGTTCACCTTTCAAAGAATCTCAGCAGGACAGATGCGAAAATCCAACCTCAGGTAATGCACCTCTCGTTCGTGAGTCGCGGGTTCCGGGCACGTCAGGGTGAGACAACTTTCATAACGCAGGCGTCGCAATCGAATTCCAGCTTATATTTCGTCCTCCCATCGGACAGGTAAAGCTCCTCAGCGCTCCCCTTTTCTCCCCGGCATAGGTCGAATTGGTACTTCAGACAATGTCGGGTGGTCATCACGACCTTCCCCGCCACATCGTTCTGCAATTCAAGTCCCCGCTCGATCTGTTGTACGCCGTGGCGCCTGTAGAATTGTGCGGCGCTCTCGTTCACCACGTTCGCAGAGTAGTTGAGCGTGGTCGTGGGGTAGGGGAAGTTGTTCGGCACAATGGAACTGGACCTGCGCGGATACTTCCGAGCCCGCTCTGCCTCTAACGAGCTGATACAATCTCTCCTGAGCTGGTTGAGCACGCCAACCGGGAGAAACAGAGCGTCTTTCATTCCGATGACGGTTTCGCTGGCCAGGAAATCTGTCTTCCCGAGCTTTGAAAGTTGTGCGTTTATGGCATCGTTCGCGGCCTCAGGCTTCTTAGCCTTCTCCTTTGGATGCTCAATGCACTGCACGACTTCGTTCCCATCCTCATCGACGGCGCGGAGCTGAAATCCTCTCTTATGCTCGCCGAAAAATAGTCTGACACCGATCTTCCTCTTAGACGTCTCCGATTTAAGCTGCTGTATGAACGCGTGGTCAAAGTTGCGGTACAGCACCACGCCGGGCTGAATCCCTTCCATCGAGTTTGGATACACTCTGTTCCCGTGCACAGTATTGATGTTGACGCCCCTGAGTTCGTCATTGTCATCGAAGAAACAAATTCCGTCACCGTTGTGCAGTTGGCTGGCACGCTCCAGTGTGAAAAATTCGGCGTCGATAGATTCAACACTGCCAATCAGTTTACCGACGGATTTTGGTGTGTGCAGAGAGACGATTTCCTGCCTGCGGCCCCGAATGAAATAGTCGGTCGTGCCGCGGCTGAATGTTTTTTCCGGATCGGCTTCGAAGAAGAACGTGGTCTTGCCTGAGGATGAACGGCATAAGGAGTCCCGCCCTTCAATCAGCTCGTCCAATTTCGAGCGATAGAACGCTGTAATGTTTTTGACATACGGAGTCTCCTTCAGTCTGCCTTCGATCTTGAAGGACGTCACACCGGCATCAACAAGGTCGGCGAGGTACGCTGACAAGTTGAGATCTTTGAGTGAAAGTACGTGCTGGTTCTCCGCCAGCACATTGCCCCGGCCGTCGGTTAGTGTGTACGGGAGTCTGCACATTTGTGCGCATTCTCCCCTGTTCGCGCTCCGGCCTTTGGCCACCTGACTGAAATAGCAAAGCCCGCTGAAACTCACGCAGAGGGCGCCATGCACAAAGAACTCGAGATCGATTTTCGTTGCCTGCCTGATCTCGCGGATTTGACGGAGCGAGAGCTCCCGGGCGAGGATGACGCGCTGAAGTCCGACCCGTTCGAGGAATCGGATTTTTTCGACATCGTAGTTGTGCGTTTGTGTGCTGGCGAAGAGGGGAATAGGCGGCAGGTCGAGTTCGATGAGGCCCATGTCCTGGATGATCAGCGCATCAGCGCCGGCATCATAGAGGCGCTGGATCAAGTTGCGGGCTTCCTGCAGCTCGTCGTCATACAGAATTGTATTGAGGGTGATGTAGACGCGGGCCCAATACTTGTGAGCATGGGCAATAAGGGTGGCAATGTCTTCGAGTGAATTGCCTGCGGCAGCACGGGCTCCGTATTTCGGGGCGCCGATGTATACCGCATCTGCACCGTGGTTGATGGCAGCAAGACCGCATTCGAGATCACGGGCCGGAGCCAGGAGTTCCAGTGGTGTTCGCGCAGCGCTCACGATTTTCCTCGTTTGTCTCTTGCTCGCTCAACACCGAAGACGCGGACTGCCATATCCTCAATTCGGAATTGGAATCTCCAACGTCTCACTGCAATCACCGCTGAGCCATCGTCGAGGTTCTTGATCCTTCGATATACGTGCGGATGTGGATCCCGGGAGAGCAAACCGGTCAGGTAGCTTGTGAGTTCTTGGCTTTCGCTCTTCTTCATCTGAAGTAGCAGGTCTCTGACTTCCGGTGAAAACGAGACCTGGTACAGGGGTGCGCTTTGCTCGTTTGACCCATGAATCCAGCCGCCGCGTGCTTCCGGATGCGATTCAGCATGCGGAAGGTAGGGTTTGATGTCGAGCACGGGTGTGCCGTCCAGCATGTCGGGGTTCTCGATGCGAATGATGCGCCCCTTCACACCGAGCAGCTTGCAGAGCGAGAGACCGATTGGATTGGGACGATGAGGAGAGCGCGTTGAAAAGAGCCCTCGCTTCTTTCTGCCTCCGTGTGGGGGAAGGACCTTTGGCTTCCAGTTTTTGTTCTTGTGGAACCAGAAGAGCACCCAGACATACTCGAAGCCTGAGAGATCTTCAAGTGCTTGCTCAAAATTCGATCCCTCCTCGAGCGTGATGACACCAACGCTCCTCTCGTGTGCAGTTGCAGGTTGGCGGGGAGCGCCATACTTCGACTTGAACGGAGTTCGTATCACGCCAATCGGGTTAAGGATGAGTTCGATCTCAGCCATTTAAAGAAGATACAATAAAATGGTGGGGATATCGAGGGCGAAGAAGTTCTGGCGCAATCAGTTGGACCGGGGGGTGCAATCGATTGTCCTCCAGGCGATTCTTAGGTTGATCACGGTGGGGAAGTGTGCCCGATGAACTGAGAGCCAGGACAGAAGCCCTCAAAGCCGGAACTTCACTGCATTCCTCATTGTTCTTTTTCAAAGACGAGCGCCCGGATTTCCGCTCTTCGCTCTCAATCCTTACAGCGTCCCTATCGTAGAATCCCTATTCCAGAGGAGGACAAGTGAATCACTATCCACTCACCGAAGATCAGGTTCGTTTCTATCAAGAGAACGGCTATGTCCGTCTGGAGAATGTCTTGACGATGGACGAAGTGGAAGTGCTTCGGAAGGCGCTCGCTCAAGCTGTTGAAGATAAGAACAAATACAATCTCAACCTCGGCCCCCGAACCGACGAAGGATACTCGAAGGTCTTTCTTCAGATGGTCAATCTCTGGGAACGATATCCTGTCCTTGAGGAGTATGTCCATAACGTTCGGGTAGCAGAAATCGCGAGGAAATTGACCCGCTCGAATTTCGTCAGACTCTGGCATGATCAGGCCCTTATCAAATACCCAAAGGACAGCAAGGCAACTGCCTGGCACCAGGACACCGTCTATTGGCCGATGAACGAAGCGGGAGGGCTCTCCTGCTGGATGGCGCTCGATGAAGTGACCGTTGAAAGAGGCTGCATGTGGTTTGTACCCGGTTCACACAAGCTTGGACCGCTTCCTCCTGTCGATCTTGGTAATGTCTCAACAGACAATCTTGACTCGGTGCTTCCTGAATCATTCCGCGGCGTCAAGCCGGTCGCGATCGAGCTCAAGCCGGGGAGTTGCACGTTTCATAATGGATTGACATTCCACTACGCCGGACCAAACGTCACGGATATCCCGCGTCGGGCGATGGTGACCATCTTCATGCCGGGTGGGACGACATACAAAAAGCACACACACATCATCGGCGATCGCAGCGGGTTAGCACAGGATGAAGAATTTCATGGTCCGTTGTTTCCAGTTCTGGCCCGCGGGTAGTCACGCGTCCACTTCTCTCCTCTGCGCACTGCTGTTCCCTGTACAGTGTACGCTCAGTCGTTGCGCATGACAACCATTCCGTAATCTGAGAATCGAGTTTCAGATTTAGCACTCGACCCTTCACTCCATCTTTATTCCTTGCCTTTTGCTCTCTTCTGCAGTAGCTTTCTCGCGCAGTTTGACTTGCGCATCTTATCGCCGCCGAGCACTTCACGCACCTTTTCCGATCGTGGTGAGCAATCAGAGATTCAATCGCTGACTGTTTTACCGCGAAGAAATCCTGATGCCTGTCATCGACGCGTCTGAGAGCCCGACCGTACTGGGAAGAAAGAAGTAAGTGAACGGATCGACGAGTCATGCCGGATGACACCGAGCCGGCTTCGTACCGTCGTCAAGGGTTTACATGCCAGAACAACAGGGAGATTACTTTGAGTAGGACTCGTTGGACTTCGATCGCTGTCGGTTTGATGCTCGTTTCCTTTTCAGCACCGCTCATATCCTGGTACTTTCCGAGGGAAGGAGCCTCGTCAAACTTCGAGCAGCAGGAGCTCAGGGTGTGGCAGATCCCGAATATCGCTGAAGGCGCCGAGTTCTATTTTTCGCCCGACGGGAAGAGTCTGATTGGAAACGCGAAACTGGGGGACGATACGATCCATCACGTGTACACGTTCCGAACGGATGGGAAGAAAATCCTCCGAATCAATGACAGAGGGGAAGACGCGTGTTCGTACTTCACGCCCGACGGAAAGCGACTGTTGTTCACCTCGACGAAGGACAATCTCGATCTCCCAAGAGGCAATTATTCTGATCCCAACAACTATCCCCAGGGAGCAGAGTTGTACTCGTGCAATCTTGATGGAAGCGACGTCAGGAGGCTGACCAACAACAGGTACTATGACGCTGAAGTAAGTATGTCTCCGGATGGGAAATGGATCTTGTTCACCCGCCAAATTGATGGGCAACTGGACCTCTGGAAGATGCTCCCCGATGGGACCAAACAGACGCAGATTACTCACACACCGGAGTGGCAGGAGGGAGGAGCCTTCTTTATTGACAGCGAAACGATAATTTACCGGGCGTGGGAGAGAAAAAACCAGGGACAGCGCGGAATGCCGATGAGCATTTTCACGATCAAGCTCGACGGCACGGGAACGAAGCGCATCACCACTGACACCGGTACCAACTGGGCGCCTTTCCCCGCTCCCGATGGCGATCATTTCGTCTTTGTGAAAGTGCTGCCGCCACACAACTACGAGATCTATCTCATGAGTTTAAAGACGGGTGAGCAAACCCGCCTGACGTACAATGAAGGATTTGACGGCTTCCCGGCGCTTTCTCCGGATGGAAACTTCCTCACGTTTGACTCCAACCGCGATGCCAACGCCGGGAACAAGGGGCTCAGGCCCTATATCATGGATCTTAGTCCAATGCACCTGGGTGCCACGAAAAGTCCGCAGTAATCCGTTTCGTCTGAGAACTTTGACGCAGTTCTTCCTGAGTCATTACGTTGCGCTGCAGTTCGGATCGAAGAAAATGGTTCGGCTACACTCTATGGTTCAATTTGAAATAGTATCTGCCCTCTGAAAACAAACTTGGAGCAGACCCACAAGGGTGTGCGTAATTCTGCGTAATCCATCGACTCCGATTTCTTGGATTCTGGATGATGCCCGGGATGAGCAACCAATCCGCTATCGGATTTCCCCCAAAACTTCTGTATCTTGACTGAGGATTGACTGCCTTCCCGTTGCACACCTCTTCTTCGGAACCGTGTGTACTGATGACACTGCTCAGTCACGGTGGGAGCAACGCTTCGGTCAAGGAAACGCTCTCGACCGCCGGTCATGTGCGGATGAACAACTCATTGAAAGGGCAAAGATAATGCGTATCGGGTATATTGTCACCGTAGCGATGCTCCTCGTGTTTACAGGATGCAACAACTCGGAGCTCGAGAACAAGAACAAGGAACTTCAAAAGCAACTTGATGCGAGGGACCAGTACATTGAAGAGGTCACCTCGGCGATCAATGAAATTCACAACCAGCTTGAGAACACCTGGGCTATGGAGAACAAAGTGTTGCAGCAATCACTTTCCAGGGAAGGAGCAAAGCCACCTTCACATCTGCAAGTGAAGCAGCAAATTCTCAGTCGGATCTCTGACATCGATTCCATCCTTGCGGCCAATCGGAAAAAGCTCTCGAATCTTCAGAATCGGCTGAAGGATGCCGCAACGAAGTATGCAGGACTACAGAAAATGGTGGACGACCTGAAAACAACGCTGGAGGAACGAGAGAAAACCCTTGCCGACCTTCAGGCTCGCGTCAAATCCCTCGAATCCGAGGTCGGTGAGAAGACACGGGTTATTGCTGCCCGCGAAGCCACAATTGAAGATCAATCGAATCAACTGAATGAGCGGACCCGGCAGATGAATACCGTGTATTACGTTGTCGGGAAAAAGGATGGCCTGAAGCAGCAGGGAATTATCGCTGATGAGGGGGGTGTCCTGTGGGGATTGCTCGGTTCGACGACCGTGCTTGCAGGCAACTTTAATGCCGACTTGTTCCAGAAAATGGACAAGACAAAAGAAACACAGATCGACGTCCCGGGCAAGATCGCTGAAATCATACCGAAGCGCGATGCCGGGTATTTTTCGATGGAAGAGACCTCGGGAGGCCACACGATCTTAAAAATCGTCAATCCTGATCAATTCTGGAAAGTCAACCGTGTTGTGATCATTGCCAAGTAACTGGATTTTGAATTTGCTTCCTCGATGATAGAGCGCCCGGGATTGAATCCGGGCGTTTTTTATTTTATCGATGAATGGCCCCGTCAGTACCGGCATGTGAAGACCTCGACCTCCAAACGAAGAAGCCCCGTACGAATGAACGTGTGGGGCTTCTTTGCTTCTACGATGTATTTGAACGCCTACTCGGGTTGAGGCCCAGAGAAGTTCTTGTGCACAATCTTCGCCGGGTCGAACCCATTGAACCGAGTCGTTGATGCTGTGCCGTATGCTCCGATGTTGACAGTATAGAGGAAATCGCCCACTTCGAGATTCGCCGGCAATTCCGCTGAGAGCGTAATCTTGTCGAAGCTGTCACACGTCGGTCCTACCACGGCGCAAATCTCCGTCTCCCCCTCTTTGAACGCACTGAAGTTCGGTATCCAATGATCGTACACCACGCCGGAATAGGAGTGATAGACCCCGTCATTGATATGGTAGAAAATTTTACCATTTCTGCGCGCCTTGCCAACGATCTCGGCGACAAGTGTCGCCGCCGTTGCAGCGATGAAGCGTCCGGGTTCCGCGAGGATTTCGATGTCTTCAGGGAATAACCGCTGGAACTCCGAGTTCAGAAGTGTCGCCAACTTCGCAAAGTCGGGTACCTGCGGGTCGTAGGGAACCGGGAACCCACCGCCAATGTCCAGCAGGTTCAAACCGTATCCTTTCTTCCTCGCATCGTTGAAGAGCTCAGATGCGATTGACAGCGCCGCGGTATAGTTGTCAAAGTTCGTGCACTGGCTTCCCACATGGAAGCTGATCCCTTCGACCTTCAGCCCCGCGTTGAATGCTTCGTCAATCAGGTCGGATGCTTCCCCCGGCTCAACGCCGAACTTCGTGCTCATCTCCACCTGCGACCCCGTATCCGGCACCTTTACCCGGATAACCAACCCGGCGGTGTCGCAATACTCCTTGAGTTTCTTCACTTCTGCCGAATTGTCGTACGTCACCAGCGGTTTGTACTGCTTGATCTTGGCAAGTGTGTGGCGATCCTTGATCGTATTGGAAAAAATGATCTTGTCCCAGACAAAGTACTTCTTCTGCTGCTTTTCGAAGTGCTTGATATACTGATAGACCTGCATGAACTCATTATACGACGCAACGTCGAAGCTCGAACCTTCTTTAAAGAGTGTCTCGATGATCTGCTGCGCCGAGTTCGCTTTCACCGCATAGTAACATTGGACGCGGGGGAGATGCGTCTTGAACGTTCGGTAGTTTTCCCGAATTTTGTCGTGATCGATGATGCAAAGCGGCGTTCCATGCTGTGCCGCGAATTGCAGAAGTTCGTCTTGTTGGTTCAAGTGGATCTCCTTGAATCAATAGAGGGAAGACAAAATCCGAAATCCGAATATCGAATCACGAAATAAATCCTAAACTCGAATCCCGAAATCCGAAACGTCGAATCAGGACATGACGCTTCTGATTGCTGTTGTTTTGAGCTTTATGCTTCGGGCTTCGAATTTCCTTAGGATTTCGTATTTCGGATTTCGTGATCGGAAATCGGGATTTGAATGCGTCAGCCGACCAGCTTCGTCATCATGCCACTGAGCTCACCGACTTCCTTGTTGTTCTCCAGGTACGAGTCGATGAGCTTTTGGCGGAGTTCGTCGCCGCGATCGTACAGCCGTTTGAGCTTCTTCGGCTTCGTTGTTTGGAGCACATACGCCGCAAGAAGCGGGAATGCCACCGTCACGTCAACATAAGCGGTCACCGTCTCTTCGAGTTTCGTCGGGTCAATCTTGCCCCAGCTCACTGCTTCGCTCGGCGGCGCGCCGGAAAGTCCGCCGGTGTCCGGGCGAGCATCGGTGATGTTGATATCAAAGTCCTGTCCTGCTTCCGGAATCATCAGCACTTCCTGGATCTGCGGCTCGGTCTGAAGGAGGAAATTCTTGGGGCTGCCTCCGCCGATCAGCAGGACGCCGGTTTTCCCCTTCTCGTATCTCTTCGCATTCAGAATGATCGCAGTGGAATCATTCACGTCAATGCTGGGATTGATCTTCAGCTTGAACTTGTCCTTCAGCCCCTTCGCTTCTGCCAGCAACTCCAGCCCTGCCACGTTCATGCCGATCGTCGAATCGCCGGGAGAGGAGGTAAAGACTGGAATGCCGTTGCGATAGGCTGCTGCCAGAACGCTCACCTGGCCAATCTTGCTCTTCTTTTCATATTCGTTAACGATTTTGCCGAGATAATGATAAAACTCTCGCGTTCCCATTTCCTTCTGGAACTCAGGGCGCAACATGATCTTGCGCAGGACCCGGTCGGTTGCCATAAGGACATCCTCGTAATCGAAGAGGATGTCGTATATCCTTGTGACGCCTTTGTCACGAAGATCGGCATCGTCAACATTGTGGCTTCCCCGGAACATCGGCATGTTGAAGGCGAAGTGGAGATCGTGATACATGTTCGCCCCGGTGGCAACAAACCAGTCGATGAACCCGTGGTTCATCAGAGGGATGATCGTTGAAGCTCCAAGACCGGCAGGGGTGAGCGCACCGGCAATGCTGACACCAATCGTAACGTCACTTTGAGAATACTTGTCACGCAACAATTGGCAGGCCGCTCGCAGTCTGCCCCCGTTGTAGGCGTCCATGTTATCGATAACGGAAGCCAGACTGCTCTTTTTCGTTACGGCCTTTGGTAGAACTCGTTTGCCGGATAAGTACTCATTCTTCGTGTGCTGATGCTTCATCTTGTGGTCCATTCTTCATCCTTTCATTCGAGGTTGAACGTCACCCGAAGGTGTCGATCATTTCCTGTTTCTTAATATTGGATGGCCCAAAATAGCGTGAAATGAGACGATATGCAACGGTTTTGAGTACACGCTGCTGATCGCCGATCCCTCGATCCTTCGAGGTTCTCCGGGGCAAGCTTCGCTCGGAGTAGGCTGCTGATCGCTGACAGCTGATTGCTGAACGCTCATTTGCCTTTCTTCCTGATCTGCAGTAGCTTTCCCCGGTCAAGAGATGCCTGCCCGACACTCGGAAAACTGAAGGATGAAATCGAACACAAAGCCTCGCCTGTTTTTTCTCCTCGTTCTCCTTCTCGTTACGTCGCCTCTTTGTCGCGGACAACAGGATGTTCCCGAGAAGTACAAATCTCTCTACGAGCAGTACAAGTCCGGTCTCGAGAAATACAACGCGTATCTGGATCGAGCCGACAGGAAATCGAAGAGCACTGTCTGCTTCGGAGCAGAGCTCCTCGCTGCAAACGGTAATCGGGGTGAGGATCTTTTGTCTCCGCGTGCTCTCAAGGGAGTAGAACTATCCCTCGATAGATTTGTGGAACTCGGCATCCAGGGAGCGACCATTGCAATCGGGTATCCAATTCTGACCGACGATCTCCCGCGATCAGACGAGTATCTCGCGTTCTACAAGAAAGTCGCCGAGATGGTCAGGTCGAGACATATGAAGCTCTGCGTGAAACTTCATGTTTTGTTCGCCGGAACCGTCTACTCGAGTCTGAAGGTCGATTTCTCTTTGCTCACGGTTGAAAAGCTGACAGCGGGGAAACGGCTCATGGCCGAGCGCGTCATCGGCGAGCTTGCCCCGGACTATCTGACGCTCGGTGGAGAACCAGACACGGAGGCAAAGCTCTCAGGGCTTAAAGCGTTAAACGATCCGGTCGCATATTCCGGCATGGTTCAATCGATCCTCAAGGATTTGAAAAGAGGGAACACGCTGGTTGGTGTGGGGCAGGGAACGTGGATCACGCCTGATTTCGCAAAGGCCTATGCGAAAACAGATGTCGACTTCATTAACATCCACATCTACCCGTTTGGCAAGCGCGTGCTGGAAGTGCTGAACCAGATTTGTGCAACGGCGAGGGAAGGGAAGAAGCGCCTGATACTCGATGAATGCTGGCTCTACAAGGTGGCTCCGGGGGAAGGTCTGGGTGTTGCCGCCAGCGCTGCCATCTATAGGAGGGATGCATACGGCTTTTGGGAGCCCGTTGACAAGCTCTTTCTGGAGTCAATGGCGAAGGTTTGCCAGCCAGAACAATATCGAGTATGTCTCCCCCTTCTGGAGCCATTGTTTCTTCGCCTCGTTGAAGTATGATCCTGCCGACGACCAGCTCTCCTACAAAGAGTTGAACGGGCGGTTTGTTCAGGCGGTTTCTGCGGCAATGCAGGCCGGAACTTTCAGCGGACTTGGCCGTCTCTACTCGGATATCATAAAACGCTACGGCACCACTCATTGAGCTCATGGCATCAGAAGCACCTCCGTTTGTCCTACGACGAAAACAGACTGTATCCAAACTCATCAAATCCATCAATCTTCTCACTCCCTGGGAGGGAATCATGGCAAGAAGACTCCTCACCATCCTTTCATTGTTGCTCTGCCTTGTGATGACTTCACAAGCAGCTGACAAGAAAGAATTCAAGATTCCGTACGAGAAGTATGTTCTCTCGAACGGACTGAATGTCCTGCTTCACGTCGACAAGTCCAACCCGATAGCCGCGGTGTATGTGGTGTATCATGTCGGGTCGGCAAGGGAAGAGAAAGGGAGAACGGGGTTTGCACACCTGTTCGAACACCTCCGATTCAACGAATCGCAGGATGTACCGCAGGGGCAGTGGTTCAAAAAGCTGCAGACTGCCGGCGCGACGAACATCAATGGCTCGACGAATAATGACCGGACCAACTATTTCGAAGTCATTCCAAAGAACGCTGTGGAAATGGCTCTCTGGATGGAATCGGACAGAATGGGATTCCTGCTGAGCAAGGTCACACCCCAGACATTTATTACACAGCAAAACGTCGTGCAGAATGAAAAGCGCCAGGGTGAGAACGCACCGTACTCGCAGACGAGTTACATTGTCGACAAGTTGATGTACCCTGAAACCCATCCCTACAATTGGCAGGTCATCGGCTCGCTGGAAGATCTTTCGAACGCCACGATACAGGATGCGATTAACTTCCACGACAAGTACTACGGGCCGAGCAATGCAACGCTTGTCGTCTCCGGGGACATCGACGTCGCGCAGACTAAGGCATGGATCGAGAAATATTTTGCGGAGATCCCTTCCTCGCCACAACCGAAACCGTTGCCGAAGATGCCCGTGAAGCTGAATGAGACAAAACGCGCGTCCTATGAGGATTACCTGGCGAACGCACCGCAGTTGATCATGTCGTTCCCGACTGTCGAACAGTACTCGAAGGATTCATACGCGCTCTCATTCCTGTCGCGGATTCTCTCCGCGAGCAAAAAGTCACCGTTGTACAAAGTGCTCGTCGAAGAAAAGAAACTGGCGCCTGCCGGTTCCGGCGGGGGCGGTTTTGGCCGCGGTGGCGGTGGTGGAAGTGCGGTATCGGCATTTCAACGCAGCGGCGAAATTGCAGGCACGTTCCAGATTTCTGTCAGGGCATTTCCGAACATCAAGTTAGGTGACGTTGAAGCCGCTATCAAAGAAGCCTTTGCACGGTTCGAGAAAGAAGGATTTACGGACAAGGATGTTGAGCGCCAGAAAGCAGGACTGGAGTACCGGTTCTACACTTCGATCGGCAGTGTGTTCGGCAAAGCGACGCGGCTCGCCGACTATAACATATTCGCCGGGTCGCCGGACTATATGGCGACCGATCTCCAGAACACGATGAACGTGACGAAAGATGATGTGTGGAAAGTTTATAACAAATATATCAAAGGCCAGAACTACGTCCTCCTGAGCACCGTCCCGAGCGGCCAGGCCGACCTCGCTGCCCCGAACTCGCCCGCGTTTGTTGTCCCGGAAGAGTCGGTCGACAAGGCGGGAGCAAAAAGAGATGTGGGAACGCACGATTCAACGCCGATCCCCTCCAAGATCGACAGGACGAAGGAACCCGTGAAAGGCCCGGATCCTGCCGTGACAGTTCCCGCGATCTGGACCGGCAAGACGTCGAACGGCATAGCTGTCTATGGCATCAAACGGAGCGATCTCCCGCTTGTCGATTTCACGATTATCCTCAAAGGCGGTATGCTCCTTGACGATCCTTCGAAGATCGGGACCGCGTATCTGACTGCCCGGTTAATGAACGAAGGGACGAAGTCGAAGACACCGATTGAGCTTCGCGAGGCAATTGAGGATCTGGGTGCCACACTCAACATCAGCGGCGCCGATGAGACGATGACGATCACTGGCAGCTGTCTGACGAGTAAGCTGAACGAGACATTCGCGTTGGCCAAGGAAATGATGTTCGAGCCCCGTTGGGATGAGAAGGAATTTGGCCTTGCCAAGGCGCAGACAATCGAGATGTTGAAGAGAGCTGAAACCAGCCTGACGGCGATCGCTTCCAACGTGTTCGATAAGCTCGTATATGGCGCCGATAACATTCTGGCGAACCAGGCAATGGGGACCCAGGCGTCGATCGACAAAATCACGATAGATGATCTGAAAGCATATTATGAGAAATACTTCTCTCCTACGACCGCGAAGATCATGGTCCTGGGCGATATCTCCAAAGAAGACGCCGTCGAGCTCTTCAATGGTCTGAAGAACTGGAAAGCGAAGGAAGTGAAGCTTCCCGACGTGACGATTACACACGCTGCCAAGCCGGGTGTCTATTTTGTCGATGTGCCGAAGGCAAAGCAGTCCGTGTTTAATGTCGGACATCTTGGACCAAAAGCGACAGATCCCGATTACTACAGCGTTTTCGTGATGAACTACAAGCTCGGCGGTGATTTCTCGAGTGTCCTCAACATGATTCTGCGTGAGGCGAAATCCTTCACGTATGGAGCCCGATCGGCGTTCGCCGGTACAGCGTATGCCGGCAGGTTCATGGCTTCCACCTCGGTTCAGACGAACGCAACGTTTGAGTCGGCGCAGATCATTAGAGATGAGATCGCAAAATACCGCAACGGTATTTCCGCAGAAGATCTCGGTCTCGTCAAATCAACACTCCTAAAGAGTAACGCGGGCCGGTTCGAAACGCTGCAACAACTGGGCGGGTTGCTGCTACCGGTAGTTCAATATAATCTGCCTTTTGACTACGTGAAGCAACGTGAAGCCTTCGTACAGAAAATGACGCTTGACCAGCAGAAGGAGCTCTCGCAGAAGTACCTGATGCCGGACAAAATGGTCTATGTCATCGTCGGCGACAAGGCGACGCAGTTTGACAAGTTGAAGGAGCTTGGCCTGGGCGATCCGATTCTTTTGGACAAAGAAGGGAAGCCTGTCGTGATCAAGTAAGCGCATCTTCTTTCTTCCTTTGAGGCGCCCCACAACCCCCGATGCCGTTCATCGGAGCTGTCGGGGCGCTTCTCGTTCTCTCCATCTCCGCTTGCTTCATGCCTTGGCAGGTGGATCTTGAACCGCGGTTCGCATCTTGCCTTTCAACTCCTACAGCCGTAGTTTAAGTGGCCATCTCTGCCTTCCAATGATTCCGAGTTGCCATTTTCGTTCATTCATTTCATATCTGAATGGAGCGAACAAGCATATGCGAGAACACAGATTGAAGTCTCCTCGCCGCATTGTCTGCATTTATCTTTTCTTCACCATCATCGCATTTCAGGTTGTGCTTGCCCAATTCAGACCGCGCGCCCGCGATCTCGGCATTCCATTCGATGGAACGCCCGGAACCTTCAATGCCATCACCGATGTCAAAGGAGTGGAAGTCGGATATTCGACGATCATCTCGGGAGAGGGCAAGCTGGCTGTGGGCAAAGGTCCGATAAGGACCGGCGTTACAGTTGTTTTTCCCAAGGGGAAGGAATTTCGTGACCGAGTTTTTGGCGCGTGGTTCACGCTCAACGGAAACGGAGAGATGACCGGCACAACGTGGCTTCAAGAGTCGGGTTTTCTTGTGACACCAATTCTCATCACGAACACTCACAGCGTCGGACTTGTCCGAGATGCAGTCATCGAATGGAACGTGAGGCGGGGAGGAGGAGAAGGATATTCGGGCGATTTCAGCTTGCCGCTCGTGGCCGAAACATATGACGGGTTCCTGAATGATATAAACGGATTCCATGTCACGAAGGAGCACGTCTTTCAGGCACTGGAGAGCGCCAAGTCCGGACTCATAGCCGAGGGGAACGTCGGCGGCGGGACAGGCATGATCGCTCATGGGTTCAAAGGAGGGACAGGTACGTCATCACGAAAACTTGATGAAAAGGCGGGTGGGTACACGATTGGTGTTTTGGTGCAGGCTAACTATGGATCGCGTGACTTGCTTCGGATTGCAGGTGTGCCCGTGGGAAAAGAGATTACCGACCTCAGGCCCGAACGGGGCAAGAAAGACGATGGTGGCGGTTCCATTATTGTTGTCGTTGGCACCGATGCTCCGCTGCTTCCACATCAGCTGAAGCGCGTGGCGACCCGCGTTGCTCTTGGGATCGGAGCGATGGGAGGCAGAGGGGAGGATTCTTCGGGAGATATCTTCATCGCGTTTTCAACAGCAAATCCCGAGGCTGCAAAAACCTCTGGTCTGGCACAGATCACGATGCTGCCAAACGAGTTGATCAACCCCATCTTTCGAGCCACCGAAGAAGCAACCGAGGAAGCAATCGTGAACGCATTGGTGGCAGCGGAAACCATGACCGGGAGAGATGGAAACAAAGCCTATGCGATCCCCCACGACAGGTTGAGAGCAGTGATGAAAAAGTACGGGAGAATTGTCGAGTGAGGCGCCTGATAAAGAACGCATTGTTGGCATTGTCGGAACGAAAGATACCGACGTGGCAGGCACGCAGAGTCCGGGCCGTTGCCTTTCAAGGAAGACTACGCTAGATTTGTATTGCAGCAGCCATTCCCGGTGCGCCGGAGAGACCTCCCACCAAAGTAAAATTGCCTATGTGGCTCTTTCTCAATGATACTTACGTGGAGCGAGAACAAGCGTCGATTTCACCGTTCGATCGCGGGTTCTTGTTCTCTGACGGTGTGTATGAAGCAATTCGCTACTATCCCGAATCCGGGTACTTTCAAACAGAAGCTCACATGCGACGGCTCCAGTATGGCCTGGATCAATTGCAGATCAAAGGGGCTGAGACAGGACGGATAGAGACTGTCATCAAGGACCTGCTAACGAAGAATGATCAGACAGCTGCTCAGGCTCTAGCATACATCCAGGTGACACGCGGCGCTGCCTATCCCAGGCAACATTTCTTTCCTGCTGCATCGACACCTCCCACGCTCTTTGTGACAACAAATCCTTTCAAGCCTCATACCGAGGAGATCCAGACGGGGGTACGTGTACTTTTGGAGAAAGATGTTCGTTGGATGCGCTGCGACATCAAGACGATTGCCCTCCTGCCCAATGTACTCTCCCGGCAGCATGCCGTCGAGCAAAACGCTTGCGAGACTCTTTGGGCGAGGGACGGCTTCATCACTGAGGGGACTCACACAAATTTCTGTGCGGTGAAGAATGGCACGCTTCTGACACCCCCTCGCTCCAATCTTATTCTCTCGGGTATAACCCGGGAAGTAGTTCTCGAAATTTGTCAGAAATTGAATATCCCTTTCCAAGAAGCTTCCATCAAGGAATCGGAAATCCCGGCTCTGGACGAATGCATGATCATCGGAACGACGACGGAGATTACCCCCGTCGTCAAAATTAATAATACCACCATAAAAGGCGGAACACCGGGAGAAATCACAAAAAAGCTGCAAAAGGAATTCTATAGTATTATCTTTAAATAGCTGGCAGCCGGGGGCTGTGCGCCTATTGAGCGATCCAACAGCGAGTTCACAGATTCTCCTGCAGGATGCCGGCTGAAGATTTTGTGTCACCTCCTTTCATCAAACTCTTGAGGTACGCCATGCGCCGCACCATGTCTCTATTCTCCATAAGCTTTTTCGTCAGTGCCATCTTCTTCTTGAGTGGTTCAAATCTCGCTGCTCAGTGCAAGCAGGAGGGGAGCTCGGTCGTTTGTCGCGATGCCCGATTTCAATTCCTCTCACCGACCTCCATCAGAATGGAATTTGCTCCGGGGAGCGATTTCCTGGATGCACCGACTGTCGTCGTTCAGAAACGCGAATTCAAGCCAGTTCAAATCGAGGTGTGGGCGGACAAGGAGTGGCTGGTCGTCAAGACATCGAAGCTCTTCCTCCGTTACAGGGTCAATTCCGGCCGGTTCACAAAAGATAACCTGAGCCTCACCTTCAAGGGGGAGAAGAAGCCTTTCTGGACTCCGGCGGACTCCGATCGGACAAACCTCGGAGGCATTTCCACTTCGCTCGACGGCTTGCGCAAAGATCGCATGCCAGGAGGTGAAAGAGGAATCCTCAGCCGAAGCGGAATCACAGTGCTGGATGACAGCCGTTCGCCGGCGTGGGATCCGTCAACCGAGTGGATTGCACCGCGCAGACAGGTCGGCAACCAGGACTGGTTCTTCTTCTACTATGGCTCCGACTACGCGCAGATGTTGAAGTGGTACATGGAATTATGCGGACCAATCCCGATGATCCCGCGCTACACGCTGGGTGCCTGGATCACGGATCTGAACTATGAATATCTTCCCGGTACGAAGGTCGTCGATAATTTCAAGTACACAGACAAAGACGTGATGAAAATCGTCGATCGGTTCAGGTCTGAAGGCATTCCCCTGGATGTTCTCGTGCTCGATTTTGCGTGGCACAAATTTGGATGGAAGGGGGGATATGATTGGAGTCCGATCTTCCCTCAGCCGAAAGAGTTCCTCGATTGGGCGCACAAGAGTGGTTTGAAGATTTCCCTGAACGACCACCCGGGATATGGCAAGGAGAGCGTCCTTTCGGATGAGGACAGCCACGCTGCGGCGGTTCGGACGGAGCTGAGATTGCCCGCCCCGGAAAAAGCCACATACAACCTCGATCTCGCAACAGGTTGGAAGTTCAAGACCGATCCTTCGGATGTCGGCATGAAGGAAAAATGGTTTGCCATGGACAAGAAGATTGACGATTGGGCAACGATCCAGGCCGGAAAACCGTGGGAAGAACAGGGATATCCCGGCTACGATGGTGTGGCGTGGTACCGGCAGACGATATCGCCTCCCGTGAACATGCCGTTCGGAAATCTCTACCTGGTCTTCGGCGGTGTCGATGATGAGTACGATCTCTACATCAACGATAGTCTCATTACCCACTTCGGCTCGAAGGGGAACAGCATGTATAATAGCGCCTCTTCGACTGAGGTGAGCGGCCTCATCAGGCGCGGCGAAAACAACGTGATCGCACTCCGTGTCAACGATTGGGGCGGCGATGGAGGGCTCACATTCGCTCCATGGACGATCGCCAACAAACCGCCGGCAAAAGGCATACGTTTCAATCTAGCCAACAAGATGCACGCCCAGGCTTTCATGGATATCCTGCACAATCCTCTGATCGATCAGGGAGTGGACTTCTGGTGGGTTGATGGCGGCTCGGGTGCGGTGGACATGCCCGGACTGAATCCACAGCTCTGGACGAATCGTGTGTTCTATGATTTTACGCAAGATCACACGAAGAAGAGAGGGTTTATCTTCAGTCGGTATGGCGGATTGGGCAGTCACAAGTATCCCGCGTTCTTCACCGGCGATACGTATTCGCAATGGGAAGTGCTCGCCTACCAGGTTCCCTATACCGCAAAAGGTGGAAATGTCCTGACGCCCTATATCACACACGACATCGGTGGGTTTATCGGACCGAATACCAGTTTTGATCTGTACGCTCGCTGGGTGCAGTTCGGTGTCTTCAGCCCGTTCCTGAGATTGCATTCGGCGCACGAAAATCCGGAGGAGGGGAATGTCAGGATGCCATGGACGTACGGCGACAAGGGAATCGCCCTCGCGAAGAAGTTTTTCAATCTACGCTACAATCTGATCCCATATATCTACACGTACTGCCGCGAGGCTACGGATCACGCTCTGCCGATCGTTCGTCCGCTCTATCTTGAATATCCATCGGTCAGCAAGGCGTACAATTATCCGGGCGAGTATATGTTTGGGAAGGAATTTCTCGTTGCTCCGATAGCCGATTCGGCGGCGGAGAAGGAAGTGTACTTACCCCCCGGTGAATGGATCGACTACTTCACGGGGCAGAAATATGCCGGAGACAAGACGATCCGCGAGAAGTATCCGCTTGATCACATGCCTTTGTTTGTGAAGGCGGGATCCATCATCCCGATGCAACCTAATATGGCGTATTCGGATCAGAAGCCGCTCGAGACGATGGTCGTCGATGTATATGCTTCCGACAAGGGATCGTTCTCGCTGTATGAGGATGATGGCAACTCGTTGGAGTACAAGACCGGCAAATCAGCCTGGACCCCGCTAGCGTTCACCAAGGCGGGTGGCAAGACAGAGGTATCCGTCGGTCCAACGAAAGGTGCATACACTGGCCAACCGGCAACGAGAGCGTATGAAGTTCGCGTTCATGGAGTCACAAAGCCGGGTTCAGTGACTGTGAACAACAAGAAGGTGGAGATGGGTACAGGCAAAGAAGCGTGGTCGTGGGACAAGGATAAATCTGTTGTGACCGTCACGGTTGAAGCAAGGAAGCTTCGGGAAACCGTGAAGGTGGTGCTGCAGTAATTGCCGCCTTCCCATCAGACTCGTGAACAGCACGCCGCCCGACCCTTTGGCCGGGCGGTGGCGTATCTGTCAGAAGAATTACTCAGAGGTTACCAGAACAGAAAGCCCCCGATCATTGGGGGCTTTCTGGTTTTTGCAGGTAGGGTTGAACGCTGCCGCGGCAAATGGACGCTCACTACTTCTTTTCCCATTCCTCTCGTGTCAGGAGCAGGATCGGTTTTGACCCTTTCGCTGCAAGCTGAGAGTTGACGTCTTTGAGCTGTTTGTCGCACCATGCCTTGAACTCGCCCGAAAGGTCCGCCAGCTCGTGAATAAGGGCATCCGCCCGCTCGACCTGCGTCTGTGATGGTTTGCCGTCATAGCCATTGACGGAGCCATAGAGATTCGAAGCAAACTCGCGCAGCCGCTCTTCCCCTGTGATCATTCCGCCTTCTTTTGTAGCGACGATCTTTTTCCTGAATCCATCCGCTTCCTCTGACAGTGACCGCAATCGGGTTGTGAGAGGATCCCCAGATGCCAGTTTCGCCGCACGCTCCTCGAGCGACGATCGCACACCATTGATCTGATCGACGGTGAAGGTCATGTCTTCCAGCAATCCGAATACCTTCATCAGAAGGGCCGAACGCTCCTTACGGTCTTCCATCGTATGAATCGCGCGTGGGTCACCTATCACGGTTAGCTGAGTCGTGTAGACGTTTTTGTCCTTTGTTAGCTTGATGGTGTAGGTACCTGGGAGGACGCGCGGACCGTAGGCGGCGGCGAAGACACCTGTTGCTCCCGATGGGACTCTCGGTGGTTTCGTTCGCATCGACCACGTCGCTCGGTTCAGGCCCCGGCGTTTGCTGCTTTGGATCGTTCCAAGGGATTTGCCGGCGGCGTCGAAGACCTCCATCTTCAGATCACCGAAAATGTGGCGCTTCTTCTGGTAGTAGGTGATCACTGCATCATCTGTCGGATTGGGCCCGGTGAACGCAGCGTCGCCATTGACCCATCCGCCACCGGCTGGAAGAGCCTGGACAACAGGATTGGAAGGGATGAAAGCAATTTCCTTGTTGAGGATTTCCGGCGTCAGGGTGCGGAGAGGAGAGATATCGTCAACGATCCAGATACCGCGGCCGTGAGTCGCGATGATGAGATCGTTGTCCCGAGGATGAACCACCAGATCGCGGACTGCAACGTTCGGGAGGTCGCCTCCTTTGTACTGTGCCCACTGCGCGCCTCCATCGAGGGTGATCCAGAGGCCCAGTTCGGTTCCCAGGAAGAGCAGGTTCTTGCTCACGAGATCTTCCTTGATAACATGCGCGTAACCTTTGACCGGTCCCGCGTCCGGGGAAACGATTGGGAACCACGATTTACCGAAATCAGTGGTCTTGTATACATAAGGGCGCATGTTGCCAACCATATGATAATCAACGGTGACGTATGCAGTTCCCTCATCGAAATGCCCGGCCTCAATGGAAGAGATCCAGGCGGTTTTCGGCAGGTCCTTGATATTGCTGGCCTCGTTTTCCCATGTCTTTCCACCGTCCCGCGTGACTTGTATGTTGCCGTCATCTGTGCCGACCCAAATGAGGTTCGGATTTCTCGGAGATTCGGTGATTGCGTAGATCGATGTATGCATCTCGGCCGCGGAATTGTCAATCGTAACTCCACCCGATTGTTCCTGCTTCTGCTTCTCCGGGTCGTTCGTCGTCAGGTCGGGTGAAATCCTGTCCCACGTCTGGCCGCGATCGCCGGAACGGAAAAGAAATTGTGCACCGATGTAGACAGTCCCTTTTTGAGTGGGGCTCACGTGGATCGGTGTATTCCAGTTGAATCGCAGCTTTCCCTCTTTGTACTGTGGAAGTGGTTGGATATCACGTGACTCATGCGTCTTACGATTGACGCGTCCGATGGTGCCTCCTTGAGCTTCGGCGTAGATATAGTCCGGGTCTGATGGGTCCGCAAACATCCAGAACCCGTCGCCCCCGTACATGTTTTCCCATTGATAATTCGTGATACCACCGGGGTATTGTGACGAACCGACCCAGGAGCTGTTGTCCTGCAATCCGCCATAGACGTGATAAGGTCGATCCATATCGACGCTGACGTGATAGAACTGCGACACGGGGAGATTATCCCCCTTCCACCACTTGTTGCCCCCGTCATACGAATACCACATCCCGCCGTCATCCCCGGTGAGCACGTGATCTGTGTTCTCTGGATCGATCCAGACATCGTGGAAATCCCCGTGTGCGCCCCCCGAGATATTGCTGAAACTCTTGCCCCCGTTCGTGCTCATGATGAGTGGACCGTCGGGTTTGTAGATCTTATTTTCGTCTTTTGGATCGACGATCAGGTGGGCAAAGTAGAACGGCCGCCACACCATGCTTTGGCTTCGGTCGAGCGCCTTCCAGGTTTTACCTCCGTCATCGGAGCGATAGAGCGCATTTTTTGGTGGCTCAGCTTCGATGAACGCGTAGACAACATTCGGATTTGACTGCGCTACTGTGACGGCGACCCGTCCCCACGGTTTCGATGGAAGTCCCGGCGCAGATTTTTCGGTCAATTCGACCCACGTGTCTCCGCCATCTGTGGTCTTGAAGAGTCCGCTTCCACTCGGCGCACCAGCGCTATCGCCGCCTGAGCGGAATGTCCACCCCTTGCGCCTGAAATCCCACATACCGGCGTAGAGGGTCTTTGGATTCTTCAGATCCATAGAGATCATCGATGAACCCGTGGAGGCGTTCGATCCCTTCAGCACGTTTTTCCACGTCTTCCCGCCGTCGTTGGTTTTGTAGACTCCTCGCTCATTGCTGTCGCTCCAAAGCTTTCCCGGTACCGCAACATACACGACATCAGTATTGGACGGATCAACCAGGATGCGGGCAATCCTCTCAGATTCTTTGAGTCCCAGATTAGCCCAGGTTTCCCCTCCATCGACTGACTTGTAGATGCCGTCGCCGATGGAAACGCTGTTACGGGACCAGGTCTCGCCAGTACCCACCCATACAACCTTTGGGTTCTTGGGGTCAATTGTGACCGCACCGATTGATTGCACGGCCTCCTTGTCGAATACCGGTTTGAAGGTTGTCCCGCCGTTGACCGATTTCCACACGCCTCCGCTCGCTGAACCTACGAATACGGTAAGCCGATTCCCCTCGTGCACCGCGTCGAGAGCCGAGATCCGGCCACTCATCGCAGCCGATCCGATATTGCGTGCCCCCAGGCCTGAGATGGTCTCAGCGTCAACTTTGACAGGTTTCGTTTGTTGCGGGTTCTGTCCTTGCATCGGTTGGGTGAGGAGAATGCCGGTGAAGAGGATGGTTGTCAGGAACCAATTGAATGTTTTTGTTTTCATTGCTGTCGATGTCTTTCGTAGTAGAGGTTCGCAAACTTGGTCAAAGGACTGCTACCGAGGTTTTGCTGCGACTGACGGTTTGGCAAAACGCTTGCTGTCAATCGGAACATTGGCTTCGATCTTTTCGTAGGCAACTTTCGACTTGTTCGGGTTCCCCTTCACATTTGTTTCGACCGAGAATGGTTGGTACCACCCGGAAACCTCTTTGTATTCGCCAAGCGACACCTCGTACTCCCGCTCTGCACCACGCACGGTCCGCTTGATATCTATCTTGATCGGGACGTAGTAATCCGTATCCATATAATAGATGCGCGTGTCACCGCTCGCGAGCACTACCTTGAGTTTGTATGCATCGGTGCCGTCGACAGGATCCAGGCCGAGATACTCAATCTTGTTCCCCTTCTGCTTGTAGTTTACGAGGGGACCATCAAAATCAGAGTCCTCGATGATCGATTTCATTTCCTCTTCCTCGAGCGACTCGGCATCTTTCTTCCCCTCCCATGGCTGGATTTTCCATCCGACGTTTCCATCGTACGCTGTTGTTCCCGTGAGACCCTGAATGGTGAAATCCTGACGAACCATGTTCGGACGCTTGTACTCTTCAACAATCGGAGCCTCGAATCCCCCACCGCCGATGAACTTTCCGGTACGCCGGAGTGTCTTAATCGCACTGATCTTATCAGCGCCGCCGATTGCTTTCACATACTTCGTGACCAGCTCATCAGCGGTCTGTGCTGATGCCATGCTGGCACAAATTGCCAGACCTATGATTGCAGCAAGTACGGTACGCGTAGAGACCTCCTCGCTCAATGCCAGAGCGGAATAAGGTGAGTAGTGGTTGGTCGCGTGACGCCTGAAAATTGCGGATTGCGGACTTGTGGTGAACGAAGCCGAACCATTGTCAATTTCGAATTCCTTGAATATTATCGGAATTCGGATGAACTGTCAACACCAAATCCGCTTTGACGCTATTGATGAATCCGTGTGGGTGGGAAAGAGTTCGCGGGTGATGGTTATTGAGACGATCGCTGTTGGAGAGGGAGGTCGAGCTCACGCGCAATTGAGTTCGCCAGTTTTTTTCCTTCGGTGCTGAATGGCCAGTAAAAGAGATACTTGATCGGATGATCCCGTTGAATGGACCTGACTGCGTCGGCAGCGAGCCCTCGGGCGAGTCCTTTGCCCCGATGCTCGGGGAGCACAAGCGCAGAACAGAGATAGACAGCATCGTATGACGCACCGATCGGTGTCTTCTCGAGCAGCTCGCGTTCGTTGATTTGCTCTGCGACGAACTCTTCCATCAGCCGCTGTGTTGTTGGGAGGACGAGGATCCAGACGATCGGACCATTCGCGTCTTTCTTTTCCGAGAGCGCGGCAGGATGAATCTTCCCGAGCCGTGACATGACCTCTTCGGTGACGGAGATTTGATCCGGATCGTTCTTCGTCTCGAAGAATTCGTCCGCGAGTTGTATCATTCTTTGTAGATTGTCTTCTTGCACGTTCTCAATTCCCCCAAACGGGAATTTCCCGGCCAGCGGTTCAGGTCCTGCCGCGTATGAATGAAAAACTCTTTCTTTATTCGCACATCCAGAATCAAAATGGAAAAGTGGCGGCCGAAATGCAACATTTTTTCCGTTCTTTCAGGTATGGTACCTACTCTTCGGATGGTCGCAGGAGATGAGTCGAACAGGGTCTTATTCATGACTTTCCTCTTTTTGATACTTCGTCGAGCTGCCTGAAATAAAATCCCGGTATCGAGCTCTTCATCTTTCTTGTGCAGGAGATTATGATTAGATTGAGCCGTTCTTGTAGCACTATAATGCGTCACATCCATCGGAGAGCCAGTCCATGAAGAATTGCTCATTGAAAATTGATCCACTGACAAACGAAGAGTATCTGGAAGTCAGCTGCAGGGGGGAACAGGTGCTGCACGACCCATCCCTTAACAAAGGTTCCGCTTTCACAGAGGAGGAGCGCATCAGCCTGGGATTAGAAGGACTCCTGCGTCCGCGGATCTCGGATATAGAGACTCAACGCAAAAGAAACTATGAGATGTACGAGCGCAAACAAGATGAAATTGAACGATACATCTTTCTCCAGTCATTGTTGAATCGCAATGAAACCCTGTTTTACAGCGTGCTGTGTGCCAATCTGATCGAGATGCTTCCGATCGTCTACACGCCGACGGTAGGGAAGGCTTGCATGATGCTCAGCCACATCACCCGGGATTTCCGCGGGATCTACATAAGTCCCGAAAACATCGGGAGTATCGACAAGATTTTTCAGGAAGTATCCTTGCCGGAAGTCTCCTTGATCGTGGTGACGGACGGGGAAAGAATCCTCGGCCTTGGCGATCTTGGATCAGACGGCATGGGAATCCCAGTCGGCAAGATCAACTTGTACGTCGCAGCAGGCGGGCTGCATCCGGCAACCTGTCTTCCTGTGTGCCTGGATGTCGGCACCAACAACGAACGGCTCATCAATGACCCGCTCTACCTGGGGCACTGCGGCAAAAGGCTCGAAGGAAAAGAGTATGATGATTTCATCGAGCACTTTGTCCTCGGTGTGAAGCGGAATTTTCCGAATGCGCTGCTTCAGTGGGAGGATTTCGCGAAGCACAAGGCCTTCAAACTTCTCGATCGGTATCGCGATAGGATACTGTCATTCAACGATGATATCCAGGGGACAGGAGCTGTGTCCCTAGCCGCCCTGATGAGTGCGATGAAGATCAAGAAGCAGCGCTTCAACGATCAGCGGTTTGTCATTGTCGGCATGGGGCAGGCGGGCACCGGTATCGCTTCGAATATTCGCCGGATGTTGATAGAAGAGGGAGCATCCGAAGAGGAGGCTCAGAACAAGCTCTATGCATTCGATTTCCCCGGCCTTCTTGTCGATGATATGGCGGGACTGACGGAATACCAGAAGCCCTACGCTCAGAAACGCAGCAACCTCGCAGTCTGGAAGTTGGAATCACCCGGCACAATCAGCCTGATGGATGTACTGCGCAATGCCAAGCCAACGATCCTGATTGGCGTGACAGCAACGAACGGATTGTTCAATGCAGAAGTGCTTGGCCAGATGGCGAAAAACAATGATCGACCGATCATCTTCGCGCTTTCAAATCCGACTTCAAAATCAGAATGCACGGCTGAGGAGGTCGCGATCGCAACCAAAGGGAAGGGGTTGGTTGCCACCGGAAGTCCGTTCCCTCCGTTCAACTACGAGGGAAAGGCATTCACCACGTCGCAGTGCAACAACATGTTCATCTTCCCGGGCATCGGTCTCGGCGCATTGGTGAGCAAAGCGACGAAGATCACTACAAAAATGTTCCTGGCGGCAAGCAAGGCATTGAGTGCGTTCGTGACTCCGGAACAGCTCGCAAAGAACATGCTTTTGCCGCAACTGACCGACATTCGAAAGGTCTCCCTCCACGTGGCGAAGGCGGTTGCCGTTGAGGCCCGTGAGTCTGGTCTGGGAAGGCGGTTGAGTGATGATGAATTGGGCCGCGTGATCGAGAAGGCTCAGTGGGAACCACACTACTATCACTACAAGCCGAAACAGGGGGGGCAGGGCGATCGTTAACCTTTCTGCAGTCTGTGCCTTCTTCCTTTTTTGGGCCCCCAAAACCGAAACCGCCCGACCAACTGGCCGGGCGGTTCTGTTACGAGCATGAGATACTCTGACTCCATTTCGTCCCCGGGGGAAGTGGAGGTGGAATCGGATTCTCGATAGAGAAACGTGAGCAGCAAACCGAAGAGATCCCGAGTCCCACATTGGGGGGCGCGATCTTCTGATTTGTCCGCGACTTTGTTGATCCATCTCCGTCTTATCCTGACCCGTAATAGCGCTCACCGTCAATGTCCCGGCTCGCCGGTACGTCAAACGTAATTGATGGTTAAACTACTGGCGTGCTCCGGATGTCGAAGTAGAGACCTTACCAACACCTGGAAGAATTCCCTTGATGAAGAAAGCGCTTTTCATACTACTCATGTGCTCGCTCGACAGCTCTCTTGCCATGGCGCAGCAAGCCCGGCTCTCTGCGACCGTCATGGATTACATCTCACGAAGCCCGCTCGTCAGCGCAAACGTTTCCCTCACGAGCGCAACCGATACTACGAACAAACGATACGCGACCACGAATGAGGAAGGGAAATTCTACTTCACAAATCTTCCCATTGGTGCGTACACGCTCAAGGTGTGGTATGTCGGATACCGAGACGTGTCAAGAAAAGTGACGATTGCTGGAACCGGAATCGACTTGGGAATCGTGGCCATGAGCCAGGTCTCGATTATGATGAGCGAATACGTGGTGAAAGGCGAGGCTCCGCCTGTTGTTCAGGTAGGTGATACAGTTCAGTTCAATTCGAAAGCGTTCAAGCTGAACCTTGATGCAACGGCAGAAGATCTTCTGACGAAACTTCCGGGAGTGACCGTCGAGAACAATACGGTCACTGCGCAGGGAGAAACCGTCACCCAGATCTTTGTCGATGGAAGGAGGTTCTTCGGCGACGATCCGATGATCGCACTGAGAAACCTACCGGCAGAAGTGATCGACAAAATCCAGGTCTATGACAAGATGAGCGATCAATCGGAGCTCACCGGTTTCAACGACGGTCAGACGACAAAGACGATCAATATCATCACGAGGCCCGATCGCAGGAGAGGACAGTTCGGACGGCTCGTCGCTGCCTACGGCGATGAAGGAAAATACCAGGCCGTTGCGAACGCGAATATTTTTCAGGGAACGAGCCGAATCACGCTCCTTGGACAGAGCAATGATGTCAACCAGCAGAATTTTGGCACGCAGGATTTTCTTGGAGCGATGGGCGGGGGAGCAGGCGGGGGATTCGGCGGAGGGATGGGAGGTGCAATGCGGGGAGGTGCTGGTCGGGGCGGAGCGGGTGGAGGGCGACCCGGAGGTGGAGGAGGGAGACCGGGTGGAGCAGCAGCGGGAGGCCCGGGTGGTCAGCCGAACAGCAACTTCCAGATCGGGCAGCAAACCGGCATCAACACGACACACGCCTTGGGAGGTCAGTATACGGACACGTGGGGGAGCGGCCTCAACGTGGAAGGGAGTTACTTCTTCAATCTGACAGACAATAAAAGTGATCAGCTCACCGATAGGCAATATTTCCTCAGTGCCGATACAAGTCAGTATTACCACCAGACAAACCTCAGCAACGCCAGGAACTACAATCATCGCCTGAACATGCGGTTTGAATACACGATCGATCCCTCGAACGAAGTTATTGTTATTCCGCGTATGAGCCTCCAAACGAACAACTCCGTCAGCAATTTCGATGGGCTCAGCTGGCTGCAACAAAGTTCTCCTCTGAGCCAGTCGGCTTCACTCAGCAGCACCGATGTGAACGGATACACGTCAACGAATTCAATCGTGTACAGACACAAATTTGATACTCCCGGTCGCACCATTTCTCTTCAGACAAATGTGAATCTCAACTCCAGAAAGAATGAGCGGTTCATATACTCGGCGAATGACTATTTCTATACATCGTCCACTCAGTCGGATTCTCTTGACCAGCACGCAGACACTCGGACGAACGGACACACGCTTGCCTCGAATCTCACCTACACGGAGCCGGTGGGAGGACATGGCCTTGCTCAGGTGAACTACTCCATTTCCAAGACGGACAATTCCACCGATAAGAAATCGTACAATTTTGACTATCTGAGCAATCTGTATGATTCATTTGATCCGACGCTGAGCAACCAGGTGCAAAGCGGCTACCTCACGCAACACACAGATCTCGGATATCAATACAAGGATTCTGCATTTAGCGCGACGATCGGCGTCGGTTACCAGAACGCATCGTTGACTGGTGACCGGACGTTCCCGAAGCCCATTACGACTGATAAATCGTACCATAACGTCCTGCCGACGGCAACGATCTACTATGGAGTAACGCGCACCAACAACATTCAGCTCCTCTACCGGACTGCAACGAGCGCCCCGTCAATTACCCAGCTGGAGAACACCATTGACAACTCCAACCCGTTGCTCCTGACGGCCGGCAATCCAGATCTGAAGCAATACTACACCCACACGCTCACTGCGCGCTATATCAGCACGAACATGCAGAACATGCAAAGCTTTTTCCTCCTTCTTTCCGGGTCAATGACGGAGGACTATATCGGAAACTCGCTCCTCCTTGCTCAGCAGGACACGCTCCTTGAGGGAGGAATTGTTCTGAAACAGGGTTCGCAGTTCTCGAAACCGGTGAACCTGGGAACGCAGCGCACTCTCCGGGCGCTTGGGACCTACAGTATTCCGGTCAGCTGGATTCAGTGCAACCTGAATGTGAACAGTGGTGCCAGCTACAACACGACCCCGTCCCTTGTAAACTATGCAACGAATACAGCGAATACCTCCACCCTCACCGAAGGCGTGGGCGTGTCGAGCAATATCAGCACGGATCTCGATTTCACAATATCCTACAATGCGAATTTCAACAACGTCAAGAACACGATCCAATCGAGCATGGATAATCGGTACTTCTCTCATGTGGCGAACATCAGGTTCAACTGGACGTTTTGGCAAGGATTTACCATTCGGACTGATGCGAGAAACCAGCTCTATACCCGATCACAGACCGGCTTCAATCAGAGCTACACACTATGGAACCTCACCTTTGGCAAGAAGTTTCTGCAGGACGACCGGGGAGAGATCTCGGCACAGGTGTTTGATCTCCTGAATCAGAACAGGAACGTGAGCCAAACTGTGACAGACACGTACATTCAGACGCAACAGACAAAGAACCTTAATCGCTATATCCTCGTCACATTCTCCTACCGGCTGAGCAATTTCTAATAATGACAAGTTATTCAATCATCAATGTTCATCGGGATTGCCCTGTATTTGTATCCCGCCTGGACCTGATCCCGGAGTAATCAGTCTGAATTCCGAAAGAACTTGTACGTAGTTTTACGTACACGAGCTTGTCGGTACTTCATGGACGTTGACTTTGATAAAACGATTGACGTGTTTTGTAATGCAGGTAGCGGGAGGTCTTTCTGTAATCTGCCTGTTTGAAAAAAGCTGAACACACCAGTTTTCACCTGCCGTCAGCTGAAATGCACCACAGATGTATTCCTAATAGTTCCGTTTTGCCTCAGGGGAGAATCGTCAGTTGATCATTGGCCAGCGTCCTTTCGCTGGTGACGAGCACATTGAGGCCCACGATGGTCTACATTAGACCGGACTTCAGACGGATCGGACCTTCATTTTACCGGAGAGCGCATCATCGTGTCAGGAAGTGTTCTGAGTCCCTGAGCTACAACCTCGCCAAAATCCATCCAGAGATAACAAGATCTCAATCCATACACTGAACAAAACTTGAGGTTCTCTGACCAAGAGAATCTTCGAGAGGGTTTCCTATTGCCACAATGGTCTCGACAAAAATGGCGAGAGTTCACGAAAAATTTGCGTGATAAAAACTGGTGATGTCTGCTCCAAACCGAGACTGAGGAAGTTATTCACGAGGGATCTTCATCGTTGAATTCACATACAAGCTGTCTGAGTTATTCAAGACCCTTTCTGCCACAAAGATCCCTGCTGCAAGTGACGGGAAGATTGCATTAGAGGAGCCTGAGGATACGACGGAGAAAACTTAAATGGGACAACAACGTTGAAAATGGATCATCTAGGAGGACTCGATATCCGGTTCCTCAATGCGTAATCGAGCAGCGATCTGGTATCGCAGGTCTGACTTCATGACAACCCCCGAAAAAGATAATCCTGACTTTGTCAGCCAAGTACTCACACAAACAAAATAACGGAGGACGATATGCACAGACCACGCCTCAGCATCTTGCCGGGTCGCACTCCCTTCGCGGCAATGCTCTTTACGATGCTGGTACTCGTTGGATGCTCCAACATCACCCTGATTTCATCGTACGACGAAACAACGGACAAGGGTGTCACCGCGCTTGACAAGTCGGTCAACGGCCTACTCAATAAGCTCGACAAAGACCCGGTACCCGACTACGACGTTTTGAAGAATAGCTATGATGAAATCCGCGCTGATCTTGGCTCCCTACGTCTTCGCAACGAAGCGCGCCCCAAGAACACTCTCACCGTCAAACAGCTCGATATCGTGAAGACACAGCTTGACATCCTTGAGAACCAACACAAGACCAAAAAGCTAAACCAAGCGATGATGGACCCACTACGGGGTATCTTCCAGCAGACGTTTGGCGCAATCCTGAAGTTGGAACTGGAAAAGAAGGAGCTCGATAAGAAGGAGTGAATTACACAACCTGAGATAGATCAAACATGAAGATTCACAAATAGGAGATAGAACATGACTTTGGACGTAAGTATCCTGATCGGCGCAATGAAACCGATTCTCGACAAGTATTGGGGCGACGTGAAAGACTATGCTGAGTCGGAAGCTGCGAAGATGGCAAAGACATTAGAAACCGTCGTACAGTTGCGGGTTGCAGGGAAGATTGACGATCAGCAAGCCCAAGCTCTTGTCGAGATGCAAAAAAACGCGATGCAAGCCGTGTTACTAGCCATCCAAGGCATTGGGCTCATCGCTGCACAGAAGGCCATCAACGCGGCCCTCGCGGCGGTGAAGGACATAGTGAACAAAGCGATCGGCTTTCCGCTGCTATAAGATAGGTCTCCCAAGGCTCGTCAGCGCCTGGATGATTCGCCTATCCGTGGCCGATGGGTCTCGTGCATGCTATGGAGGCGCTTGATCGCGACTTCGTTCGTCTGGCACTTCGCGTGGGGATTCTATTGTTCAATTCCCGGCTAGCGCCCACAACCGATCTCACGATCTTCTGGCTTCGGGGATGATCGACGTAATCAATTCTTCAAAGCTTCATGTCTCTTTCCCTAACCATTCACGTCATCATCACTTTCTGAAAGGAGCGAAGCAATCATGTCACGACCAAGACGGCAATGCGGCACGATGGGTGCCCACAATCGACTTCTGGAAACGGATGAAGGTTTCCGGAAAAGACAATCAAACCTGGAACGCGCGACTGCCAAGCGCTTGGTGTCCCGAATCGCATTACGAACCGGGATAACGACCATCCCGGTCGTCGTGCACGTTGTCTACAACAAGACATCGGAGAACATTTCCGATGCTCAGATCAAAAGTCAGATCGCCGTGTTGAACAAGGATTATCGCGGCACGAACAGCGACAAAAGCAAGGTCCCTTCCGTGTGGACCGGGCTTGTGAGCGATGTGCGCGTTCAGTTTGCACTTGCAACGAAGGATCCGAGTGGAAAAGCAACAACGGGTATTACGAGGACGAAAACGACGCGCACCTCGTTTGGTACTGGTGACACGGTGAAATCAAAGAGCACTGGGGGGGAGAACGCTTGGCCGACCAATAAGTACCTCAACATTTGGGTCTGCACACTCTCAAGCGGCTTGTTGGGCTATGCGCAGTTTCCCGGGGGACCATCAAAGACAGACGGTGTCGTCATTCTGAATACGGCGTTCGGGACTAAAGGAACCGCAAAAGCTCCTTTCAATCTGGGGCGGTCGGCAACACATGAGATTGGCCATTGGCTCAATCTTCGCCATATCTGGGGCGATACCGAGGATTGCAGCGGCTCCGATTTCGTGTCGGATACCCCCAACGCACAAGGCCCAAACTATGGAAAACCTAAGTTTCCTCATGTATCTTGTAGCAACGGTCCAAATGGAGATATGTTCATGAACTACATGGACTACGTTGACGACGATTCAATGGTGATGTTCACGAGTCAACAAGTAGTGAGGATGCAAACTACGCTGGACGGACCACGAAAGTTAATAGGATAGGCCTTATCATACATCCGGAGAATCCATGACCAAGAAGACCACGAAAGACCTGTTGCCTCAGCACTGGGTGCATTCGCACGAGGAAGATACTGATGCCGAGAAGGTGTACCGGCCGGCGAGCTATCATTTCCCGCCATCCCGCGGCCGACAATCGTTCGAGCTCAGGCCGAATGGGAGCCTCGTTGAGCATGGCCCAAGTCCCGATGATCGCGCGCAAAAGTCCCAGGGTTCATGGAAGCTTGAAGGTGGGGACACACTCACTTTTTTCACGAAGACATCATCGGAGCCAAAGCGATCGATGAAAATCGCCTCCTTGGATGAAAAACGACTCGTGGTGAAGAAGTAATTCCGATCTAAAGAAATGATCCGCACGCATCGCTGTCGAGCGCCTGGTCGATCGGGTTGACCAGGCGCTGCGGAAAATCGCCAGAAGGACCTGCTTTCATCCCGCCATCAGCTTCCTGAACTTTACCTTTGCTGGAAATGCGGTTGTCATGTCCGTGTTCGCCTTTGTCGAGTGGGCCAGTCCGAATCGGGAACGATGAAGGCTGGTTGGGGGTTTGAATCATCAAATCCCCGGGCTGTTCTTGTTCATCGCCGGGAATGCCCACTGCTTGATGAAGGGGAGGAAGCGTATTGACATATCGAGACCTGTCGGAAATTTTTGACGCGAAGGAATGCGCGCTTGCAGGGATAGAACAATCCACACGGGACCTCAGCCTGGTGCAGCTGGGTTTCAAGTCTGCTGGCGGAGGATGGTCGATAGAAAACATCCTGGAGCATTTGGCGATTGTCGAGGGCTCACTGGTTCGGCTCATTGTGACATTGACAGATAAGGCGGCAGGAGCAACCGGACCGAATCCACCGATCCACTCGTTCGAGGTCTCGCTCGAGCCTCATCTCGAACGAAGTCAAAAGGAGAAATACGTTACTCGCGACAAGTTTGAGCCCACGGGCAATGTCAAAGCGGCCGACTCGCTGAAAATCCTGCGAGACGTCCAGACAGAACTCCTGAATCTTCGTCCACGATTGCAGTTGGTTGACCCGACGCTCGTCCGGTTCCCTCACTGGCTCTTCGGTCCGCTTGACCTAGCCCAATGGCTGGCGTTCGTGGGAGTCCACGAAGAGAGGCATCTGGGCCAAACAAATGCTATCCTTTCGTTGGCGGAGTTCAAATTGCTGGAAATAAATAAGGACAATTGAATGAAGATTAAAGCGATAATATTCGGTGCCACAGGTATGGTCGGAGAGGGAGTGCTCGACGTGGCCCTCAGACATCCTGATGTTGAGTCAGTCCTTGTGATAGGACGGAAACGATGCGATGTGAAGCACGAGAAGCTGCATGAGATTCTTCACAAGGACTTCTACGACTACACGGGCATCCAGGAACAACTCAAGGGATTCAATGCGTGTTTCTTCTGTCTCGGCGTAACCTCTGTGGGGAAAAAGGAGGATGAGTATACTCGCCTCACGTACGACCTCACGATGAGTGCGGCGACAATCTTGGCGAGGCTCAATCCCGACATGACGTTTTGTTATGTCTCGGGCACGGGAACAGACAGCAGCGAGAAGGGGCGTGTGATGTGGGCGAGAGTGAAGGGGAAGACGGAAAACCATCTGATGAAACTTCCCTTTAAGGCGGTTTACGCATTCAGGCCGGGCTTTATCAAACCGATCGAGGGACAGAAGAATGCGTACGGAGTTTCGAAGGTGCTCGGAGTGGCGTACCCTCTTTTGAAAGCATTATTGCCGAAGTATGTGTGCGCGCTGGAGGACCTTGGATTAGCGATGATTGGAGTATCGACAGTGGGATACTCGAGGAAAGTTCTGGAGAATCCGGATATTGCTGGGGTCGCGCAACTTGCCAGAATGAGCAAATAGCTGATTATGCCGCCGTGAGTTTTCCGACGAGGATAGCTTTCTCGAGGCAACGAAACGGCGGACTCAGTCGGGGGCGAATTGCCATTCGCCCAGACGGGAATTCTCATCGATCTAGTTCCGCCGTTTCGTCCTGCGGAGCAATAGTCAATTCGTTCATCTGAAAAAACAAAAGCCCCGGAATTTCGGCCGGGGCTTTGTGTTTGTCCAATATCGTAGAGACTATTTGAGTAGCACGGCCCTCTTTGTATCTTTGTACACTTCACCTTTTTCCGAAGTCGCGGTGAGCTGATACAGGTACATTCCGCTTGGCAAGCTGGATGCATTCCAGCTCATGGTGTGCCGACCTGCCTCTTTTTGTCCTTCGACTAATGTCGCCACTTCCGCTCCAAGAATGTTAAAAACACGCAGGCTCACAAAACTCTTTGCTGACAGCTGATAGCTGATAGCCGTACTGGGGTTGAATGGGTTCGGATAGTTCTGGTCCAATCCGAACGCGTTCGCGACGGAGGTGTTCTCCACTGCAGTGCCAAGTGAACCGAACGACAGATCATCGACAATGAAATATGAACCCAGATGAGGTTGTCCCGTTGTGCCGGCGATTTGAAATTGTATGACGCAAGTGTCCGGCAAATCCCCGGAAATATAGATAAACGGAAGAGAAAATTGTTTGTATGCCGATGAGGAAGCGGTGATCAAGGCCGAGGCTATACCGATTGGCGTCCCGCGTGAGAGCCCCTTGAAAAGAATAACGTTGACGATGAACTGGTCGCCGGAGCTCGTCGCTGGAGAAAATTGATACCATCCGTTGAATGCTGCCGGCCGCTGATTATACGTGAAACCTGATCCGTTGGCGCCCGATTGAAGAAACGGCGGCATGACGATCGACGTGCCGGTCAACGCTACAACATCACCGCGCACAGCTGAGGACCCTGCATGCGCTACGGTTGATTTGGTGATGTTTATGTAGACCGGAGGAGAATTGGTCGTGATCCAGTTGTCCGGTGATCCGCTGGTCCAGTTTTCGAAACTCGCATTTGGTATCTGCCCGAAAAGTGGAATCGCACAGCAGAGGAGAAGAGCAAAAAACAGTAACAACGATTTATTCATCGGTGAGTCTCCTTAATGGGTGGGTGGCTTCACATGATAACTTTCTTTGTGGGGGAAAAGTTTCCGCTGTAGGTAGTAGTAATGTACAAAATGATTGGGCAACGTGATACACGCATTCGGTTTGCGAGCCTGATATTTTACACCTTCGCGAAAACCTGATCCGTTGAAGAATACAACACATCAAGGCAAGGGCTTCAGGATGCCCTTTGTGGCAATCTACCGTGTTCGTGGGCTGAGCTCGCGAACCAGAGGAAAGCGAAGCGTAGACATTTCGGGTTCAAGACGATCCTGGAGGTGCAACTCTGACTCAATCCTGGCGTATGTGCCAAGGATGAAACCCGCCCAATCCCTTCAGATCTCGAACGCTGGCAAGCATTTCCCTCGAAAGCTCAGGCTCAACCGTGGTTCACATATCCTCAATCAGCTCAGACAGCATCATAAAAATCGTTGCATCCGGTAAAACGTTGAAAGGCGTGAACACATGAAACGGGCGCTCGCGATACTCTTTATGGTGATCACGGCTGGTTTGCTGCAAAACCAGGCGATGGCAGGTCCGGATCGGCTGTCGATGCTTCAGGCGAATCCACAGCACACAGGGGTTTACGACGTAAAACCGATCTATCACCTTGAAGGTGTCAGGTTTTCGTTCAAGACGAATGGTCCCGTGAGAAGCACACCAGCGTTATCAGATGGAGTACTATATTTCGGAAGCGGCGATGGCTCGTTCTACGCGGTGGACGCACGGTCAGGAGAGGAGCGATGGCACTTCAAGACAGGTGGGGCGGTTCATTCATCCCCGGCGGTCGCTCACGGAGTCGTCTACTTCACCAGTCGGGATCGATTTCTGTATGCACTCGATGCGGCCACAGGTAAAGAAGTCTGGAAATCCCGTATGGGGAAAGAACTCGACTATCGCAACGGGTTCGATTACTATCTCTCATCGCCGACGATTGATGATCGCGTTCTCTTTGTGGGGAGTGGTGACGGCAACCTCTATTCGTTCGACATCAAAACGAAAAAGATGCTCTGGAAGTATTCAGCCGGATCGCGGATCCGTTCTACTCCGGCTGCAGCAGATGATCTCGTTCTGGTCGGAACTATGAATGGCTATGTCGTCGCCTTGAAGAAGAAAGACGGGACGCTGAAATGGGAATTTGCCACGAAGGGAGCAGCGCTGAAGATCGAGGATTTTGGATTCGACCGATCGGCTGTGGTCTCATCTCCCTCCATCGCGAATGGCATAGTGACGGTCGGCTGCCGTGACGGGTTCCTGTATGCACTCGATCTTGAAAAGGGGGAGCAAAAATGGGTGAACGATCACAAGGTATCGTGGATCCTCTCGACTCCGGCACTCGCCGATGGGAGAGTGTTTGTCGGCAGCTCCGATGCTCAGTTTGTCCAGTGCGTCGAGCAACCATCCGGAAAAGAGGTCTGGAGGTTCAGAACAAACGGACCGGTCTGGTCTTCCGCGGCGGTTGCCCGGTCAATTGTTTATTTCGGATCGAATGATGGCAATCTGTTCGCCCTTGACAGGGCGAGCGGTGTTGAACGATGGCGATTCAAAACCAACGACCGGATCTTCTCCTCACCCGTTGTCTCGGACGGGATGGTCTATTTTGGAAGTGATGATGGAAACCTGTATGCGCTGCAGGGTTCCACCGCAATCGATACGATATCTCTCTCTCCCAGAAAGGTCGTCTTCTGGGATTCGAAACCGGACGCCGGAAGGTGGTTTTCTGCCGGTGCCGACGAATGGATTCGGGACTACTTCAAACAGGAAGGATACAAGGTTGTTGACTCGAGAGGGCTGGAACAGTTTATGAATGATCAGCTCGGCTCGAAGCTCAGAAGCGTTGTTGTGTTTGCCGAACACCGAATGCCGGACGCGCTTGTGAAGGAAGAATCTCCAAGCGCTCTCATACGGAAATACCTGGATGCGGGAGGGAAGATTGTCTGGCTCGGTCCCGATCCAATTGCGTGGAAGCGCGATTCAACGGGGAAGATGCTCGGTATCGATTATTCAGATGCCCAAAAGATCCTCGGCATCCAGTACCCAGGCACAAGGTTGGAAGGGATCGGGTGGTACGGGGCGACCGTCACCGAGGAAGGGAAAAAGTGGGGACTTCATGGTTGGTGGGTTAGTCTTGGCTGGGTGGATCCTGGACAAGTCTCCACGGTGCTGGCCCGCGATGAGAACGGTATGGCGAGTGGGTGGGTGAAAAACTATGGCGGACCAGAAGGTACAGGATTGGTGCAACTTTGGGTGCCGCGTGATCGCCACAGTGATCTCTTCCCCGTTAAGTGCGCAGCGGAGTACAAATTACAATAGATATTCAAGGGAACGGCACATCCTTCGGGGCGTGGCACTGCAACACCGGCTCCACTTGATTACCGCGTTTTCTTCACCTAGATTGACACGCACTGAACACTCACCCTTCGCTCATAGGAGTCAGCATGCGAATTCTCATTCCTTTCCTTTTGTCCCTTTTCATCATCTCTGCCCTGCCCGCACAGGAGATTTTTTCTCCAAAGGATCCCGGCGAGACGCCGAATCGAACGTACGATGTGCTGCACTACAAAATTGAAATCAAGCTGGACGATATTGCGAAATCGGTCGAGGGGCAAGTTACGACGACGTTTGTCCCGCTCTTCCCTGCTCTGAAGACGGTCGTGTTCGATGCCGGTGACATGAAGATCAAGAGTGTCAGGGATGCGAAAGGGAAGGACCTGAAGTTTACGTCGACCACATCGAACGTCTCCATTGAGCTCGACAAGCCGCGTTCTTATCGCGATACCCTCAAGGTTTCCATCGAGTACTCGTGTACACCAAAACAGGGACTCACGTTCAACAATACTGACGGGGCTATCCCCGGGAAGCGTCCGCAAATCTGGTCGCAGGGTGAAGATACAACGAACCACTACTGGTTTCCGTGCTACGATTACCCCAATGACAAATCGACATCCGAAGTGATCGGGACGGTGAACGCGAGGTATTCCCTGCTTTCGAATGGCAAGCTGATCAGTGTGAAGGAAAATAAGAAAGAGAAGACGAAAACTTTTCACTGGATGGAGACAAAGCCGCATTCTTCGTACCTGATCATGATCGCCGCAGGCGAATACACGATTCTTCATGATAATCTTGGTAAGCTCCCTCTCGAGTACTGGGTATATCCTGACGACACGACCAACGGTCGCGCGAGTTTCAAGTACACGCCCGCGATGATAAAGTTCTTCAACGAGACGATCGGATATCCCTATGCTTGGGAAAAATATGCGCAGATCATCCTGCAGGATCATTTTGGAGGGATGGAGAATACTTCCGCTACAACTCTCTCTGACACCTGGGCTGTACCGGACCCAAGGGGACGCATTGACAATCCCTCCACCAGCCTGCTTGCTCACGAGCTATCGCACCAGTGGTGGGGAGATCTTGTGACCTGCAAGGACTTCCGCCACTCGTGGCTGAATGAAAGCTTTGCGAGCTACTATGATCCGCTGTTTCACAGGATGTTTCTCGGGCAAGACGAGTTCGACTATACGATGTATCAGAATCAGCAGGCCGGCGTAGTCGTCGATACGACCCGTGGAAGAAAGCCCATCGTCAGCGTTGAGTCGTACGGTGAAAATATATATCCGCGAGGGTCCGCCGTCCTGCACATGCTTCGTTATCTGCTTGGCGATGACCTCTATCAGCGTGCGATCAAGCACTATATCACCAAGCACGCATTCCAGCCCGTTGAAACAAACGACTTGAAGGTCGCTATCGAAGAGATCACAGGGCAAAACCTCCAGTGGTTCTTCGACCAGTGGGTGTACAAGGCGGGGCATCCGATCTTTAATGTCTCGTACCGATGGAACGAATCGGCTGGGAATATTGCACTGACCGTACAACAAACGCAAAAAATGGACAGCTTGACCGGAGTGTTCCGTATGCCGGTAGATGTCGAGATCACCGCCGCCGCGGGCGCGACGACCCACAGGATCGGGATACTCAAGAAGGACTCAACCTATACACTTCCTGCGCCTTCGAAGCCACTGCTGGTGATCTTCGACAAAGGATATTGGCTGATCAAGGAACTGACATTTGAGAAGTCGTTTGACGAATGGAAGTATCAGGCATCGTCGGCAACGAGCCTTGTCGATCGCATTCTCGGCATCCAGGCGCTTTCCCGATTGCAGAAGGAAGGGGACGTCGTGTCCGTGTTCATCGACCGAATGTTGCATGATCCGTTCTGGGCCGTACGACGCGATGCAGCGTCACAGATCTCATCGGCGGTGGCCAAGCACGACTCGCTCAAGTCTGTCGCAAAGCCCGCGTTGCTTGCGGCGATCAAGGACAAGCGCTCAGAAGTGCGCTCTGTGGCTGCAGGCGCCTTGCGATGGTTCAAGGGAGATGATGTCGTCGGGACTTTGAAGACGGCGCTCAACGATTCGAGCTATCAGGTTTTTGGCAGAGCGCTTTCCTCAATCGCGAAAGCAGATTCGGCACACGCTCTTCCGATCGTGAAACAGTATCTTTCGACCCCTTCACGCCAGAACATCGTTGCTGGTTATGCGCTGAATGCACTCGGCTCACTTGATACTGCGCAGGCTGTCACCGTTGCGATGGAAATGGTGAAAGACCAGAAATTCACTTCCACCAGGTACACATCGCTGTCGATGATTCGGTGGTACGGCAAAGGGAGAATGGACGCGATGAATGTTGTCAAGGATATCCTGAAGGATCCAAATGAATCCGTCAGAAACTATGCGGCGTTGGTGCTGGGCGATATCGGTGACGCATCCGTGATTGCTGCCCTGGAAGCCATCGGAAACGACAAGGACAACCCGGCGTCGGGAACTGCCAAGCAGAGCATTGAGAAGATCAATAAGAGGATCAAAGGTGTGAAGTAGCACGTTGCTGTGTCGACGCGATTTGGCGTACAGAGGCCGGAGCAACCCTCCGGCCTTTTTCTTTGAGCGATGCAATCCATGGCGCTCCTCTGTGCAACGATATGGTTACTTTTCACTCCAAGTTCTGTATTTTGGCGAAATCATTCATTCCGATGAAATCAATGGCAAAGACGGAGAATGTGCAGAGGGAACCTGCCGTTCATCATTTCAATGTCACTCCGAAGCGAGTCTTTTCGACGAAACCCTTGTCCCCCGGATGCAGTACTGGATGTCGTGACGGACCCCGGGAACCTTTTAAGCTCAACTAAGGTTCTGAGAATATGCAGGTCTCCCGTAATGCTGTTAAGAGGCCTGAAAACCTTGCTCTAGGAATCCTCTCAAATGACAATATCTGTTTCAAGTACGCGCTGGTTCCCCTCTCGAAACACTCCGTGCGCTTGTAGTATGCCTGCTTTTTGACCAGGCAGGCGCCCCCGTTTATCAATTTCAACTTCATCGACGTTATTCTTTTCCGAAGCTCATTCACACGGAGTGCTGAAGTCGCCTCTCTAGTGATTCATAAGAACATGCTAACACTCGAACGAACATCGCACATACAGGTCGAAACGCTCCTCTCACGGGTGGGCGGGACTCCACTCCTCAGGCTATCGCGGGGGGTTGAGAATCCGAATGTCCGGGTGTATGCGAAGGCGGAGTGGTTCAATCCGGGAGGCTCGATCAAGGACCGCGCCGCGATGAATATGATACTCGATGGCGTGCGGTCTGGAAAGCTTGTGAAAGGAAAGACGATCATCGATGCGACGAGCGGGAACACGGGAATTGCGTATGCGATGATCGGAGCTGCTCTTGGATACCCTGTGGAACTCGTGATGCCTGAGAATGTGGGACAGGAGCGGCGGCGAATGATCGAGGCATTCGGAGCAAGCATCACGTACTCCGATCCGCTCGAAGGAACGGACGGCTCACGAAGCCTGGTTCAGACCATTGTCGCCTTGAGTCCCGACCGTTATTTTTATCCGGATCAATACAACAATCCGGCCAACTGGCAGGCACACTTCGAGACCACGGGCAAGGAAATTTTCCATCAAACAGACGGAAAGGTGACACACTTCGCATGCGGTTTGGGGACAACAGGGACCTTCGTAGGCGTGGCCCGATGTTTGAAGCAGGTCAATCCCGCCATAAGATGTATTTCTGTCCAGCCCGACGCGCCATTCCATGGACTCGAGGGTCTCAAGCATCTCTCATCAGCCTGGATCCCTGGAATTTACGACGCAACGCTTGTTGACGGGACCGAAGAGGTTTCAACGGAGGAAGCGTATGCGATGGTCAAGCAACTCGCACGGCGCGAGGGGCTCCTCGTTGGTGTGTCGTCTGGAGCCGCGGCGGTGGCAGCGCTTCGGGTGGCGGAGAAGATAGAAACAGGAGTGGTGGTTACGGTGTTTCCCGACAGTGCGGCGAAGTACCTGAACGAACAATTCTGGGAGAAATGAGACTCGTGTTGAAACTGGAGAGTGAATTCATCGATAGGATCAAGGAGCATGGCCGGGATAGCTATCCCGAGGAGTGCTGCGGATTTCTGTTTGGCTCGTCAGATGGTAAAGTGAAGACAGTCCGGGATCTCCACGAACTATTAAACTCCAGCGGCGAAAACCGCTCCCGGCGATATGTCATTGGGCCTGCAGAGTATCGGAATGCTGAGATATGGGCAGAGGGAAAGGGCCTGGAGGTCCTTGGCCTTTATCATTCACACCCCGATCATCCGTCACGTCCTTCACAGTTCGATATCGACCATGCTCTTCCGTGGTGGTCGTACATCATCATCTCGGTCGAACGCGGGAGCCCATCCGTGATATCATCCTGGGTTTTGAACGATGACCGATCAGGGTTTGGGGAAGAGAGGATCGAGGAGGTGAAGATGAGGGAAGGAACGAAAAAGGTAGTTACAGATCAATGAACCGCGGAATCCATTCGTGGCGAAATCAAAGGATCACATCGTAAGGAGATTGCATGGCAGTGAAAGTTATGATTCCGACGCCTCTGCGGGCGTTCACAGACAAGAAGGACGCGGTCATCCTTGAAGGAAAGACCGTCGGCGAGCTGCTTGGCCGGCTGACGACCCAGCACGCGCAGTTGAAGAAACATTTGTATGCGGACAATGGAACGCTGAGAAATTTTGTCAACGTCTATGTGAACAATGAGGATATACGGTATTTGAAGTACGAGGAGACTCCGGTGACCGAAAATGACGTGGTCAGCATCATCCCGTCTATAGCCGGCGGAGGAACGGCAATATGAACAGTCTGTCTGAGACGAAGGACGCAAGTCAGGTGCAACTGAGCCGCGACGAAATCAAGCGGTACGGAAGACACCTGTTGATGCCTGAAGTGGGGCTGGAGGGGCAGAAGAAGTTGAAGGCATCAAGTGTCCTTCTGATAGGTGCGGGGGGGTTGGGGTCTCCCGCGGCATTATATCTGGCGGCTGCAGGAGTGGGGAAGATAGGTGTAGTTGATTTCGACGTGGTGGATCACTCGAACCTGCAGCGCCAGATTCTTCATGGAACCGCCGATATCGGGCGGCCAAAACTCCAGTCAGCGGCAGAACGGATCCATTCCATTAATCCATATGTCGTTGTCGATTTGCACCAGGTGAGGCTCGACTCCTCGAATGCGTTGGAGATCTTCAAGAACTATGATGTCATTGTCGATGGGACAGACAACTTTCCGACACGGTATCTGGTGAATGATGCATGCGTTCTGCTCCACAAGCCGAACGTGTACGGGAGCATTTTCAGGTTCGAAGGACAAGCCTCGGTGTTCTACGCCGACAAGGGTCCATGCTATCGATGCCTCTACTCCGAACCGCCTCCGCCGGGTCTGGTGCCCAGCTGCGCAGAAGGGGGTGTGTTTGGCGTTCTCCCGGGCATCATCGGGACCGTGCAGGCTCTCGAAACCATCAAGGTACTCCTCGGTATTGGCAATCCGCTCATTGGGCGGTTGCTGCTGTTCGATGCCCTCAAGATGGAATTCAGAGAGTTGAAGCTGCGGAAAAATCCGGACTGCCCGGTTTGCGGCACCAACCCGACGATTCGCGAGCTCATCGACTATGAGGCGTTCTGCGGAATTCCCCCCGCCATGCCTGCGGAGGGTGATGCGAAATTGGAAATCACAGTGGAGGAATTGAAGATGAAGCTTGACGGAGGACAGGATGTATTCCTGCTCGACGTCAGGGAACCGCACGAGTACGAGATTGCGAATCTCGGGGGCACGCTCATTCCCTTACATGACCTCCCTAAACGAGTGAACGAACTCGACTCTTCTCACGAGATTGTCGTGTATTGTGCCACCGGTATTCGAAGCGGTAAAGCAGTCAAATTTCTCACCGATGTCGGGTTCCGGAAGGTGAAGAATCTCGTTGGAGGAATATCTGCGTGGGCCGAGAAGATCGATCAAACGATGCTGAGCTACTGAGTTTCGGCCAGATGGATGACGGAGTTGAAAATGAACGCTAACAACGAACACATCACGTGCTGAGGAGGAAATAACGATGGGGACAAACCACTACGCAAATCCAGACGTCCTGGTCTCAACAGACTGGGCACTGGAGCATCTCAATGATCGCAGCCTCCGATTTGTCGAGGTCGACGTTGATACAAAACAATACGAGAAAGGGCACCTCGAGGGGGCGATCGGCTGGAACTGGCAAACCCAGCTGCAGGACCAGGTGCGGAGGGATATTCTCAGCAAGGATCAACTTGCGGAGTTTCTGAGCGACGCAGGTGTCACTGCTGACACGACGCTCATTCTCTACGGTGACAATAACAACTGGTTTGCAGCGTACGCGGTCTGGCTTCTGAAGTATTACGGACACAACGACGTCAGACTCATCAACGGGGGGAGGAAGAAATGGGTGGCAGAGGGGAAGCCTCTCACTGAACATTTCCCGATCTACCCGAGATCGACATACAAGGTGACTTCGGTTAACGCGGATCTGCGGGTGAGCCGGGATTATGTCATGGGCTTGCTCAACGGAGCCAGGCGCGGGCTTGTTGATGTCCGGTCACCGGATGAATATATCGGAAGGATCATCGCACCCCTCGGAATGTCCGAAACCGCTCAACGAGGCGGACACATCCCCGGGGCAAAGAACGTTCCCTGGTCGCAGGCCGTCAACGAGGATGGGACGTTCAAGTCAATGGAGGAATTGCAGGCACTTTACGATGGTAAGGGAATCACTCCCGATCTCAAGGTTGTCGTGACCTATTGCCGCATCGGCGAGCGCTCATCCCACTCGTGGTTCGTCCTCAAGTATCTCCTGGGATATCCGGATGTCAGAAACTATGACGGCTCGTGGACCGAGTGGGGGAACCTGATCAACGCACCGATCGAGAGGGAAGTCTAACTCAGCATCTTGAAGGGTATAGAAGACGTTTCGTTACATCTTGCCTGCCGCGCTCTGTCTGGCTTGTCTCGTTACGCTTTACTTGACTCGCCGCGTATGGCCCGACTTGTTATATCCTGCCTAACTTGCTCTGTCTTAACAGTGTGGTTGCATCTTGCCGATCTCGCAATGTCTTGCCCCGACCTTTAGGTCGGGGAATTGAAATCCTAACCAAACCACGGGGCTTCAGCCCCCGCTTGACGTGGTGGGATCAGAAGCAGGTGCTTCATCATCAACCATCATGCTGTCGCAGCGTTGATGGAATAGATAGCCGGAAGGTTCTCTGCAAGTACCTTCCAGGAGGTTCCATTGTCGCGGCTCCAGAAGATTTGTCCGTTCGTTGTCGCAACATACAGTCCGAATGGCTGCAGCTCATCGTGTGTCATCGCCTGGCGGTGGACATGGAGAAACGATGGCTTTGCCGGTAGTCCCTTCGTCATTTTCTTCCATGTGGCGCCCCTGTTCGTGCTACGATAGACGGCGAACGCGCCTGTGGCTGACGCGCGGAATTCTGCTCCCTCTTCCGGTACCACAAAAACCGTATCCGGTTCGTGCGGATGAATCTGAATCGGAAATCCGAACCGCGAAGGCAATCCCTTGCTGATGTCGATCCAATCCTTCCCTCCATTGTCACTTCTGTAGACTCCACAATGGTTTTGCTGGTAGAGAACCGACGGGGTTGAAGGGTGCGACTCGAGATGGTGAACGCATTGTCCGGCTTCGGGGTATTTTTCCGGATGGAAATCGGCAAGGACGTTCTTGTTCCGCGCTTCCCAGGTCACACCGCCGTCCTGCGTCACAAACGCGCCGGCCGCAGAGATGCCCACGAATATCTGCTTTGGATCGGTCGGATGAGGCACGATGCTGTGCACCATGAGTCCGCCTGCGCCTGGCGCCCACTTCTTTCTCGTCGGATGGTCACTCAGACTCTCGAATTCTGTCCAGGTCTGACCCGAGTCCTCTGTCTTAAAGAGTGCGCCGGGATCAACGCCAGCATACAAAACGTTAGGTTCGCTTGCGGGCCCGGGCTTGACGCACCAGGCCCTCGCAACTTTCTTGCCAGATGACTCTTTGAAGCGCAGTCCCCCTTCAGATTGTTTCCATGTCTTTCCCCAGTCTGTGCTCATGTGGACGTTGGATCCCCACCAATAGGAGTTGACGCTCGCATACATTGTCGGCTTGCGCCGAACGTCGAGCATAATGTCATTGACCTCTGCCCCTTTGAGAAGGGGGCCGGTCAATGTCCACTTCTTTCGTTGGCTGTTTGATGTCAGGATGAAGGCCCCTTTTTGAGTTCCGACGAGGAGGTATGTTTTCTTCTGCTTGGCCATTGGAGTGCCTTAGCGTATTGTGTGGGGGAAAAAAGGGGAGCTCAGAGTATAGGAAATGAACAAGCGGGTCCGCGTTTTGAGTTCCCTGCGTCTGACCCGTGATTGGAAACACCGAATTACCTTTTGTTTCCTCTTACCTTGCCTGTTGCCTTTCTCTCCGATCTGCCGTAGCTTTGTGAAGCAAACGAGTAGTTCAGGCTTTGAAGACAATCTCGTCCAAACAGAGTTGACGCACAACCGCCATCGCCAAACCAAAGAAGGAGGCTCTATGAGAAAAGTGCTATTGCTGGTCTTGCTGATCGGCGTTGTCCTTTCGACTGGCTACGCGCAAATCGGCTTGTCAAAAGGCATCATTGGTGGACTTAATATGGCAACGATGGGAGGGTCTGACGTTCCGAGTGGAATCTCGGGCGTGACCGGATATGCGGCCGGCGTGTATCTCGATCTCGATATCCCTGGACCGATTTCATTCGAAGCGAACGCACTGTATAGTGTGAAGGGAGCAAAGTGGACGATTGGCAGCATCACGTACACCGATACGTATGCCTACGTCGATATACCAATCCTGCTGAAATATTACTTTCCTGTGCCAGCTGTGAGTCCCTGCGTTTATGCTGGACCGATGTACAGCACACTTCTGAGCGCGAAGGTAAAACAAGAGGGGGGCTTCCTGCCCGGTGAACGTGATATCAAAGATGCTACGGCCTCGGGCGACGTCTCCGCTGTGATCGGAGTCGGAATCGGCTTCTCCTCGCTTAGAGTTGATGCCCGTTACAATTTGGGATTGTCGTCGCTCGACAAAAACGGAACAGCCAAGATGTACAATAGAGTCTTGTCATTGTACGTCGGATTGACTTTGTAGTCCGCCCGAGCACCTTCGCATCGGATTGTCGATCTGATACGTGATAGCGATCCAGGCGCCCCCTCGCGGGGCGCTTTTGTTTCATTGATCAAGAAATGCGTCTCTTCGAGACAGCGAAAGCAACATACGTCCTGTGAAAGAGTAGCGATTTTTCTCTATCTTCCTTCCGATTGCAGAAGGATTCGCAGAATGAAGCAGCCACGGCTTGTTTCTCTACAGAATAAGCGAACGAAACTGATTGTTGGTCTCATGTCGGGTACGTCGGCCGATGGAATTGACGCTGCCCTCGTTCGTGTGAGCGGCAGCGGCGTCGGTACTCATCTCACTCAACTCGACTTTGGCACCTATCCCTACCCAGCCGGTCTGCGCAGCCTGATTCTCGAGAACTCTTTGCCGGGCACGGGGAGCGTTGACCTTCTCTGCGAACTGAACGTTGTGATCGCCCATTTCTTCGCGGATGCGGTGAAAAAGATCGCCCGTAAGGCACGCGTTCGACTTTCCGACATCGATCTTATTGGGTCTCACGGACAGACTGTTCATCATCTTCCTCAGCTGAAACGGATCTTCGGGAAGACGATCAGGTCGGGACTTCAAATCGGAGATCCTGCAACCATAGCAAAACTCACAGGCATCACGACAGTCGGAGACTTCCGCACCGGTGACATGGCTGTGGGAGGGCAGGGTGCACCGCTTGTCCCGTATTTCGACTACCTGATGTTTCGATCGAAAACAAAGAACCGAATCCTCCTCAACCTCGGCGGCATTGCCAATTTCACGGCCCTTCCAAAGAAGTGCTCAGTCGAAGATGTTGTTGCATTTGATACCGGCCCAGCAAACATGGTGATCGATGGCCTAATGCTGGAACTCTACGGCAGGAAGTTTGATAGAAACGGAAGTATCGCTCAAAGCGGTTGGGTTGCGACGGATCTTCTATCGGAATTGATGACTCATCCGTATTTCAAGCAGCGGCCTCCCAAATCGACCGGACGGGAAGTGTTCGGGAAGATGATTCTGCCGAAGATCCTGAAGCATCGACGCACGCTGGAGAAAGAGGATCTGATTGCCACGGCCACCCGATGGACGGCCCTCTCTGTGTTCGATCAATACAAGCGATTCATCGAAAAAAGAATGTCGGCCGATGAGGTATTGGTAAGCGGGGGAGGTGCTCACAATCGGTCGGTGATGACAGGATTGCAGGAGTGCTTTCATCCGGTTCCCGTCAAGAAGATCGAGTCGATCGGCTTTTCATCTGATGCAAAGGAAGCAGTCTGCTTTGCAGTGCTGGCCAATGAGACAATCTGCGAGCATCCCTCGAACGTTCCCAGGGTGACAGGTGCGAGCAGGCCCGTCATCCTCGGAAAAATCTGTTTGTAGAATCCCTCATCGGAACTCCCTTGCCTTTGATTCTTTCCTGCAGTAGCTTCGAATGTTGACCGCTTCAGAACCAACCCGTTGCACTCAAATGGAGTATGTATGAAAAAATCTACCGGAATACGGACCTTGTTGCTATTCTCTCTCGGCATTCTGTTCTCCCCGCACGTCGTTCGCGCCCAGATCGCGGCAAAGGAACTCGATGCCTATATCCAGGATGTCCAAAAGGAATTCGAAGTCCCGGGCCTTGCCCTCGCAATCGTGAAAGACGGCAAGGTCGTCATCGCGAAAGGATATGGCGTGCGCAAGATGGGAGAAGCAGCAAAAGTAGATGACCAGACGCTCTTCGGTATCGCGTCCAACACCAAGGCTTTCACCGCAACGGCATTGGGGTTGCTCGTGGAGGAAGGGAAGTTGGAATGGGACGCGCCTGTCGTGAAATACCTTCCGTGGTTCCAACTTTCCGATCCCTACGTGACGCGGGAAATCACGATTCGTGATCTGTTGGTGCACAGAAGCGGACTCGGCCTCGGAGCCGGCGATCTTCTCTGGTGGCCGACATCGACCTACGACCGGAAGGAAATCGCCAAACGCCTGAAGTCTATACCGCTGGTGCGAAGTTTCCGGAGTGCGTATGCATATGACAATGTCCTTTACTTGATTGCAGGGGAAGTGATCGAGGCGGTGGGCGGAATGAGCTGGGAAGATTTCATGGCAAGCCGGATTCTGGCCAAGGTCGGCATGACTGACAGCAAAGTCCGTCATTCGGATGCAGCCGGCAATGGCAACATCGCGGCGACACATGCAAGCGTGGACGGGAAAGTGCGACCCATTGAGCCGTTCACGAGCGACAACACAAATCCAGCCGGCGGCATTAATGCGAGCGCCCGTGATATCGCGAAATGGATGATCGTTCAACTCGATTCCGGCCGCGTAGCCGGCAGTACAAGATTGTTTTCTCCTCAAACGACCGTCCAATTGTGGCAGATGGTCACACCTATGCCGACCTTCGATCCGCCCCCTGAACTCGAAGCCCTTCGAACAAACTTCAACGGTTACGCTCTCGGTTTTAAACTGAGTGACTATCAGGGATGCAAATTTGTATTCCACACCGGCGATCTGCCGGGCTATGTCTCGAAGATTGCAATGATCCCGGGACTCAAGCTTGGCGTCGCAGTGCTGACCAATCAGGAATCCGACGAAGCGCGTGAATCAATCACGTATCATGTCCTGGATGAGTATCTCCCCGGAAAGAAAACGGATTGGCTTGGTGCGTACAAGAAAATGCACGCCCAGTCCATCTCGATGAATGAAATGGCCGACAACATAACCGCGGCAAAGCGGGACAGCACCTCGCATCCGTCTCTTCCCCTTGCTTCCTATGCCGGCACCTACAACGACCAGTGGTACGGAGACATCAACATCCTCTTCGAGAATGGAAAGCTCGTGATGAAATTCGGTCACACTCCCTCGCTTGAAGGGGAGCTCCAGCACTGGCAATTTGATACGTTCATTGCGCGGTGGAAGGATCGCGAGCTTCGTGCAGATGCGTTCATAACGTTTGCGCTCACTCCGGATGGAAGTATTGACGAGGCGAAAATGAGGGCGGTCTCTCCTGCGACAGACTTCAGCTTTGATTTCCAGGATCTGCTTCTGAAGCCGGTGAAACGTCCGGGCAGATGATGCTTCTATTCATTTCAACCATATATGCACTTGACAGGAGAATAGGAATTTGGCGAGCAAAATGTTTTCCCCTTTAAAGCTTCGAGAAATCGAATTCCGAAACCGGATATTCGTCTCTCCAATGTGTCAATACTCATGCGTCGATGGGATGCCGACCGATTGGCACTTGGTTCATCTCGGCAGCAGGGCTGTGGGAGGGGCTGGATTGGTGATGGTCGAAGCGACGGCCGTTTCTCCGGAAGGACGTATCACGCCTGACGACGCCGGCATCTGGAATGAGGACCAGGCACAGATGTTTGGCAGAATAGCGACGTTCATTGCACACCAGGGCGCGGTTCCTGGAATGCAGCTTGCTCATGCCGGAAGGAAAGCTTCCACTGCCTCTCCATGGAAAGGCGGAGCTCCGGTCAGTAAGGCTGACGGCGGATGGACGACTCTCGCCCCGAGTTCGATCACCTTCGCCGACGGATACCCCGCTCCGCGTGAACTCTCTCCTGCCGATCTCGATCAGATCGTTCATCAGTTTGAAGAGGCTGCGCGCCGCGCGCTGAAAGTGGGATTCAAGGTAATCGAGATTCACAGTGCACACGGCTATCTCCTCCACGAGTTTCTTTCACCGCTCACGAATACCAGGAAAGACGAATTCGGCGGTGAGAGCGGGGGGCGGATGAAGTTTCCGTTACGTGTCGCTGCCGCTGTCCGCGAAATCTGGCCTGCTGCCCTTCCGTTGTTCGTTCGTATTTCAGCAACCGATTGGGCGGATGGGGGTTGGGATCTGAGCCAGTCTCTCGTTTTCGCCGGCCGTCTCCGTGATCTCGGTGTCGATCTCATCGACTGCTCCAGCGGCGGTCTTGTTCCCTACGCCAAGGTACCCGCTAAGCCTGGTTATCAGATCCCGTTCGCATCTTCAATCAAAAGAGAAATCGGCATTGCGACAGGTGCGGTTGGGTTGATTACCGAGCCCCAACAAGCCGAGGATATCATTGCAGGGGGAGATGCGGATGCGGTTTTCATAGCCCGGGCGATGCTGAGAGATCCTTATTGGCCCATCCATGCTGCGAAGGAACTTTCAGTCGATTTTCCGTGGCCGGTTCAGTACGAGCGGGCGAAGCGGTGAACTGCCACTTCATTGAAGACATAATTCTTCTATGATGCCGAAGAGAAAGGACGTCAGCTCATGCTCCGTCGAGATTTTCTGAAGGCCGCTCCTGCTGCCGCGATGATTGTGGCGAGCACTGCGAGAGGCGGCACATATTCGATGTTGAGTGGTGGCGCTTCGATGACAGATCACATTCAGCCATTTCAATATGAGGGGGTGAAACTCCTTGAAAGCCGTTTCAGGCAGCAGTACCAGTTGGCAAGGGACTTCTACTATGCCGTTCCGGATGACGACATACTGCACGGTTTTCGTGCATCTGCAGGGTTGTCGACTCCTGGCCAGACTCTCGGCGGTTGGCGCGCTAAGAACAGTTCCACAGTGTTTGGCCAATGGTTGAGCGGCATGGCGCGGATGTATCGCGCCACAGGCGATAGCGCCATCCGCGATAAGGCCGTTCAACTGATGATGGAGTGGGGAAAGACCATTAAACCGGATGGCGATTGCGGCATGCGTCATTATCCATTTGATAAGATGGTGTGTGGACTGGTAGATTTGCAGATGTTCGGAGACTGTCCGGACGCGATTCATCTTCTCTCGAAGATCACAGGATGGGCAAGCAAGACCTTCAGCCGCGAGAATATTCCCGCAAGGGCCCGACCCGATGGAATCTACCAGGGGAGGCCATCAGAATGGTACACTCTATCGGAAAACCTCTTTCGAGCTTACAAGCAAACCGGTGACCCTGTTTTCAAGGCCTTCGGAGAAGTCTGGCTTTATCACGCCTACTGGGACAAATTCCGCGATACAGCCGCCCCGTCCGATGCGCACGGCGTACACGCATACAGTCACACCAATTCCTTCAGCAGTGCAGCGATGGCGTATGCGGTCACAAGCGATCCGATGTATCTGCAGATCATTCGAAACGCGTACGACTATATGCAAAACTTCCAGTGTTACGCCACCGGTGGATTTGGTCCCGCCGAGACATTCATGTCACCTGACGGTGGACTCGGCAGGGCGCTGGAAGGGAGATACAACACGTTTGAAACCGTGTGCGGATCGTGGGCTGGATTCAAGCTCTCGCGATATTTGATGCAGTTCACTGGGGAGGCGCGATTTGGTGACTGGATAGAACGCCTCCTCTACAACGGAATTGGAGCTGCTCTCCCCATCACAGGAGCGGGCAAGAACTTCTACTACTCTGATTATCGGCTCGCCGGCGGTATGAAGGTCTACAACTGGGAAAACTATACCTGTTGTTCAGGCACATACATTCAGAACGTCGTTGATTACCACAATCTGATTTACTTCAAGAGCGAGACCGCCCTCTTCGTGAATCTATACGTCCCGTCAGAGGTGTTTTGGGCACACTCCGATGGAGAAGTTAAACTTGTGCAGGAGACGAACTACCCCGAAGCTGATACGGTATCTATCAAGCTTGAGATGAAAAGAAAGATGAAGTTCACTCTGAACTTCCGGGTCCCCGGTTGGTCGAGCGGAATGTCGATAAGCGTGAATGGAATTCCATCGAAGGATGCGTGCGCGAAAGGAACCTGGGCATCCATAGAGCGTGAATGGACCTCAGGCGATCGCGTTCAAATCGTGATCCCGCTCAGTTTCCGAATGGAACCTGTCGACAAGCAGCATCCTCATCGTGTAGCGATTGTCCGAGGCCCGGTCGTCTACGTCATCGAAGCGGACTATCACGAGCCGCTGTTCCGTCTTCCTGAGGAAGACGCTGACCTTGTCAAATGGCTGGTTCCAGACAAGATTTCAGGTTTGTACCGGGTCGTCTTGCCGGATGGAGGTCGTGTTGTCTCAAAATTCCACCCGTTCTACGAAGTGGGGGAAGGGTTTCCGTACAAGATGTATTTCGATAAGGACCAATTGCCAGTTTCGCTTTGGTGAAAGCCTTGCACGACCGGCGCCTCGCGCCTGAGCAGGCAATGGGTAGCGTATCCAGATGAGCACGAAAAAGACCCTCGCATACGTCGGGATAATCATCAGCGTCCTTCTCCTTGTCAAGATCTTCGCTGATAGGTCACGTCATGCCCCGACGACAGATTCTGATTCCCGGGTAGAGGCACCCGAAATTCCTACTCCCGAGTTTCCCGTCAACTACTCTCTGGGGGAGTTTGACGAACGATTTGGGATCAGTCGGGAGAGGTTCCTGCAAATTGCAGAAGAGGCCAAGAAAGTGTGGGAAGACGCTGCGGGAAGGCATCTCTTTGATCTTCATCAGGATGGATCATTGAAAATTAATCTGGTTTTCGACTGGCGCCAGGAGCGGTTGCTGGAGGCGAAAAAGGTGAGGGCGAAGCTCGATGAGACCGGACGATCGTTTGATCAGCTGCAGGACGACTATAATGAGCGGGGTAGGACGCTGGACCAATACCGTCGTTCGTATGAAGAATCAGCCCAGGCTTACAAGATTCACCTCGACGAATACAATGCGCGCGTGTTGCGCTGGAATGAAACCAAAGATCACACGGATGCTGGGTACAACGCTCTCCAATCGGCTGGGAAGGAAATCGAAGACGAACAGAGTGCTCTCGAGAAGAAGAGGCTTGACTTGAATGCGCGGGGAGAGGATTTTAACAAGCTCGGCGAGAAATTGAACGAGCTTGCAGGGAAGCACAACCTGGATGTTGAAAACTTCAATGGCACGTACGTCCAGACGAGGGATTTCGAAAAAGGATTGTACGATGGCAAGGCCATCAACATCTATGAGTTTGACAAAGAAGAGGACCTGAAGCTGGCACTGGTTCACGAGTTCGGGCATGCGATTGGCCTGGGGCACGTGGACAATCCGAAAGCGATCATGTATCGCAAGCTGGCTGTTCAGGATATGAACGCCATCCACCTCACGAGCGACGATTTAAACCTCTTGCTGGCGAAGGTGAAATGATCACTCGAGGCAAGTCATTTCACCCAGCTGGAGAACAAAGCGAAGGGGAGGAGCACAAGCCTCAATTGCTGAGGGCTCTTGGCCTTAGAGAAGGCCTTGCGATCCACATCAGCGCCATCATCGGCTCGGGCATTTTCATCGTTCCGGCCGCGATTGCGGGGCATCTCCATGCAATGGGGCTGATCCTTCTCGTATGGGTCTTGGGCGGATTGCTTTCGCTGTTCGGGGCGCTCACGGTGGCGGAGCTCAGCTCGCTTATGCCGAGCGCAGGAGGGCCGTACATCTATCTCCGCGAGAGCTTCGGTCGTGTCTGGGGTTACATGTTTAGCTGGAATCATTTCTTCATCAACACCGCAGGATCTCTCGCTGCAATCGCTGTTGCCTTCGCAGCCTACCTTGGATATTTCTTCCCTTCTCTCTCACCGCAGACTCCGCTGTTTGCTTATTCGACCACGATGGTTGGTCTTCCCGTCGAGATTTCGGTAAAAGGGAATCAGGTTGTTGCGATGGTCGTCATCGGAATAGCAACGGTCGTCAACGTCCGCGGAGTTCGGCTGGGGGGCTGGGTTACGAACGTTTTTACGATGGCAAAAATCCTGGCGCTCCTTGCCGTGATCGTGGCAGTGTTTTCCTCAGGGAAGGGGAGCGTAGCCAACTTCATGCCGTGGTGGCCTGATCATTGGTCATCAGAGCTGACATCAGCGTTTGGCCTGGCAATGATCTCCGTTCTTTGGTCGTACGAAGGATGGACGACCGTCACGCAATCGGCAAGCGAGATGGTCAATCCTGAGAAGAACATTCCGCGCTCGCTGCTGTTCGGAACGCTTGCAATCATTTTCCTCTATTTGGGAGTTAATCTCGCTTATGCCTATGTGATCCCGATCGGCCAGATGGCGGGGTCGGAGCGCATTGCTGCGGATGCGGCCTCTCTGGTGCTTGGCCCCGTTGGTACCTCGCTCGTCATCATTGGCATTCTCTGCTCCACATTCGGAACGATCAACAATTCGTTTCTGAGCGACGCCCGCTCAATGTACGCCGCAGGAGCCGACAGTACATTTGCTCCGAGTTTCGGCAAAATCCACCCCCGATTCCGGACTCCGTATGTTACGTTGATCGCTCTCGGCGTCTGGAGCGCGCTCCTGACCCTGAGCGGCTCGTACGACCAGATTGCTTCGTATGTAATTTTCGGATCCTGGATGTTCTACGGACTGACTGCTCTGTCTGTAATCGTCCTGAGGAGAAAGATTCCGGACGCGCCTCGGCCATATAGGGCATGGGGTTATCCGTATGCGACTCTATTGTTTGTTGTCGCAGCCGGATGGATCCTCATCAACACTTTGGTAGAAGATCCCCGCGACGCCGTGGTTGGGATTGTGCTCCTGTTGCTGTCGTTGCCGTTCTATTTTTATTGGAGGAAAAGAGAGAATCCAGAAGTCAGAATGCAGAATCCAGAATCTTGATTCACTCATCAATCTTCTGTCTCCTGACTTCTGGATTCTGACTCCTACATTCTGACTCCT
>JBEKOB010000025.1:0-55327 GCA_049522195.1 Bacteroidota bacterium
AGAAAGCCAAGCTTTCCAAGGTTCACTCCGAGGATCGGCGTCCCCTTCTCGGCGACCTGACGGGCCAGATTCAGAATCGTCCCGTCGCCCCCAAGTGAGATAAGCATGTCACCTGCGGTTGCCAGGTTCTTGACAGATACAGTCCTACCAGACAGCTTCGCGTGAAATCTCTTGCGAAGAACGACGGCCAGAGACCGTTCCACGACATAATCCGCGCCATCAGCTTCCAGGCGCTGTAGAACTCTTTGGGCGATCTTCGGGACTCCTTCTTTTCGAAGGTTTCCTGCGATGACGAATTTCATCACTAGTCCTTCTTTTCAAGTGCCGGCTCCCCCGGAGCAGCGGTCTCGGAAGTCTTGTCTTTGTCGAGTTCCTCGACGTAATTCAGCTTGAGCTCCTTAATGACATTCACCAGAAATCTCGACTCCTCTTCTGACAGGTTCCCTTTTGTCTTGGACGCAAGGGCGTCAAGTGTGTCAATGACGAACTGCGCCTGTTCCAGACTCCTCTCAATCTTGTCGGAGAGGGGGTTCTTCGTTTTTCCCATATGCTGCATCGCAGCGGCATGGAACATGAGCACCAAACCCATGAACAAGGCGGTTTCTTTGTCACTCTCGGCCATTAAGGTTTACTCCTTTCAGTACCAGTAGATAGCTCCCAAAGTTTGACGTACTTGGTGAAGACATAGCAGGATGAAAGGACACACAGGATGAAACCCTGAATCCCATCCAGAAAGCCAAGTCTCACAACGTACATCCTAATGAAAACCCACACGGGCCTCACTATGATCTGACTGAGGCGGAATACCGTTCGCTTCTCCAACATCTCATCAGCTGCAAGTGTAGTATACCAATTGAACTTCTCAAGATAGTGCCAGAGGTTCGGATCAGTAAAATGAAGAAGGTCGGAACGCAACCTGCCTACCTCCCCATTGAACTCAAACTTCTCATGCACCTTGTTCTCGGAAAACCGGCCAGCACCTTTCTTGAACAACCTTGAAACATAGCCCGGATACCACCCACAGTGCTTGATCCACTTACCCAGGAAGAAGGCTTTCCTAGGCATTTCATATACAATCGATGGCGTTCCTTCTTGACCTGTAGTCGCTTGGATCTCTTTGCGTAACTCATCAGTTACACGCTCATCAGCATCCAGCCACAAGATCCATGTGCCAGTGCACTGTTCGAGCGCGAAGTTCTTGGAGGCACCATATCCTTCCCAGGATTTGACAAAGACCTTGCTCGTAAATTTCCTGGCCAGCTCCAGCGTTCTGTCCTCGCTCCCGCCATCAACAACTACTATTTCCTGTGCCCAGCGAACAGAATTGAGGCAATCCTCAATGTTTCGCTCTTCATTCTTCGTGATTACGATGACAGACAACGAGCTCAAGTGGATGTGCCCCCTAGGACCCTACGACAATGTTGACCAACTTGTTCTTCACGACGATTGTGCGCAGCACTGTTTTGCCATCAAGATACTTCTGCGTGTTCGGATCCTGGCTCGCCAATCGCTCGAGCTCCTTGTCATCAGTTCCTTGCGAAACGAGGAGCTTACCTCTTACCTTTCCATTCACTTGCAGCACAACCTCAACCATTTCCTCGATGGTTTTGACGGGGTCGAAGACCGGCCACGCTTCATACGCCAACGATGTCTTGTGGCCCAGAAGCTCCCAGAGCTCTTCAGTAACATGCGGAGCAAACGGGGAGATGAGCAGGACAAACTGCTCCAATTCCTTCCGAGGCAGTTCCTGCAGCTTATATGCCTCATTGAGGAAAATCATAAGCTGTGATATGGCCGTATTGAAGCGGAGGGCATCAATGTCCTCCCCCACTTTCTTCACAGTCTGGTGGAACAGCCGTTCAAATTCCGGGGTGGGCGCTTTGTCAATGATGGCAGGGTTGAGTTTCCCAGACTCATCGACGAAGAGCCGCCAGACACGATTCAGGAAGCGAAATACACCTTCGACGCCCCGTGTGCTCCAGGGTTTCATCTCCTCAAGCGGCCCCATAAACATTTCGAACAGCCGCATTGAATCTGCGCCGTACTGAGAGATGACATCATCTGGGTTTACCACGTTACCGCGCGATTTTGACATTTTTCGCGAATCTTCCCCGAGGATGATCCCCTGATGGCGAAGCTGGGTAAACGGCTCCTTGGTGCTTACATAGCCGAGATCAAAAAGAAGTTTGTGCCAGAATCTGGCATACATCAGATGCAAAACGGCGTGCTCGGAGCCACCGACGTAGAGATCGATGGGCATCCAGTAGCGCTCCTTCTTTGCAGAACAAAACTCGTTCGGATTGGCCGGGTCAATGAAGCGCAGATAGTACCAACATGAACCCGCCCATTGGGGCATTGTGTTGGTTTCTCTTCTTCCCTTCAACCCCGTGTCCTTGTCCATCACGTTGACCCATTCCGTGGCCAGAGCGAGCGGCGATTCCGTCGTTCCGCTTGGCTGGAACTTTTTCAGGTCGGGCAACAAGAGCGGCAATTCGCTCTCAGGCAACGCGACCATCGTTCCATCTTCCAGATGCAAGATTGGAATCGGCTCGCCCCAATACCGTTGCCTGGAAAACAGCCAATCTCTCAGTTTAAACTGGACTGTAGCTTTTCCAAGCTTTTTCTTCTGCAACCAGGCCGCAATCGCTCTCTTGGCTTCCGCAGTCGGCAGTCCGTTCAGCGAAAGCTCCTCGTTCGCCGAATTGATCGCAACTCCATCGTCGACAAAAATCTCCGGTGCCTCAGGTCCTCCATCAACTACCTTGACGATGGGAAGATTGAACTTTTTCGCGAACTCGCCGTCGCGGTCATCGTGGCCGGGAACTGCCATGATTGCGCCGGTCCCATACCCCATCAGCACGTAGTCTGCGATCCAGATGGGAATCTCTTTGCCGGTCGCAGGGTTGATCGCATACGCTCCGATGAAGACACCGGATTTGTCCTTGTCTATGCCTCGCTCAAGCTCCGACTTGCGGGCTGCCTGGCCTTGATATTCCCGGACGGCTTCGCGCATCGGGGCGTCAGTCAGGATATCGACCAACGGATGCTCCGGGGCCAATACCATGTACGTCGCTCCAAACAACGTATCCGCACGCGTCGTGAACACGCGTAGACGCTCGCTGCGTCCTTTGATTGCAAAATCAATCTCCGCTCCTTCAGAACGACCTATCCAGTTTCGCTGTTGTTCCATCGTTGAAACCGGCCAATCCAGGTCCCCGGCATCTTCAAGCAATCGTTCAGCATACGCCGTAATCCGCATCATCCATTGACGCATTGGGCGTCGCTCAACCGTGTATCCCTTCTCGGTCCATTCAGCGACCTCCTCGTTCGCCAACACCGTCCCAAGCCCTTCACACCAATTGACCGGGATCTCTGCGACGTACGCTAAACGGTATCGGGCTATGAAATCGTGTTGCTCCTTGCGGCTCTTTTTCTTCCACTCGTCAGCTGAGAACGGTTGTTCCGAATCAAGGCCTGTGTTTCCTTTCGCTTCGAGTTCCTCCCGAAGGGTCTCTATCGGTCTTGCTTTCTTCGCCCTCGGATCGAACCAGGAATCATAGATCTTTAAGAATATCCACTGTGTCCATTTGTAGTACTGTGGATCGGTTGTATTGACTTCACGGGACCAGTCGTAGCTCAGTCCCAGCATCTTGATCTGACGTCTGAATGTGGAGATATTCTCTTCCGTCGTAGTCCGGGGATGAATGTTGGTTTGCATAGCATACCGCTCGGCTGGCAACCCAAACGCGTCCCATCCCATTGGGTGAAGAACGTTGAAGCCCTTCATCCTCTTGTATCTGCACAGAATATCTGTCGCCGTATATCCTTCCGGATGCCCAACGTGGAGACCTGCGCCAGACGGATACGGAAACATGTCAAGCACATAGATCTTCGGTTTCCCGGAGGGATCATCAGTCTTGAATGTCTGGTGCTTATCCCAGAATGACTGCCATTTCTTTTCGATATCCAGAAACTGGTACTTCATCAAATCTCAAAATCCTTTCTGACCATGCTGCTTCTCATTCATCCTGCCGGAACTTTCGGCAGAATCAAATCACACTCTCGTGCGAGAAGAGGCGGTAATCCTCTCTTCAATGCGCTCGACGTATGCAATGTAGTAAATAGGTGCCCCAATTTCAATGAAGAGAGGGGATCATAGGAAGGAACAGCAGGGGAAATAGTATGGATAGTCAATCTTCAGAGTGCTCGGAAGACAAGCATCGTGATGTCGTCCGATTGAGGAGTGCCTTCTGTGTGCTCCTCGAGTGCGAGCTGTATCTGTGTGATGATTTCAGAAGGAGACAACGCCCGTATCTTCACCAGGACTTGTTCGAGCCGCTCCTCCGTGAAATCCTCTTCTTCAGCGTTCATAGCCTCGCTTACGCCATCAGTAAACATCACCACGACGTCCCCTGATCCCAACACCACGCTTCCTTCTTGATACGGTGTCAAGGTCTTCATCAATCCCAAAATGATACCGCCGACGTCGAGCCTCTCGATGCTGCCATCTGCTCTGAGCAGGAACGGAGGATTGTGACCGGCATTGACGTAGCGAAACTCCTTTGTGTCGACGTTGAGAGAGCCCCAGAAAAACGTAATGAACTTATCCTGTCCTGTGTTTAACGACGTGAGGTCATTGATACGACCTGTCGCATCTGAAAGCGATAAGCCCATTGGTGCAAACGCTCGAAGGGATGCTTGCACGTTTGCCATGAGCAATGCGGCGGGCGTACCCTTCCCCGAGACGTCGCCTATGGCGAGGATATACTGATCATGCTGAATGGGGACAACGTCATAGTAGTCGCCACCAACCTGTTTGGATGTGATATTGATCGCGGCAGTTTCAAAACCCGGGATGGAGGGAAGTTTCGCCGGCAACAGGCCCTGCTGGATCTCCCGAGCGATCGCGAGTTCATCCTCCATACGTTGTTTTTCAATCGCCTCGCGGAATAATCGCGCGTTCTCAATGGAAATGATAGCGAGGTTCGCCAACGAATACAGAAACTCCAGGTCAGCTTTTGTGTACCCTCCACCTCTGAGCTTCTCCCCCAGCAACACCGCCCCTTTCACGTGATTCTGAATTTGCATCGGGACCACTGCAACGATGCCCACACGAGAGAGCTGTGCCGCCACAGCGCTGAACCGTTTCTGCTTAGCCAGGTTTTCAACAAGGTCTGCCCCCTTCAGTGCGCAGAGCTGCCTCAGTGTCTCCTGAGGACCAATATCCAGATCGAGCCTCGAGGCAACCAGTTTTAGTTTTCCCTGATCATCGAGGCAAAACGCGTATCGATGGACTCCAATCTGTCCGAGCAACGAAAACGTGAGCAAGCGAATAACCTTCTCTGCATCCAAGATAAAGTTGAATTCCTTGCTCAGATCAAACAGGGTATTCAATTCCTGGTATTTGCGGTCCAGACTTCGATTCACATCCCGCAGCTGCTCAATCATGATCGCTTTCTCGATGGCAGCCGCGGAGAGATTGACAAGCGAGTTGATGAGCTGGAGTTCGGTTTTCGAATATCGCTTTCCTCCCAAACGTTCGCCAAGGCTGAGCAAACCCACGACCCGTCGTTGAGCCATAATCGGCACAAGAAGCTTCTGTCCCCGTTCACGAAAGAACCCGGCCCACGGCTTCGACACTCCAGCTCTGTCGGTGTAATCGATACCCCGAATCGGTCTTTCGATGATGACGAGTTGCCCAACAGTTTCGGCACTCAATCCTTTCGCATTCACAACCTCAAATTGTCCCGGATCTCTTTTCAACAGCACCATTCCCTTCCCGACAAGCATCTTCCCCATCACCGTGAGAAGGACGGTACCGAGAATGAATTTGAGATCGACAGAAGAATTGACGACGTTGCTGAATTCAAACAGTGGGAGAATGTCGGACGCGCCGCGAGAGTCTGCTGTGACAGACCGTGCGCTTTGCACTACTGGTGAGCTGCCTTTCGGGGAGGATTTAGGACTGCGCTCTCGATTCACTGGCGGACAAGTACTTAGTAAGCCGGACTTCGTTTCGTTTTCCCGGAGCGTACTTGTATTCGACTTTGTCCATGAGGGTTCGCATCAGATAGATGCCTAACCCCCCGCGCCGGTAGTGGCTCAGGTGTTGTTTGAGGTCGGGTAGTTTTGCGATGGAAGGATTGAATGCCCTGCCGTCATCAATGACCGTGATCTGAAGACGGTCTTTGTCGGGCCGAATGACAATCTCGATCTTGCGGTCAGGCGCATATTGATAAGCGTGCTTGATGACATTCGTGCACGCTTCGTCCACTGCCAGGACAATCTTTGACGCTTCCTCCTCCTCGAACCCGAACTGGCGGGCAGCCTTCAACACAAACTCCCTCACCTCCAGCAGGTTCTCTGTGCGGCTTTCGATCGTCTTGGACAGTATTTGAGCCTTACCGGCCATATGGGAACACACTTTTCACGGTGAAGTGTTTCGTCGCTGGTCGACTACGGATTCTTTTGCGATCGGAAACGAACGATCGCTTCCTGCTCGTCCTTGTAAATTTCGTACAAAATTGGGAAGCCGAGCAGATCGAAGACGTTATATACCTTCGGAGACATGTTTGACAGCTTGATGTCGCCGCTATTCTTGCGAACGTCTTCGATGAACGCCATGAAGACACCCAACCCAGCGCTACTGATATAGGTAAGGTCTTTACAATTGACGATGATGTTGAATTTCCTGTCCGACAGCAGCTTTTGAAAGGCGCTTTCTAGATCCGGGGCTGTGTGGGCGTCGAGATACCCCTTCAGATCAATCACACTCACGCCTTCTCCGTCTCGCTGGTGGACCCTGAAATCAGCCATGGTGGTTTACTCCTTCTTGATTCGATAAAATAGCATATCGCCTACCCTCATCTCCCTCACGTTTCACATTCCCGGGTCGACGGGTTCCATGTTGATATTCTCTCATACGATTTTCACCACCACGAGCGTCATATCATCCCCATACGAGGAATTGCCCGTGTAGTTTCGAATTTCCTGAAGAATGGAATTCTTGATTGTCTCAGCTGATTGCTTCCGAGTACGGAGACCAACATCGACGATACGATCATACCCGAACTCTTCACCTTCCGAATTTCGCGACTCACTCAGACCATCGGTATAGAATATACAAATATCTCCATGTCGAAGTGATATCATTGTTTCCTGCGTCGAGTCATCGAAGATCTTGTCGTGTGTCAAACCGAGACCGAGCCCCGACGGACGAACCATCCGCGATGTCTCCCCCGAAATGTGAATCATGGGACAATGGCCCGCACGGGCGAGAGTCACTGACGACTTTGAACTGTCAAATATGGCGTAGAGAAGACTGATGAACGCATTGCGCTCAAGGCTGTCCACCAGCGCTTGATTTGCCCGCAGGAGAAGATCCCGTGGTGATGCGGCAACGCGACTCAGGGCCTGGAAAATGCCTTTGACCTCCGCCATATAGAACGCGGCGGAGACTCCTTTGCCCGATACGTCACCTATGACAACACCAAGCTTGTCGGAATCGAGGGCAATAAAATCATAATAATCTCCACCAACTTCAAGCGATGGTTCAGAAACAGCAGCGACATCCAGCGAAGGATAACTTGGAATCCTCTGCGGCAGAAGCCGTTTTTGCATCTGCTGCGCGACCATCATTTCCTGCTGGAATCTTTCACGTTCGAGCGATTTTGCAATCAGTTTGGAGTTTTCGATTGCGATCGTGACGTGATCCGCAAATGTCGTAAGGACGTCGATATCGTCCTGGTCAAATCCGTACTGGAATTCCTTTGTTGCGTGCAAGAATCCGATCAATTCCTGGTGCGATGCCAGGGGGACGCATATCAAGGACCCAACGGGCATTTCCAGCTTCTTGATATGCTTTGTCCGGCGATCATTCCCAACATCATCAATGACCAGCGGGCGTTTCGAATCGATCACGAACTGTCGAAGGGACAGATCGCTGTTGACTGCGATGGATTCAATCTGTTGCCGCGTTGTGTTTTTCAGAGAGACAACCTCGACCAACACTTCCCCCTGCTCATTGCGTCCCTTGATCAGTTCCAGCCAGGCACTGTTGGCACCCACAACCTCCAGCGTCATCCCGGTCACGCTATCAACGAGGTCGGAGAAATCGAAAACCTGCGTGACAAGCCGGCTCAGATTGTGCAACGAAGTCAACTCGGATTGTTTTCTTTCGTACACCTCAGCCGTAGGCATATGAAAGAGCGTGCTGACGAAGGCCATCCCAAAATAAATGACCCCAAAAATCGAATTGAGGTAAACAAAGCTGTGAAGTGGAGCGTGATATGCGATGAGTGGTCGCTCAAGAATGGATTGATTGATGAGCAGGCTGATACCGAGAAATGTCAGGAAGAGCAGCGCGGTGTAAGCGATCGTGTACATCTTCTCGCGCCGGGAAAGATAGACGACCCAGTTCTGTTTGAACGAGTTGACCACAATGAGAACAATGGCTACAGAGGAAAGCAGGGTGCCAAACAGCATACCTCCGCTCGGCAACAGCGGCATGGTAGCAGCATTAGCAACGAGAAGGACAGCCACAAATGCTATGAAATTCCTGTTCGTCCACTTCTTTCTTTTGTAGTACACGAGGTCTCGGATGGTGAGCAACGTCATCATCGCGAACACCCCAAGGACGACGGCGGTAATCGAAAGAAGCAGAGTGCCCAGGGCGCTCCCTGACCCGGCTTCTGAACCAGGTGGAACCCACGCCGGGTTTGCGTTCTCAGCTAGAATCGCGAGAACAACCACTCCGAGCGAATACGCGAGGAGTTTTCCGATGTTCTTGGGTACTGCGAGAGGCTTCGCTCCACGGATTCCCTGGAGATAGAGGAAAAGTAAAACGAATGAAGCGAACACAGCAGCTTCGCGAACGGTCAGCCAGCCCCCTTGTCCAAGGCTAACTGCCATCCGGACTACGTCGATGAGGTACACCCCCAGCAACAGGAGCAACGCACCGGCGAGAAGGAAAATCTTCTTTAGGCGAGACATGCGAAACCGGGATTTCACTCCTCGTTGATGGAGAGAGAATGCACCACTTCATGTTCTTCGTCAGAACGTGGGAAAAGTTACAACGCTCCCCCCAGTTTCTACAGCTCTTGACGATTCGTGGTTTTTGTCCGGAACGATGAACTCCCTGACCGTCAGATGCCTACTTCCTCAGGCGCTCGCTTCAGCGATCCAGCGGTCGATGTCGCGGCTCACGGCAGACGTGGGATAATCCTTTTTCACTTTCTTGAAAAGCTCGACAGCCTTTTCCTTGTTGCCGCCAAGCATGTAGTTCTGAGCGGCATGGAACAGATTTTCAGGGACGTTGACATCTTTCGAAGTTCTCAATGCGGCTTTTTCATAGAGAGGGGCAGCTTTCGCGTTATCGCCCTTCGCCTCATAACATGCTCCAGCACCAGCGAGAGCAGATGCAGTGATCAAGTCGTCCTTCACACTAACGTTGAGGTAATATTTCAACGCTTTGTCGTAGTCTCCCTGGGAGAAGTACGAATTCGCAAGGTAAAAGCCCGCGAGCTCACCCGCTTTTGTGCTCCCGTAGTCATCGACGATGGACTGGAGGCCGCGGATGTTGTCCTGCAGGTTTCCGCTAATCGCCAGGTCGTACTTTCCCTGATCATAGTACGGCAGCACCTTGCCGAGTTCTGTTGTCGCCTTCAGGTTGTTCGAGCTCACGTTGTTCACATAAGCGACAATCACGATCGCCAGCAGTACGACTCCCATCAGCGCTCCGTTGACAATCTTTTTGTTGTTCTCGTACCACCTCGTCGCTTCAACATATGATGTGACGAGACGATCCTCTTTGATTTCTTTCTTCGAGATTTTCTTCTTTGGCTTCAGCATACATCGTTCCTGTGTTGATGTGAAATGGGTTCGTTTGCTAGTGCGCCCGAGGCGATTCGAACGCCTGGCCTACAGCTCCGGAGGCTGTCGCTCTATCCAGCTGAGCTACGGGCGCGGGGAAATTGTAGATTTGAGATTGTAGATGTTCGATTGTCGTCAAAACCGGACGAATTGACTGCCAGGGTCCGAAAATCACACTCCAGTGATACAAGGTACGAAAGAATAGGCCATCCCGCAAGGGATTTTGAATACGTGCATGCGTTCTTGCCGGAACATTCCGACCGATTCTGCCTTCACCCCCCATTGTCAAGTCAGTTTGCTTGATGGTCTCCTTCAACGCCAGCTCATCTCAAGAACTTCATGACACCCATCTTTCTGCCGATTGTCGCCACATTGAATGCTCTCAGCCTCTTTCTTCTCGAGACCTTCACAGCATCATTCTCACCGTTTCCAGGTAGTCAGTGCGGCTTCGCGATTCCGACGAGGTATTCTTGCCGCAACAGCGGGACATTTGCAGGCCATCGTGTAGGAGAGTAGTAGGAAATGGCAGGTATGTCAGATGTACCAAAAAAAACGGGAGCTCACGCGTTCAGCGTAAACTCCCGGATACAAGTTGGATGAGGATTCTCTAGCTCCATCGCCCGTGCGACCAGACTCAACACATTCCTCGTCTCATCGAGGCGGAATGAGTTTCTTCACAATGTCAACAAATTCGTCCACGTCAAACGGCTTGTTCACGTATGCTGTAGCCCCCAACGCCTCTGCGCGCTCTTGCCCAAGCCGATCATCGAGGCCAGTCAGAAAGATGAAAGGAACACCGTTGTTGCTTGGCAGCGCTTTCATATGCTCGAACATCGCGAATCCGTCCATACATTCCATCTTCACATCGGATATGACGAGATCCGGCGAGTACGATACGTACGCATTCAACGCCTCTTCGGCGCTGAGCATAGTCTTCACTGCAAAGCCCTCGTCCTTCAGGACGCTGGCCATGATGCTGATGAGTTGTTCCTCATCATCGACGAGCAGTATCTTCTTCATAGAACACCTTTGGGAATAGTCGTTCTCTGCTGGTCGCGAGGAGGTTCTTTGTTCCATCGCTTGGAAATAATCTATATGAATGCAACTCTCAGAGCTATGATGGGAAGCACAGAGTAAAAGGGTCTGTCAAAACAGCGAGATAAGGAGGATTTTGACCTACTGAAGGAGGGCACGGTGACCAGAAGCACAAAAGGCTCAGGAACGTCCCGAGCCTTTTCGTGCAACGAACTGAATTACCTGAAGAGTTATTTCTTCTCTGCCGGTTTTCGGAGCCCTGAATCTGCGACAGTTTTCTGATTCTTCTTCATCATTTCCATCTCCATCTTCTTCGACGACACGAACTCCTTCACACCCCCTGCAGTGCCGTACGCTCTGTCGATCCGCTGCAACACATCGAGCGCTTTGTCATAATCGCCGAGCCCTTCATAGGTCTGCAAGAGAACAACGAGAGGATTGTACTGTGAGAGTGGCTCCAACGGCGCCGAATCAAGGCCAGCCGACAGTTCCTGAACTACCTCCGTCAGTGCCTGCCGGTACTGCTTCACATCTCCTGCCATGCTGTAGAATGATGCGAGGTCGGCTAGCAGCCGATAATCCATAGGATGGATACGTCGCGGAACCACCTGTTCCATTCTGTCGAGCACGCGCATAGCATCAGCCGGGTTGTTCTTGACGTTCGCCAGGTACGTGGCAAGATTAAAGAACGGCTGTCGATAGCTCGCGATCATGCGTCGCTGGTTTTCATCGAAGTGAATTGTAGAATCTAACAGACCACGCCAGAGACATCCGTACGCGGGACCTTTTGACGGTGTCGTGACATCCGTGAAGAGATGTGCCCTTGTTCGTTCCTCATTGACCGCGCTCCAATACGCCTGCTTCCGAGTCGGCACAATCTTGAAGGCGAGCCCCTGAAGTTCGAGATACTCTTTCAAACCGATGTTGTTGGCTTCTCCCCCCGTCGTGATCGCGAAGTAAATCGGCCGCTGCCAGCTTGATGTCCGAAGGATATCAAACACGAGGATATCCTGAACGCGCAGCGCGCTCACGTTGCCGTACTGGAGCGTTGCCGGCATCACGAATTTCATCGTGTCGACGATGGTAGTACTCTTCGGGTCATTGTTGTCAGGCGAGTTCCACCCTTCCATGGCAAACCGGGGTATGGGGATTTGAACCAGCTGCGTCTTGTACATCATCGGCTGGATGCCTTCGATCTGGTCATCCGGTATGCTGATCGGAACCGGCTTCGAGTCGTACGGCCTGTTGTGCTTGAGCTGCTTGATGTACCAATCGGTATTGGCAAGGCTCAAATTCACGATGCGAACATCGCGACGGATACCTTCAACATCCTGAAGATACCAGAGAGGAAACGTGTCATTATCCCCTGCCGTGATCAGGACGGCATCCTTCTCCACGCTCTGAAGAAGATTATATGAATAATCCCAAGCCAGGTAGTGTCCGCTGCGCGACATCGGATGGTAATTTGTGCGCAGCATGTTGCCCGGCACCAGTATCAGAATGAGGGCAAATGAGCTGAACGCAATCACATTCACGTTCTTGTCCGCAAGCCGTTCGCGCAAATAATCGAGGATGGCCTCAACTCCGATCCCGATCCACATGCAGAAACTGAAGACGGAGTAGACAAAAAAGTAATCGCGTTCCCTGGGTTGTTGCTCTTGCATGTTGAAGTACAACGCCAGAGCAAATCCCGCCAGGAGGAAGAAGACGGACATCACGAAGGCGATCTTCTGGTCTTTCTTCCAGTGATAGAAAAGGCCAATCAGACCGACGAGGAAAGGAATTCCGTACAACTGCGAGAACCGCACCCCGGAATCCTGCACATCCGATTCCTTGCCTATGAAATTCCATCCCATGTACCGCAAGTACATATGTTTGATCTGATACTCCCAGAGATAATCAAGATCGCTTGTATACTTCTTAAAGTTCTCGATCTTGTCGGGCTCGAGAGAAAAACGGCGATTCATAAGCGGCGTCTCGCCGTACTGATCGCGCTCGAGATAGGAAACAAGCCGCTTCAGGTTGCTCGGATCATTCTCATTGATCGGCGTGTCCGCGTTTGCACGTATGAACGTCACCAAATAGGTCGAATACCCAAGAACGATAAACAGAAACGCCAGCGAACCGATGTTGAGGATCCGGTTGTTCTTTCGGGTGGAATATCGGACGAGATAGATGGCCAGAAGCACCACGCCAATAGGAACCCCGATCCACAAATTGGTCTTAATGCCGAACACATCCCCGTCAAGCATCGATGGGATCCACTTCACGATTCCGGGATATGCCGTCCAGAAGATGAGCGATGCAACGATACCGAACTTCCAGACATCCGTCGAGAAGAGGAACTCCCTCAGCGTCTTCTTGTAGAATCTGAAATAGATGAGAAGAATGGCGACAAAGAAACCAAGGAGCCCGTGGATGTGGACCCCGACCGTCAATCCGACAAGAAACGTGATGAGCAAGAGATAAAGATCACTGTGTTTGTCTTCGGCCTTCTCGTACCAGACCATGACGAGCCAGATGATAAGCGCCGTGAACAAGAGACTTGTGTTCCTGGTCTCCACCTCGATAGAGTTGAACCAAAATGTTGTGCTGAATGTCAGGGCAAGTGCACCGACTGCAGCGGACCCATAGAGTGAGAGCGCGTCAAACGCAGTTGATGGAAGCGAACGCCACATTAGCATCACGCGCACAGTGATCAGATACAGGAGCATGATCACCACACAACTGGCCAGGACATTGACAAGGATCATCCTGAGCGCAATGTCACCTACAACTGGCACCATGGAGGCCACACGCATAGCGAGCACAAGAAGAGGAGATCCGGGAGGATGTTGTACTTGCACGGCGAACGCCGCGGCACAATGCTCGCCCACATCCCAGAATACGACCGTGGGAGGCAAAGTCCTCAGATATGTAACCAGAGAGACCAGAAAAACGGCAAATGCTACGATACGATTGAGTTGTTTGTGATTCATCTCGGCTCTTACGCTGAATTTATCTTTTAGACGTATGATACCCCTAAAAAGGGGCGTTTGAATTTTAAATGTAAGAAAAACTTGATGAGGAAGAAACGACTTTTGATCGCAAATTCTACTTTTCCCGACTAGCCCCCCAGACATCGGGAGACGGTTCATTCGATCGGACGGAAGGAACGGCAGCGTAGGGATGGAATTGTCAGCTCAGTTCGGACCCGGCCTTCTCGAGGCGCCTGTATGTTGGAGCCTCCCTCCTACTCAACCCTGTAATCCCACAGTTTGACCGGGAATTGGTTTGGCAGAACAACGATTTCATCGATTCTCACCCTCTCAGGCAGCGATGCAAGATAGAGTACCACCTCAGCGACATCCTCAGGATGCATCATCGCGTCCCGGACTTCCTTCGACAATGGCACAAGCTTCTTATCCCAAATAGTTGTATTCGTTGGACCAGGGTTCACCATCATGACACGAATGCCGTATTTGAAGTTTTCCGCGAGAAGTCCCTGGGTCAGTCCTACAGCTCCAAACTTACTCACGCCGTAGGGAGAGACCAGCGGAGCAGCTTCGCGTCCGGTGATTGAAACGACATTGATGATCGTGCCATGTCTTCGCTCGCGCATCGATGGAAGAACCGCACGACAGCACAGGAACGTCCCACGCAGGTTGACGTTCACGATCCGATCCCACTCAGCAATTTCATAATCTGCCACCTCATGGGGGGCAACGGTACCAACACCCGCGTTGTTTACAAGAATGTCGATTGAACCGAAGGCTGCAACCGCTTTCTTAAACGATTCTTCTACGTCCTTCGGATTCGCTACATCGCACCTGAAAGCCAACGCAGTTCCCCCATCCTTCGTGATGAGAGCTGCGCCTCTTCGACATCCGAGAGTGTTCGTGAGCATGCGATGACTTTTGCTCCAGCGCGTCCAAGTGCCAATGCAACAGCCCGACCGATTCCGCGCCCACTCCCCGTAACAAATGCAACATCGCCTTTTCGGATCATCGGTCTTATCCTTTCAGATGGACAATGGATGCAGTTTGTGCAGCCCGGATGATGGCGTCCTGGACTTCGACAACATGAATCGTCCGCCCGGCGGAGGTTGGAACATGAAAGTCTCGTTTCCGCGAGGCATCGACGAACGAGAGCAGCGATTTCACAAAAGCACCTTCGAGGCGACCTTGTACTTCGTTCGCTGTCGCGGGGCCGCTATAGGTCATTTTCTCTGCCCAATCGTTTTTGTAGAGTCGGAGCTCGCGGCCGGAGCCTGTCAGGAACAGTGACCCGGTTTCGCCCAACACCTCCAGGTATGAGTCCGCTGCCAAAGGAAAACCTGAAGGGAGGATCCATGATGAATGGAGAGAAACGACTGTGCCCTTCCGAAACCTGAGTATCGCGATTATACCGTCTACAATCTCCGGGTTCCCCAACGACGCCGAGAGTATCCCCTTGTGCGCCATTGCCTGCACGGAATCCACCTTGTCATCCAACCAATACGTAATCAGGTCGATGTCGTGACTTGACATGAAATGAATGGGAGTCGTCTTTGGTCCCCACCCTATCATCTTCTGCGGAACCCAGGCAGCATCCCACCGATGGGACTCGATGAATGCAATTGATCCGAGCGACGATGAACGTAGCAAGTCCTCGACGTGCCTGTGCTCGGGCAGCCAGCGTTGGCTGTAGTTCACGACAAGCACGCCTGAGTTCTTTGACGCCAGGGAAACCAGCGAGCTCGCCTCCCCCACATCCATCGTGAGCGGTTTCTCCACGAACGCATCAAGCCCCCCTTCCAGGCAGTCCCTGACGATTTCAAAATGGGCAAAGTCAGGCGTTGACACAGTCACCGCACCCATCTCCCCGCTTCCCTTCGGACCAAGAGCAGCGATCATGGCCCGGTGGTCAGCGTACGCACGCACGTTCAGCTTGGCCCCAAGTTCGTCGGACTTCTTCTGATCGGAATCAGCTATGGCAACGAGCTGCGTGGCATCCTGTTCCTGATACACTCTTGCATGACGCGATCCAAGGATACCGACACCAATCACACCTACACCCAGTTTAGCACTCATACGATTTTCGCCCAGTTCAGATTGAGTTCAGTGGGAGGTCCCCCGTACTTCGGTCACTCTCGCCAAAATCTCCATCACATTCCGGAATACGCGGTCGTGGGAAATATTATGCATGCAGTCAAATGTCTTAATGGGGCACTTCTCGCTTCCGTGAATCGAGCAAGGACGGCATTTCAATCCCTGAGTCTCGACGACGATGTCGAACGGTCCGGTAGGACCGAATCCGAATGCGGGGACGGTGGCACCGAAGATCGCGACTACAGGTGTCCCCACAGCCGTCGCCAGATGCATTGGAGCGCTGTCGTTGCTGACCAGGATCCGACATCGCCTGATCAATTCGGCAGATTGGGGAAGGGTCAGGGTTCCGGAAGCGTCGTAGACCATGGACGACTTGCTCAGCGTCCGGATTTCATTGCAGATCTCTTCATCCTCTTTCCCGCCGATGAGTACCACTTCCATTCCGGCTTCGTCGAAGTTCACGGCCAGCGAAGCAAAACGCTCCTTCGGCCATCGCTTTGTGTTCCAGATGGTTCCTGGCGCGATCGCAATCAGCTTATCAGGATTTCCAATCTCAAGTTCGATCAGCAACCGGTCAACTTTTTTCTGGTCTGATTCGGAGGGATAAAGACATGGCAATTCGCGTTGGACATGCCCGATCGAGAGAGCTTCAAGCAGAGAGAGGTTTCGATCGATCTCATGAAGCTCCTTGCGATACGTCGCGGTCCCTGTCAGCAGAAAACGTCCGGCGCTGTTGTTGAATCCGATCCTCGCAGGAATCCCCGCAAGGAACGCAAGCGCTGCACTTCGGAGCGATCGATGAGGGATAAGCGCCAGGTCATATGCCCGTGATTGAAGGTGTTTGGCCAGTCGGAGCAAGCCTCCTATCCCGCGGTCCTTCCCGCGCTTGTCGAAGGCGATCACCTCGCGGATATCGGGATGATTGACAAAGAGCTCTTTTGACCGGGGAGCGACAACGATATCGACTTTAGACGCCTGGTAGTTTTTCCGAACAACCTGGATCAGCGGTAGGGTCAGCACGGCGTCGCCGATGAACGCCGTTTGAATGACGACAATGTTCTCGGGTTCCTTCATCAGGCGTTCCCCGGCTCTTGATCGTGGATCGGTACGTGCTTCCACCTCTTGTGCGTCCACATCCAGTGATCGGGAAAACGACGAATGATATCTTCCGTGATCTTGACGTGACGTTTGGTCAGTTCTGTCGCGTTTTCTTCCGTGTATCCTTTGAGGTCATCGGAGGGAACCCTGGTGACGTGGATATCGTACGATCCATCGTCCCTGCGGACAGAAAACATTGCGACGATCGGAGAACCCATCTTTAGGGAAAAGACGGATGGTCCCTGATGGGTCGGAACCATCGTGCCGAAGAATTCCACTGGGACATTTTCCTTAGGCGCAGCCTGATCAGCAACAAGTCCGACCGCCTCGTTGTCCCGCAACGCCCTCAAGACTTCCCGCAAAGAAGTCTCCATCGGGATTATCTTGTTCCCAAAGCGAATCCGCCGCTTGTTGATGCTCCGATCTACAAACCGGTTGGCCTGTGTCTTGACGATGACGTTCGCAGGGAAGCCGAATTGGACGAAGATGCTCTCAGCCAGAAGCTCCCAGTTGCCAAAGTGCGCGGTCAACATCAGGACCCCCTTTCCCTCCCTAAACGCTTCCCTGACGAGTTCAGGATGGTCAAAATGCATGAGGCTGACCAATCGCTCGGCGCTCATTCTCGGTATCCAGATGAGTTCGAAGAGGGCAATCCCAACGTTTCGAAATGCTCCCCGCGCGATGTGTCGGAGCTCGTCATTTGATTTCTCGGGAAATGCGCCCTTCAGATTTTCGAGTGCGACACCCTTGCGATACCCCAGCACATCAAACACGAAGACACCCAGCGAGCTTCCCAACCATCGTGCCCCGGAGAGCGGCAACAACATGACCAGGAACGCAATTATCTGGAAAGCGATATATTCGGCGAGATGGCGAATCTTCACAATGATAATCCTGAACTGATTCTCTGACGGTGACATATGATCCGGTCCTATTCTCCCATCACTTTAACAATCACTCTCTTGCGGCGTTGTCCGTCAAACTCGGCATAGTAGATCTGCTGCCACGGTCCGAAGTCGAGCTTTCCTTCCGTGACCGGGACGATGACTTCATGATGCATAAGGAGGCTCTTGAGATGCGAGTCGCCGTTCGACTCGCCTGTCCGGTGGTGCCTGTAGTCAGGATTAAACGGTGCAAGCTTTTCCAACCACTCGTCGATATCCTGAATCAATCCGGACTCTGCATCATTGACATAGACTGCAGCAGTGATGTGCATGGCGGAGACCAAGACCATTCCTTCGCTGATGCCGCTCTTTGCCAGGATTCTTTCGACTTCCGGAGTAATGTTCACGTAGTCGCGGTGTTTCTTCGTATTGAACCAAAGATATTCTGTCGAAGTCTTCATTGGTTCCCCCCAGATCGTTGAACCGCTGGAATAAAAACCCTGCATCCCAACCCGCCAATTTCGAGCGGGAGCTTCCCGTTCTGAGGCGTGGTTACACTCCCCGTAAAATACTCCTTCACATCTCCCGATTTCCATCCGCTCATATCGACAGAGACCGAGCGGGCTTCGCGAGCGAAGTTGATGACGACAAGGACTTCGTCGTCACCAAGACGGCGCATGAACGAATACACCTTCTCCCCTTCAGAGTTCTTCACAGAGAGATAATCACCTCTTCGAAGAGCCGAATGAGAGGAACGCATTCGTGTCAAGGTCTGGTAGAATGCCCGGAAATCGTAGTTCTTCGTCCAGTCAATATCGACTTTTTCGAAAAGGCTGAGCTTCTTGTCATTCCCGGCCTCTTCGCCGCTGTAAATAAGCGGTACTCCTGGGTACGTGAAGGCCAGCAGGGCTGTTACTTTCGCACCTTGCGGCGTGTACTTCAGTAAGGCAGGGGAATCCCACGCGTTCTTGTCGTGATTTGTATTGAACCTCATCCGAAGCGATCCCTTCGGGAACTGATACGACTCAGTGGCCAGGATATCGTCGAATACCTTCACAGGCGTGGAGCCATCGATAACTTTCGAGAGAACATCATAAACTGTCCATGAATAGGTCAAATCAAACGCCTCGACGTGATGTTCGGGAAGAGTTCCCTCTGACAGCATCATAACCGGCTTGATTTTGTCCAGCTCCATGCGCGCACGGTTCCAGAAATCTGTCGGCACCAGCTCGGCGACATCGCATCGGAACCCGTCGATGCCGATATCACGAACCCAGTACTTCATCATTTCGATCATGTACTTCCGCAGCTCGTGCTGATCGTAGTTCAAGTCCGCCACATCGGTCCAGTCAGCGTTGGGCGAAATAATTGCTCCTTCGTCATTCTTGGTGAACCAATCCGGATGGTCCATGATGAGCCGGCTATCCCATGAAGTATGGTTTGCCACCAGGTCAATGATGATCTTCATTCCCTGGGCGTGTGTCGCTGCCACAAGCGACTTGAAATCGTCCAGCGTGCCGAATTCCGGATTGACCTTGTAATAGTCCTGAACTGAATATGGACTGCCGAGCTTTCCCTTCCTGTTCAATTCTCCCGTCGGATGAATCGGCATGAGCCAAAGGACGGTGACTCCGAGCTCTTTGAGCTCGGGGAGCCGGCGCTCAAGCCCCTTGAATGTTCCATCCTTCGAGAACGAACGAAGATAGACTTCGTATAGCACTGCGTCCTTCACCCAGTCTTCACTCGGCCGGGCCGACATCTCGGCGTACTTCGTCTTATACATCTCGAGAACGCGATCCCTGGGAACCACCTTGACGGGCTTGTAAATGCCGCCGGAACCTCCGTGGTCATCGACGCGCACGGTGAGTTCTTTAGTACCGGGGGTAATATCGGCAGGGAGCGGGACATAGAATGGCTCACTGTAGCCAGCGTGCGATCCAATCTTCACGCCATCCAGCCAGACATCGGCATCATCGTCAACACCAGCGAAAAAGAGAACCGGGTTCTTGAAACTCTCGTCAATCGAGATCGTTCTCATGTACCAACCCGGGCCGTCGTACGTAGCCAGATTGTATCGGTCCCAATAGCCGGGCACCTCAATCGGCTGCCAATCCGATCGATTGATCCCCTTCTGAAACCATCCTTCTGAAACGCCCTTGTTGAGTGAATCCACCTTGAACCGCCACGTGCCGTTCAACGACATTGCGAAATCCTCCTTCCGTGAGCACCCAGCGACGAGAGTTACGAGCAGCAGCGTCAGGAGCAGAGCCAGCTTCTTACAATGGTTGAGTTTCATCTCGTCAGTTTTGTGATTGATGGAGAATGAAACGGGAGAGCGTTGATCGGTGATCCATACTATCCCTTTACGCTTCCAAGCGTCAATCCCGAGACCAGCCATCGGCTCAACGCCAGGAAGAGAATTACAACAGGAATCATGACAATTATTGACGCGGCGCCGTACAGCCCCCACTCCGTGCTCATGCTCGCTTCGAATGATTTCAGTCCGATCGGGAGCGTCCACAAGTCAGTGTCCTGAAGAATTTGCGCAGCGACGATGTATTCCGACCACGCGGACATAAACGAAAACAGCGCTGTAATAACGAGCGCGGGAGCCGCCAGGGGAAGGATAATACGGTAGAAAGCAGAGAAATGTGTGCACCCATCGATCCTGGCCGCCTCTTCCAGGCTCACCGGGATAGTATCGTAGTATCCCTTCATCGTCCAGATGCAGAACGGGAGAGCGGTGGCTGAATAGACGATGACAATCCCGAGATAGGAATTGATCAGGCCGAGCCTGATGAGCATGATGTACATCGGCAGAAGGAGCATGGTGCCCGGGAACATCTGCGTGGTCAGCAAACTGAGAAGGCCAGCTCTCTTGCCGACAAACCGGAAACGCGAAAACCCGTAGCCGGCCATCGAAGCAAAGACAACACCCGAGAGGGTAACGGTGAGCGAGACGAACGCACTGTTGCCAAGCCAAACCAGAAAATCTCTCTCGGCAAAAAGCTTGACATAGTTTTGAAATGTCGCGTTCGCCGGGAGTAGCTCCAGCGATGTCGAGAGCAGTTGATTGCCCGGGCGAAGAGAAATGTTGAGCACCTGCCAGATCGGGAAAATGGAAATGAGAGCGAAGACCACCAGGATCAGGTGCGTCGCTGCCTGCTGCAGGAATCGGCTTCGTTTGGTCTGTGTGGCCATCGGTTTCCTAGTACGCTGCCTCAGTTGCCTTTGATTGCCGCATGAAAATCATACTGAAGACGAAGAGAATCAGGAAAATAACCAATGATAGTGCGGCGGCGTAACTGAAGCTGTAGAAATTGAACGCCGCCTTATAGACAAATGAGACAAGGATGTGCGTTTTGTCGGACGGTTCTCCCCCATTGCTGACAAGCCAGACGATATTGAGGTTATTGAACGTCCAGACAATGCCGAGCGTAATCGCCGGTATCATCACCGGGCGTATCAAAGGAATCGTGATGTTCCGGAATTGTTTCCACCAGCTTGCCCCATCGATCTCTGCAGCTTCATACAATTCGTGGGGAATGCTTTGGAGCGCCCCGAGGGCGACCACCATCATGAACGGAAATCCTAACCAGACGTTTGTGATGATACAAGCAAGAAACGCTTCCGTCGGACTTCGGAGCCACTCAACAGCCGGCATACCAAGATACTTGGTAAGAATGAGATTGATGGAACCATACTCATAGTTGAACATCCCTCTCCAGGTCAGAGCGACAATGTACTGCGGAATCGCCCAGGGGAGTATGAGGAGCGTTCTGTAGATTGCTTTTCCTTTTATCTTCTGGTTTAGAAGCAGTGCAAGGAAGACGCCGAGCGTGACATGGAATGTGACGTTTACGACCGTCCAAATGATGGTCCGGACGAATACCTCGTAAAAATCGGGCTGGGATGGTTCGGTGAAAATCTTGATGAACTGTCGGAGTCCAATGAACTGCCAGTCGCGCATTTTCGCGAGGTTCATGTTCCCGAACGCGAGCATCAGGTTATAGAAAAACGGATAGAACACCACCGCTGCAAGGAGCAGGAATGATGGGACCACCAGAAACGCGATGAAGGATTTTGTGCGATCGGTGTTCATTCGTTCATGTCCCGGATCTTCCGCAGGGCCTGGGCCTGCATATCCTTTGCCGCCTGTTCTGGAGTTCTGGCACTTCCCATGACTGCCTGGTAGCTCGGCCGCATAGCATCCCACACTGCGCGCATTTCGGGAACCACCGGCATCGACTTACCTCTCGCGATCTGAAGCAGCGAATTCTGAAGGTTTTCGTTCGCAAGTATATCAGGGTGATGGTAGAGCGCCTTCAAGGTGGGTGCAGTATTGAGCGATTTCACGGTCTCAAGCTGACACTGCTCAGACAGCAGATACTTCAAGAGATCGACAACCATCGGGAGTTTATCGCTTTTCAGATTTGCATTGATCGAATACCCCTTGGGAGAGGTCATCGGAGCGCACCAGAGCCCTGTGGCCGTGATTTTCGGCAGCGGCGCAATTCCGATATCGATCCCCTTTTGGGCATATCCTGCCCAGGACCAATCCCCGTTTATGAGCATCGCCGCCTTCCCATCTTTGAATAGGGCATCGGCGATCTCATAGTCGGCTTCATTTGGTACGATCTTCTCGACATCACGGAGGCGGCGGACGAAATTGAGCGCATCTACCATCGCCTTCGTATCGAGCGTCGGCGTCACTCCGTCGGGACCGAAAACCCACCCGCCAAAACCGGTGTAAAAGGGGATGAAGAAAAACGGCTCAATGTAGTTCCATGTAATACCATAGACGTTAGGACGTCCAGCAACATATCCATACTTGGATTGAATACTCTTGCAGAGTTCAATGAGTTGCACGTCGGTCTCAGGGGGCTTCTGGACGTACTTCTTGTTATAGACGAGTGCAAGATGATTCCCAATTTTGTCCGCGATCTGATAGAGGTGGCCGTGGTACCATAGAAGAGAGGTCGAATCAAATCCCGCCAAGTAGTTTGCCGGAAAAATGTCTTCCAGAGGTCTGATACTCTTCGTTGCCTCATAGATGCCGACAGGGTCAGACGGACCATAAACCATGTCAGGCCCCTGTCCTGCCATTGCCCCAACCACGTACGCACTCCTGAGTGTCTCGGTCTCCTTGAACAACTCTTGAACCTTGATACCCGGATGACTCTCCATGTATCTCACCAACTGGCGATGAAGGACAACCTGCTCGTCCGGTCGCATCTGATGCCAGATGACGATATGGTTGGCATCAGCCTCACGACGCGAGCAGCCACCCAGAAACACGGAGCCGACGAGGAGAGCGAGCAGGGAGAAGATAAAATTTCTCTTGAAAAGACTTCTTAGCAATGCCCCAATTCCCTTAAATTAAGCAGCTTACTAGGATTTACTTGTTGCCAAATCTATCGATGACAATTTGGCGAGAGCCAGGCTCCTTCTGCACTATAAGCTTCCTGTTGGACGAGGGAAACTCCTCACCCGGGTTCCAGCTCCCCTCGGCACCGCTGCTCGTGTACTTGTACTCGATCTCGACACCCACAGGAAGGGCGACTTCAAGACTCCACACTCCGTCATTTGCGATCTGGTCGCCATGTGTACCATCGTCATACATCCGGACCTTATTGGGAAGCCAACTGCCGAGCATCTCGTGGCTCCCGGCGATGTAAACAGACTTTCGGACATACATATCCTTGCAATCAACCTGGAAAACCACCGTCACAAAGTCGGTACGGCTTTGCGCCATTGCCCCTTGAGTCACCATCGTGATGACAGTGGTATCCTGAATGATGGGATTGAAGATCCTTTTTGGCATCTTCACTTTCGCCAAACGAGCGAATTTATACACGTTTTCAAGGTACGTTATGAAGGCAACATCGAACGGTTTGTCGCCGCCGGGGGCCGTTTGATCCGTCCCATACCACCAGAACCAGTCCGAACCCTCTGCGGCGTACATAGACTCCCAAGCCTTAACCTCGTACCATGCCCGGGTTCCCTCTCGCGGCATTGGAGCATTCGGATCAGGCGGCATCACTCCAGAGTTGCCAAGATCTGTTCGTGCGGTAAGGAGGTACTTCCATGCCCTGTTTTCCTCATCCTCACCAATCCACGTATCGTAATTCGCGTTAATCCAGGATCCCGGCCATAACCACTGAAGGTTTTCCATAGATTTGACTGGATGCGAAGGTATTCCCCGGCCAGGATTTCCGTCGATGTATTCTGTCACAGTCGTTGTGACGACGGTCCGGGCATCATAAAGCTCAGAAAGCTTCCTGTACAATGCGTTCTGGAATTCCTTCCCATCATTGTCAAGCCGATACCATTCCCAGGCATTTTCGCCGTCGAGGATAACGGTGAGCAACCGATCAGGTTCATCCTTCGACGGGACATACTTGAGGATGCTCTGAATGAAATCATCGGCGGCATCCTCCCCTTTCCAACTTTGGTATGTGAAACCGATTTTGTCCGATAGCTCGGTATCACGGAACACGATAGCCACCGGATCTCTAAGACCATCACCTGACAGCGTGTAGGGATAGTACTTCGCGGTGTCCGTGCCTACCGACCGGTCGAGGATCTTCTCATCGGTCGCAATCCACTTGATACCGTGCTTCGCGAAAACCGCCGCAACGTCGTGTGCAACGGCTCCTTCAGCCGGCCACATGCCGGTTGGCGAAACCTTGAAGAGTTTCCTGAAGTACGCGACTGCCTTCGCAACCTGAGCATCAGCATCCTGTGGGAAATGGAAACGTTCAGGCATCGGGTCATTCGGCTGGCAGAGCTTTGCCAGATCGCTGTCGTAGATCAGCGGAAGGATTGGATGATAGAACGGCGTTGTGATGACCTCCACCTGACCTTTGTGTGTGGAGGACTTGTACATGAGCTTCTTGTGAGCGGGAATAATTGCTGCGAGGACCTTGTAGGTTTCGGCTACGATCCGGTTGCAATCGTCCTCGGTGACCGTCCTTCGGACCCAGTAACTCCCATCAGTCGACTTTTCAACGAGATCCGTCAGATCGATGGTGCTTCCACTTGCGAGCCTAATCTTCTGTTCCAGGAAATCCGGATCAAAATTAGCCAGATAGAACCAGAACTTGATCTCACGCAACTCCTGTTCGGAGAGCCCCTTTGCGCCCGATTGCCTGAATTTATGGCGAAGGGCCCGATATTCAGGGAAGCGTCCAATGATCACCTCGCTCACGGAGAGGGCATTCCAGACATTCGTGAGTAGATACTCAAGGTCGTGAGCATTGAACTCTGATGTTGGTTTCAATGCCAGGTCTATCCACGGGTCGGTCTTCCCTCCGAACGACGCAAAGTACTTCTTCGCGTCCACGCGGTTTTTTCTCAGATTGACGGAAGGTTTCAGACGCTCGACGTAGTACTCTTCCAGCTGAACCATCAGCGAAGAGGTGAGATTCACCGTGAAGTGAACGGCCGGATACCGCTGCACGAGAGAAACCATGTCATAGTAGTCCTTCGTCCCGTGCGTTCGAACCCACGGACCTTGCAGTTGGTCGCTCCCAGGGTCGAGATAAAGCGGTTGATGCTGATGCCAGATAATATTGAGATAGAGCACCTTACCGGCGCTTACGGTCTCGCTTTGCATAATCCCTTGTGTGCTCTGTGTACGATTCTGATCCGTACCTCCTGCCGCATTCATCGGACCTGCGGCAGAAACGATGCAGCCTAATATAAGCAGAGAGAACTTAAATAGGTATTGGTGAGCGACAAATCTCGCGGGGGCTACACAACCGGCCACGAAAGAAAGTTGGTCTTTCATTTGAGAAGCATCATTCGTTTTACACTGACATTGTTCCCGGCTTCCAATCTCAGAAAATACACTCCCGAGGAACAACTCAAGCCCGATGCGGCTACTCCATTCCATTGGACAACGTGACGCCCTTGTTCCTGTTTTCCCTGCGCCAACGAGGCAACCTCTTCCCCCAGAATGTTGAATACCCTCAGCATCACATACGATTGTGAGGGAAGGTCATACGCTATCCTCGTCGTGGGATTAAACGGGTTTGGATAATTCTGGTGCAGAATGAAGTTTGTTGGCAAGCTCGCGGCCAAATCCCTTTTTACCGAAACGAGAACAGGCAAATTCAGCCTTTTGACCGAGTCCGCCAGCACACAGACAGAGCTTCCGTAGGCCTTTAGGGACAAGCGAATTGAAGCCGCACCTCCGGAGAATTTCACTGTGAACGATGAGTCGCTGTACAAATCGCTCAAGACATATGACTTGCCGTCCTGAAGCGTAGAATCGATGACCGAGGAAGAAAGGCTCAACGTGACATCTTGTGGAGTAGAGCTGAAATTCACGGCGACAATCCCAGCTACTCCATTCTGAGGCCTTGCATATGCATAGACAAGCCCATTGCCTGACGTGAGCCGGACAAACTTCTGTGTTGAAAATGCCGCAAACTGAGACCTGATATTGGTCAACCGCTGATAGTGTGGGAGGAGGATGTTCCTTCCAGCAGCTTTCCAATCGATTACCCCTCTCGTCCTCTGGTAAAAATCACTCACCGTCAAGCCATAGCCGACCTCCTGCCCCGAGTAAATCATCGGCATTCCCGGGACGGTGAAGATCGTAGTAGCAACCGGCATGGTTTTCTGGTACGTGCTGTCCTGGTATTGATAGATGATTCGTTCCTCGTCATGGTTTTCCATGAAGCGCATGAAAGATGCATTCGGGCCGGGGTAGAAATTATTGTTGAAGTATTTTGTGTGAAGGTTCTCAATGCTTCCCACGTCAAAGAAAAACGGTTTTATCGCTCCGCCGTAGAGGTTCCAATCATACCCGGCGTCCACTCCTCCGCTTCTGTCCCCGAATATCACTTCCGTTCCCGACCCCGTGCCATCGTCTTCTGCAAGAAGAAAGATGTCAGGTTTTAGCTTCTTCAGCGCTTTGCGAACAGGAGCCCCCATCTCAAGCTCATTCCCGGCTCCTCCACCGGCCCGGCGATGAGGTCCCCAGTAGACATCGAACCGGTACCCATCGATATCGCAATCCCGCACCCACCATTTGTATACTTCAATCATATAGGCCCGTGCATCGACGTCAGACCAGTTGTAATTGAGAAGCTGGTCTGAGAACCCTGTGTAGTACACGAATCCATCCGATGTCATGGTCTGGCCCAGGCCGTTTGTGTTATGCGGAATGATCGTGTGCTGATAGAAACTCCAATAAGGCGATCGCTCACGGTACTGTCGGGCCTCAAGGACAAACGGATGCTGGTAGCTCGTATGATTTGGAGTGATGTCGACAATAATTTTCAATCCAAGCGCATGCGCCTGAGTGACAAAGTTTTTGAAATCGTCATTCGTTCCGTACTCCGGCGCGACCTTTAGAAAGTTCTTGATGTTATATCCAGGGCCCGTCCGATTATTGATGGGGGCGGCGTTCTCCATAATCGGCATTACCCAAAGAATATTGACGCCCAGGCTCTTGAGATACGGAAGCATCGGGATAGCTGCATTGATTGTCCCTTGGGAGGTAAAGGACTTAAAGAACATCTCATAGAGTCGTCCCTGTTTCACCCACTGCGGAACCGTTGCCAGCGAAGAGCCCTGGAATATCCCGCCGTCCAGAATCGTAAAGAAACTTCGCGTCGTATCTTTGTTGCCGTCCGGATCGGAGGCAATCAACGTGAAGTAGTATTCTCCCGGAACCGTTGGCTTGGGGACAGAGAACTGCTGGCTTTTCGACCCATCGACGCCGGCAATTTGCTGAGGGTTTCGGGAATCCTGCGACCACAGGAACGTGGCTACCTGTCCCGAATCCGGATCAATTCCCTGGGCGTTGAAGATAACACTTGGCCCCGCACCGATAAAATAGATGTTCGCGTCAGGCGCGTGATTAACAAGGTACGTGAAGGAGATCGGGTCTGAGACCTGAAGCGTGTTGTTCGTATCCCGTGTCACGGCCTTGAACGTGTTCAGCCCTTCTCGCAGCTGTACTGTGTCAACGAAATTTCCCAGCGACGCAGTTACGCTGAGGGTGTCGACGTCATTTCTGACTATTCGGATCGAATGAATAGCAGCATCCTGAACTACGCCATAGAGAATTCGTTGCGGATTACGCGTAATGAAGCCGCTCAGGTTTGTAATCTGCACATATCCGGCCTGCACAGTTATCGATACGGTATCAGCTGAACTCCCGGCGCTCAGGATCACATTGTGAATGCCGTTCGGCAGCCGATCTGCCATCGGGAAGCTGAATTGGTTAGTTGTTGCGTTGTAATACCGCCCCAGGCCGGAGTAGAACCTGGCCCCTACCTTGAGCGTAATTGTGGAAGTATCAACGGCAGCGCCAACTTTCGGAAAGAGGTAGGCAGAGATAGTTGGAGTCGTACTGGCGACAGCGAAGGTCTTCTCGTTAGGTATAAGCTGATAAATCGTTGGATTTCTGATGTACAGATAGGAGTCATTTTGATCGTTCGCATTCGTCATTGGATTCAAAGGATCGGACAGCCAGGTGGTCCCCCCTTCGTTGAACTTGTACTCGTAAGCTCCAGGTACGACGCCACCTAAATATCCTATTTGCAGCCTCACTGTCTTCGTCCACACCCCGGTGAGAGGGTCCTGAGTCATTCGCGATGGCGCATTCTGGCTAATCACACCATTCGAATTTGGTCCCCACTGGTTGAATTCACCTGGCAGAAAAACCACGCTCGGAGAAGTATTACTCGGCAAGTACCGAAATGTCACATCAACGCTATCCTGCGAGAATGCAGTTGCGCTAGCCAGAAGGAAAACAACCACTGCTGCAAGCATCTTACGATTCACAGTTTCCCCTAAAAAAGTGTGTAAATAAAGGGGGCAATAGCCGACCCTTCTGTGAGTACGATAAAGAGCCCAAGCAGAAGAAGTACAGCAACGATAGGCCCGAGCCACCATTTCTTCCGGACACGCATGTAGGCCCAGAATTCTCCGATGATGGAAAACTTGGACCTTCCTTTTTTTCGGTTCTTCATTGTCAATCCGTTTGGAAGGGCTTAAGCCCCTCGGGTGTTTTGGTTTGTTTTGTTCTCCCCGACCTGAAGGCCGGGGCAATTAGCTATCCAGCTGTCTGACAGATTCTCTGTCGATGAAGAAATCCTTTTTGTTGACATTAGCACATCAGCTACCGATTCCTGAGATGGTATTCAGTCAAGCGCAAATTCCTCTTTTGAAATCTCGTCGAATTCCTCGGACATCTGACTCTTGTCCAGGATGGCATTTCCCATCACGAGGAAGTCCATTTCCGTCCGCATAAAACATTTGAACGCATCATGGGGAGTGCAGACAATTGGCTCTCCGCGAACGTTGAAGGAAGTGTTGATCAGCACCGGACAACCAGTTTGCCGCTCGAACTCCAGAAGCATGTCGTAGAACAGTTCGTTCTCATCCCGGGCAACCGTTTGAAGGCGGGCGGATCCATCGACATGTGTCACAGCAGGAATCTGGCGCTTGTCCTCCCTCACCTGTGCCGTGAGCAACATGTATGGACTCGGCCGGTCAATGTCGAAATACTCCGAAGAGCGCTCGAGCAAGACCGCGGGGGCAAATGGACGAAAGCTCTCACGGAACTTGATCTTCAAATTCACCTTCGAGCGATTCTCAGGATTCCTCGCATCGGCCAGGATGCTCCGATTGCCCAACGCCCTTGGACCCCATTCCATTCTTCCCTGAAACCAGCCGACAACGTTCTGTCCGGCAATCAGTCGTGCAGTTTCACGCAGCAGCTCTTCTCTTCCGTACGCCCGGTATTTGACGTCGATCCCCTCAAGGTACTCCTTGATTTCATCGTCTGTGAACTGAGGCCCAAGAAACGCATCGTGCCAGACGAACTCCCTTTTGTTCCCAAGAAGCGAATTATAGATGTGATACGCCACTCCCACTGCCCCGCCGGCGTCACCAGCAGCCGGTTGAATGAAGATGTCCTCAAACTGTGTCCGCTTCAGAATCTGCGAATTCGCGACACAATTGAGCGCTACACCACCTGCGAGACAAAGATTCTTCATGGCTGTTTCGGCATGGAGATGGTTGGCCATCCGCACCATCAACTCATCAGTTACTTTTTGAAGGGAAGCTGCCACGTCTTTGTGAAATTGGTCGAGTGCACTTTCCGGCTCACGACGCGGTCGACCGAACAATGTGTCAAATCTCTTGTTCGTCATCGTCAATCCGTAATCGTAACCGAAGTATTTCATGTTCATCTTATAGCTTCCATCTTCCTTCGGCCTGATTAATTCCTCCATGATGAGATCGTAATAGAGCGGTTTCCCATACGGAGCGAGTCCCATTACCTTGTATTCAGCGCTATTGACCTTGAACCCCAGATAGTACGTGAAGGCAGAATAGAGCAGTCCCAGCGAGTGAGGAAAATGAATGCACTTCATCAGGCGAATGTCATTCCCTTCGCCTACGCCGTATGTAGTGGTTTCCCACTCCCCCACACCATCGATCGTCAGAATCGCTGCCTTGTCAAACGGTGAGACAAGGAAAGCGCTGGCAGCGTGGGAAGCGTGGTGTTCCGAATACAATATCGGACCATCGTAATCCAGCTCATTACGGATGAGTTGCGGAATCCACAGTTTGTCCTTGAGCCACACCGGCATTGATTTGAGAAATGAACCCAATCCCTTTGGGAATGTCGCCAGGTACGTGTAAAGCAGCCGCTCAAATTTGATGAATGGCTTGTCATAGAATCCGATATAATCGACCTCGTTCGCCGAGACACCCGCTTCACGCAGGCAATAATTGATTGCGTGAACGGGAAACTCGGCATCATGCCGAAGCCGTGTGAACCGTTCCTCTTGCGCCGCAGCGATCAACTTGCCATCACGGATAATGGCGGCCGCCGCGTCATGATAAAAGCAGGATATGCCGAGGATTATCATTGTTGATTCAGAACGGCTGCTTGCTGCGTTCGATTGTGAGTTTCTCGCCCGCTTTCACACGCCAGTAGGTGGAACCAATTCCCGCCTTGCGATCGAGCAGGTCTTTGCCGATAACCTTTAGTACGATCGCTGCCGGCCCGATCAGGACGACATAAACGATGGTGAGGAGAAACAGAGCGTTTGCCTTCCCCAATGCATGGGCAAATTTCATCCAGTAGCCACGCACAATTCTCCAGATGCTTCTCTCTGTCACCAGTGTCCCTTCCTGGCTGTCAGAGGTATAACTCCACCTGTTCAGAAGGGTCTGAATGTGTTCCTGTTGTGCTTTCGTCATTGCCGCTTTCCGCCTGATCTCGACATCTCCCGCCGGATGTGGTCCAGCAGGTCTCGTGCCTGGCTCTGCTCGGGATGAGCAGATACGATCGATTGCGCAACCGTTTCCGCCTCCGCGAACTTTCCGCCGCTGGCAAGGGCGACAGCCAGTAATTGCTGGGTTTCCACGATTGCAGCAGGCGCTATCCCATTCGTAAACTGCAGCGCCTTGCGAAATTCTCCGGCTGCTTGTTCAAACTCTTTCTTTCGAAGGCAGACAAACCCTATTCCCTGGTGCGCATAATAGCTCCCGGCTATCTTCAGGGATTTTCCAAAAGCCAGTCTTGCCGCGTCGTCATCACCGGCGTTAAGGAGAAGTTGACCCAGGCGGAGGAGCGGCGAAGGATTGAAAGGAGTCACTTTCGCAAGAGCCCGGTATTCTCCCGCAGCCTGCATTAGTTTCCCTTCTGATTCATATCGTTCGGCCGCCTTGACGTGGCCTTGTTCCCAGGTCAGTTCTCTCATCAGGCACGATTTCGCCAGTCGTTCCAGATCAGTTCGCGCATCAAATTGTTGGACACTGATTCCCCCTTCGCGAAAAGGCCAGCTGTTCTTGAGCACGAACAGCCGAATTGAGGCCATAACAGAATCCAGCGGCGTCACACACACTTCAGCCCTGTATTGGTCATCGCTCCGTTCCAGCTTCCAATTCCATTTCTCCTTTGGAGCAATGAATCCGTTGTCAGCGATCACCTGATAGAACGCTTTCGACAGAAGGAAGTAGCCATCGACATTCAAATGGACATGTTCCACTGCGTACCGATCGCCGATGATCCCATGCTCCGAATTCTCCGCGATCAACTTCTCGGATTCTGCGACAGGCAAACCGTAGCGTGTGGAGACGTCACGGAGAATGTCGTTGAACTCGGACGGCGCTCGAAATCGTAATCCATCAAAGTCGCGCGCAAGCCGATACTCCCTTGATGCAGGTTCAAACCGGCCGGAGTTCTCATAAACCTTCGCCAACAAGAAATGAGCCTTTGCAGGCAATGAATCGATTTTGAGTGCAGAAAGAAGTTGCTCCTCGGCGGCCCCGAAGTCCTTTTTCTCAAAGCAGTCTTCGGCTTCCTTATAGTGTCGTGCCCACTCATCGCGTCTCGACGTCTCTAAGCCAGGTGAGAAGGTCGAAACGAATGGCGCGACTCCGCTCAGATTGCTTACCAACGTTCCGAATGCAACCCGAATGTTGTTTGAAGCACCGATCTGCGCAATGTCTTCCAGATTGCCCCGAAAGTTGTTTCTGGCAGCGACATAGTCATTCGATCCGTACACTATCTCCCGATTCCTGACCATCCCTTCCATCACAGTTGCTTCGCGACCTGGAGCCCGATCAGGGCCAAGCTTCTGCTTGAGTGCATTGACGCCGTCGCGGAAAAGCCTGAACGTTCTCCAGCTCTCCATCGCCAGATACGTCTTAACCACCCAGCGGCTTTTGCCCAGCCCCTCCGTGGAGCCAACACCGAGCGCACCATAGAATTCATTATGTCCACAGTAAATCAAAAGCGCATCAGGTTTATACGCAACGAGCTCCTTCGTGAAGTCTGCTACTGTGTAACTGTTTACCGCGGTGATGCCCAGGTTGACCACTTCGATGTTCTTGTCCGGCCACATCCTCTCAAGCCGGGCCTTCAGCATGCTTGGGAAGGAACCGTTGAACATGAAAGGATATCCCAGCGTCGACGACTCCCCGAGGCAGAAGATGCGGTACGTGTTGGGTCCCTTTTCCTTTTCAAACATCTCATTGGAGACGATCGCTCTGACCTGGATAGTGCGAAAATAGCGCTTTGTCACGTCCGGGTTGATCGTGTAATACGCTTTGCCGTTCACCACCGTTTCACGAAAGAGGCTCAGATCTCCTCCGTAATCGATGAAGCGAAGAATACCCTCCAGCAGCACAAAGAAGACCAGCGGCAGCAGCAGCATTATGAGACGGAAGGTGCGGGTCTTATTTCTTTCTTCGTTTGCCAATGAGCGATTGCTAGTGGTTAGTTACGTTAGACAGCTCGCCTGCTGTTCTTCGACAGTTATACTGTCGAAGAAGGCCCATGATGGAGTTGAACTCCATGAGGCCTGAAGAGGTTGCCAAGAGATCCTTTGCACCCAATCTAATGCCCCTGCAATTCGTTTGTAAAGGCCGAGTGTTGGACAGGGTCTGAGAGTGAAACTCTCGCATGAGTTCCGTCCGACAGTTCAACTGTCGGACAACTTGATGCCATTAGAATACGATTTTCCCCTGCGGAGGCTCAACGTTGAGCCATTCAATTTGTCTGTCCACGAAGGGCACAGCGAACATCCTTCCCCCGAATCCAAGAATTCTGAATGTCATCATCGGAATCGGGCTGACCTTGATGCGGCTAAGACGGTCCTGATAGATCATATATCCACGCGCCTCTCCTGCTTGAGTGAGGAACAGGTTCAGCAGCCTCTTCTCCTTCTGCCGCAGCAATTCATTTGTGGCACGTTGTTTCCTTCCAGCATATGCCGTGTCTGTCGGCTCACGCTGTGAATCCTTTAACATCAACTCAAAGTACAGGTATCCTGAACCTTCTTTGAGAGGACCATACCGCTGTCCGACAAGCATTTGCCAGGCAATTTCGCCCACAGGATACCGATCTGAGACAGGAAACGGATCAGAGACCCCCTTTCGTTGACGCAGATTCACGTCACTGCACCAACGATCGATGACCTGTTCCAGTGACCTGCCGCTCTGAAGATCATTCAACGCTTCGTGCATCTCATCGAGTGAGGCAGTCCTGAGCTCGCGTATCTGCACCCTCGGAATCACGACCGAGGAATCAGTCGATTGCATGAAGGAGAGTACCTCGGCGTCCGAAACCTTCGTCTGCCTCTTCAGGTAGAAGCGCATCGACTGTTCGAGGAAATTGTCATACCACGTTTCAAGCTGTTGCCGCACCGCCGGATACTTATCGAGCCCGCGGGTAAGTGCTTCCTGTGCCAGAAGCTCCTGCTGAACCCACACTCGAAGCAAGGCATTGACCTGCTGTGGGATTGACCTGACCGTGACGCTGTCCAGGGTGAAGCCCTTCGCATACATCCTGTCAATGATCTCACCCAGAGTCCACGCCACGTCGCCGGCGACCTCTCGCGGTACTGTCGGGCCTCAAGCACAAACGGATGCTGGTAGCTCGTATGATTCGGAGTGATGTCGACGATCACTTTCAATCCAAGCGCATGCGCCTGGCTGACGAAGTTTTTGAAATCGTCATTCGTTCCGTACTCCGGCGCGACCTTTAGGAAGTTCTTGATATTGTATCCATGGCCCGTCCGATTGTTGATGGGAGATGCGTTCTCCATGATCGGCATAACCCAGAGGATATTGACGCCGAGGCTCTTGAGATACTGCAGCATCGGGATTGCTGCATTGATTGTCCCTTGCGGAGTCAATGACTTGAAAAACATTTCATAGAGTCGCCCTTGTGTCACCCACCGGGGAACAGTTGCCAGGGAAGAACCCTGGAACGTCCCGTCGTCCAAAATTGTAAAGAAACTTCGCGTCGTATCTTTGTTGCCGTCCGGATCAGAGGCAATCAACGTGAAGTAGTATTCTCCCGGAACCGTTGGCTTGGAAACTGAAAACTGCTGACCCTTCGACCCATTGACGCCGGCGATTTGCTGAGGGTTTCGGGAATCCTGCGACCACAGAAACGTCGATACCTGTCCCGAATCCGGATCGATTCCCTGAGCGTTGAAGATGACATTTGGCCCTGCACCGATAAAATAGATGCTCGCATCGGGCGCGTGATTGACAAGGTACGTGAACGAGACCGGATCCGACACCTGCAGTGTGTTGTTGGAATCCCGAGTTACAGCCTTAAACGTATTCAACCTTTCGCGAAGCTGCACGGTGTCAACAAAGTTGCCCAACGACGCATTCACGCTGGTGGTGTCGACGTCATTTCTGACTACTCGGATCGAATGAATAGCGGCATCCTGAACTACGCCGTACAGAACTCGTTGCGGATTTCGCGTTACGAAGCCGCTCAGGTTTGTAATCTGAACGTAACCGGCCTGCACAGCAATCGAGACGCTGTCAGCTGAGCTCCCAGCGCTCAGGATCACCTTGTGGATACCGTTTGGCAGTCGGTCAGGAATCGGGAAGCTGAACTGTTTGGAGGTTGGACTGTAGAAACGACCCAGACCAGAATAGAGCCTGGCCCCTACCCTGAGGGTAATTGTGGAAGTATCTACGGCAGTGCCCACTTTCGGAAAGAGATAGGTCGAGATCGTCGGATTCGTGCTAGCCGTGATACCCGTCCGCTCATTCGGGACGAGCTGATAGATTGTCGGATTCGTCGGAAAGATGTATGAATTGCCCGCGTCGCTAGCATTGATCCTCGGATTCAAAGGATCAGCAAGCCACTTCGATCCATCTTCATTGAATTTGTATTGGTACGCTCCAGCAATCCCCTTTGGCGATGTCCCCGGAAATCCTATCATCAATCGGACGGTCTTTGTCCATACCCGCCCGGAAGGATCCCAGTTCATCGCGGAGGGAGAATTCGAAGGGATAATGCCGCCGACATTGGATGCCCAATTATTGAACTCTCCCGGGAGGTATACGATACCTGGTGAGGAGCTCGTTGGCTGGTAGCGGAAAGTGACATCGACGCTGTCCTGTGCTCTTGCCCCGAGGACCAGCAGTAACAACAAAAGCGAAATGATGTACTTCTTCATGGAATGATCTGTTGTCTTCAAATGGGAAATCCCTGCCACTAGGGGGATTTCTTGTTGGGCGCATCGAGATACAAAGCCTGACGTTCTGAGGACGCGAACTCTGAAGGGTTGTCAAAGGGCCAGTTCAAACCTGGAATGCATGGCTGCAACTCCCACAAGTAGCTGGCCACCAACTTGAACCTGCAACAGTCTGGCCCAGTGAGCCCGAGCACGGAGTCAACCCTCCCCTTACTCACCGGAATCCAACGCCATCTCAACCACACTGTACAGTGTGGTGACTTTCGTAGAATTCCCCCTCCGGGCACAGAAACGAAAGATCCCCTTCTAGGGGTTTTTCATTTCTCGCACCTCACAAACGTGCTTTGAAGTTCAAGCTAGCGTTTATCACGAAGACCCGCCATGCTTCTGGTTGGGATCTCCTTTCCCCTTACGTCCTTCGACGGGGTTTCGGGCACAAGAAAAACCCCCGCGTGATCGGGGGTTTTTCATTTTCTCATTGCGGCAACTTCTTTCAGTCATCAGTTTCCGCGCGAGTAACTACATCGTAACATATCCCCCCCCCCACCGCGACCCGGTCTGTCAATAGCTTTCTTCTTCACACTGTGGAGAGGGCTAAAACCATTCCCCGGCCAGCGCCAACATATCTCCCGGACCGGGGATTGAATTTTGTATTGTGTGACTGGAAACACCTGATAAATCGGTCCCTTTTCAAAAAGCGTAACGCTCAAAATCTGCAGGAATGTGCAGAGCGATTGGCCGATTCACTCAGTTCTTCTTTACCGTATATGTGAGTTTTACCGGATCGAACCGAATGGTATAATTCCCCGCGGTTGCCAACGGTATGTTGGCCCCACCGCTCTGGAGATTGCCATCATTGGCGTTGCTACCATAACTGAGTGTCCAGGCGTCGTTTGCCCTGAACTTGATATCACCTGCATGAAAGTCGGCAGTGATTTCCCACAGTTTGCGCTGACCGTTATAGAACATCGGCACAGATTTCGACCAATCGTATGGCGGCACCGCGGAACCGATAATCCCCCAGTCGTCCGTCTTCGTCAAAGAGATCGTTAGTGCTGTGACATCGACTGTAATGGCATAGCACGCATTGTTGACCTGGAAATTATCACCCACTGGATTGAGAGAGCCTGAATAGTTGTTGCCCGATGCCGTCAGAGTCCCTCCCCAGCTTGTGTGATTCCAATCAGGATTGCTCGTGATTTTGAATTGAGCGGAGGATGCTGTAGCATCGATGATGCGCACAATGCCGCTGTACTGAGAGTTGAAGCCATAGGAATACAGCCTTCCGTTCGTGGCTCCGGGGGACCAGCCTTGATACGAGCCCGGTACGTATACCATGGGGTAGTTAATCACTGCATCGTACGGAGTGAGAGTCGTCGATTTGGCGCTGGAATAAACGGGAGCTACGGAAGAAACCACCGATGCAGTGACTCTGTAGTAAACAGTCACCGGTTTCCCAATTGCATAGTTCCAGGATAATACGAGTGTATTTACGTCGCTTACTTTTGCTCCCCCGCTCAGATTCTGAGTCGAGAAGAGGTTGCTTACATGACCAGAAAAACTACTCGAGTCTGACACCTGCACCATATACGTCGTGGAAGATGCAAACCCGAAATCTGCAGCAGACCATGAAAATCGAATCAGACTATCTGCGCGGCTGACGATAAATGAATCCGGCAAGGCTACATTTGCCACAGTCGGCGTAGTAGGATTGGAACTCATCTTTGGTTCGCTTATGTCACTCGCGCAGGAAGCGAACAACAATCCGAGAGCCGTCAATAGGACCACTATCGTTATGTTTTTCATGTTTATATTCCTTGATGAATGGTGTGCATTCTTAATAGCCGGGGTTTTGGACCAAATTCGGATTGGCATTCATGTCGTTGACCGGGATAGGATACAAATCCCTGTAAGACGCCGTCTGAACTCCATTTTGGACTTTTCCCTTCCACTGCCACACATTGGTGCCATTTGTAAATTGCCCAAAACGGATCAGATCCGTTCTTCGATGTCCTTCCCAGTACAACTCCCGGCCACGTTCATCCAAAAGAAAAGGCAACGTCACACTCGCAGCAGTGACATTTCCCGTTGTGTTGCCATAGGCACGTTGCCTCAAAGCGTTGAGGTAGCCGACAGCAGTTCCCATATCACCGCCCGCACCGCCTCTCACGACAGCTTCGGCGTACATCAGATAAGCGTCCGCCAACCGGAACATCGGGAAGTCAGTAGTGACAAACGTTGGATGGACATCGGGCGCTGGCCCGCCAGTGGTAGTGACATTCGCGAACTTGGTGACGCCGATTCCCTCAGTGAATGTACCTACGTTATTGACATCCCACGACCAGCTCGATTTGTCAAAGTAGAACATTCCTCTTTTGTCAGCCGCAACGTACTGAGTGGTGTTAGCAAAATTGCTCTGGGTTATGCCGAATTTGGATACGAAGTCTTTAATCGTTCGTATTCCGCCCCAACCACCATCGATGCCATTCAACGGCATACCACCGCCATTTGAGGCGTGCAGGACGAACGTCATTCCCCCATACCCCTGAGTGTTTTGTCCATCAAAAGCAATGAGGAAGACATTTTCCGGGCTTGAATGGTTGTCAGCATTGAACAGGCGCGCATAATTGGCATCGAGGGTGTAGCCAGCGTTTATCACCTTGTTGATGTACGTCAGTGCGTCAGTGCTTCGATCAGTGCCTACATAGACTTTTGCATTCAGGTACAGCTCGGCGAGTAAGAACCAGTCAGCTCCCTGATCTGCTCTTGCATATTCATTTTGCCTCGCAGGAATAAGATCGCCCTCAATCGCTTTGAGTTCGCCTTCAATGTAGCTGAACAGGTCAGCGCGGGTGATTCTTTTTGGGAAGAATGCGCCTGGCAGATCAGCCTCCGTCACAAAAGGAACATTTCCAAACATATCAAGTGCGTGCCAATACGAAAGAGCGCGCAGGAAACGAGCTTCCGCCCGATAGGCCTTCAGGTCATTGACAGAAGTCCCGGAAACCGACCCGATGTTGTTGTTAACATTTCTAATGAGCTCATTACTGATAGCAATAGTATAGTATATCCTTGAATAGAGCGCCATGATAAAGACATCATTGGACGACCACGTTTGCCAGTGAAAGTCCTTAATGGTGGCATCATCCCACGCCATGATCGCTTCATCCGTTGGGAGCTCTTGAAGGTCCCAGTATTGCCGGAGGTAGTTGCCGAAACCCTCGTCAATACCCGCGATGTCAGGGTTGCCGCCACCGCCACCCGTTTGACCACTAATGGCATAGCTGGCGTATACCTTCGCCAGCGCTCTTTTGTAGGCAGACGGATCTTTGAACACATTATTGAGCGTATTGACATTTGGATCAATCGGCTGCACGTTCAAGTCCTTCACACAGGACGACAACATGATCGCAGTGACGATGACCGGAATCAAGCTCGCAATCTTCTTCATGTTACTTCCTCCTTAGTAATTGAGACCCAGCGTGATCATGTATGTGCGGGGACGCGGATAAATGTTGTTGTCAATACCGTTCGCGACTTCTGGATCCATTCCGCTATACTTGGTGATGACAAACACGTTTTGTACTGTCAACCCGATCCGTCCACTTGTATTGGTTCCGAAGAAGGATACCAGGTTGTAACCAATGCTCACATTGTCCAACCTGAAGAACGACGCGTTTTCCAGATAGACGCTCGACCAATACTGCGCCGTCATGAATCCCGTCTTCTTGACATCAGTCAGGATATTCGACAAGAATCCGCTTTGATTGTACAGTTGCTGATACAGGGCTCTGTTCGAAGCGTTGTTGTTGTAAACGTAGTTCCCGATGCTCAACCTGCCCGAGAAACTCAGATCAAAACGCCCGTAGTTGAACTTTGAAGATATGCCCACCAGGTACGCCGGATCCGGTGATTTCATGTAGTATTTGTTCAGTTCATTGCCCGACACGTTTCCTCCCTGGCCGCTCTTATCAACATACAAACCCTCGATGGGTCTGCCGTTGGCGTCATAAACCTGATTGAACAGGAAGAATACTCTCGAAGCATAACCGACGATGAATTTTTGGACATTGTTTCCAACGCCGCCCGCAATACCTCCTGTGTTGACACCGGGATATGAGGGATCGTCGGTCAGTGTGAGTTTCGTGATCTCGTTCTTGTTATACGTCAGATTCGCACCAACCTCCCACGAGTACTCTTTTCCCAGAATCGGCCTGACGCTCAAACTCACCTCGACACCTTTGTTGACCATCGAGCCTACGTTCGTCAGCAGGTAGTTGGAGAAGTTGCTGCCGACGGGAATTGGAATGCTGTTCAACAGGTTGTCAGATGTATTCTTGTACACCTCGATGGAGCCGGACACTCTGTTGTCGAGCAACGCAAAATCGAGTCCGCCATTCAGCGAAGTCAGCGTCTCCCATTTAATGTTTGCATCATACGCATCGGGACGCAGCGTAGAATAGAATGTATTCCCGAACTGATAATAGGCGCCGGCAGTGCTGGCGGTATACGTCGGAATATACGGATAATAGTTAGCACCAATATCCTGCTGTCCGGTTTTCCCCCAGCTCAGGCGAAGCTTCAGCTCATTCAGAGTCTCCGATTTGCCGATGAAGGGTTCTTCGGTCAATTTCCAGGCCAGGGCGAATGCCGGGAAGAGACCCCAACGATTCTTTTCCGAAAATCGTGATGAACCATCATCTCTCAATGTCGCCGTAAGTAAATACTTGTCGAGTAACGCATAGTTCATCCTGCCAAAGAAGGAGACCAGATAGTACTCATTCTTGTACGGGGTTGTCTTTGCTCCGGGAAGCGCCGGATTCCAAGCCCTGTTGGAATTTTGTCCTTCATTGTAGAAGTGCTGATAGGAATAACCGCCTGTGAGGTTGACCTTGTGAAAGCCGAACTCTTCATTGTAGGTCAGGTAGAAATCCAACAGGCTGTTTGTTTTTGTCTGAGTATATTCACGAATCTGGGTTTCCGGCTCTCTGTATGACCAGGAAGCCAACGTGTCCGTAATGTCGCTTCCATTCGTCTTGTAGTAGTCGTAGCCAAGATTCAGGGTGGCTTTCAAATTGGGCACGAAGGGAATTGCATAATCAGTCTTTCCTCCGAGAATGAACCTCCTTGCATCAGAAGTATTGTGGCGATACTCCAGACGGGCAACCGGATTCTGAGTTGCGATGTTGTTCGGTGCGCCATTGAGCGGATCGTTGGAGCTAAGTTCAGTCCATGCCGTATACCCGCCGAATCGTGTATTCCCATTCCTGATCGGCTGTGTTGGGTCAAATTCGAGGGCGGAGCCGATTGCATCATTGTTTGAAAAGTTATTGCTAATCCAGGACGCCGAAGCATTCAAGTCCATGGTCAGAGTCTTGTCCAGGAACGACGGCGTCGCCGCGAGAGTGAGGTTCTTTCTGTCGAGGTTGTTGTACTTGAGAATCCCGTCTTGATACAAGTAATCCAAGGATACACGGTATGGGACTGAGAGAATGGAGTGGCTGATACTAATGTTGTGTTCAGTCTGGGGCGCAACACGGTAGATTTCTTTTTGCCAATCCGTATTTGCGGTCCCCAACTTTGCCAACGCTGCTGACGTGAGACCATAGTTCGCAACCCTGTCTGCAACAACCGCCCTGAATTCATCTCCGGAAAAGACGGAAAGCAATTTGGCCGGAGCTGCCATTGTAAAATTGCCGTTGTAGCTCAGTCTCATTGCTTCATCTCCGGCTGCGACCGTGCTCTTCTTCGTTTTGACGATAATGACACCGTTCGAAGCTCGTGATCCATAGATTGCAGTAGCAGAAGCGTCCTTCAAGATGGTAATCGATTCAATATCATTTGGATTGATCGACGATAGCGGGTTCGCCATACCTGAAATGCCGCTGCTCTCCAACGGCATATTGTCGATCACGATGAGCGGATCGTTGTTGGCGGTGAGAGACGAACCACCTCGAATACGGATTTGCGTCCCTGCTCCTGCAGCGCCGCCAAGCGTGCTCGTAATGACACCAGCCGCCTTTCCAACGAGCAACTCCTGCGGCGATGTAATCGATATCCGGTCGAAATCTTTTGCCGAAATGGCTGTGAGGGAGCCGGTAGCATCGGCCTTCTTGATCTCTCCATACCCGATTCCTATAACTTCCACCCCTCCGATTTGCACTGCACTGACTTTCAATGAGATCGTAAGATATTTCTCGTCTGCTACGACGATCTCCTGCTTCAGATAACCTATATACGATATTACAAGCGTTGCGCCACGCTTCACCTTCAATTTGAACCCTCCGTCAAGATCCGTGACAGTCCCGGCGGAAGTGCCTTTTACCGTAATGTTGGCACCGACTAACGCCGATCCGTCATCGGCGCTCGTGACCTTTCCGCTGATCTGCAAGTCCTGTGCGAGCAGAAGGCCCCCAGTTTGCATGATGAGAAACACAAGAATCCATCTTGCTGTTTTCATGTCTACCCTCTTTATATAGTGTGTAAGGTAGTGAGTCATCCGAAATTACTGGAGAACGACACCGGACTTACCTTCGATTGTCATCGTAACCGATCCATCACTCACGATGAATTTCTTCAGGGAAAGCAAGTCGGTGAGCTCTCCGTTTTGTCGATAAAGAATCGGGATTGATATTCGTTTTGTTATCCATGTATTATTCAGGACCACAACACATTGCTCTCCTGCCGCAGCTCGCCGGAATGCTAGAACGCCGCTCGAGTCAGGCGTCATAATTGCCTCGAACATGCCGGTGCGAAGGACGGGGTGAGTGTTCCGCAGCTTGATGAGTTTGGAATACCACCGATAAAGCTCCTGATCGAATCCGTTGCGATCGGCACGGCGATCGTTCTTGAACGGATGACTTCTTTCGTCATCAAATGTATAGTCCGGCCAGACCATCGGTTTTCGGCAATCCGGATCGTCCCCTCCCCACATGCCAGCTTCGGTTCCGTAGTAGATCATAGGGGCACCGACGTACGTCATCTGAAATAGTGCCATCAATTTCTGCACCATCAATTCGCGGGGGCCTGGTTTCTGCACGTCGTATGAAGGATTGTCATTGGGATTCGCACGATGATCATACAGCAGATCAGGATTCATAAGATGAGAGCCCATTCGGTCCGTGTCGTGACTGTCGTAGAGATTCATCAGCACATAATTCGATGCCGCCGGATAATCGTCGAGCAATGCCTGAAGACGTCTGAGAAACTCCGATGCGCTGATGTTGTCCTTCCCGGAACCAAAAAACCGGAATGCCCCGCGTGCCCATCGATAGTTCATCACTGCGTCGAACATATCGCCTTGAAGCCACGGAGCGGCATTAAACATCTTATCCTTTGGCCAGTCTTCCCACCATACTTCTCCTACGATGTATGCCTGCGGATTGATGCCGCGCACCCACATTCTGAATTCTTTCCAGAAGGCAGGTTGTATCTTCTCCGCCACATCCAATCGCCAGCCATCGATCCCGTCTTCGGGGTTGCCATCGCCGTTTGGATCCATCCATCGCTTGACGATGGCGTGGATGTGCTCCCTTGGACCGTGAACGATTCCGTTCTCATCCTCGCGCCATTGGGGCAGATCAGGCACGCCGTTCCAGCCGACGTACTTGAACTCATCCTGTGGCGTGGAAGGATCATCCCATTTCTCCACCGTGAACCAGTCTTTATATCTGGACGTTTGCTGGTTCTTCCGCACATCTTCGAACGCCCAGAACGTGGTCCCGACGTGGTTGAATACTCCGTCAATGATGACTTTGATACTACGCTTGTGCGCCTCGTGTATCAGAGTGAGGAAGAGTTTGTCTGCACTTGTCCACTTCCAACTGGACGGATCTTCGGGGTTTTCTGTGGCCCATAGCTTCATGTCGCCGTCGGGGTCCGGTCCAAAATTCTTGTCGACATGATGATACATTGTCGCGTCATATTTGTGGAGGGAGGGCGACTGAAAGATCGGGGTGAAATACAGTGCTCCGATGCCGAGATCTTTCAGATAGTCCAGCTTATCGATCACACCCTGAAGATCGCCTCCGTACCGGCGCTTTTGCACGTGAAAATAAAATCCCTTTCCGTTCGTTTTCTCCCACGGTTGCAGTTGATACCAGTCGCCCGTCCAGGAACTGATTCGCCAATCCTTCGTGCGTTCGTGTGGCCACGCGCCAACCTGATCTTCTTCGGTTGGGTCATTTGAAGGGGTACCGTTACGGAACCGTTCGGGAAAGATTTGATACCATACCACATGTTTTGACCACTCAGGCACTCCGGAAATGCCCACCACGCGAGTCGTATCGGAGGCTTGTCCGGAAACGGAAGCGGCTGCAGTCAAAAGCGCTGATAGTATTACTGCAGTGAAGGACATTTCGCTGTGGTCTCAGAAGGTCGTGAATTACCACTGACTGTATGATACTGCTTCAGGCGATGGCCTGCGTTTCTTGATCTTGCGGTTTCACCTCACTGGTGAGAGAAGCACCGCAGGACTTGCGAATAATAAGTTTCGGCACAAACATCGAATGCGACACAGGTTGCCGTAGATCGTTCAGTCGTCTCGCGAGGATCTCCGAAGCGAGCACGCCCATTTCGAACATCGGTTGCCGCATTGTGGTCAAACCGAGATAGCTCGCCATCTCAATGTCGTCAAAGCCCACGATGGCGACGTCCTCGGGGTATCTCAATCTCGATTCATTGAGCACGGACAAGGCACCCGAGGCCTGCACGTCACATGATACAAGGATTGCTGTTGGTCTCTTCCTGCCGAGTGCCAGGAACTCTCGCATGAGTGCAGCGCCCGATTCCCTTGTGAATCCATCCAGCCTGCCTGGTGGACTGCTCTTGATCAAGGACGCCGACAAGGGCAATCCGCTCTCTTCCATCGCTTGCTTGTATCCCTTGAACCGTTGCCGGGCGGGCAAGCTCTGGAGATTCGCGTTGAGCATGCCGATGCGTTTGTGACCGAGCGAAATCAAACGCCTCGTTGCCAGATAGGCACCCTGCTTGTTGTCAATGGAAAGAGAATCCAGATTTCTGTTGTAACCGTCGACGAAGACCAGCGGTGTTCTTGATCGGAGGAACTGCTGCACGCGCGATTCGGGGATGCGCATCGAAAGAAACAGCATGCCGTCGACCCGGCTTCTGAGCACATGATGCCGCAACGACTCTTCGACCTGGTCTGGATGATTGATGCCGTACAATAGCAGATCGAGTCGACTTCGCTGAGTTTCGATTGAACGCCCTGGAGGATCTCCATGAAGAAGGTGATGAAGAACGGAATCACTGCCATGATCGAATTCGTCCGCTTACGCGCAAGTCCGCGCGCATACGGATGAGGTTGATACTGAAGACGCTTTGCAACACTTCGGACTCTTTTTCGCGTCTCTTCCGAAACCCTCGGATGGTCGTTAAAGACCCGTGAGCCGGTTCCGATGCCGACGTTTGCTTCGCGCGCGATATCGTAGATTGTAGTTCGCAAAGTGAAGTGTTAGTGGAAGCGCTTCCATAAATTTATGCATTATTTTTTTAATGTCAACAAAAAAAAGCTGCATTCATACGATTACTCACTTCGCAGTCCGTCACAGGATGGTCGTACTCAGTCGCGGAGCTGCTGCGAGTAAAGAAGAACAGGTACCTTTTGAAAAACACCGGGTAGACCACATACACAGTCAAAAGCTGTTATGTTAAGAGTCAAGTCTCGCCCTCGGCTCATTGAGGACATACCCAGCAGGGCGCTTCAAGAACTACCGATCACACTGTTACAAGCAAACACATCCCTTCGGTGCAGGGACAGCTGCAAGTCGATGATTAGTGGTAGTGATGTGGGGCGCAGTCTGACCCCAGCAGAGACCGATCCGACTGTCCTGCAAGTTTTTGATAGCGCTTTCCTACGAGGTATTTCAGATCCGTTGTTCTCAGCGCTCTGACTTTAGGTCTGAAAGAGCTTAGGCAGTGCTGAGACAGCTCGGACCCAGCCGGATCCCCGAGAATCTTTCGATTCTTTGAGGCCTTGCGGGGCCTTGAACTTGATCGCAGAAACGGAACGCTTCCCAGAAGTCCTGCGGATGGCAATTCTGCCCTGCCAGTGATTGGAAGCCTCCTCAAGGACCTCCTCCTAACACCTGCGTAAACTAGCAAGGCGGGATCTCCTCTCCCGCCTCGCTTTGGAATACCAGTAGCAGCCATTAACTCAGTTTTACCTTAGGAGTAACATCTTCTTCGTCTCGACATAGCTGCCTGCATGGATTTGGTAGAAGTATGTGCCACTCGTCAGCTTCGATGCATCCAGCGGCACCGAATGATTCCCAACCCCAAGCCTTCCTTCGAAGGCAGTCATAACTTCCTGACCAAGAACGTTAAATATCTTCAGCGTTACGAGCTGCTCGCTAGGGAGAGAGAATCGAATCGTCGTCGATGGATTGAACGGGTTCGGATAGTTCTGGCTCAATTCATACATCATTGCCACTGAGGACCAGGGGTCTTCAATCGTAGTCGCTCCAGGAAGCGTAATTTTCACGACGTTTTGGAGTCCCACCATAATACCCTGCGTCGAAGAACCGAAAGCAACGTTCTTCAAATCAGTAGCGGAACTTGGGGACGGCGGATTGAGGGGCGTCCACGTTGTTCCATTGTCGTAAGATATCCAGGCCTTTGAACCCGAAGTACCAAAGCCGGTCGCGACAACGGTGTTTGTTCCGCGAATAGCCCTTACCGTCATCGGTTTCGCATCCACATGCCCCACGCCAGGCTGCACACTGATCGTGTCGCTCCAGGTCTTGCCACCATCGGTTGTCTTGCACAGATAGTTGCTGTTGTTGGTGGATGTCGAGTAGGCTCTCCTGGAAACCGCGAAGCCCGTATTATTGTCCTTGAACGTCAAAGACAATATGGAATAGTTTGTCGCCGGACCACTTGGAAGTGTTACTCTGAACCACGACCACGTACCTCCGCCGTCGGTTGTCTTCAAGATGCCCGGCGGATCGTTCGATGTATTGTACAGGGAAAGCCATGCGGTCTTGCCATACGCTTCCATCGCGCCCCCGTACGTTACGGAGCCCGCATAAATACCATCTGTTTTCAAAGAATCGGTCGGGAAATTCGTGAATCGCGTCCATGTCTTTCCACCATCAACGCTCCGGGTCACGAAAACGCCTTGTGCATCAGCTGCGTCTCCATACGCCACGAGCGAATCTTGGCCGACATACTTCACGCCGTCGGCAAAGGCGACATCAGGGGTCGAATACGATGTTACCGTATCCCATTTTACGCCCGCGTTCGTCGTCCTTAGGATTTCACCCGTTGTAAGAGCAACGAAAGCGGTGTTCGCGTCTTTCGCAGTAATCATACTGATACCAGCAGAGCTGATACCGGAGTTCTTGTAAACGAGCCTCTTCACCCAGGTGGTCCCGTTGTCCGTCGAGAGAAAGACATAGTTGTCACCTTGGTACAATGCTGAAATCGGCGCGGCTTGAAGCCAGATAACGCCAGACGGCAGGTATTCAACAGATCTGAACTGATAATTCTTCACCGAGTCTCCGGCGGAGAGCGCCAAGATCTGCGTCATCTGCACCTGCCCGACCGCAAGAGCAACTAGGAGCAGCTGCAGACCCACAGCAAAAATGATCAAACGTCTCATAGAACCTCCAAAATGAGCTGAATGTAACATGATAGGATCATCGTGATCCTCTTTTATTTAGCCTTCAGCACTGTTTCAAATATGCTTGCCAAAATCCTCCTTTTGGTTTGGTTAGCGACCAGTGGATGCTTGAAAGCGAATAACTTAAAAACCTACTGCGATGGCAATTGTATTCAGATTGCCGAAAACACCAAATTTGTTGTAGGCATAGTCCACTTCAAGCGTCGCAATGCCTTCAAATTGGTAGCGGACCCCTGCATCCAATGCTAAGCCATCCTCCGCGCCTTTCTTGGCGAGTGACCGATATCCCTCGCGCACAAAGAGCATTTCGTAGCCAACCAGTGTCACATTGATGACATACGTCCCCGGCGGAATATTGAGAATGGTATATCTGCCATCAAGATCGGTGGCCGCGCCCATGGTGGTACCCTCGAGCACCACATTACAGCCGATGAGCGGCTCCCCCGTTTTCTTGTCTTTGACGGTTCCTGCGATTTTGCCATTCGTACCGGCAAGAGCTTGGGAAAGACCGGCCGCGAACAGCATGATCATCGCAGGGAGGATGAATCTAGAAAGTCGTCTCATTGAAATATTCTGACCTCGTGTTAGTTGTCTTCGGATCACAACGAGATACGTTTGTGAAGCGGGTCCTCGAGAAGCAAACACTAAGCCGCTGTTTCGCTCGCTACACGAATTCGGGAGTCAAGGCTCCCGGCAGTCTTACGAACGATCAGCTTCGGCACGAACATCGTATGGACCGGTTCGCGTTTCGGTTCTTCCAATCTGGCCAGGAGTACATCGGCGGCCAGAACACCCATTTCATACATTGGCTGGCGCATCGTCGTCAGACCGAGATGAGTGGCGAGCTCAATATCATCGAATCCAACGATCGAAATGTCATCCGGACATTTCAGCCCTGCCTCACCGAGCGCGGTAAGCGCCCCGGCAGCCTGGATATCGCTCGAGACGAAAATTGCGGTCGGCATTTTCTTGCCCAGAGCGATGAACTGCTGCATGATCTCGTATCCCGACTCTCGCGTGAAGCCATCCAGCCTTGGAGAGGAACTGTTCTTGACGAGTGCGGCATCGATTGGAAGAGCTGCCTCTTCCATGGCTTTGCGGAACCCCCTGAGCCGTTCCCTCGCCGGGATGCTCTCGATGTTCGCATTCAACATTCCGATGCGGTGATGTCCGAAAGCGATAAGGTGATTCGTCGCTTCGTACGCTCCCTGCTGGTTATCGACTGCCAGAGAATCAAAACTCTTGTGGTATGCGTCGACGAGCACCAGCGGAGTTCTGTGGTTCAGGAACTGTTCGACAAAAGTCTCGGGCATTCTCATGGAAAAGAAGAGAATGCCGTCTACCCTGTTGCGTAACACGTGGTGCCGCAGCGACTCTTCCACCTGATCGGGGTGATTCACGCCGCAGAGGATGAGATCACAGTCAAGCCCGCTGAGTTTTGACTGCACGCCCTGCAGAATCTCCATGAAAAAGAAGGTGGTGAAAAACGGTATGACCGCCATGATCGAATTCGTACGCTTTCGGGCAAGTCCGCGTGCGTACGGATGCGGCCGATAGCTCAGGCGATTAGCGACGCGAAGGACTCTTTCTCGTGTTTCCTTGGAGACGCTTGGATGGTCGTTGAATACCCGGGAAACGGTACCGATGCCTACCTTCGCCTCGCGAGCGATATCATAGATCGTTGGGGGCAAGAACCGATTTTCTTGGAAGGGCTTCCACAAATTTAGATATTAATAAGAGAGAGTCAAGCGAAAAACGCAGTTATGAGAACGTAGGAGATGACCAACATTTCACCACAACATAGCACTACGACATCGAATAGAGTAGCCATTGGGGCGAATCAGAATTGGTTGTGAACAGAGATGAACGGATCCTAGCATCGCGCCGCACTAGCGCCTCCCGCGATTGTTCATCGTCTCCATTCGACGACGAATGGTCAGAGTTATTGACAAAACGGCGCGACAAAACTCGACGAGGAATTATAGACAAACCCGTGAGAGCGAACCTCTGCTCATATTGCGTTGTGAATTGTCGTGTGAAGTTGGCAAGATTCTCCTCAGGTCAACCAGGATAGATAAGTGCGAGAAAGCCCAACAAAACCGCGCGAATATTTTCGCGATTTCTGAGGAAAAACTCGATCTGGCTTGCTCGGAATTGCTCAGGAAAACGGAGGATGTTGGTGCAGAAGCATAGTACAAAAAAAAGCGCCGGCATTGCTTGATGTCGGCGCTCAAAAACACTGAGGAAAACTGGGCTTATTTCTTGATTCCCAGCACTGCTTCTTTCGCTGCTTTCGCAACTCTGAATTTCACTACGGTTTTCGCTGGAATCTGAATCTGTTCGCCCGTAGCCGGGTTGCGACCGATGCGTGCTTTTCGCGCTACCAGCACCAGTTTTCCGATGCCCGGCAATGTGAAGGAATTTTGCGCTTCTCGATATGACAGATGCGCCATTTCCTCAAGTATTGCCACGGCTGTTTTTTTCTTGAGCTCAAATTTGCTGGCTAAATGTGCAGCAATCTGGCTCTTTGACATCGGTTTTCCCATAAGAAAGTCCTCTCTATAAAATTGTGGAGAGTAGTGTAGTTAGTTAAAGAACACTTGAAACAAAAACCTGTAGGCCTTTATAGGGTCAAGCAACCACTAAATTCCCTAGCAAATATAAGGGTTTTGAAACGAATGTCAACAACAAAATGACAATTGTTCAATATTTACGGGCATTGTCTCGGCATCTCGAATTGCGATCCATCATGTCCCACAATTTCTTCGTACTCAACGACTTACAGGCGCAAGAAAACGCCAATGAAATCAGGGGGTCCGCGATTTTCACCAACGCGCCATCAAATGTAACAATTCGCTCGGGAGTCCATACAGAGAATCTTTCGGACTCGTGCTGCAATGGATCCTCTCACCCCACCTCAAAAAGAACTCTTGCGATGTGTTCTCATTTCGCATCTCAATCCAACGTGATTGAGATGCCCCTCAAGGAAAGTTTGCTTGAAGTGCGAACTCGTCACAGAAAATTTTCTGTACCATGTTCGGACTCAGTTCTCTGCGAGTTGCCGGAAATGAGTGCAAGTATCTTTGAGTGTGATCGATCCATTCGCCCTCTCAATGTCCTTTTCACTCTCGCTGCACTTTCCCATTCATAACAAACAGATAATCTTTTTTGTCTTGTGTTTGTGGTTTTTGTTCGGTAGGTTTGCTCCGTCACAATTCCAGAGTGCCTTCACTTTTTTCCTTCAACTGTACCAAGCACGCCGTGGATCTGCACTTTTGTAACTTTACTCCGACAAATCACAACCAGAAGTGTTTTCAGTCCGATTCAACCAACAATCATCTACCCTACAGGAGGCTTGTATGAAGCCAACCATTACCAAATGGTTTGCGGTAGCTTTTCTTGCATTTCTATGCATCGGGACCTCCTCCCTGTTTGCTCAAGGTACCACGACTTCCGCAATCAATGGGAAGATCACGAGCACAAACGGCGAGGCGCTCCCGGGCGCCAATATCATCGCAATCCACAATCCGAGCGGCACAATGTATGGGACCGGTTCCCGAACAGACGGCCGGTTCAATCTGCTTGGCCTTCGTCCGGGCGGACCTTATACCATTACCGTCTCGTTTGTCGGCTACAAACAAGACAAGCGTGACAACATCACACTGCAGCTGAGTCAGAACCTTGAGATGAACTTCACCATGGTCGAGCAGGCTGTCGAGGTCAGCGGTGTCACAGTCGTAAGCGAGCGCAACTCAGTGATGAGCTCTGCTCGCACCGGTGCCGCGATGAGCGTCAGCCGGGAGCAGCTCGAAGCAATCCCAACGACATCGCGCAACTTCACTGACGCGCTCAAGATGTCTCCACTGTTCGCTGGTTACAATGCGGGAGGTCGGAACAGCAAGTTCAATGATATCAAAATTGACGGCGCGGTGTTCAACGACCTTTTTGGCCTCTCCGGCACCGGTCAACCGGGGGGCGGAGTAGGTACATCCATCAGCCTGGATGCACTTCAGGAATTTCAGGTCGTTATCGCACCCTTTGACGTCCGTCAGGGCGGTTTTACAGGCGGCGGCATCAACGCCATCACACGGAGTGGAACTAACAAGTTCACAGGATCCGCTTACTACTACGGACAAAACCAGGATTTCAGAGGCACCAGCCCCGACGACCTTAAACTGAAACTGGCCAACTATACAGACTACACAGGAGGATTCCGTGTCGGCGGCCCCGTGATCGAGAACAAGCTTTTCTTCTTCGTCAACGGCGAAATGCGTAAAAGGACGGATCCAATCGCGCGGGTTTTTGGGGCAGCATCGAACGCTACGAATCAGTACGCCCTGAAGGTAGATAGCCTGAACAGGTTTATCAGCATCATAAAGGGCAAATACGGATACGATCCGGGCTCTTACACAGATCTCACAAAAGAAAATCCCCTCAGCAAGGTATTTGTCCGCTTGGATTACAACCTGAGCCAAGAGCATCGCCTCTCATTGCGCAATAACTACGGCACTGGCTCCAGTGACAATGATCCGAGCAGTGGTGCGATCTTCCCTACGAATGAGCTATACAAGAACATGAACACAACCAACGGCACTGTGCTTCAACTGACCAGCGCATTCGGCAATACGATGGCGAACGAGCTGATCTTCGGGTACACCACCATTCGTGACAAGCGATCTATTTACGGCGCGTTGTTCCCTGAAGTCTGGATCAAAAACGCGGGACTCGGTGGCGGTATCGATCTTCGGGCCGGCGCGGAAACCTATTCCAATGCCAACGCGCTCGATCAGGACATCATCGAGTTCACAGACAATTTTACGTATTTCATGGGTAATCACACATTCACCGTCGGGACGCAGAACTATTCGTTCAAGTTCTCGAACCTTTACATCCGCAATATTTACGGAAACTATGAGTTCACGAGCCTTGACAATTTCTACGCCGGCAAACCATCCCGCTTCCAGTTGAGTTACTCGCTGCTCCCAGGTGTCGCGCAGCCAAGCGCAACCTTCCACGGCCTGCAGCTTGGCTTCTATGCCCAGGACGAATGGAGAATCTCGCCAACCTTGAAAGTCAACATCGGCTTGCGACTCGATATCCCGACATTCCCCGACGAGCCTCTCCACAATCCATCCATCGATACGTTGTTTGGTGGACAGGGATTGGCGACCACCAAGGTCCCGAGCGGTTTTCTCCTCTTCTCGCCGCGCGTCGGCTTCAACTATGACCCGACAGGCGACAGAACATGGCAAGTTCGCGGCGGCGCAGGAATTTTTACAGGCCGCATCAGTTATGTCTGGTTGTCCAATCAGTATGGCAATACGGGTATGGATCTCGCACGGTTTGATGTCTCTGCGATTCCGTCGGGGTTCACCTTTCAACCCGATCCTTACCAGCAGTCCGGCAGCAGGTTGTCTCTCCTTACACCAATTACAACAACTGAGGTCGACCTGACCGATCCCGACTTCAAGATGCCGCAAGTGTTCCGCGTGAACCTCGGCGTCGATCGGGAACTGCCGCTTGGATTCGTGGGAACCATCGAGGGTCTGTTCACGAAAACTGTCAACGACATCATGTACCAGGATATCAGCCTCTCCGGTCCGCAAAGTTCGACCTTAACGCCGGGAGGTACGCTTGTGGGCGACGGTCGGTATGTGTATGGAACGTGGAGCACTTCCTCGCTCCGATGGACAACGAAGCGCGTCAGTCCGAAATTCACCAATGTCATCTACATGACAAACACGTCTGACGGCTATTCCTACAACATCACCGCTCAGCTGCAACGCGCACAAGTAACGGATGGTTGGTACGCCAATCTCGCCTATACGTACGGAATGTCAAAAGACAGAAATAGCATCGGATCAAGCCAAGCTCTTTCGCAATGGCGCTATAACCAGGTCTACAAAGATGCCAATAATCCGGATCTTGCCTACTCAACGTATGACCTCCGCCACCACTTGATTGGAATCGTGTCGTACAGGTTCGAAGCGGTGCCGCTCTTCGGTACGACGGTCTCGCTGGTTTATGAGGGAAGGTCGGGAGCTCCGATCACCTTCTACGTCAACGGAGATCTCAATGGCGACGGACAGACGTCAAACGACCTTGTCTACATACCGAAGGACGCCAATGACGTGATCCTGGTTTCCAGCGCCGGTGCTGTCCTTCCGAAGACAGATGTCGCGTACACGAACCTCGACACGTACATAAAGAATGACGACTATCTCAGCTCCCACCGCGGTCAAGTGGCCGAACGGAATGGCGGCCGAACCCCGTGGAGCCACGCACTCGACTTCCGCCTGGCTCAGGAAATCCCAACATTTCCGGGGCACAAATTCGAAATCACGGTCGATCTTCAGAATATCCTGAATCTCATCAACCATAGCTGGGGCTATATCCCGTACATAGCCAACTACCAGGACGATCTCCTCACATTCCACAGTCTCGATCCTGTGACAGGGCAGCCACGATTCCGCTGGACAAAGCCAAGTCCAACTGCTCACCCGTGGGTCAACGACAATCTCCTTTCCCGCTGGGGGGCAATGATCGGGCTCCGTTACTCGTTCTGAGAAGCATCGGTAATATCGAGGCCGCCTCCCGTCCCGGGGGGCGGCTTTTTTTATTACCGGGGTTGAAGCAACAGTCGACACGATCGCAAGAATGAAATTGGGATTCACATCCGACAGTCAAATCTTCCGCAGCGCACTTCGATCCGGTGACCTCACCGCCATCAGACGTGTCCCAAAGAGTGATCTCCACACTCATTCTATACTTGGAACGCGGATTGAACGCATCGAGTCATGGATCGGGAAACCCCTTCCCCACCCACCGGCCCGGATGACTACGCTCGACGAGATGATCAAGTATTCTAACGAGGTTCTGTATCCTCATACCGTCACTCTCGCGGGTTTTCAGTTTACAGCCGAAGCCGCAATCCAAGATGCCATCGAGGATGGAGTCACCAAACTCGAAATGAGCATGGATGTGCGTTTCATCTCGTTGTTTGAGACCGGCCCCGATGCTTTTTTCACTTTCGTGTCTCAACTCGTTAACCGATACAAGGACCGGATTGACTTCCGTCCTGAGGTCGGTATGTCCAAAGATCGCCCCGCTGCAGACCAGATTCGCCTGGCTTCACATTGTGTTGATTCAGGCCTCTTCCATTCCATAGACTTGTATGGTAATGAATTGGCCCAGCCACCTGACCCCTTTCGTGAGCTCTATGTCCATGCAAAGAATCGAGGCCTCAAGCTCAAAGCACACGCTGGGGAGTTTGGCGGTCCCGACGTCATCGAGCAGGTTCTGGACGTGCTAGAGGTGGACGAGGTGCAGCATGGTGTTTCAGCTGCCTCATCGAAGTCTCTCATGGATCGTCTGCGGCACGAAAACGTCCGGTTGAACGTCTGCCCCAGCAGCAACGTGGCCCTCAGCGTCGTCAAGGACATCTCCCAGCACCCCATCCGCACCCTTTTCGAGAACGGTGTGCGAGTCACCGTCAACACCGACGACCTGACAATCTTTGGGCAGAGCGTGTCACAGGAATACCTGCTGCTCTACCAATCAGGGCTTCTCAGTGACGCAGACCTCGATGCGATCAGACTTGAAGGACTAAGCTAATTGCGAATTGTCAATACTAGATTCAATGAGCAAGTGCAACAGCTTTGGAAAAGATCTCTTTGGGTGTTTTGTATTTTAGCGATTTTCTTGGTCTGTTGTTGAGCAGACGTTCGAGGCGTTTGATTTGAGCTT
>JBEKOB010000026.1:0-55152 GCA_049522195.1 Bacteroidota bacterium
GAAGATGCATGCTGAATTCAGTGCGGACGAAGAATTCGTTCCGGATGCAAAAGCAGCCGAGAAGCTCCGTTCACAAGGATTTGCACTCGCCGTTGCAACGCCACAACGCGGCATATTCCGCGGCAGCAGCGCTCTTGTGAATCTTGGTGACGGCGTTGCATCCGACCTGATCGTCAAACGACGTATCGCCCAACATGTGAGTTTCGAGCAACAGGGAGGATTCGGGGGCGGCTATCCAAACTCGCTGATGGGGGGAATTGCGTTCGTCCGGCAGACATTCTACGATGCCGATTGGTACCGTAAGGCCCAGGATTCGTACGCAAAGTACCCAGCAGGTCAGAAACACCCCGAGACAAACATAGCGCTTGCCGCTTTGTCGGACGCGCTCCAGAGCCATATGCCGGTTGTCGTGGAGGTTGCTAGCGATCTCAACTTTCTGCGCGCAGCGAAAATCGGCAAGGAGTTTTCGCTAAACCTGTGGATACTCGGGAGCGGACAGGAGTACAGGCGAATTGACGCAGTCAAAGCCACGAAAACCCCGGTCGTTGTGACTCTCAATTTCCCCGAAGCTCCCTCTGTGGATACTCCCGAGGAAGCAATGAACATCGGGCTCGAAGAGCTCCGCCATTATGATGCAGCACCGGAGAATGCCGGACGGCTGCAGAATGCAGGGATTCCAATTGCGCTCACCGCCGCACAGCTCAAAGACCCCGGGACATTTCTTGCCCAGGCGCGTAAAGCAGTCGATCGCGGTCTCGGCGCAGACGCAGCGTTAGCCGCCCTCACAACGACGCCCGCAAAGTGGATTGGCGTCGACAAGGAATTTGGGACGCTCGAACCCGGCAAGGTTGCGAACATCCTCGTCACCGATGGTGATCTTTTCTCTGAGAAGACCAGGGTGCAGGAGGTTTGGATAGATGGAAAACGGTATGAAGTGAAGACGGCCGCAACCGCTGACGTGCGCGGCAGCTGGGATCTTCACACCGATCAGGACAGTGGCACACTCACGCTGAGAGGCGACGCCGAGAAACCGACCGGCATGATAAATGTCAGGGGTAAAGATATACGAATCGCTTCTGTGAGTCTGGCAGCTGGCCGCGTTGCTATGACGTTTGCCGGCGACTCTCTCAAGGCTCCAGGGACGGTTCTCATGTCCGGGACTGCTGGTGACAAGGAGATGTTTGGCATTGTCGAAACCCCTGATGGCGGGATATTCAATTGGCATGCGACCCGCAAGGAAGGGCCGAAGGAAGAGGCCGATACCAGCAAGCCGAAGAAGCCAGAAATGAGCACCGTTCCATTGACCTATCCCCCGACGGAATACGGTCGCACGAAATTACCTGAGCAGCCGGAGAATATCCTCGTGAAGAATGCTACGATCTGGACACAGGGTCCACAGGGCAAACTTCTGAATGCAGATCTGCTCGTCACCAAAGGGAAAATCGCTCGTGTTGGTACAAACCTGACTGCTCCTCATGACGCACTCATCATCGATGCAACCGACAAGCACGTCAGCCCCGGTGTGATTGATTGCCATTCACATACCGCGATCTCTGGCAGCGTCAACGAAGGCGGTCAGGCAATCACCTGCGAGACGCGCATCGAAGATGTGCTGAATCCAGACGACATCTGGATCTATCGCCAGCTGGCTGGAGGCACAACGATGGCGAACGTGCTTCACGGTTCCGCGAATCCAATTGGCGGACAGAATGCGATCGTGAAATGGCGTTGGGGCGGATCAGCCTCTGATCTTTTGATGGCGGGAGCGCCTCCGGGAGTGAAGTTTGCCCTCGGTGAAAATGTCAAACAAAGCAATTCCAATGCTCCAAGAGGAGGCGCGTTGCGGTATCCTGCAACCCGTATGGGGGTTGAAGCGCTGATTCGCGATCGCTTTAACGCGGCACTCGACTACGAGCGAGAGTGGAAAGACTGGGAGAAGAACAAGTTGCTCATTCCTCCCCACAAGGATCTCGAGCTCGATGCCCTCCTGGAGATCGTCAAGGGAAAGCGTGAAATCCATTCCCATGGTTACCGCCAGGATGAGATGTTGATGCTTATGAAAGTGGCAGATGATTTTGGCATTCGCGTCGCTACTCTCCAACACGTGCTTGAGGGGTATAAGATAGCTGATGAAATGGCGAAGCGGGGAACCGGCGGCTCAACGTTCAGCGACTGGTGGGCGTACAAGATCGAAGCGTGGGATGCCATCCCTGGCAACGGACCGCTCATGCACGATCAGGGCGTGATTGTATCGTACAATTCGGACGACAATCAGCTGGCGACTCGCCTCAACTGGGAGGCAGCGAAGGCAGTACGGTATGGATTGTTGGAAGAGGAAGCGCTCAAGTTTGTAACGATCAATCCCGCAAAACAACTGAAGATCGACAAATGGGTCGGGTCGTTGGAAGTTGGAAAGGATGCCGACTTCGTTATCTGGAGCGGGGCTCCGCTCTCAACGTACACCCATTGCGAACAGACCTGGGTCGATGGCAAGAAGTACTTCGACATGCAGGAAGACAAACAAATGCAGGAACAGATCATAAAGGAGCGCGCGGCACTCATTCAGAAGATACTCGCCAGCAAGAAAGAGAGGCCCCCGGCAACCGGCGGACCCCCAATGAGATTCCGACGGCCGAATGAATCCCAACAGGAGTCCAGCATTGAGGAGGGCACAAGCCATGAAACGAATTAACTTCCTCCTCTTCGTCTCTCTCATACTGTGCTCAGCGATTGCCTCGGCGTCAGACGCCGTACCTGCAGCAAAGCAGAAGAAGCCGATCGCGTTGATTGGCGGTACAATCCATACCGTCAGCGGTGGAATAATTGAAAACGGTACGATTCTCTTTGATAAAGGAAGGATCACAGCTGTCGGTACGAACGTTACCATACCTGCGGACGCAGAGCGAGTCGATGTCACCGGTAAGCACATCTATCCCGGTCTGATCGATTCACGTTCCGACATGGGACTGACAGAAATCGGCTCTGTGCGCGGAACGATCGATATTGCCGAAACAGGAAACATCAATCCAAACGTCCGTGCGGAAGTTGCTGTCAATCCTGAAAGTGAATTGATTCCCGTTGCGCGAGCGAACGGAGTTGCCATTGTCGCAACAGCCCCGCGGGGCGGATTGATTTCCGGATTAGCGGCAGCGTTGATGCTCGACGGATGGACCACAGAGGATCTTACTCTGAAGAGCGGGCTCGGGCTAGTCGTCAGCTGGCCGGCAATGGTGTACACGACGTCAGGGTTTGTTCGCCTTTCCAAAGAGGAGTGGCAAAAACAGCGCGATGAACAGCTCAAGGCGCTTCACGAAGCATTCGCCAATGCCAGGGCCTACATGAATGCGAAGAAAGCCGAGCAGCTGAAGGGAGTCGCTTATCATGACACGGATCCTCGCTGGCAGGCGATGATTCCGGTTCTCGAAGGGAAGATCCCTGTCTTTGTTGACGCAAATGAACTCAGTCAAATCCAGGCGGCAATTGTGTGGGCCGAGCAGGAGGGTGTGAAACTTGTGATCGTCGGTGGACGCGATGCGTGGCTGGTGAGAGGGCAACTCAAAGCCAAAGACATTCCTGTCATCGTCACACACATCCAGGCTGCACCTATGCATCAATGGCAGGGATACAACGAAGTGTTCACCTTGCCGATGAGACTGCAGGAAGCGGGGGTGCGCTTCTGCATCACCGGCGATGGTGATGCGTCGAACTCACGGAACATTGCCTATCACGCCGCCAATGCTGCCGCGTACGGTCTCTCAAAAGATGACGCTCTCAAGGCCGTCACGCTCTACGCGGCTCAAATCCTCGGGATTGCTGACAACGTTGGATCTCTCGAGACAGGAAAGGATGCCACGCTTATTGTCACGAACGGTGATCCTTTGGAGCCACCGACCGTGACCGAGCAGATGTTCATCCAAGGGAAGAAGATTGACTTGATGAACAAACACAAGCAGCTGTACGAGAAGTACAAACAGAAGTACAAACAGGTGGGCGACAAATAGCCACGATTTCAATCGTGGGAACTAATGAGAGGGTGCTCAACAAGGAGCGCCCTCTTTTTTTCATCATCCCTCACGCAGCTGACGTGCAAGCATCCCCAGAAACGCCCCCACGTCTGTGACAACACCAATCGTCTGCTGTGAGCCTCGGTCGGACAGTTTCGTCACAACTGCCGGGTTGATGTCAACGCACACGACCCTTACCCAGGACGGGAGCATATTGCCGACACCGATCGAGTGCAGCATGGAGCTCAGGCAAATCACCATTTTCACACCGGCGAGGTGCTGCGCATAAGACTCCTGCGCCTTAATGAGGTCCATCTCGGTGTCCGGCAGCGGACCATCGTCGCGGATTGAACCCGCAAGGACAAATGGCACATGGTGCTTCACGCATTCATACATCACGCCCGAGCGCAGGATTCCGGACTCGACAGCTCCCCGGATAGATCCACACCGATTGATTGCGTTGATGGCCCTCATGTGGTTCTTGTGCCCTTCCTCAATTGGAACGCCGCGTTCCATGTCCACGCCAAGAGAAGTCCCGTAGAGCGCATGTTCGATGTCGTGCACTGCGAGCGCGTTGCCGGAAAGCAACGCATGGACATACCCGCTGCGAATCAGGTCACAGAAAGCTCCACCACCCCCCGTGTGAACCACAACGGGACCGGCAACAAAGGCGATGCCGCCCCCCTCCATCTTGATTTGACGCATCAACTCTGCAATTTTTCGGACGGCAGTTTCAGTGCGGCGCTCGGAAGAAATATCATTCGCCATGAAAGCGAATCCAAGCCGATCACGCTCTTTGAATTCCGGCTGTATGCGAATGCCGTGCACTCCGCAAACGATCGTGTCTCCGCGACGGACATCCCGCAGCTTCCGGCATTCAGCCTTGGTTCCATGAACAGCGATAACCGCATCCATCCGCTGGTTCGCAACTTCCAGCCAGGCACCCTGCGAGCGAACGAACGTGCGATGATTTGTCGTCGAGTAGAAATCGTCCGGCACGACACGATCGGCTTCGGCGGAACGAAGTGCGGCATCAGCAATGGCAGTTTGTGAGCATCCAAGCTCGACGAGCTCTTCAAGAGTTTTGCTCAGGATATGCGGTGTCGCGGCGGAGATCCTGAGCTCGAGATGAGAAAAATCCTCGTTCGTCTTTCCCAGGTCGAACCGCACCACTTCGAATTCCGACCCACTCGCGATGACGCGGTCGAAGATTTTTGAAAGGATCTGCGAGTCGACAAGATGGCCGTCGGCTTGAATAATCTCAGAGTACATTTTCAGTCCTTCTTCCTAGATGAACGAACCTGGCTGTCTGTTGATATACCGTAATCGGTTCGCGTTTGTTCCGATCTTCGGTCTCCTCATGTATAATGTAAGAGAATCCTCGCCATTGGCAACTGCCGTTGATTACGCCTCTGAATATTCCTACCTTATATGAAATTGATTTGTCGCATCCCCGGCAAGGCATCATACTCGATTATGCGGCCTCTTTTTTTCGGTCCCCCCACGGGAAATGCTTCTGCCCTCCTGTTGTTGTTGGTTGCCCTGTTTGTATCGGTGTGGTTGCTGTCCGTGCTTTCAAAATGGGTCACTGAAAGGATCTGGAAAGGAAGAGCGCGAATGCAGAACGCTCGCAAAGAATTGGAATCGCTTCTTGCCATGGCAATACCGCGTCTTCTCGCGTTGTCTGAAACGGAGTGTTCATACCGCCCAGCCCCTGACAAATGGTCAAAGAAGGAAATCCTCGGCCATCTCATTGACTCGGCAAGCAACAATCACCAGCGTTTTGTTCGTGCACAGTTGAGCAGTGAGATCAGGCTGCCCAGTTATGAACAGGAAGAATGGGTCCGCACGCAGGCATACCAGACGGAATCATGGGAAAACCTCGTGCAGCTCTGGAAAGCGTTCAACCTTCACCTCCTGCACCTCGTAGCCGAGATACCGGGCGAGAGGTTGAGCAGCATGTGCTTCATCGGTTCCGATGAACCGGTAACACTCGAGTTCATCTTCACTGACTATGTTCGTCACGTGAAACATCATCTCCAGCAAATTATTGCGTGAGCGGTATCGATTGTACTCGGCGTCACGAAGGGAAGGTGCGAGGGGGAAATCTGTTGGGTTTCGATCGACTTTTGTCTACTTTATTGCCGGCTGCAGCAAATTCTGCACTCAGCGTCTAAAGGATCAAGCATCCACATGCGCATCGCAATCATATCTGATATTCACTCAAACCTGGAAGCGCTGAAGAGCGCGTTTGAGGCTATAGACGCACAGCATGTTGATGACATTGTCTGCCTGGGTGATACCGTCGGGTACGGCTCAAACCCGAATGAGTGCCTCGAACTGGTTCGCTCACGGTGTTCAATTATCCTTCAGGGAAACCACGACGCGGCCGCTGTTGACCTTTCTGTAGCCAATCAGTTCACTCTGAACGCCCAGCTCTCGGCCATCTGGACCTTTGGCACCCTGCTTCCGGAAAACAAAGACTTCTTGAGAAATCTTCCCCTGATGAAACCCCGGGGCGATATCCTGTTTTCACATGCCTCTCCGTTTGAACCTGAAGAATGGAATTACGTCATCAGCGAGTATGACACGCGGGAAGCGTTTCAGGCATTTACCGAGAAGATTTGTTTCATCGGACACTCACATATTCCCGTTATTTTCTCCGAGCACGGAAAGGCCTCCGCGATTTCCCCGTCCGGCCGATTTATTGTAAACGTTGGAAGTATCGGTCAGCCACGCGATGCAAATCCGAATCTCAGCTTCGGCATTTTCGACACGGAGTCATGGACGTACCAAAACGTGCGCGTGGGATATGATGTTGACGCAGCTGCAGAGAAAATCCGAAAAGCCGGACTACCGCGGGCGCTGGCGGAACGGTTGTATCAAGGCATGTAGGTTGTGTTACCAGAACTGCGTGGGGGAGAGCCTACCGGGTGGTAAGGAGAGCGAGGAGTTGAGCTTTCTTCATCGTTGAAACCGCAACACACACCGCTTCATCAGTCTTCCAGAGAACAACATTGCAATCCGGGTGATCCGGATCCGTATACCATCCTGATTGTGCAAGGGCTCGTTTCGCCGCAAGCGGGAGCGATACTTGAGTACCGTACAGCGCGTCATCGTCGCTCACCTCGAACACATAGACCAGATCCTTGCCCATCTTGTACAGCAGATGCGCTTGTTTGACGCCGCTTCCCTCCGAGGCTGAGCCGCCACACCATTCGCAGGCTTTGAACTTCGGGATATGAACGCCAAACTGCAGGTTGCTCCTTTGAAAGAAATCGCCGACGCTTTCGGGAGCAACCGTCACCATGGCGGGCTGCATATTTCCCGATTGCACGAGAGCAAAGTTCGCGAACGAGAGGTGGATGATGTCATTCGCGGCAGTGTGTGCCGTCATTTGGTAGGATGTATCGGTCCTGGAGTTGACAATCAGGAAGAATACCACAGCAACAATTCCGCCAGCAAGAACGGGGAAAGCAACATGAAAAGGCAGGAGCCCGGCCAGCCATGATCCGAAGCCAGACTCTTGCTGCTTGTATTCGAGACGAAGAGAACTGAGAATGGAGGATTGGATGCTGGGGGGGGTCGGGACCTGTTTTACATTCTGTCGAACCATGTATTTCGACAGCTTTTCCAGTGCAACCTCTCTGCGGCATGGCTTGCACTTGTCGAGATGAGACTGAAACTCTTTTCCTAGACCGTTCGGAAGAGATCTGTCAATAGCATCACCAGCGTGCTGCTGGGCTTCATTACAATCCACAATACCACCTCATAAAACAAGATAACAATGGACTCTGTTATCCTCCCTAATCACCTTTGATCATACCCTGCTGCTTTGCATACTCGAACAGCTTTGCCTGCAACAGCTTTCGTCCCCGATGAAGACGTGACCGGACGGTTCCGATTGGACACTCGACGAACTCTGCAATCTCTTCATACGTCAGCCCCTCGATATCGCAGAGGATGACAACGGTTCTGAAATCATCAGGCAGGCTCTGCAGCGCTTTCGTGACTTCGTCACCGAGCAGGTTGCCGTAGAGTTGCTGCTGAAGATCATTGGGATCCGTCGATTCGGCACGGATCGTATTGTAGAAGTTTTCGATGTCATCGTAATCAACCTTATCCGGTTCTTTTATTTCTTTCCGGTACCGGTTGATATACGAATTCTTCATGATCCTGAACAACCACGCGCGGATATTCGTTCCCTTTTCGTACTTATCCCAGAAGCGATACGCCTTGAGATAGGTCTCCTGCAGCAAATCGCGTGCGTCGTCTTCATTCCCAGTTGTGCGAAGAGCAAAATTATAGAGCACATCCATATGAGGCAATGCTTCAGCCTCAAATTCGGTGTGCTTTTTCTTCGTGCTCCGGGAAACAACAGTTTGTAAGACAGGAACCATGGGTCGCCTTGACTACTCCCCAATCCTAAAGATGAATCGACCCATCGATCGCGGGGAAACGGACGCGACCTGCAATACGAACAAGTGAGTATTGTCGGGAGTTCTGAATCTAAAGATCTCCGGCAGGCAACCTTCCCTGTACCGACGGGTTGATGCGGTCTCGAGATACAGCTTTTTCAAGGTAGCAAAATCCCTTCGTGAGTGCAATACAACAGAGCGCGGATGAACAACACTTAATCCTTCTTTAGAAGTACCTCAACTTCCTTTGGCGACAGGCGCTTATCCATATTGATTTGTGAACCGGTGAAGGAAGCTTGATGGACATCGGCTTCCCGGAATGCACCGTACACACTCAAATCTCCGATGTCGACAATTTTACCAATAAGTTCGACCTGTCCGTTTTCTGCATTAACTTCTTCATCAAGATTGATTCCAATGTCAACAGTGGCGGCCGGAACCTGATCGTTGGCACTCAACTTCGCGTTTCTCAGAATGACATCGTACAGGTACTTGGTGCCAAACGGAAGCCGTTCATACACAGTCAGGTCTGCCTGCCGGTACGTCCCGTTTGCGAGGGCATACAGACTCGTCATCAACCCGACAGCATTGAGCTTCCGAATGAACATCTTCTCCCGATCACCCGGCCAACCACCGGATTCAACCAGGACTGTGCTCGTCCCCCATTTCTGTACATTGTCTCCAAACGCACGAGGCTCAAATGTGTCATCGTACTTCGAGACATGACCCGGTATGAATTCCTCTACCGCTGCAGCAAACACTGAGGCAACCTTCTTCGCTGCCAATCGGACGTGATTGTCACCGCGTGCCTCATCATATGCGGGTGCAAGGAGCGCGATGGTACTGACAACCTTCGAATTGCCAACCGTGTACCTCGGGTCCTGGTCATGGAGGTTAAAACCAAATTCCGGTTTGTAGGTCTGTTGCACGTCCTTCAAGATGCGCGCCTCGGGTGTCTCGAGCGCTAGTGCATCGCGGTTCATATCGATGGATTGTGCCGTGCGGCGCTGGAATCGTTCTGCTCCATCAGGATTGAGCATCGGTATCATCAGGAGATCGAGAGCATCGAGAATGCTCCGGGTGACGATATGCTCCGGCTTCCGCTTGAAAAAATTGAGGATGTCGAGCAACGCCATTGTCGCAGTCGACTCATCGCCGTGCATTTGTGACCAGAGAAGAACCTTCACCGTTCCCTTCCCAAGCCTGAGCAGCGAGATAGTTCGCCCCTCCGCAGATGTTCCCAGAGCTTTGACCCTGAAAAGATGTCCCGCGTTTAATGGCTCCAGCCAACACAGCATATCACCTTGTGTGAACCGCCGGGAAGTAATCTCCGGTATGCTATAGGATGTGTAGTCGTCAAAAAGTTCCCGGGCGAATTTCGTATTGTTGAGAGTAGAGTCGGGTGTTTGTGAGTAGCTCATAAGGAAGATCTTCGAACGTGATGTGTTTTGATGGATGCCCGGAATGGGCTGCTTGACAGTCGAAGATTGGGGTGGGTCTTCGGCTTACTGTTGTGTAACATCTCTAAGGTAGGAGGAAATTTTCACAATCGCACCTGTTGAAACTCTCTCTCCCTGTTGTACTGTGGAACTGTCTCCGGCGCAGTAGAAGAACCCAGCTCTTTCCCGCTGGAAAACAAAAAGGTCGGATTGACCATCCGACCTTTTCTCTGCAAATCATTCTGTGCGGCTTCTCAGAAGGGGCGTGAGAATCGGAAGATGAAGTGAGCAGGCTCGCTTCTGTCCGTGCGCCAGACAAATGCCAGCCGGAATGCACCGCTGCGCGACGCTACTCCGGCCCCTACGTCATGCCTGAACTCTGAGAACTTGATACCATCGAAGCCGCTTGTCCAGAGAGCGTCATTGTCAACCGTACGCACAAGGCCTGCATCTGTAAGAACCAGGAGATTGATCCCGCGCATCAACCAACTTGGCCAGAAACTGAGGTCGCCAAGAAAATCGCCGTTGACGATCAGCTCCGCATTCATCAGGAGCATCCGGTTTCCCATCTCACCTTTGAATGGAAAGCCCTGGACCGTTCCAAGTCCCCCAATCTCGAATGTTTTTTGAAGTGGCAGCGCTCCTTCAGATGTACTGACCCGAACGCGGATGTTGAGGTTGTCGTATCGCCCCAAAGGCTGATAGCGCCGGATATCCGCGACATAACGATTGAACGTGAATTCCCCTCCAAGATTCTTGTCAGCAACCTCCACCGTCCCCAACAAGCTCCACCCTTCAGGACCATAAATCGTTGTCGTCTCAGTGCTCAATCCAGCCGTAGTGAGTATGCTTCGCATCTTCCCGTCATCAATTGCAGGATTGGGACGGAAGCGCTTGTTGCCGCCGAAGAGTGACCATTCTGTCTGGCTCTCCATCGAGGTGTACTCGTCCGCCAGATACCCAACTTTCAGCTGGCCGGTGAGGTAATCACGCTGGGTGGCATAGCCGAGGTTGATTGCATATCCATCCCGGCGAAAATAGTCACGAAAGTCTTCGTGAATCAGGATGGCCGCTGCCGTATTCTCATGTACGCCGATCAGCCAGTCATCTTTTGTGTCGGTCAGACTGTGTCCTTCGACTTCAACTTCGATTAACTGTCCGTCATCAAACGCGAATTGTCTGCTCAGACCCAGGTTACCACGCCAGTTGTGCGACTTGAATCCGTATCCTATCGATCCGTACAGACTGTACGAACGTTGATTATCCCAGTAGTACCGCTTTTCCGATCCGGCACCGAGAAATAATCCTTCGACGCGATTGTACCTGAAGATGAAATTATCCAGATTTGTCGTTTCGCTGACCCAGTTCGCGTTGAGCTTTGTCGAGGATCTGCGGAAATTTTTCTCTTCCTCTCTGTAGGCTTTTTCCTTTTTGGAGCTGCTCTTGTCGATATAGCCAACGACAATCGCATCGTCATCCTTGTTCACTTCGCCATTGATGACTTTGATGTTCCCGCCGACATATGCTCCATCTCTTATATAGAGGTCACCACCGATGACGAGGACGTCCCCGTTGACATGTCCATAGATTGTGAGGTCACCACCTTTGACGACGACATTCGTATTCAGGGTATCACCTCTCTGGATGACGGTGTTGCCTTGATAGGTGACATTGCTGTCTTCCGCGACCATTATGGCATTGTCGCCTGAGGGCTGCGTTCCGCGCACATTTTTGAACGAATCCTTTTTCAAGACTGGTTCAGCGCCGCGGCCCGAGAGCTCTCGTTCGAGTTTGTCGATCACATCTTCAACAATCGATCCGATCTGTTGGCCGAGACTTTCATGCTTGTCGTTCTCGGCAGTTTCTTTCTTTGTGGTCTGTGCTTCCGCTATCGCAAGTGCAAGAACGGCGCACACCAACGTCATAGAGATTCTTGAAAGGAGATTCATGGCATCACCTCGGATAGGAGTTGTGGCTTCTTAAACCTACGCTGATTTTGGGAAAAAAGTTGCGGAAATGGGGAACAGGAAGATGCTTCGGGGACGGAGAGCCCCCTGGATTTTCAAATCCAACAAAATTCCCAATGAGGGCGTATTTTCGTATATTCAGAGCAGATACTGATTTCATTTTAAGAGGCATCTATGCGCTTAGCCATCAACATCGACCACATTGCCACCCTCCGCAACGCCCGGGGAGGTGTTGAGCCCAGCCTCGTTAAGGCAGCTCGGATTTGTGAAGGAGCGGGCGCCCGCGGCATTGTCTGCCACCTCCGCGAGGACCGGCGGCACATCCGCGATGCTGATGTCCGTGATCTTCGGAAAACCATTACCACGAAGCTTGATCTCGAAATGGCTGCAACCGAAGAGATCATACGTGTTGCTCTCGATGTCGTCCCTGACTTCGTCACGCTCGTTCCCGAGCGACGCCAGGAACTGACAACGGAAGACGGGCTCGATGTCGTTGCCGGCAAGAAGCATCTCCAGGACGTGATCAGGACGTTTCATGGAAATCAGATCAAGGTGAGCCTGTTCGTGAATCCGGTGAAAGAACAGATCAGGGCCGCACATGAAATCGGCACAGACATGATCGAGATTCACACAGGCGAGTATTCTGAAGCTGCAACGCCGCGGAAGCAGGAAGAACTCTTGGTCCATGTGCAGGAATCCGCCGCCCTCGCCAAATCGCTCGGTTTGGGAGTTCATGCCGGGCACGGGCTGAACTATTCAAATGTCAGCCCGATCGCAGCGATCCGGGATATCGATGAACTCAGCATTGGATATGCGATCGTTGTACGATCTATGTTCGTTGGCTTGGAGCTTGCAGTTCAGGAGATGCATTCCCTCGTAACATTGGGTTAGCCCCACACATTTACACTTCTTCCCTCAGACAATTCTCCACGGAGGACCTATGAGGATAACGTCTGGCCTTTGCGTACTGCTTCTTCTTGCCACATCAACTGCGGGAGGACAGACTTCCTTTCCCTCCTACTACAGACAAAACGATTTTCTCCTTACCTCTCCCGGGGCATTTAAGTTCGGACTGTATGGATATGATAACCCCGCGCTGCCATCTCTTCTTCGGGAGCCCGATGTTTCATTTCTGTGGTCGGACCAGACCGGGAAATGGGATTCGTTCAACCGGTGGGGAGTTTTTGCAGCCGCACCCGGAGTCGGGTTTGGATTGATTCATGAAACGAACGGCTCGGAGTACGTCACAGATTACAAGGTCTCGCTTTCGACAGGCGACCGAACTCTGAGCACGGGCATTGCTTATGGTTGGTCGAGCGGCTATACTCGATTCTATAACCGATCCAACCTTGTCACCGTGGGAAGTTTGTTCAGGCCGAACTATTTTCTTTCCGTTGGATTTCTCGGCACGCTCGCCCTGCAGAGCAGGGGAGCGAACGAGGCCGCAGCCGACGTCGCTGTGCGTCCTTTTGGGAACGAATGGATCACGATCTTCGGCGACTATGCGATTCAGGACAAACAGTCACCACAGAACGGACATTGGAGCACTGGCGGTGCATTGGAAATCCTTCCAGGTGTTTGTTTCACTGGCCGCTTCTTCGACACCAAGGCGTTTACGGTCGGCGTGCAGCTCAGTCTGGGTCGCGGCGGCGTGACAACGCAGGCACATTTCGATGCGAATCAGAGACACAGTTTCAACACATACGGTCTCAGGCTTGGCGCATTCGATCGAACGACGTTCACGAGTCGCGGACATGACTATCTCAACCTCAATCTTCTTGGCCCCATCAAGTACCAACGATTCCGGTTCCTCGACAATGCGCATACGCTCAGCGATCTGCTTGATGCAATCGAGGCGGCGAAAGAAGATCCTGCTGTCGCGGGCATCGCCATCAACACATCGGGAATGGTTGCCGACAAAGAGCTTCTCTGGGAGGTCCGCGAGAAGCTGAAGGAATTCAGGACAACAGGAAAGCACGTTGTGATATTTATCGACCAGGCAGACATGAACAAATATCACTTTGCCTCGGTTGCAGACAGGATCGTCATGGACCCGCAAGGATTGATCCAGCTCAACGGATTTCTCATGGGTAGGACGTTCCTCAAAGGAACACTCGAGAAGGTTGGTGTTGGATTTGATGAATGGAGGTTCTTCAAATACAAATCTGCGAACGAGAGTCTCTCGCGCGACAAGATGTCCGATGCAGATCGTGAGCAGCGCCAGAAGCTTGTCGACGACAGCTATAAACTCGCGAAGACAGATATCTGCGCCAGCCGCGGGCTCTCAGCCGAACGATTTGATGCGATGGTCAATGATGAGGTCGTGTACATAGCCGCAGACGCTGTTGAGAAGGGGCTTGTCGATACAGTAGGCAGATGGGAAACAGTCGAACAGGTCATCAAGAACCTGGAGGGGACCGCCAAGCGTTATGTCGCTGCCGGTGCTCTGGAGCGGTTTGTGCGTCCCACCGATTCGCGCTGGAGCGAACCCCCGACGATAGCCGTGATTTATGCGCTTGGTGCATGTGCCATGGACGAGGGAATCACTGCCCGTCAATTAGTGAATGACGTTGAGGCGGCAGTCAACAATAGCAAGGTCAAAGCCATTGTCCTTCGGGTCGACTCGCCCGGAGGCGACCCAATGGCCTCAGACTACATTGCAGAGGCGCTCAAAAAGGCAAAGGGGAAGAAACCAGTCATTGTCTCTCAGGGGGCTGTCGCCGCATCCGGGGGATACTGGCTGTCGATGTATGCCGACACCATTGTTGCCGCTCCGACAACGATCACGGGCTCCATCGGCGTTATTGGTGGTTGGGTTTACAGCAAGGGAATCAAAGAGACTCTGGGGATGTCCACTGATTTCGTGAAGGCCGGCGAGCACGCCGACCTTGGCTTCGGTTTCACGCTCCCCTTCATCGGCCTGGGACTTCCAGACAGGAATCTGACCGAGCCTGAGCGCTCCCGTATGGAATATACGATTCGATCGATGTACAAGGATTTTGTTCAGCGCGTCGCGGCGGGACGCAAGAAAACCGAAGAGTACATTGGCTCTATTGCGCAGGGACGGGTCTGGTCTGGCTACGATGGGCTCTCGAATGGCCTTGTTGATGTTCTTGGTGGTCTTGAGACCGCAATCAATATCGCGAAGGAGAGAGCCGGAATTCCCAAAGGGAGTGACATCGATATTCTGTCATTGCCAAAGCCTGGGCTCATCAACTTCGGTCAGTTTATTCCAAAGATTGTCGGCGTGGAGAGTGGCAAGAAAGATCCCCTCTTCGAGCATCTTAAATTCCGTTTGCAGCACAACGGCCAACCGATGCCGGTGTTGCCCGTTGAAGATATCGATTTCCTCAGAGAGTACTAAGATAAGAACGATCCATTCACTCAACCTCATCGCGGAGAGATCACTATGCGCAAACACACCCTGATCCTCATCTGCTTCTTCATCCTCTCACCGCTTGTCTCACTGGCTCAGGAGGGGTTTTCTCTCTTCACCAAGGATTTTCCGCCTGAAGAATTTGCAGCGCGACGCGCGGGGATCTACGATGCGATTGGAACTTCGGCCATCGCTGTGCTCCAGGGAGCGCCGGGTCCGGCCGGCTACGTTCGCTTTCGCCAGTCCAATGAATTCTACTACCTGAGCGGAATCGAGATTCCTTACTCTTATCTCCTGCTCGACGGATCGCAACGGCGCGCGACTCTCTATCTCCCCCACCGCAACGAAGGCCGGGAACGGGCCGAAGGGAAAACTTTGACACCCGAAGAGGCCACGCTTGTGAAGGAGCTTTCGGGAATCGATGCAGTGTATGGTGTTGATATTCTTCCTGAGCACCTTGCACGGTATGCCCGCGGAAATGTTCTCCGCACCCTTTTTACGCCCTTCAGCCCCGCGGAGGGTTTTGCAATGAGCCGTGACCTCGCGGTTCGCTCCGTCGGAGATGCTGCAGTGGATCCGTTTGACGGGCGTGCCTCACGCGAAGGCAACTTCATTCAGCTTCTTCGTCTTCGATTTCCTCAATTCGACATACGTGATCTTACTCCTACGTTGGACAATCTCCGACTCATCAAGAGCCCGCGTGAAATCGCATTGATACAAAAGGCAACTCAGCTCTCCGGATTGGCCCTGATGGAGTGCATGCGATCGACGAAACCGGGGATCATGGAATACGAGCTCGATGCTGTTGCGAAGTACATCTATTACAGAAACGGTGCACAAGGAGAAGCGTACTTCTCTCTCATTCAGAGCGGGCCCAATGCAATGGTCGGACATTACAACGCCAACAAGAGACAAATGCAGGATGGAGATTTTCTCCTGATGGATTTTGCTCCCGACTATGGATACTACATGAGCGACCTTACACGGATGTGGCCTGTGAATGGGAAGTTCAGCAACCATCAGCGCGAGCTGTATGAATTCTACGTCGGATGCTATCGCTCGGTTCTCAGAGCGATCCGGCCCGGAGCAACGGCACAGACAATCTTGCAGGATGCCGTGCGGGAAATGGATGGCATCCTTTCAAAGACAACGTTTTCGAAGCCCGTCTATGAGGTTGCAGCTAAGCGTTTCGTCGGTACGTTTCGAACATCGTCTCAAAGTCCCCGCGCGATGCTTGGCCACTGGGTCGGCATGTCGACCCACGATGTTGGACAGGATTGGGGTCCGCTCCGTGCAGGAATGGTCTTCACCATCGAGCCCGCCTTTACAGTCCCCGAGGAAGCGATCAACATCCGTTGTGAGGACCTGATTATCATCACAGATCGCGGATCGCAGATTCTTTCTGATTTTGTGCCTCTGGATATGGCGGGAATTGAGAAACAGATGGTGGGAAAAGGTATGCTGCAGGAATATCCACGTGCGAAACCCATAGAGAAATGACGCTTGACGACAAAGCACAACCGAACCGGAACGGACGGAACTTGTATCTAGCCCCACCGGGCATTACGATATCAGCGTGAATCAAGTTTTGTCATCTTCAGCAGGGATGTGCACTGCGTCAACAAGAATGTTCTGGAGTTTTCTGACATTAGTGCCGACATTATAGAAGTCTGTACCCCGTGATCGCGGGGCAGGGCATTGGTTACCACATTCATCACGGAATGCGGCCCCTTGCGCTGAGAGGAGAGAGATCGAGAGATTTGAGCGCGATCATTCCCGAAACGACGCTATCACTGTGACCATCTCTATGCGACCACCAGGATCCATTCTCGAGCTTCCGACACCGGCACTTTTGCTCGATCAGATTATTCTCGAGCGAAATCTCACCCGAATGCAGGATCGCGCAAACACGTTCGGCGTTTCGCTGCGCCCGCACATCAAGACTCATAAGTGCATCGAGATTGCGAACCATCAACTGGAATTGGGAGCCCGCGGGATTACGGTATCGACATTGTTTGAGCTCGAGCAGTTTGTCGCAGCCGGGTTCAACGACATCACCTGGGCACTTCCGCTGATCCCTGACCATATCGAGCGAATCCTCGAACTATCGGATAAGGCGACGATTCGGGTCGTGATCGACAGCCCGGAGATGTTCCAGCGTCTCGACGCGATCGAACGGGTCGGGAGCGAACGTTTCCACGTTTGGCTCAAGGTTGATTGTGGCTACCACCGCGCCGGCATCGATCCAAAGTCCCAGCTCGCCGAACAGCTTATGCAATCGCTAAACGAATCTAGAAACCTCATCTTTGACGGCATCCTGACCCACGCAGGGCATTCGTACGACTCTCACAACCGGGCAGATATCCTGGTGGTTGCCGAACAGGAACGGTCTGTGATGGTCGAATTTGCAGAGCGCATGCGGACCAAAGGGTGCAAGGTTCCGATGGTGAGCATTGGCTCTACTCCCACCATGTCGGTAACGGAAAACCTTGACGGTATCAACGAAATCAGGCCAGGAAACTACGCCTTCTATGATTATACCCAGGTTATGATCGGCAGCTGTGGTGTAGCCGACTGCGCCCTCACAGTGCTTTCCTCGGTTGTGTCGCACCAACCAGGCGCGTCGCACTTTATCCTCGATGCGGGTGCCCTTGCCCTCTCGAAGGACCCCGGGCCTCTCCATATCAGCAACGATATGGATATGGGGATTATTTACGAGGACTATGACCGGAAGCGTCTCCAGGCACACGTTCGCGTCAAGACGCTCTCACAGGAACATGCCAAGGTCCTGATTTCGGAATCTTCGAACCTGCGCGACCACTACAAGGTAGGAGACAAAGTCCGGATCCTTGAGCATCATTCCTGTCTGACGGCGGCCAACTTTGACTATTATTATGTAGTCAAAGGATACGAAGTGGTCGACAAGTGGAAGATACTTCGCGGGAGGGCCTGATCCCTCTTCCTCCCCTATCATGAGACCGGTCACGCGTCATTCCGGCCAGGCACCCACTTGTGATTGATCCGCATTCCAGCTAACACCGCTCAGGCACCTTCAATTCTTCGACCCGGTGCCCGGCTGCGCGCTGCTTCCCCGGCGCATCCATTCATAGACTTTTTCATAGTTTCGTGCTATCTTCCAGCACTTCCCAAGCGTTATGACTTCCTCCATGAGCGGCGACAACTTCAATTTCATATACATTTCGGAGATCCTCCATCTCCCAATCTTCAATGCCTCGACCGGCAAGAAGATCGGCAGGATTGATGATCTCGCCGCACGGACAAGTCATGTATATCCGAAGATCACCGCGCTCATCGCTTTGGTACACGACAGGGAGAAGCCTTTGTACATTCCCTGGAATCTCGTTCGCCTGACAGTCTTCAAGAAACATGTGACGGTTGAATATCCTTTCGAGAGCGACAACCAGGAATCAACAGAAAATGAAATTCTTCTGAAGGAGACTTTCCTGGACAAGCAGATCATATCGACGTCGGGCTCTAAGCTTGTCCGGGTCAATGACTTGCAGTTGCTGATCGACAATTCCTCCAAGGACAATCCGAACCTCTGGCTGGTCCATATTGATATTGGATTTAAAGGATTGCTCCGCCGATTGGGTTGGGTGAATTTCCTCAATCCGATTTTTCACTGGCTGTTTGCACGCGACATCAACGATAAATTCGTCACGTGGAAAAACGTCCAGCCGACAACGGCGACAAACGTTCATGGATCTGTGATTTTGAAGGCGGATTCCTCGAAACTCGCTGCCATTCACCCTGCTGACCTTGCAGACATTCTCGAAGACCTCGGAACAGACGAACGCATTTCTCTTCTCGAGTCCATCAGCCCCGCGACCGCGGCTGCTACGCTTCAGGAAATGCCGATGAGCCTGCGCATCCAGATTGCAGAAGCGCTCGACAACGAGAAGCTTGCGAGCATCATCTCCGAGATGCAGATGGATGAAACGGTGGACCTTCTCGATGAGCTCGACAAAGAACGACGCGAGGCAGTCTTCGGTCTCCTCACGCTCGAACGTGTGGCAGAAATTCAGGATTTGACAAAGCTTTCAGCAGTTGGCGTTGGAAGCATTATGAACACTAATTTCGTCACCGCGAAGGAGTCACAGACGGTCCGGGAAGTGCTGAAACTCGTGAAAGCAGAAACCAAGCAAGCCGAGCTGCTGTACTACATCTACATCATCGATGATGAAGAACGGCTCAAAGGTCTTGTGACGCTGCGGCAATTGCTTTCAACGAAAGGCACGGCGTTGATCTCGAGCATCATGCGGGGGAACATCATCTCAGTCGAACTGGATTCAGGCATCAAGCGTATGGCGCAGCTGTTCTTCAAGTACAAATTCGAGGCGATTCCTGTTGTCGATGAGAACGACAAGCTTCAGGGAATTATCACGATGCGTGATGCTCTCGACTCGGTATTTCCCGAAGTAAAACAGGCAGCTGAGGGATAACATGGGTTTGCTGCAACGGTTAAAAGAGCGGCCAGCGCTCCGCAACCTGCTCATCTTTTTGAGCGTTGTGGGGCCCGGCATCATTACCGGCAGCGTCGACAATGACGCCGGCGGAATCACCACGTATTCCGTTGCCGGAGCAACCTATGGTTATAAATTGCTCTGGACGCTTCTCCCATCGTTCATCGCGCTGCTGACAGTGCAAGAGATGAATGCCCGCATGGGAATTGTTACCGGCAAGGGACTTGCAGACCTGATACGGGAAAATTTCGGCGTCCGCATCACTTTCTACATTTTCATCTTCCTGCTCGTAGCAGACATCGGGAACACGGCAACGGAGTTTGCAGGCGTCGCGGGGAGCATGATGGTCTTCAATATCGACAAGAACCTCTCCGTGCCACTGGCCGCTGTTGCCGTTTGGATTCTTGTCGTGAAGGGGAACTACAAGATCTCCGAGAAGATATTTCTGCTTTTCAGCGTCTTCCTGCTCTCTTATGTTGTCTCTGCAATTGCAGCGAAGCCGAACTGGGCTGAGATCGGCAACGCCATGATGAAACCAGAAATTCAATGGGATACGCCGTATTTGGTCACAGTGCTTGGCCTTGTTGGCACCACGGTCGCCCCATGGATGCAGTTCTATATGCAGTCCTCCGTGATCGAGAAGGGTATTAAGATTGCAGATTATAAGTACACGATCTGGGACGTGGTTGTCGGTTGCATTGCAACTGTGGTCGTGGCGTTCTTTATTATCGTCGCCTGCGGGGCCACGCTCCACGTCAGAGGCGTTCAGATCAACGAAGCAAAAGACGCAGCTCTTTCGCTGAAGCCTCTTGCCGGCGCGCTGGCAGGTGAGGTCTTTGCGTTCGGTCTATTTGTAGCTTCTGTGTTCTCCGCCGCCATTCTGCCGTTGGCAACGGCATACTACGTCTGTGAAGCCTTTGGCTTTGAAGCGGGCATCAACAAGAAGTTCTCAGAAGCACCTCAGTTCTACTCGCTGTTTACCATCATCATTCTGATCGCCGTTGGGATCATCTTGCTTCCCAATGCCCCGCTTATCGCCATCACCATCTGGACGCAGGTGTTGAACGCCGTTCTCCTCCCAATCGTTCTCATTTGTATGATGATCATCATCAACAAGACGGACATCATGGGAGAGTACACAAACAAAAGCTACCAGAACATCATCGGATGGACCACATCCATTATCCTGATCATCCTGAGCTGTGTTCTTCTCTTCTCAGGTGTCGGTGTGGGCTAGGACTGGTAACGACAGGCTCTCGTCAGCACACAAACACACACTTAAACACGAAGACTACGAAGCATGGTTGATCTCAAAAACAAAATCGTTTTGATCACGGGCGCCAGCAGCGGCATCGGCCTCGCATGCGCTGAGGCGTTTGCACGGCAAGGTGCACGCCTCGTTGTTACCGCCCGGCGCAAGGAAAGACTCGACGCACTTGCACAGGAGCTTAAAAAGAAGCATGGCACCGAGACGTTGACGATTCAACTCGATGTGCGCAACCAGCCCGCAGTTGAGAAAGCGTTTCAGACACTTCCCTCGGGGTGGCAGGACATCGAGGTGCTTGTGAATAATGCCGGGCTGAGCCGTGGCCTGGACAAGCTCTACGAGGGAAAGCTGGACGATTGGGAGGAAATGATTGATACGAATGTGAAGGGATTGCTGTACGTCAGCCGCGCCTTCATCCCCGGCATGGTTGCACGCGGAAAGGGAACGATCATCAACCTTGGTTCAATTGCCGGGCATGAAGTATATCCCGGCGGAAATGTGTACTGCGCCTCGAAGCATGCTGTCGACGCATTGACGAAGGGATTACGGCTCGAATTGGTGGACACGCCCATCCGGGTCTGCACTGTGGACCCGGGGTTGGTGGAAACGGAATTCAGTATCGTTCGTTTTCGCGGGAACGAACAGCGCGCCAAGGCAGTCTATCAGAACATCACTCCGCTGTCGCCTGCAGATGTTGCGGATGCTGTGCTCTATTGCGCAACCGCGCCGCCGCACGTTCAGATTGCAGAGATTATAATCCTGCCAACAAATCAAGCATCGACAACGTCAGTGCATCGCACGCCGGCAGCAAAATGAATAACCATGTTCGTCGAGATGTCTTCTCGACGGACATGGAGAATGCTTACCTCTTCATCTTCTCCTCTACGCTCTTCACTTTCTGTTCCATCGTTTGGTCACGATCAGTCCGCGTCCCCAATTTAATCGTCGTCGAGATTCTCGGCGCCCCCATCTCGTGGACAACCTCATGGCACCGTTTGACAGCGGCAAACGCGACGTCCCAATCGCCTTCGATGTTGGTACCGTAGGCATGGAGTTGGGTTTTCAACCCGGCTTCATGAAGGATCCGTTCACAAGCCGCGACATAGGTCGAAACCGATACGCCGACACCGATCGGAACGACACAAAGATCCATTATTACCTTCATGGCTTTTTCTTCTCTTTATGATTCTTGGGAGTGACCTGTTCGAGTCACCTTTCACACGAACATTCACAATTTCGCGTCGAATATCAAGCATTATGGGAAGTCGGGCCCGCGACTCCTCAGATCCGGCCTTGATTTTGTAGCACAGATCGCTAACTTATGAACGGTTAGTGACAGGAGATGCTATGCAGGAAGTTCCCAAGTCTGTAACCGGAACCGCCGAGCTTGAATCCTATTTCGAGCCGTTTCGGAAGAATACTGTCGGATATCATCAACCTTTTCAGACGCCGTACGGTGAGAAGAAAATCATTTACGCTGATTGGACTGCGAGCGGCCGGCTGTACGGACCAATCGAGAGCAAGATGCGCGATGTGTTCGGGCCTTTCCTTGGCAACACTCACACGGAAACGAATGTTACCGGCACATCCATGACGCAGGCGTACCGCCAGGCCCACCAGATCATCAAGAAGCATGTCAACGCCGGGCCGGGCGACGTTCTCCTATTCTGCGGTTTCGGCATGACGGCCGCGGTGTGTAAGCTCCAGAGGATGCTCGGGCTTAAAATCCCCGAACAGGTCAATCACTATATCACTCTTCCTCCCGAGTTGAAGCCGGTGGTGTTCGTTACTCACATGGAGCACCATTCCAATCAAACTTCTTGGTACGAAACGCTCGCCGACGTCTGCGTTATCAAACCTACCAGTGATGGACGCGTTGACATCGACGATTTGAAGGCTTTACTGAAAGAGTACGAAAACCGCAAGTTTAAGATCGGCTCCTTTACCGCCTGCTCGAACGTCACGGGCATCCGGACACCGTACCATGCGATGGCAAAGATCATGCACGAACACGGAGGGCTTGCCTTTGTTGATTTCGCGGCCTCCGCTCCCTACGTCCCGATCAACATGCATCCTGCTGATTCAGCCGAAAAGCTTGACGCGATCGTGTTTTCTCCGCACAAATTCCTTGGCGGACCGGGAGGATCAGGAGTCTTGATTTTCGATTCGAACCTCTATCATCTGAAATCACCCGACCAGCCGGGAGGTGGAACGGTTCTGTGGACAAATCCCTGGGGAGAGTACAGTTACAAACCAGAGATTGAAGAACGCGAGGACGGGGGAACTCCGGGATTTCTGCAGGCCATTCGCGCGGCGCTCACGATCGAGTTGAAGGAGCTGATGGGCACGGAAACCATGCTGCGCCGCGAGGAACAGCTCGTGAAGAGACTCTTCCGCGGACTGCGCCAAATTCCCGGCCTCACAATTCTCGCGGATTCGATCGAAGAACGCCTTGGCATCATTTCCTTTTATATCGAGAAGATTCACTACAACCTGATTGTCAAATTGTTAAATGACAGGTACGGCATTCAAGTCCGCGGCGGCTGCTCGTGCGCCGGCACATATGGTCACTACCTGCTCCATGTCGATCATTTCACTTCGAAGCGGATTACCGACAAGATCAACGAGGGGGATCTCTCCACGAAGCCTGGGTGGGTGCGGCTTTCCGTACATCCGACCACAACCGATGACGAGGTTGATTTCATTCTCAACGCCCTCCGCGAAACCAGTCAACAAGCAAACACCTGGGCGCAAGAATACAACTACAATCTTCATACGAATGAGTATCAACATAAGTCGGGTGAGAGCGCGCTGCATCGAACCATTCAACAATGGTTCAAGCTCTGACCGATTCGAATGATGAAAAACCAGTTAACTCCCGTGAACGCCATCCGACAACCCGGATGGCGTTCTATTTTGTGTTAAGTGAAACTGCCTGGCTTTAAGCAATCGCTCAAAGGAGGGATTGCTAAGGAAGCTTGAAGAGTAGGAGACGATCAACAATGACAGACCAGATCCAACCAGCGAAAAAGGGATCAAACCTCATCACAGCAAAGAGCGCCATTGTTCTTTCCTTCATTGTGGCGTTTGAGATTGTCATAATGATCAGTCCGTTTGCGTTTTATTTCTATGCCATTTTCAACCCCTTCTTGCTTGCGCTTAATCAGTCAATCATCACTCGCTGGTTGACGGCATTCTTTCTTCCTCACATGGTTGTTCCACCCAATGCAGTCCTGACCGGCATTCGCATACTGGGCTCTGTGTTCTTCGTTACTGGGACGCTGACATTTCTTGTGTGCGCTGGTCAAGTCTATATCGGTAAGTTATTGAAGAAGCAAACAGTCACAAAGGGGCTTTACGTTCTCGTACGACACCCGCAATACGTGAGCCTTGCATTTGCCGCTCTTGGCCTCGCCATCATGTGGCCCAGGTTCCTGACCCTCTTTTTACTAGCAGTGATGCTTACTCTTTATTATATCTTGGCCAAGGATGAGGAACGGCGGATGCTGAATCGTTTCGGAGAAAGTTACGCTGCTTATATGAATCGAACAGGCATGTTCGTCCCGCGTTCAGTCGAGAAATTATTCATAAGGAACCCAAATCCGCAGAAGACTTTGAGCCTGAGCAAAGTGGGGCTAATCTTCCTGGGGCTTGTGGTCGTCATTGTCGGAGGCGGGTTCATCGGGCGGGCGTATACTGTCCGTCATCTTCCGTTTGAACAAGTCGGCACTGTTGATGTCATCACTATCACGGCCGACGACTCCACTACTGTTCATGAATTGCTTCCGGCTGTTCTTGAAGACGGTGTCGTCTCCTTGAAGCTCAAACCGTTAGAGGGCACGCAACATCATCGCCTGCTCGCCTATTTCATTCCCATAGACTATGTGATGCAGGGAATGATAGCCAACACGGGTGACGAATGGAAGCTCTTTGAGCAACATAAGACCATCGGCATGATTACGGAGTATATTCTCCATCCGTTTGCACATTTGACCGGTGGACACGCACATCATATGGATATGGCTAGCATGAAACACAGCCCAGAAATGTATGCCTCGCCAGCGATGAAGCGACGAGTGGTCTTCATTGACATTTCTTCAGACAGTCACGAACTCAAGTCGGCTCTTGATGATTTCGACATCAATATTAAACGCACTCCGCTGTTTTTCGTTGATGTTCATCTTCACACGGCGGAGATTCTTCAGGTGCGAGATACCCCGACCGGAAGCGGATGGGGAACTGTTCCAACGCCTATGTTCTGATGCGTTGTACATTCAAGTGAAAAATCGTTCAGCCGCGAACTTGTTCTTTTGTGGTCGCCAAAACGGTCGAGCATCGCGTGTATACGAAATTTGAAGCGTAATTCCATTCCTGATATCAACCTCCTTTTCTCCTTCATCTCTTACAGAGGACTTTCAACGTTGTCGAAATGAATTTCGACTTACTTTGCTTGCATCTCTCACCTAAGAAAATGTACATTCGTGACAGTTCAAACGTCCTGAGGTAACCTCCCATGACAATGCTTTTACGATTGACAAACACGGCCTTCCTGTGCGCGCTTTTTTGTCTGCAAGCCTTCACCCAAGCACAGCCGCGGGTTTTCTATGTCGCTCCCACCGGAGATGATTCGTGGTCTGGAACGATGGCGGCTTCAAACCGAAACCTCACGGATGGACCATTCGCAACACTTGCACGCGCCCGCGATGCAATCAGAGAGCTTAAACAGCGTGAGGGATTGCCCGCTGGTGGCGTCAAGGTCCAAGTCCGGGGTGGTGTCTATTACTTTCCCCGTGCACTTTCCCTCTCGGTCGAAGATTCAGGAACAAAGGATGCTCCCATCCTCTGGGAGGCATACGCCGGCGAAGACGTTGTGTTGACCGGGGGAAAAGACATTGGAGGATTTCATGCCGTGACCGATCCCTCCATCCTCAAACAAATCGATCCAAAATACCGTGAGAAGATCCTTGTGACCGACCTGAAAGCGCAGGGAATCGATCAGTACGGAGAGATCTCGCAGCGCGCAAGTGCGGGGATGGAGTTATTCTTCAAAGGAACCCGCATGACACTTGCGCGCTGGCCAAACGCGGAATGGCTCCGCATCGCAGACGTACCGCAGACGGGGGAAAAGCGGTTCAACGAGGGGCTCGAACGGGAAAAGCGATTCAATGGTGTCCCGGTCGGGAGGCACTACGGCAGAATCACGTACGAAGGAGACCGGCCCAAACGATGGTCAGCGGAGAATGAAATTTATCTCCATGGGTACTGGACGTGGGATTGGAGCGATGCGTTCCAGAAAGTGAAGTCAATCGATACCCTCACCCGCGAAATCACCATCCAGGAACCCCACCACAACTACGGCTATACGAAGAATCAGCGGTATTACTTCCTGAATATTCTCGAGGAACTTGATTCGCCAGGCGAATGGTATCTCGACCGCAAGCATGGACTTCTGTATTTCTGGCCGCCGGAGCCGATCGCGGAAGGATCTGCGTCCGTTTCGATGCTGGAAGAACCGCTGGTGACGTTGGACAGCGCCTCTTACATCACATTTGCCCGCTTTACGTTCGAGCAAGGAAGATCAAGCGGAGTCATTATCAAGGGAGGCAGCCACAACATTCTAGCGGGTTGCATACTGCGGAACCTCGGGGGTGAAGCTGTGACCATCGATGGAGGCACAGAGAACGGCGTGCAGAGCTGCGATCTTTACAATCTCTCACTCTCAGCCATCCGCCTCAAAGGGGGCGATCGCAAGACGCTCGTCCCTGGAAATAACTTCGCGGTGAACAATCATATTCATCACTACAGCTCATGGGTGCGGACGGGACATTATGCAGTATTTGTCGATGGCGTCGGAGGGAAAGTTTTGCACAACGTCATCCATGATGCTCCCTTTGAAGCGATATACCTCAGAGGCAACGACCATCTGGTTGAATTCAACGAGGTGTATCGCGTGTGTCAGGAATCAGGAGATGCCGGCGCACTGCACACCGGACGCGATTGGACCTGGCGCGGAAATATCATTCGATACAATTATTTCCATCACCTGCTCGGACCGGGACTTCACGGTGTGATGGCTGTGTACCTCGATGACTGGGCAAGCGGGTTTACCGTGTACGGGAATGTGTTCTACCGCTCCGGTCGCTCGGCAATGATTGGCGGAGGGCGGGACAATACGGTGGAGAATAATATCTTCGTCGAGTGTTCACCGTCGGTTCACCTGGATGCCCGTGGGCTCGGATGGGCGAGTTACTATTTTGACGGTACTTTCCCTTACATGTCCAAACTCCTCCACGAAATGAACTATCACGAACCACCATACAGCACCCGATATCCGGAGCTGTTAACGCTCGACAAGGGAAATCCGGCTTTTCCCTTGAACAACAAGATTATCCACAACGTTTCGTACGGCGGGCGCTGGATCGATTTCTATGATTCCAACGCGTTTGATTTCTCGGTCGTGACAATGCGCGACAACCTCATTGCGGACACTGCCATTTGCCGCCGGCAGCAGAAGGATCAGAAGGGATGGGACCCGTACTATCTGGATATTGATAAAAAAGATGGCTATGTACTCTATACAAGTGCGGACAAAGGCATCAAAGAGGAGTTCAGGGAGAACACCTTCGTCACCGGAGATCCGGGCTTTGAGAGCCTGCAACGGCACGATTTTCGCTTGAAGAGCACGTCGCGGGCCTTTGCCCTTGGATTCAAGCCAATTCCCATCGACAAAATTGGACTCTATAAAGACTCGTTCCGGCAAACCGTGCCAGATCGACCCTAAGAGAATTTGAATATTTCCACATACCTTCCACGACAAGAAGAAAGGCCCACCGTATGGGAGTTCAACAGCCGGAAAAACTGCTCGCAACTGCCCGGGAAATCATGAAAGAAGCAGATTATTGTTTTTTCATGAGCCACGGAGACTCAGGAGAAATCAATGCGCGTTTGATGCATCCGTTCACACCGGACGCAGAGTTCAACGTGTGGCTTGGCGCCAGTCCGAATTCGCGTAAGGTCCGCGAGATCCTGAAGCAGAGCAAAGTGACGCTGGCGTTCCTCAACCCGCGCAGCACCGCCTATGTCACAATCGTCGGCAATGCCGCGCTTGACAGCGATCCCGAGCTGAAGCGGAAGTACTGGAGATCGTACTGGACCGATATGTATCCGGGCGGACCCGACAATAGCGAGTACATCCTCATCAAGATCATACCGTACCGCATCGAGTTCATGAACTTCACGAACGCCGCGCTCCCTCAGCCGTACGGACTGAAACCAAACGGACTGGAGAAGAAAGACGGCGCGTGGGTGGAAGTCGCCGCACGCGATCAGCTCTGATGTGTCGGGAAACAGACACAAAGAAACAAAGAGTTAATTGGTGAGTGGTGATTGTCAACGGTACAGGCGAGAGGCGAAGACGAATTCACGGGACGATTCTCATTCGTGAAAGCTGGAATATGAGACGAACAATTGTTATCTGCAGCGTCATCCTCGTGGCGATCCTGGCACTTGCAGGGTGTAGCACGAAGCAGAAGGCACAATCAAAGAAACGGATCGCTGGGATCGTTTTTCAGGAAGACCAGTTTTTCCGGCTTGTATTGTTTGGAATGCGTGACGCGGCAACGAAAAACGGCGTTGAACTCCTTGAAGCAAATAGCGAAGGCAAGCCCGACAAGGAAGTCGAGCTGATCAATACGTACATCGCTAACTCGGTCGACGCCATTGTCATCTCACCTCTCAGTGCAAAGGCATCGGTCGCCGCCCTGACCCGCGCTCACGAAAAAGGCATCACCATCGTGACATACAATACGCCCGTAGAAGGTGACCTCGCCGCTTCCTTTGTCGAAAGCGACCAGGTTGATCTGGGAGCATCGACAGGACGAGCCGCTCGCGCGTTCATCGAGCACTCACTGAAGGGCAAGGCCAAGATCGCCATCATTTCCGGTAAGTCACAGATTCCCGAGCAAGCGATGATGAGAATCAATGGTTTCAAGGACGAGGTTCTCAAGTTTCCCGGCGTTTCGATCGTTTCTGAACAGGATGCCTGGCTCGCCGAGCAGGCAACAAAGAAGGTCGGGGACATTCTCACAGCGAACCCGGATGTCGACATCGTGTGGGCCGCAAACGAGGGGGGAACGGTCGGGGCAGTGATGGCCGTACGGAATGCAGGCAAAGCCGGAAGGGTCGCCGTGTTTGGCACCGATATCAGCGATCAACTTTCGAATTTTCTTCTGGATGACGATCGCGTTCTGCAGGCCATCACCGGCCAGCAGCCATTCGAAATCGGTTCGATGGCCGCAGAAGCAGCGGTGAAAGTCTTGAAAGGACAACCCGTGGAGAAGAAAACATCGCTTCCCGGAGTTCTTCTCACCAGAGAGAAGCCGGATGAGATCAGGAAATTCCAGCAACGCCTCAAAGAGTTGACCCATTGAAGTCCGACTATTACAGAAAGTACCCTTGCATGCACCGAAACATCGTTCTCTCTCTGCTTCTCCTGGTCGCCGGCCTCGCGCTTTTCAGCTGCAGCAAGCAGCCCTCCCAGAAACGAATTGCAGGAATTGTGTTTCAGGAAGACCAGTTCTTCCGTCTTGTGTTGTTCGGTATGCGCGACGCCGCAAAGAAGAACGGGGTCGAGCTGCTCGAAGCGAACAGCGACAATAGACCGGACAAGGAAGTTCAGCTGATCAACACCTACATCGCGAACAAAGTAGATGCAATCGCAATTGCTCCGCTGAGTGCCAAATCGTCGGTGAGCGCGCTTGAGCGAGCGCGCGAGAAAGGGATCACTGTCATCACACACAACATGACGCTCGAGAGCGATGTCGCTGCAGCTTCGATTGAAAGCGACCAGTTTGATATCGGTGCATCGACCGGCCGGGCGACCCGCGAGTACATCGAAAGAAAGTTTGGCGGCAAGGCGAAAGTTGCCATCCTGGCGTTTCAGTCGCAGCTCCCCGAACAGAGTTCGTTGCGAACGAACGGATTCAAGAGCGAGGTCACAAAGCTCCCCGGCGTCACCATCGTCTCCGAACAGGATGCCTGGCTCGCAGAGCAGGCGGTGAAGAAGGTCGGAGACATTCTTACCGCGAATCCCGATATCCATATTATCTGGGCTGCGAACGAGGGAGGCACAGTGGGAGCCGTTATGGCAGTGAAAAACGCAGGAAAGGCCGGAAAGATTGCCGTGTTCGGCACCGACACGAGTGAGCAGCTTGCAGAATTCCTTCTCGATGACGCCAACATTCTCCAGGCCATCACCGGTCAGCGCCCGTTCGAAATTGGCGCGATGGCAATCGAGTCAGCGGTGAAAGTCCTCAAGGGTGAGAAGGTCGAAAAGAAGGTTTCCCTTCCAGGCTTTCTGTTGACACGTGAGAAGCCAGACGAGGTAAAGCAATTCAAAGAGCGTCTGAAGGAACTGAGCAAATAGCGGTGTCTTCTCCGGCATGAACACTCAGATCCACACCTTACAGACGCTTTCCCTCCGCAAGGAATACCCGGGAACCGTTGCCCTCAACGATGTGTCCGTTTCGTACACCGGAGGGCAGATTCACGCCCTCATTGGAAAAAACGGCGCAGGGAAAAGCACGCTCGTCAAGCTCATCGCCGGCGCGACACGACCTACGAGCGGCTCCATCCTCGTTGACGGCAAGGAAGTCTCGCTTCAATCACCACGGGACGCTCTGCAACGCGGCATCGTCGCGGTCCACCAGGAGCTCAGCCTTGTTCCCGAACTCAGCGTTGCCGAGAATATTCTTCTTGGCCGCCTCCCGAAAAAAACCGGTCTTGGTGGTTCCATCATCAATTGGAAGCGCGTGGATACCCGCGCAGAAGAAATTCTGGTCGGACTTGGTGTTCACCTCGACGTCCATGCCCGGGCAAGCACCCTCGGAGTTGCCCAGCAACAATCCATCGAAATCGCGAAAGCGATGTCGTATGAGCCGTCTATTCTGATACTCGATGAACCCACCTCCGCCCTCGCCCAGCATGAAACTGAACGTCTCTTTGAACTCTTGAGGACGCTGAAAGGCCGCGGGGTCGTGCTTCTGTACATTACTCACCGCTTGCAGGAGCTCCGCGAAATCGCGGATACGGTCACCGCTCTTCGCGACGGATCACTTGTTGGCACCATCTCCATCGCAGAAGCAACCTCATCAACAATTGTCCATATGATGTTCGGTGAGGTTGTGCAGAGTGTCAGGCCATCAGACCTCGTCTACCCGACGGAGCCGTTTGTTGAAGTGCGCTCGTTTTCGCGACACGGTGTCTTCGAGGACATCAATTTCACCGTTAACAAGGGCGAAATTCTTGGTATTGCCGGACTACTCGGCTCAGGCCGAACCGAACTCCTCAGGGCGCTCTTCGGTGCCGATCCCGTCGATTCAGGCGAGCTGATCATCGACGGACGCGGCATCCGTCCGTCGAGCCCGGGTCAAATGAAAGATCTTGGTGTCGTTATGACTCCTGAAAACAGAAAGGACCAGGGCTTGGTGCAGTTGCTCAATACACGCATCAACGCTTGTCTGGCAAGTCTTAACCGGATTTCAACACGTGGCTTTGTGACTCGCGGGCGCGAACAGGTCTATGTCGACCGCAACATCCGGGACCTCAACATTGCTGTGGCAAACACCGAAGCCCCCGTTGCATTCCTCAGCGGCGGAAACCAGCAAAAGGTCGTCATCGGTAAGTGGCTCAACACGCAGCCGCGTCTTGTTCTTCTCGATGAACCGACACGCGGCATCGATGTCCAGGCGAAGCAGCAAATGTTCCAGATCATCTGGGACATGAGCAAACGGGGAATCAGCTGCATTGTTGTTTCGAGTGAGCTCGAAGAGTTGCTCGATATCTGTCATCGTATCCTGATTATGCGCCAGGGGAAGATTATCTCCAGCGTCCGGCCTGATGAAATCTCCCTCGAGAATCTGTTCGCTGTCTGCATGAAAGAGGAAGTATGAACATCTCATCACGACTGCGGTCATTCTTCAGTTCGAGCATACTCGAAGTCATTCTCGTCCTGTTGTGCATCATGCTTGCCTTCTCGGCTTCGGGTTTTCTGACGGCGGATAATTTGCTGAATGTCCTGCGGAACGTATCGATGCAGGGAGTGATTGCCTTTGGCATGACCATGGTGATCATCTCCGGTGAAATCGATTTGAGCGTCGGCTCTGCAGTGGCATTCGCCGGCTGTCTCACGGCATTCCTCACACAGAAGTTGAGTGGTGAATGGGCATTGTTGCCATTGTCTCTTGCGATCGCTGTCTCAATCCTCATTACACTGACGATTGGTTTTCTTGTCGGAACGTTCACGGGGTTCATGCGCAACCGATATCAAGTGCCGAGCTTTATCACTACGCTCGCGCTGATGACGGGGCTTTCGGGCGCCGCCGAACTGATCACAAACGGTTTCCCGCTCACACCGTTTCCTGCCTGGTACAATTTCATCGGCGGCGGCTACGTGCTCGGCATTCCTTTCCCCGCGCTGCTTTTTCTGCTGACGTTCGCAATTCTACAGTTCCTGATGAACTACACATCGTTTGGACGGACCGTTTATGCGGTCGGCGGCAACGCGGAGGCCGCCCGTCTGAGCGGGATCAATGTCAGCCGCGTAAAAACGATGGTGTTTGGGATTACCGCTTTTCTCGCCGCACTGAGCGGCATTATGGTATCGTCCGAAATCATGTCAGGTACTGCGACTACTGCCAAGGGATGGGAATTGGATGTCATCGCTGCCGTGATTATTGGCGGCACCAGCTTTATGGGGGGCGTGGGAAGAATCTGGGGGACAATGATCGGCGTGGTGTTCCTCGGCGTGATGATGAATGGTATGACCCTTCTGAATGTCAGTGAGTACTGGCAGCACGTTGTGCGCGGGACAATCATCCTGGTCGCCGTGCTCCTGAATCTCCTTCAAAAAGATAAGGGAGGGAGATGAACGGATACCAGCGGGTGATGGCGACGCTTCTGGGAAAGGAACCGGACACGACGCCGGTCATGCTTCATAACTTTATGATGGCAGCACGTGAGGCGGGGCTGACGATGGAGCAGTTCCGCAATGATCCAAACGAAATGGCGCGCGCATTCATCGAAGCAGTTGAGAGATACGAATTCGACGGCATCATGATCGATGTAGACACCGTGACGCTCGCTGGAGCAACAGGCGTTCCTATTGATTTTCCAGTCGATCAACCGGCGCAGGCTGCCGGTGTTCGGATTCACTCGCTAGAAGAAGTCGCTGATCTCGCGCCTGTTGATATTCGCGGCTACCGCGGTGTCCAGGTCTGGCTCGAAGCGACCTCCATTCTCCGACGTCATTTTGGCAATGATATCTTCATCCGCGGCAATTGCGACCAGTCTCCGTTTACGCTCGCCAGTCTGACCAGGGGCCTTGAGCCATGGATGCTCGACCTGGCAAACGGCGACAACCATGAACTCGTTCACAACCTTCTTGAGTACTGCACTGGCATCACGCTTCAATTCATACAGTTGATGTCGGAAACCGGCGCTCATATGACATCCAATGGCGATAGCGTCGCAGGTCCGGAGTTGATTTCTCCCGCAATGTACAGGACCTTTTCTCTGCCATATGAGAAGAAGATTGTGGACCGATCTCACGCGCTCGGGCTCCCTTATTTCCTCCACATCTGCGGCAACACGAGCCGGATCATTGACGAGATGCTCGAGACCGGGTCGGATGGTTTGGAGCTCGACTATCGGACCGACGCAGCAATGGCGCATAACAAGATGAAGGATCGGGCGGTGTTCATCGGCAATATTGACCCCAGTGGTGTTCTGGCGCTTGGAACTCCGCAGCTGGTGGAAGAAAAGACACGGGAACTGATGACCATCTTTGCTGACACACCACGGTTTATTCTGAACGCGGGCTGTGCAATTCCGCCGATCACGCCTCCGGAGAATCTCAGGGCAATGATCAACACGGCGAGAAGTTTCTGAGAAAGAAATCCGAATTTCTAAACTCGAAATCTCAAACAAATCCGAAGCACTAAAAACAAAGCTCAAAATGATACTACTGGTTTTTTGGTTCCGTTTCGCATTTATTTTTTTCGCATTTGTTTAGAGTTTCGGTTTTCGGATCTCAAATTTGTCATTTGATCTCAATACGTCTCTTTATGACCTCCAAAGAACGCGTCCATGCAGCATTAGAGCGAAAGCCCGTTGATCGCGTCCCCATCTTCATGTGGTTTCACCCCCAGACAACCCGGCATCTCGCCACGGTCCTTGAGATCCCTTCTTCATTCGTTGGGGAAGCGATGGGAAACGATATCCGCCAAACGTGGGTGAACAACAATTACGCGATGGAAGGGATCGTCCATGAGCGCGAGGGAGAAGGACACACCGACGCATGGGGAATCCGCTGGAAGAAGATCGGACATTTCAATCAGATCGCCGAATTCCCGCTTGAAGACGCTTCACGTGAAAAGGTTCTCTCCTATCAGTTTCCGTCATACCATCAGGAAGAATTGTTGAGCCAGATGCTTCCTCTGCTCGAGGATCCTTCGGACTGGTTCGTCGGCTGTGACGTTTCCCCGTGCGTGTTCGAAATGTACTTCAGGCTGCGCGGGATGAGCAACGCGTTGACGGATATGGCAACCGATGAGGAGCTTGCCCGCGAAATGTTCAAACGGTGTGCCGATTTCTCAATCGCCCTGGCTAAACAAGCGTGCAAACGATTCCCATTGGACTGGCTCTGGTCCGGTGACGACGTAGCCGGTCAGGATGCATTGATGATGAGCCCTGAGATGTGGCGCGAGCAGATCAAACCCCAGCTTCAGCGGGTATTCGATGTTGGAAATGCCGCCAACCTCTGGGTTGCCCATCATTGCTGCGGGTCACTGCGGCCTATTATTCCCGACCTTATCGAGATGGGACTCAATGTTTTAAATCCGATTCAATGCAATTGTCCCGGGATGGATCCGCTTGCGTTGAAAAAGGAATTCGGACACGATTTGGCGTTCATGGGGGGTGTGGACACCGTTGACCTTCTCCCGGCGGGGACAGTCGAACAGATCCGTCGATCGACCGCACAGCTCCTGGAGGGCATGACCGCCGACGGGGGCGGGTATATTCTCGCTGCTTCACACACGATCCCGCCGGAGACTCCTGATGAGAACATCTTTGCCCTCTTTGCCGAAGCGGGGGTGAGTAAAGAAGAGATTTACGACCGGGCCGCAAAGATTCGAGCCCATCGCGCTTGACAAATCGAAAAAGGATTTGTATCCTCAGAGTAGGATGGAACACGAACAGGCATATCAATTCTCAGCGGGTTATTGGTGGTGGCGCTGGCAATAGGCCGCGCTTCACTGCTTGTCGTGCATTCATAACAATTTGAATATTACACAACGGTGGAAACGCGGAATGGAGCGTTCCCACCGTTTTCGTTTCTGCCTGTTTTAAGAATCGTGGGAACCTCCACCCACGATTTTTCATTTTTGATCCCTTCTCAATACATACACAACGGAGGTACTATGCAACGCACATTCACACTTGAAGAACGCGAGATCCCCACACACTACTATAACATCCTGCCGGACTTGCCGACACCGCTCGATCCCCCTCTGCATCCGGGCACAAAGCAGCCGATAGGACCACAGGATCTTGCCGCAATTTTCCCTATGGCGCTGATTGCACAGGAGATGAGCGCAGAGCGTTTTATTGAGATTCCCGATGAAGTCCGCTCGGCATACGCTGCGTTTCGGCCAACGCCGTTGTACCGCGCCCTTGCTCTGGAAAAAGCGTTGGACACTCCGGCTCAGATCTATTACAAGTACGAAGGAGTGAGCCCGCCGGGAAGTCACAAGCTGAATACAGCCCTCGCACAGGCGTACTACAACAAGGCTTCCGGAATTAAACGGCTTGCAACAGAAACGGGAGCCGGTCAGTGGGGGAGTGCTCTGAGTCTCGCATGCAACATGTTTGGCCTGAAGCTGAAGGTCTACATGGTTCGCATAAGTTATGAACAGAAACCCTATCGACGGTCAATGATTCAGACATGGGGAAGCGAAGTAGTGCCGAGCCCCAGCCGCGATACCAAGGCGGGCCGCGCAATCCTGGAAAAAGATCCTTCGTCACGAGGAAGTCTTGGGATTGCCATCAGCGAAGCGGTCGAAGATGCTGCAACTCATGATGATACCAACTATTCTCTCGGCAGCGTGCTCAACCATGTCCTGCTGCACCAGACGGTCATCGGTCAGGAGTCTATGAAACAGATGGAACGCGCGGGCGCGTTTCCGGATATCGTGATCGCGTGTGTAGGAGGAGGATCGAACTTTGGGGGACTCGCACTTCCATTCGTGAAAGAAAAAATCGGGGGCAAGAAGATGCGGATCATTGCCGTTGAGCCAGCATCCTGTCCATCGCTGACGAAGGGAGAATTCCGATATGACTTTGGCGATACAGCGGGATTGACACCTCTCCTGCAAATGTACACGCTCGGACATGAATTCATGCCGCCGGCGCTTCACGCGGGCGGACTCCGCTACCACGGTATGTCCCCAATTGTCAGTCGGCTTTACAAGGATAAACTGATAGAAGCACAGGCCTACGAACAGAACGAAGTCTTCGCCGCTGCGGTAACATTCGCGCGCACCGAAGGCATTATACCTGCGCCGGAGTCTGCGCATGCAATCAAATCTGCGATCGTTGAAGCCCTGTGCGCAAAAGAAGAGGGGAACAAGAAAACAATTCTTTTCAATCTCAGCGGGCATGGCCATTTCGATATGGGCTCGTACGATGCCTACTTCGCGGGGACACTGAACGGAAAAAGCTAAAAGCCATCTCAAAATCATTAACGCAAGAGTCGCTGGGAGCAGAGAAACACATGTTTTCGGCGACTTTGCGTTAAGTGACTGGCATTCCGCGCGTCGATCATCTCCGGTTGAATCCCTAGGCGCTTTTCTCTACCTTTCGTTGTCATTTTGTCGGCTAACGAAGCACCGTCGTCATTTCCTCACCTATTTGAACACCCGTCGCCCCGGAGCGCGGATGAACCTTATACTCGAATCCAGAAATGTTGGTGCGCAGAAGCGAAGGAACAAGATCCAGACGCTTCTCGTCATGGGTGGTTTTTCCCTTTCCTTTGCATTGCTTGGCTATTTGTTCGATTACATGATGGTGACCTTCAACAACTATCAATTGATAACGGTGCCGGTCGCAACGGTGATTGTCATCTCGCTGTTTTTCAATTGCCTTGACGCGCTCAACGAGCGATTCTCGGACCGTGATGAACTCGATGGCGCTGAAGAGTACTATTCGAACAAAGCCGGCATATGGATGGCTTCGACGTCATTTATCGTGATGAGCTGGATGGTTTTCCGGGAACTGACCTACATCGATCCGCGCACATTCGGTAAGTCCGCAGCGTTGTTCGTCCTTGGAGAGACTTCACCGTATGGTCTCATCGTCGGAGCGTGCCTCGGCGTGGGTGCCGCCTTCTCAGCCCTCCAGTGGGGTGCGTATTCTGTTCTCAGAGCTGTTGGGGCAGCTCCAGCCGATCGTGAATTTGAGGGCGATCGCCGAGTGATCAACGCCGCCGAAGAGGTCAGCAAGGCGGCGGGCATTCCGGCTCCGCAGGTCTTTGTCGTGCAAGACGACACTCCAAATTTGTTTTCCATCGGCCGGAGCCCAAAGCACGCGTCACTGATCGTGTCCCAGGGACTGATCGAGAGCCTGAGCCCCGAGGAAATCAAAGGGGTGGTCGCACACGAAATCAGCCACATCAGAAGCTATGACATTCGTATCCGGACAGCAGCCACGGCGCTCTTTGGCTCTGTCCTGTTGCTTACCCATTGGTCCAGTCCAGCTGCAATGAAAATCAGCTCAGCTGGCCTTGCACTTACAAAGATCAGAGGTATACGAAAGCTTCTCGTGCTGGCATTTTGGCTTGTATCCCTGCTGGTTGTGCCGGTCATTACATACCTGTTGGTTGTCTTGACCTTCCGTCATCGTGAATACCTGGCGGACGCTTCGGCTGTAGATCTGACGCACGATCCCGACGCTTTGGCCCACGCTCTCACAACGATTGAACATGCAGCCGGCGGCGCGACGGTGCTGCGAGGCAACGTTGCGCATCTTTGCATTATTGATCCAACAAACCGGGCCTTCAATGCAAGAGAAGGGTGGCTCGCAGACCTTCTAGCGACACATCCCCCCACGGCGAAGCGAATCCTCGTCCTCCAGTCGATGGGCTCACATATCATGTCTTCGCCAACACTTCACTGACTCCGCTTCCCTGCGTTGAATCCCATTCCCCTTTTCTTTACTTTGACTCGACGCTGACCATCTCACCTTTACCTCCGGAGATCTGTCTATGCGACCCGTTCGTTCCTTCATATTTGTTTTGATTGTCCTTTTCGTCTCATCCTCAGGCTCTGACGCACAACAGCGTGGCACACCCGCAAGCCCAACACGCGGCTGGCTCTCCGTTGAGACGATTATGAGGGACCCCGAATGGATGGGTACTTCCCCCAACCGACCATTCTGGTCGGAAGACGGGGATTTCCTGTATTTTGACTGGCGCGAGAAGGCGGATGAGGGGGATTCGCTCTTCGTCGTCAGTGCAAAAGGCGGCACACCACGGCGGGTGAGCATCGAAGAGCAGAAGCGTCTTCCCGGGCGCTTTGGAGCATATAACAAGGAGAGGACAAGAAAGCTGTATGCAAAGAGCATGGATATTTTCATGCTCGATATCAAGAGCAAGAAGGAAATCCAGCTCACCAGCACGACGACGCCTGAGTCGAATCCACGTTTCACGTTCGACGAACAGAAAATCACGTTCGAACGCGGAGGAAATCTTTTCACGCTTGATCTGAAGACGTCGGCAGAGATTCAGATTACAAATCTGCAGCCCGGGATATCGTCGCGCGAGGGGCGAAAGAGCGAACTTCAGAAGTATCTCGAGCGTGAGCAGTTGCAGCTCTTCGAGGTCCTTCGTGAACGGAAAGCTGAGCGGGACGCCGCGAAAAAACTGCAGGAAGCTCTTGATCTCAAACGTCCTAAACCGTTCTACATGGAACAGAAATTCGCGTCGTCATTCATGCTTTCTCCCGATGAGCGGTTCGTTACCTTCACATTGACACAATCCCCGTCCGAGCAAAAGAGAACCATTGTACCAAATTATGTCACCGAGAGCGGTTTCACCGAGGACATCCCGGGTCGCACCAAGGTCGGAGAACCACTGCCCACGAGTGATTTCTATGTTTATAATGTTGCTCTCGATTCGGTTATGCAGGTCAAAGTGGATGAAATCCCGGGCATTATGAGCCAGAAAGCACCGGGCGACACGGTCAGGGCAAAGCCGAAACCGCGCCCCGTCAGCTTCAGTGCTCCGTATTGGTCTGATGATGGGAAGCACGCTTTCGTCCAGTTGTTTTCGCAGGACAACAAGGACCGTTGGATTGTCATGCTCGATGTCGAGAAAGCGAAATTCACAACAGTCGTAGAGCGCCAGCACGACGATGCATGGCTCGGTGGACCGGGGATTCGCGGGTTTGGTTTCTCCCCGACCGTCGGTTGGCTCCCCGATTCCCGTCGCATCTATTTCCAATCCGAAGAGGATGGTTGGTCTCATCTCTACACAGTCACGTTCGACGGTAAGATCAAGACACAGCTGACAAAAGGATCTTTCGAAGTGTATTCTCCCCGTATTTCGAAAGACAAGAAGCGGTGGTTCTTCACATCGAATGAGGTGCATTTCGGCGAGCACCATTTCTATTCCATGCCGCTCGAAGGGGGAGACAGAACCCGCATAACGTCGATGGAAGGAGGAAATGAAGCAACACTCTCACCCGACGAAAACCGTATCGCTCTGCTCTATTCCTTCAGCAACAGGATGCCGGAGTTATACATGATGGATAACAAGCCGGGAGCAAAAGCCGTGCAGGTGACGACTTCCGCATCCGAAGAGTTTCGATCGTACGACTGGCGGGTCCCCGAATTACTCACGTTCAAAGCGCGTGACGGCGCAAATGTGCCGGCTCGCCTGTACAAACCCGAACGTCCGAACGGCGCCGCTGTCATCTTCGTCCACGGTGCCGGGTACCTGCAGAATGCCCACAAGTGGTGGAGTGAATACTCCCATGAGTACATGTTCAACAACCTGCTGACCGACAAGGGATATACCGTGCTCGATATGGATTACCGGGCCAGTGCAGGACTCGGGCGGGACTGGAGAACGGCTATCTACCGCTCTATGGGTGGAAAGGATCTTGACGATCAGGTGGATGGAACAAAGTGGCTTGTACAAAATTACGGTGTTGATGCAAAGCGGATCGGCCTCTACGGCGGTTCGTATGGCGGATTCATCACGCTCATGGCGATGTTCACAACCCCAGATGTTTTTGCCGCGGGCGCGGCACTTCGCCCCGTTACCGATTGGGCACACTACAACCAGGGCTACACATCCGGAATTCTCAACATCCCGCAGGACGACACTCTTGCTTACCATCGAAGTTCACCGATCTATTTTGCGGCCGGCCTGAAGGGCGCCCTTCTGATCTGCCACGGCATGGTGGACGAGAACGTACATTTCCAGGACGCTGTCAGGCTTGTGCAACGCCTCATTGAACTGAAGAAGGAAAATTGGGAGCTCGCCGTTTTCCCCGTGGAAGATCACGGTTTCAAAGAGCCAACGAGCTGGACGGACGAGTACCGACGGATTCTAAAACTCTTTGAAACACACCTTGCAAAAAACTAGAACAGAGAAGTAATCCGATATTTTATGACGAAGGCACCCCTATGAAGCAGAAACAATCCGCGAAAGCACCTCTGTCGCTGGCAACTCGTGCAATCCACGGGAACAAGTTGTACGCCTACAAAGGCCCCGTGTCTACACCTATCTATCAGACCTCGACATACCGGTTCGAGACATCGGAGGATGCGATCCGCTATGCGAAGGGAGATCCAACGGTGTACGTGTACACACGTTATCACAATCCGACAGTACACGACGTCGAAGAGAAACTCGCTCTGATGGAGCGGGGAGAGGCCGCTGCACTTTTCTCATCAGGCATGGCGGCAATTACCACTGCAATCCTTGCGGTCACAAAACCGGGAGATGAAATCATCAGCACGCCGGCGCTGTACGGCGGGACGTATCGCTGGTTTCGGGACGAGCTCCCCAAGAACGGCATTACCGTCAACTATGTCCATCCGGACCATCTTGATAAAATCGAATCACTCGCCACTCCGAAGACAACGATTGTATATCTCGAAACTCCGACAAACCCGACGTTAGATCTTGTCGACATTGCAGAAGTTGTCAGGCGCACCCGAAATGCCGAGCGGAGGATCGGCCGGAAAATCCTGGTTATGATCGACAACACCTTTGCCTCGATTCTGAACCAGGATCCGTTTGCGTATGGTGTCGACGTGATCGTCGAAAGCGCGACGAAGTACCTGGGAGGCCATAGCGACATCATAGCGGGGGCCGTCATCGGCACATCTGATTTCCTGAAGCAAGTAAGAGGGTTGGCAAAGTATCACGGGGGCTGCGCCGATCCGTTTGCAGCGTTCCTGATGGCCCGGAGCCTCAAGACATTTGAGCTTCGAGTTGAACGTCAGAACGAGAATGCGCTCATATTGGCAACGGCGCTCGAAAAGAACAAGAAGGTGAACCGCGTTCTGTATCCTGGTCTTCCCTCGTTTAGAAAATACCGGCTCGCCAGAAAACAGATGGCTGGGTTCGGAGGAATGGTGACGATCGAAGTCAAACCCTCGAGAGGTCGCTCACCGGTCGAGGCAGCTGCCCGGGTGTGCGACAATCTCAAAATTGCAGTCAATGCAATGTCGCTTGGCGGCGTGGAAACGCTCGTGAGCATTCCCGTGTACTCATCCCATGTTTTCATGTCTGATGCCGAGCTTAAGCAGCATGGTGTCACGGCAGGAATGATTCGAATTTCGGTCGGTGTGGAAGGAATAGAAGATTTGATCGCCGACTTTGAGCAGGCGCTCTCCCTGGCGTAACGGGTCGGGGATCTCAGGGGTAATCTGAAACAGAACAGGGAGAGCACTGCTCTCCCTGTTTCACTCTTTCCATTTTCCGTCTTACGTCTCCCGCCTCACGCTTTACTTCTTTCTCACTTCGTCACGGTGCGCAACCGCATTACTCCCGTTGGCTGCGAGCTTCCTCCTTTAGGCTCTGCTGTCACAGAGAATTCCTCTATCTCTTTCGTATCGCCAACGGGGAGAGACATCATAGTCAGCGTGTTTGGTTTTTCCGCGGTGACATCGAATATACCAACACTGTAGTATTTCTTTTCTTTGAGGATCCAGAGCTGGTACTGCACGCCCGGCGGCTCCGCAGGAAGATTCGAAGTCTGCAGCAGCGCGTTCCGTTTTACAGGATCCCAAATGACTTTTCCATACATCCCCGCACCGGGAACAACGCCGGCTAAGGGAATCATTTCAACCCGCTCGGCCTGTAAGATCCCGACCATTTCCTGGTCTCGCTGCAGTTCATTCTGTAACTCCGAAATTTTCTTCTCCTGCGTCCCGGTGGTTCCGACGAGTTGATTCACAAAAATAATCAACGAAATGATGAGAAGGATGCCGATGATGATTGATGCATACAGGTACCATGGGCGCTCAGGGCGGAGGGAAGGGGTCACCGGCTTTTCGCGTTGTTGTTGTTGCTGCTGCTGGGGGCGTTCGCTGCGTGGCTGCTCGGGTCTCTTCGAGGAGATTCTGCCGAGAAGTCTCTCCCGTACTCCCGAGGGGGGCGTTTCCTGTCGCAAGAGGAGCGGCAGCAGCGCTATTGCTTCGTATAAACCCGAGAGTTCCGCCCGGCACTGTTCACAACCTGTGGCCAGGTGGGCTTCAAACTGTTTCCGGTTGCCGGGATTCAAACGCCCGAACACGTAAGGAATACACAACTCAAGCTGCGCGTGCCGTTCTTCCGTCTTCACGGTCATCTGGCCTCCGGCGCGACAACCTGGCGCAATTTCTGAATTCCACGGCGCATCTTCGCTTTGATCGTGCCGAGCGGAATTCTCAGCATCCGTGCGAGATCCGATTGGCTCTGTCCTTCGTAGTAGCTCAGTTCCAGCAGCCGAAGTTCGAGCTTCGAAAGCGATTTCAGGGAATTTCGAACCTCTTCTGTAATTCCCTTTAACGTCACAATCGTTTCCACCGCTGCTGTGCTTTGGCTGCTCTCGGATGATCCACGCGACGATCCGCCTTCACCCTCGCTCCCTTTACGTCTCTGGTTCGCTGACCGCACCTTGTCCATGGCTTTAGCCCGGCACACGCCGGTCAACCACGCGTAGACTGAACCATTGTGTTGTGCGTAACTGCCAGATTTCTCCCACACATGCACAAACACATCCTGGAGGAGGTCTTCGGCGAGCTCGTGCGACCCGGTCATTCGCAGACCGAGAGGATACAACACTGGTGCGTACCGATCGTAGAGCGATGAGAGAGCGCGCTGATCGGCCCGCTGGATGCGCTTCAGAAGCTCTGCATCCTCGCGGTCGTACTGTTGTCGTTGGTTCGATGCGCTTTGCTGCACAACATTCCCCTTCTTCGATGAAATGGAGAGGCTGGAGAGCCCCGTAAACTTGATGAATCTAAGGAGAACCGGATGGAAAAGCAACCTTGGCAAGCCCCGCCGTCCGGATTCCTCCCTTACCTTATTCCGCTGTCTTCAGACCTTCTTCTGATCGGGTGATGGAGTGCTGATGCAGCACCTCTTCGACCGCCCCGGTCAATTCCGTTTTCACTGACAGAGCCATGAAGTGCAGCACCGGAATCGCAGTGCGCTTGTGCAAGACAAGCGTCGAGGATGTGGCAGATTCCTTTTCCCAGCCAAAGCTCACAATTCCCTCCCAGGGAGAGAACCCCGTTCCAAAAAATACTCCATGCTCCATCAGCCTTCGCCTGCTGAGCCCTTGAATCAGGACGGCATAGGAAATGGAAAGGCCAAGAATCTGAAGAGAGATATCGCGAAATGCCCAATGCGGAATTTGCACAATCCCCACAATATCCATCACAGCGATCCAGGCAAGGCCTACTCCGGCGAAAAGATTGATGATCATATCCTGCAGGGGTATTCTCCCCAGATCGAGGAGAAGTGCGCCGCCAAGACTCCGCGCGCGAACAACGCGCACAGAGCGCTCAAGAATAATCAGAATTCCAATCCCACCTATCAGCTCCTTCGGAAACTTGCTCCACCAGTGAAAAAGATCATCGAGTGTGATTGCAATCATCAAGAGCAGCACGAACGCTCCGACAACAGTCGACAATTGCTTTGACGATGCTCGGAGCTTGTTGTGCTTCGAGAGTCCACCCCACAAAAGTCCGGCAGCAAGCACATAGCCCAGTAACCAGGTCAATGCCATGAGAAATGCTCCTTATGTGAACAGGACAGTGGGTTGACGCTCATCGCAGCGTCTTCGCGGTACAGGTGCCATATGAGATCCCGGGCATGCGTCACCGTGCAGACTCCTGATCTGCATCGCCAGGCAACTTCGGGTTGACGAAGAACAGTTTCTCACGTTCAATGGTCACGGTTCCGGCAGGTGCCCCACGAGGTTTGCGGACATACTTCTTCTCGGTCATCGCAACCGGGACATTCCTGGCGGTCTTCATCTTGCTGTAGAATGCAGCAATGCTCGCGGTCTCTTCCAGCGCTCGCCTGCTTGGCTCACCTTTTCCGGTGCCCGATCTGAGAACAACGTGCGACCCGCTCGACCCGCGGGCGTGGAACCAGAGATCGTTGGGGCGAGCATACTTGAGCGTCAGCAGATCATTGTTCTCGCTGTTCTTTCCAACCCAGACCTGAAAGCCACCAGTCACGACAAAAGTCCGGAACGGGGACTCTTCGCGTTTCTTTCCCGGTTCACCCGGAAGTCCTTTGTAACCAAGTTGCTTCAACTGCTCGCTGGCGTTCACAGTGAATTCAGCAAGCTGATCGTATGTCTGGAGATCAGACACACGATCAAGGAATTCCCTGAGGACTTCCCACCGCTCCCGGACTCCATCCTGGTGTTCAAGTTTCTCTTTCACACTTGCACGCGCTTTTTTCGCCTTGTCGAAGTAGTGTTCCGCATTCCGGGCAGGAGTTAGTTTCTGATCGAGCTTAATGACAACTGTCGACCGATCCTTGCTGTAAACGTCTTCAAGCTCCATTTCCTTCATCCCCTTTTGGAGCGAAGGAAGGTTCGCCATCAGCAATTTCCCGAATCGTTCATAATCCATCGCCCGCTGCAGTGCTTCGGTTTCCTTTTCCATTTTCTGCAATGTGCGCTCGGCCTTTTCAGCTCCCTGTCTCAGGAACTGCAGCAGGGATTCTTTCTCTTGGAGGAGCGATTTCTGTTTTCGACTCTTGCCGACAAACACCCGGATTGCATCATGGACAGAATCAAAAAGTTCCGCTTCCGCACTGCCGAGGTGCTGAAGAGGTATGATGGAAAACGTTGGCGGCATGCCAGGCTGACTGTAGATCCGCGGCCGCGGATGGTCCTCAAGCTCTTTCAGCATCAGACTGCAGGATGCAAAAAGCTCTTCAATGGCACTGTCGCTCAACTCAGCAACAACTTTCTGTTCACTGATGCGGGATCGGAAACAGGCTTCGCGAATCAGGGGAGTGGTGAAAAAGGGAAGAAGCTTCTTGATAGCCGCGGGGAGAAGAATTGTTCCGATCGACCTGAGCCTTATCTGGAATTCTCCAAGCGCCCATGTTCGTCCTTGCGCTGACTCGGGTCCTTTAGGAAGGACTGAGCCGCGGAGGTCCTTCGCGTTCAGGAACGCATCCACAATGGTATTCTGGTCGTTGGCCAGCAGTACGTTCGCTTTTGAGCCGAACATACGGAGCGAGAGCCTCACATCGCCACTGCAATGCAGCAGGAGTTCGCGGTCGGCCGGTTGAATGGTTACACTTCGGACGAGCCTTCCCCGGAGAACGCGGAAAACATCGACTGAATTCTTCCGTGCCCGATTGACCTGATTGCGGAGGAAGAGATAGTTCATCGATGGCTCACATGAGACAGTGAGGCAAGGTTCATCGGATTCTGTCTTCAGAGAGATCAGAAGTTCGTTTTTCGACTGGCAGAAGACTTCTGTGATTTCACTTCCGCGAAGAGTCCGATCGAGGTCCGCCGCGAGCAATCGTAATGTGTAGTAGTTACTAATCATAGAATGTCAACACTTCAAGAAAAGGTTGAGAAAATTCATTCCAAAATCAATTTTAAGTGAACCGGGTGTGGATAACTGTGTGGATAGCATGTTCTGAACTTTTCCTTGCCCGCCCTTCAAAATTTCCGTAAATTTGATTGAATTGGACTGAACCAACAGTGGAAAAGTGCAGGGAATCCTGCCAAGGTCCACCTTTTGAATGATGTTCTCATCCTCGGAATGAACCATTGATTGCAAGCATGACAGGATTCGGCCGCGCGGAAGTTGCCAAGCGTGGTATTACTGCATCGGTCGAGGTTCGCGGCGTCAACAGCCGCTACCTGGATGTGACAACCCGGCTCCCCCGCTTGCTCTCGCAGCGTGAAAAGGATATCAAGGAAATCGTTCGAGGCTGTGTCAACCGCGGAAACCTTGTCGTTTCCGTCTCTGTCGAAGAAGAATCTGACGCCATTGCACCTGTCGCTGTGAACAAGTTGGCTGCGAAGGCGTACATAAAGCTTTTGAATGACCTTCGCAAAGCCGCTAAGATCAAGGAAAAGGTTCGGCTGGAGCACCTGTTGAAGTTTTCCGAGGTGTTCGAAGTTCCAAAAGATGAGCAATCGGACGAACAGGAGTGGAGCGTGGTTGAAGAAGCCCTCCGGAGCGCCCTGGACGGATTCAACACGATGCGTCGCAACGAGGGGGGTGAGCTCGCGAAGGATCTTCAGCGGCGCATTCAATGGCTGAATGAAACGGTGGAGAAAATCGAGCGGATGTCGCGTGAAAGGATTCCGGAAGAACGGAAACGTCTTCACGAGCGTATTGCTCAGCTGGTCGAAGACAAATCGATCATCGATCAGAACCGCCTTGAGCTCGAGATAGCTCTTCTGGCCGACAAGCTTGATGTCACTGAGGAATGCGTTCGATTCCGGAGCCACACGAAATTCTTCCTGGAAACTATTGCGAACAGTGACTCAGCTGGGCGAAAGCTGAATTTCCTCGTACAGGAAATCAACCGCGAGGCCAACACGATCGGATCGAAGACAAACGACGCTGAGATTGGGCACCTGGTTGTGCAGATGAAAGAAGAAGTGGAGAAGATCCGGGAGCAGCTGCAGAATATTGAGTGAAGAAATCTGCCCATCTTTTCATCGGGTGATCGGGCCATTTCGCAACAGACCAGATGAATCGATGACCCGATGATCTGATCAACCGATAAAGAGATACTCCCGAATGTCCAGAGGTAAACTCATTGTCGTCTCCGCTCCCAGCGGCGCAGGGAAGACGACCATTGTCAAGGCCATCCTGGCGAAGTATCCTTCGATGTTGTTCTCCGTTTCGGCCACAACGAGGCCAAAGCGGGATGTTGAAATCGAGGGAAAGGATTATTTTTTTCTCCCGCGTGCAGAGTTCGAGCGGCGCATCGCGGCAGGCGAGCTTGTAGAGTGGGAAGAGATTTACGGGAATCTGTATGGAACGCTCAAGGCAGAAGTTGACAAGGCCCTGACGAGTGGCAAAACGATGTTGTTCGATATTGACGTCAAGGGGGGATTGTCCATCAAACGGATGTATCCTCATGATTCGGTCATTATCTTTATCAAGCCGCCGAGTATCGAAATCTTGAGAGAACGGCTGCGCAACAGGAAAACGGAAGACGATGCGACGTTCAAGAGGCGGATGGATCGGGTAGCGATGGAACTCGGGATGGCTTCCCAATTTGATTATCAGGTCGTTAATGACAATCTGGAACAAGTGATTGCCGAAGTCGACAAGCTCGTCATCGAGCACACTTCGGAAGCGCAACGAGTATAGGATTCATTTTCTATTCATTCACCAAAAGGAGTGCACACTGTGCCTGTCAAACCAGTAGAGATTGAAGATTTCTCGATGGCCGCAACAGATGTCTACGAGGCGATTGTTATTGCCTCGAAGCGAGCGCGCCAGATTCATCAGGATATTAAGATCGAGCTCAACCAGCGGATCGAAACGCTGAACCAGCTGACGAATACGCCGGAGACCGAGGAAGAGACCGACATCACGGCAAATCCGGATCAGCTGAAGATCAGCCTCGAGTTCGAAAAGCGCCCGAAGCCGACCGATGTCGCAACACAGGAAGTCATCGCCAGGAAGGTAAAGTATCGTTACAAGGTAACAGAGCAGCCCGAAGTGAAACCGGAAGAACCCGAACCTGAAGCCTGAGGCAGTGCGTGCTTCGTGGCAAGCACATATTGGTTGGCGTCACAGGAGGCATTGCAGCGTACAAGGTCTGCTACCTCGTGCGCGATCTCCGCAAGGCCGGGGCTGATGTAAAGGTCGTCATGACTGAAGCCGCGGCGAGATTCGTGACACCGCTGACCTTTTCCGCCCTGTCGGGACACGATGTCGTTGGCGATCTCTGGACACTTCACCAATCAACTGGCTCGGAGATCGGAACGCAGCACATCGCTCTCGCCAACTGGGCTGATGCGTTCGTCATTGCTCCGGCATCGGCAAACACGATTGCCAAGCTAACGTATGGACTATCTGACAACCTCCTGACAATCGTTGCACTTGCAAGCCGTTGCCCCATCGTACTTGCCCCTACGATGGACGCCGACATGTATCTCAATCCCGTCACCCAGCAGAACATCACTAAACTGCAGGAACGGGGATACGTGGTCGTCCCCCCCGAAGAGGGGGAGCTCGCCAGCGGGTTGAAGGGTCCTGGACGCCTCCCCGAAATACAGGTTATCATCGATACCGTTGAGCGCGTGCTACGTTCTTCAACTCAGGATCTGAAGGGAAAGAAGATCCTTGTTACCGCCGGACCAACGTATGAAGCGATTGACCCGGTCCGATTCATTGGGAACAGGTCTTCAGGGAAGATGGGTTTCGCACTAGCCAACGCTGCAGCACTGCGTGGGGCTGCCGTGACGCTTGTGTCGGGTCCCGTCCAGCGTGAGACGCCACGCAACGTCACACGCGTTGACGTGGAATCCGCCGAACAAATGCATGCCGCCGTCAATTCTCATGCCAATTCCGCCGATGCTGTCATCATGGCCGCGGCGGTCGCCGATTTCACACCGGAGGCTCCGGCCAAGAACAAGATCAAGAAAGCTGCTGCGAAGAAGCAATTCTCGCTTGAACTCACCGGCACTCCCGATATCCTCCTCTCCCTTGGTCAGAAAAAGAAGAAGGGGACTCTCCTTGTTGGATTTGCACTCGAGACACAAGATGAGCTTCGCAACGCGCAGGAAAAGTTGAAGAAGAAAAATCTCGACTTTATTGTCCTGAACTCGCTGAACGATACAGGAGCGGGTTTCGGCAGCGACACTAACGTCGTGACGATCGTGGACCGGAAGGGAAGAGCCGAGAAGCTTCCGCTCATGTCGAAATTCGACGTCGCAAACGAAATACTGAACCGCATACAGAAATTGATGTAAGCCACGACAGGATGTGGGAACTGACCGCTCGCTGTACGTGTGCGGCACAAGACCCCATCCATTTTTTTTGCCTCACCATCACATCATCCGCCTTATGCCAGACTCCAACGCCGAACTTCATCAACTGTTGAGCGACATCCAACGTGTACTGATCCAGGAGAAGGAGTTGCTTGGCGATACGCTCTATACAGACCCGGCGGCTCCCACATCAACGCCGGAAGGAGACGGTATGCCATCGCACAAGAAAGTGGTTGCTGTCGTAGAAGGGCCTGATCTTTTTGGAGTCGCACCAACGCTCCAGGCTGCAGAGAAGAAGCTCCCCGATTTTCCGGCCGAACCCTGGGTGTCTGCACCCGATCTATCTGAACTCAAGTCACAGATCTGTACATGCCTGAAGTGCCCGCTCGGTAGTACGCGCATCAAGTTTGTGTTCGGTGTCGGAAACCCGGATGCAGATATCGTATTCGTGGGAGAGGCGCCAGGCGCCGATGAAGATGCACAGGGCGAGCCCTTTGTTGGCCGGGCCGGACAACTCCTCAACAAGATTCTCGAAGCAATTCATTTCAAGCGCGAAGAGGTGTACATCTGCAATATCCTCAAGTGCCGACCTCCCAACAACCGTGACCCCCTGCAGGAAGAGGTCGATTCATGCGAGCCATACCTCTGGAAGCAGCTCGAGTTGCTCAAGCCGAAGATCATCGTCTGCCTCGGCCGAATCGCCACACAAACGCTCCTCCGCACAAACGAAAGCCTTGGCAACATGCGCGGCAAAGTACACAACTATCGCGGCATCAAGCTGGTCGTGACGTATCACCCGGCGGCCCTTCTGCGCAACCCCAACTGGAAGAAGCCGACATGGGAAGACGTCCAGTGGATCAGAAAAATGTATGACGAGATGAAGGCAGAGAAACCGTAAAGCCGACACAACCTCGGCCCCTCAACCGCTTACGAACCACCAGGACAATGGAACAAGACAAACAATTCATAGCAGGCCTCACACAGGCGTGGCGCGATGAAATGCGCAGCGCCAGAAATTACCATGCACTCGCAAAGCGCGAATCCAATCCCGACAAACAGGCAATCCTCGTCCGGATGGCCGAGGCAGAAGAACGACATGCCGAACGTTGGCTGGTGAGGCTTCGTGAACTTGGGGCCGATCCCGGTAAGTACACGGAATCCCCTGTCGATCGTCTCCGGCGCTCAATGTTGCTCAAGAGCGATACCACCGTCGCGGCCAAGATGCTCGAAGCAGGCGAGAGTGAAGCCGATAAGCTTTATGAAGTTTTGATGGCGACAGCGCAGACGGAAAACGACAAGAACTCGCTTCTCGATGCTCAACGCGAAGAGCGTTCTCACACGCGCATGCTCCAGGAGTTCGAAGGATCTCCCAGCCATCCCCAGCGCAGGCTTGATACACTGCTGAGGCGTGAAACATGGCACGTCCACGCTGGAGGATGGATCGGCCAGGCGATTTACGGTGTCAACGACGGCCTTGGTGCTGCGTTCGGCGTTGTCAGCGGCGTCGCCGGAGCAACGCAGGCGAACGGTCAGTTTGTTCTCTTAAGTGGATTTGCCACAGCCATCGCTTCCGCACTTTCGATGGGAAGCGGCGCGTATCTCGCGATGAAATCGCAGCGGGAAGTATATGAAGCAGAGGTGGAACGCGAGAAACATGAAATCCAGAACAACCCGAAAGAGGAACTCGAGGAACTGGAATTGTTTTACCAGCTGAAAGGATTCACGGAAGGCGAAGCCAAAGCAATGGCCCAACGGCTTTCCGAAAAGCCGGACCAGCTCCTGAAGACGCTCGTGCATGAAGAGCTGGGTCTTTCTGAGGAATCCTTCCCGAACGAATGGAGTTCTGCAATCAGCGCATCGGTCAGCACTGCCATTGGCGCCGCGATTCCCGTTCTCCCCTTCTTGTTCACGTCAGGAATGCATGCGCTGCTCATCTCGCTCATCGTCAGCACCATCGCTCATTTTGTCGTCGGGGCATCCAAGGTTCTCGTTACAGGCCGGTCGTGGGTCAAGAGCGGTATCGAAATGACACTGGTTGGACTTGGTGAGGCGGCGATTACATACTGTCTGGGATTGCTGGTCGCTCCGACAATCGGGTAGGTCACACTAAGGGAGGTCAGAGGAGAGGCGAAAGAGAGCGTTCCATGACACAATCGAAGACGCTGCGATTCACAGCAATTCTCGAAAAATCCACCAACAAGCTTTGGGGTTCTCATCTGCGCGTACCGTCATCGGTCGCGGAGAAGTTGGTGCGCGGCGGCTCGCGCCGTGTTCTCAGGACGTTGAACGGCTCCGAGGCACATCAATGCGCCCTGCTGCCATACGGTAGGGGCTCCTTTGTTCTTTCTGTGAATAAGAAATGGTGCGATGCCCTGAGTCTCGGGATTGGCTCAACAGTGAAGGTCGGTTTACAGCCGGATGGGAGTACGTATGGTCTCCCAATGCCCGCAGAACTAAAGGAATTGTTCAGGCAGGACAAAGAAGGCAACCGTTTATTCCACTCGCTGACACAGGGCCGCCAGCGGACGATGTTGTATACTATTGGATCAGCGAGCGATCCCGATGCACGCGCATGGAGGGCCAGCATCATCATACGGCATCTGCGGGACAACAACGGGAAAATAAACTACAAGCGGTTGAGCCAATCGTTAAAACGACATTGATGTTGAGGAAAGGAGTGATTTCAATGACCTACAAATACTGTCAGAGTTGCGGGATGCCCCTTTCGAAGGACGAACAAGGGGGCGGTACCGAAGGGGATGGCAGCAAGAACGCAATGTACTGCAGCCATTGCTATCAACAAGGGAAGTTCACTCTCCCCAATATCACTGCAAACCAGATGATCGATCTTGTGAAGGGGAAGATGAAAGAGATGCATGTTCCGGGCTTCCTGGCGTACTTTATTACAAAAAACATTCCGAAACTGAAACGATGGGCGGGGTAAGAAATAGTGGAGTATGGGAGTAGATGAGTACTGGAGTATGAGGGTAGGGGAGTAGTGAAGTCGTGGAGTAATGGAGCGACGAAGGTCTGACAGAGACCTGAACCATCGATCGCCACAGAGAGTGTCCACATTTCCAACGCAACGACCGCCACTGTGAACTCAGCAATTGCTACAATCGAAGCTGTCAACAAGAGAATCGAGGATGCGGTGGTCTCAAAGGACTTCGCTTCCCTTGAGGTTTTGTATGCTGATGATTTCGTGTTCACCCATGGGACTGGTCTTGTGCAAACCAAGTCCGAGTGGCTTGACTCTCTGCGTAGCAACGAGACCCGATATCTCTCACGTCAATTGGATCCTTCTTCCATCGAACTCCGGGAAGAAACTGCACTCGTAACGGGGCAACTTCTGGTGCACCGACAGTCCAAGGAAGGCGAAGTGCGGTACGGGATTCGGTATGTTCGGGTGTATTCCATGAAGACCGGGCTGTGGCAGTTGATTTCTCATCGTACCATCGCACAGTGGGACATGTAGCCCATGGCAACCATGGGACGGGGTTCAGAACTCACAAAATCGGACGAGCCCGGCACCAGAAGGGAAACGCCGGGGGCCCTGATGCACCTCGCGATCTACCTCGTCTGCTGTTCTTTCTCTCTCGTCGAATGAATAGGAGTATGTATGGACATATCGAAGCGAGTCGCGTTAGTTGCGCACGACAATTGCAAGAAGGATCTTGTCGAGTGGGTACAGTGGAACTGGAAAGCCCTGCTCAATCATAAGCTGATTTGCACTGGAACAACCGGTCGGCTGGTTGAGGAAGCGATTGCGAAGAAACTCGAAAAGGGGCAATCAATGCATTTTGACATTGTGAAGCTGAAATCGGGACCTTTTGGCGGAGATCAACAGCTTGGAGCGATGATCGCAGAAGGAAAGGTCGATGTCATGATATTCTTCTGGGATCCCATGCAACCACACCCGCACGATGTGGATGTGAAAGCGCTACTGAGAATATCCGTTCTCTACAATATCCCCACGGCCTGCAACAGATCGACAGCGGATTTCATCATCTCGTCTGCCTTGATGATGGAACTGTACACCCAAAAACTGACAGACTACTCACAGTACGTCGAAAGATCCCTGCCCTAAGCATGCCGATGCACCAAGAATGAGCGAGATTATTGAAACGGGTTGAACCTCTCCATCTTGCGCACCTTTTTCCCGAGCTCGACCGGTGGCTTCTCGAGTTCCTACGGAAGCTCACTCCGGCCGATTGGGAACGCCGGACTCTCGCTGCCCAGTGGTGCGTCAAGGACGTGGCAGCGCACCTGCTCGACAATAATATCGGGGCATGGTCCATTCTTCGCGATGGATACAGGGGTGAGAAGTACAGCGGCTCTGATTCGTATGATGATCTCGTCGTCTTTCTCAACAAGCTCAACGCAGATTGGGTCCGGGCTTTTCGCCGTGTCAGCCCAGCTGTCCTGACAGATCTGTTGGAGATGACAGGAAGACCATTTTGCGAGTATATGCAATCTCTCGATCCAACAGCCACGGCAGCGATCTCGGTTGCCTGGGCGGGAGAATCGGAATCACAGAATTGGTTTCATGTCGCGCGCGAGTACACGGAAAAGTGGCATCACCAGCAACAGATACGCCTTGCAACCGGGGATGACGGCGTTCTCATGGCAGATCGTTTTTATCTGCCATATCTGGACACATCCATGCGGGCGCTGCCTCACCACTATCGAAGCGTGAACGCCGCTCCGGGAACGATCATTCAATTTACCGTCAGCGGCTTGCACAGCGCGCGATGGTATCTCGTTCGCGTCAACAATCGCTGGGAACTTTATGCAGAGTGCGACGCTGATGCCTCCTGTTCTGTCGACATCGACAAGAGCGTCGCCTGGAGAATCTTCACGAAGGGCATCAGTGCATCTGAAGCACAATCTTTTATTCATGTGAAAGGCGAGCAAAAGCTCGGCAATCATGTCCTCGGCATGATTGCGGTCATGGCATAGGTTGGGGAGCCGCTAGAGATCGTGATATGTTCATCTATCTGGTTCAAGGAATAACATTCGGCTTCGCAGCTGCCGTCCAACCCGGACCGTTTCAAACGTACCTCATGTCACGGGCGTTGAACCATGGCTGGCGACGCACACTCCCCGCAGCGTTTGCGCCACTCGTCAGTGACGGACCGATCATTCTCCTGGCATTGCTGGTATTGAACACCATTCCCCTCTGGTGGGAACGGGTGCTTCAGACGGCTGGTGGCTTCTTCCTTTTGTATCTCGCGTTTGGGACATTCAAAGCGTGGCGGGTGTTCAGTTCACCATCGTCCGTCCCCACAGAGTCGGGGAGCATGAACCTGCTCAAGGCAGCCCTTGTCAATGTGCTGAATCCAAACCCGTACCTCGGTTGGATGCTCGTCATGGGGCCGCTTCTCATGAAAGGCTGGCGCCAAGCGCCTGTTTATGGAATCGCTCTGATCGTCGCGTTCTACGGTACAATAGTACTTGGGGGCGCAGCTATCGTCATCCTGTTCTCCACAGCAAGGGTATTGGGCCCACGTCTGCATCGCGCCCTGTTAGGTCTCTCAGCAATCGGGTTGGTGCTTCTTGGTCTTTATCAACTCTGGCAGGGGACCGCAGCACACTGGATCTGATGTTGTTGGATCATTGTTAGATCATTTCACCATAGGAT